>DATMHR010000045.1:0-40216 GCA_035554955.1 Nocardioides sp. | reverse complement strand
CAGTGACCCGTAGCCCTTGATCCGGACCCCGCCCAGGGTGTCGGGGGTGAAGGAGAGGAACCGGGCGTGGTGGGCGCCGCGGTCGGCGTTGTCCTTGTCCAGGTCCGCGCGCAGCAGCGTCCCGTCGGGGTCCAGCTCCCTGATCACGGCGGGGAAGCCGCGGTCGAGGTCGGTGGCGTCGGCGGACCGTGCGGCCACCCGGTCGAGCATCGCGCTCGCGGCGGCCGTGCGCAGCTCGGGTGCGTGGGGCAGGGTCGCGACCCGGCCGCCGATCACCGAGGCCTGGGCCAGGGAGATCTCCCCGGCGGCCATCGCCGACCGCACCTGCGGCAGGTCGGCGGTCTGCCGGGCCACCCGCACGTAGGTCGACCCAGCACCCTTGCGACCCCCGGTGACGTGGGTCAGGAAGTCCTTCGCCGACGCCCAGCCCAGCTGATCGGAGGCGCCGGTGGCCTCGAGCCGCTCCGCGACGGCGACGAGCGCGGCCTCAGCGAGCGCCTTGACCCGCGCCACGGCGACGGTGGCCTCCACGAGGTCGGTGCCCTCGACCGCATCCCACTCCACGCCGGCCAGCCCCGCGACGCTCTCGACCGCGGCGGTGGCCGTGGTGAGGGCGTCCCGAGAAGCCATGCGCCCATCCTATCGAACACATGTTCGAAACGCAAGGGAACCCTGTTGGCTGTCAGCCCTGCCTCACGAGATCAGCAGCGCGGCCGAGGACGTTGTCGAGCATCGCCTCGGTGAGCCGGCCGGTGAAGGTGTTCTGCTGGCTGGGGTGGTAGCAGCCGAGCAGGGTCACCGAGCGCCCCTCGCGGACGAGGACCGCCTCGGCGCCGTGCCCGAACCTCGGCCTGGGTCGGGAGACCTGCCAGCCGAGCGCGCCGTAGGCCCGCAGCGCCGCGTCCCAGCCGTAGCCGCCGAGGGCCACCACCACCCGGACGTGCTCCTCCAGCAGCCGGAGCTCCGCCTCGATCCACGGGGAGCAGGCGTCGCGCTCGGCGGGCGTGGGCTTGTTCTGCGGCGGGGCGCACCGGACGGTCGCGACCATGCGGGTGTCCACGAGCGCGAGGCCGTCGGCGGCGTGCACGCTGGTCGCCTGGGTGGCGAGGCCGACCCTGTGGAGGGAGGCGAACAACCAGTCGCCGCTGCGGTCACCGGTGAACAGCCGGCCGGTGCGGTTGGCGCCGTTCGCTGCCGGCGCGAGGCCGACGACCAGGATGCGCGGCGCCGCGGAGCCGAGGCCGGGGACCGGCCGGCCCCAGTAGGGCTGGTCGGCGTACGCCGCGCGCTTGCCGTGCGCGACGTCCTCGCGCCAAGCCACGAGCCGTGGACAGGCACGACACACGCTGATCCGGGCGTCGAGCTCGGCGAGGTCAGCCCGAGCAGCGAGCCGGCGCACCTGCGGGGCCGTCCGCGCGACCGGGGTCGCCTCGGTGGCCGGGTCGCCCGGCCAGCCGGTGCCGGGTGGCACGGGCGACGGGAACAGCTCGCCGGTCGCCGGGTGCGGCAGGAGGTCTTCGCCCATCGGGCTCAACGCTGCGGCGGCACGCCGGTCACCTTGCGCAGCAGGGCGTCCTGGACCGGCGTCGGCGAGGCGCTGCTCATCAGCATCTGCGCCTTGGGTCCCAGGCCCACGACGTAGCGGGCGCGGGGCCGGCGGGCGGTGAGCGCCCGCTCGATGGTGCGGGCGACGTCCTCGGGCGGGGCCGCGATCTTCTGCGAGAGCGGGATCGTCTTGCGGAAGCCGGCGAAGTGGTCGCGGTAGAGCTCCTGCGCGTCCGGTGACATCGAGCTCTCGGCCGCGTCCACGTCCTCGTCCGCCCGGTGCCACATGTCCGTCGCGACCTGGGCCGGCTCGACGAGCGAGACCCGGATGCCCCAGGGGCGCAGCTCCATGCGCAGGGCGTCGGCGGCCGCCTCGAGTGCGAACTTCGACGCGTTGTAGGCGCCGCTCAGCGGTGTCACCACCCGACCGCTGAGCGAGGACGTGAAGACGATCCGGCCACGGGACGCGCGCAGGCGGGGAAGCAACGCCTGGGTGACCGCGACCTGTCCGACGACGTTCACCTCCAGCTGGTGGCGAAGCTGGTCGATCGGAAGGCCCTCGAGCGGGCCGAGCACGGCGATGCCGGCGTTGTTGACGAGGGCGTCGAGCGCCGGGACCTGCTCGGCGAGGGCCGCGACCTGCTCGGCGTCGGTGACGTCGAGGACCACCGGGGTGATGCGGGGCGAGACGCTCCGCAGGTCCTCCCCGTCGGCGGCACGGCGCACTCCCGCGTAGACGTCCCAGCCGGAGGCGGCGAGGAGGCTGGCGGTGGTGCGGCCGATCCCGCGGGAGGCGCCGGTGACGAGGACTGAGGGCATGTCCACAGGCTAGTTCTCCGCATCGAGGACCAGTCCCGACCCGGCACGAACGGGCCATTGACGCTCCTCCGGGGCGGGCGGAAACTGGCGGGCGGGGGCAAGGAGGATCCGATGGCCTGGAACCTGTCCGGCAGCTACACCGAGACCTGCTCGTGCGACCTCATGTGCCCGTGCAACACGTCGCTCGACCACGGTGCCACCTACGACTTCTGCCGGGTGACCCTGGCGTTCAACATCCGTGAGGGAACGGTCGACGGCACCGACATCGGCGGCCGCGGCGTCGTGCTCATCGCCGACACCCCGAAGGTCATGACCGACGGGAACTGGAAGGTTGGAGTGTTCGTCGACGACGGCGCGTCCGACGCGCAGTTCGACGCGCTGGTCAAGGTCTTCAGCGGTCAGCTGGGCGGGCCCATGGCCGGGTTGGCCCCGCTGATCGGCGAGATGCTGGGCGTGCAGCGCGCGGCGATCGAGCTCCGGGACGACGGGCTCCTCCACAGCGTCCGGGTGGACGACGTGATCGACTTCGAGATCGAGGACATCGTGCCGTTCGGCGTGGAGACCGGCGAGCCGGTGCGGTTCGCCGGGATGTTCCACCCGGTCGGCTCGGACCTGACGATGGCCGAGGCGAGAAGGACCCGGATCGACGCCTTCGGCATCGCCTACGAGGGCAGGACGGGCCTGTCGAAGTCGGACTTCTCGTGGGCCGCCTGAGCGGATGACCGACGTCGAGCCGGCCGCCGGCTCGGGTCTCGGTCCCGCCCTCGACGCGACCCGTGCCCAGCTCGGGCTCGTCGCCGTCCTCCTCACGCTCGCCGCGGTCGGGTGGTGGTGGACGGCGGTCGAGATGCGCGGGATGGACGACGGACCGTGGACCGCGCTCGGAGGGTTCGGGTGGTTCGTCGGGGTCTGGGTCGTGATGATGGCCGCGATGATGTTCCCCTCGGTCTCGCCGACCGTGGCGTTGTACGCGCGGATGAGCCGGTCGCGCGTCCTCCCGGCCGCGTTCGCGAGCGGGTACCTCGCCACGTGGGCTGCCGCCGGGGTCGTCGCGTACGCCGTCGCGCTCCTCGCCACCCGGGCAACCGGCGCCGGCCTCGCCTGGGAGCACGCCGGCCGTGCCGTCGCCGGCGGGACGCTCGTCGCTGCGGCTGCCTACGAGCTCACGCCCCTCAAGGACCTCTGCCTGGGGAAGTGCCGCAGTCCGCTCGGCACCCTCCTCGGGTCGTGGCGCGACGGCTGGTTCGGCGCGTTCCGGATGGGAGGCAGGAACGGCGCCTGGTGCGTCGGGTGCTGCTGGGCGCTGATGGCCTCGCTCTTCGCGCTGGGCGTCATGAGCGTGACCTGGATGGCCCTCGTCGCCGGGCTCATCGCCGTCGAGAAGGTGATTCCCTGGCGCCGCGCGGCGACCTTCGGTACGGCGCTCGTCCTCGTCGTCCTGGGCGTGCTCGTCCTGGTCGCCCCCGCGTCACTGCCCGGTCTCACCGTCCCCGGCGACGGCCCGATGCCGGCGATGCCCGTGACGGGTTCGTGAGCCCCCGGAGGGTCGCGGCATAGGCTGCCGAGGACGCCACCTCCGACGAAGGGACCTCCATGCCCGACATCCCCGCCACCATGCGCCAGCTCCGGAGCCTGGTCACGCCGGAGCGCGAGCTACGGCTCTCGGTGGCGACGGTGGACACGGCGCAGCCGGGGGAGCGGGAGGTCCTGGTCCGGGTGGAGGCGGCACCGATCAACCCCTCCGACCTCGGGCTGCTGCTGGCGATGGCCGACGTGTCCCAGGCGGTTGCCGGGGGGTCTGCGGACGTGCCGACCGTGACGGCGCCGGTCCCGGAGCCCGTGATGGGTGCCCTGGCGGCGCGGGTCGGCCAGTCGATGACGGTGGGCAACGAGGGGGCGGGGGTCGTGGTCGCCGCGGGGTCCTCGCCCGAGGCGCAGGCGATGCTCGGCCGGACGGTCGGGTTCATCGGCGGTGCGACGTACGGCGAGTACTGCCTGGCCTCGCCGCGCATGTGCCTGCCGCTGCCCGACGGCGCCACCGCGGTCGACGGGGCGTCGTCCTTCGTGAACCCGCTGACTGCGCTGGGGATGGTCGAGACCATGCGGAAGGAGGGGCACACCGGGCTCGTGCACACGGCCGCCGCCTCCAACCTCGGACAGATGCTCAACCGGATCTGCCTCGCCGACGACGTGCCCCTGGTCAACGTCGTCCGACGCCCGGAGCAGGCACAGATCCTGCGCGACCAGGGCGCCGTGCACGTGTGCGACTCCAGCGAGCCGACCTTCGACGACGACCTGGTCGCGGCGCTCAGGGAGACCGGGGCGACGCTGGCGTTCGACGCGATCGGTGGCGGCCGGCTCGCCGGCCAGATCCTCAACGCGATGGAGGCCGCCATCGTGGCGCCCGACGCGCCGTACAGCCGCTACGGCAGCGACGTGCACAAGCAGGTCTACGTCTACGGCGCCCTGGACCCGCGCCCGATCGAGCTGCGCCGCCGGTTCGGCTTCGCCTGGGGAGTCGGCGGCTGGCTGCTGACCCCGTTCCTCGCGCGGACCAGCGGCGAGGACCTGGCCCGGCTGCGGCAGCGGGTCGCCGACGAGCTCACCACGACGTTCGCCAGCCACTACACCGACCAGATCTCGCTGAGCGAGGCCCTGGACGTGCCGACGCTGCAGCGGTACGCCCGGCAGGCCACCGGCGAGAAGTTCCTGCTCCGACCGCAACGCTGAGCCCCGCCGAGCCCGCGATACTGCGGGCATGCGCCGCACCATCGAGGTCATGCTCGTCGTCGCGATCGCCCTCGACATCGTCTACTGGACGTTGTGGTTCGCCCAGCGGGACTGGATCGCCAGCGAGCACCGGCAGGCCTACTACGACTTCGAGAACGCCTTCCCGCTCGCGGACTCCTGGCTCGGCGTCGCGTGCGTGTGCGCGCTGGTGACACTGCGGCGGGGGAGGCCGAGCGCCCTGCTCTGGTTGATCGCCTCCGGAAGTGCCGGGCTCTACCTCTTCGGGATGGACTTCCTCTACGACGTCGAGCACGGCATCTTCACCAAGGGTGGCGGCGGCGCCTTCGAGGCGGTCATCGTGGCGCTCACGCTGGTCTTCTCGGTGACCGTCATGACCTGGTCGTGGGCACACCGCGACGAGCTGCTCAGCCGGGGAGAGAGTCGCCCGGGAAGCCGACACAGGGAAGGACCTCGACGGTCATCATCCCGGCCTCGACGCACGGGTCGGCCGTCATGGTCTGGCGGGCCTGATCCACGCTCTGGGTCATGATCGCGACACCACAGAGGTCGTCGGAGAGGACCGGGCAGAGAACGGCAATGGTGCCCTCGGCGCGCAGCCACACCATCCGACGCTGGTGCTCGCGCTCGATGGCGTCGGCGCCCTCCTGGTGCCGACCGGGCGCCCAGCTCAGCTGGACCAGGCTGTAGGGCTGGGCCGTCGCGGCGACCTCCTGGACGTGCTCGTCGGTGATGGCGTCCACGGCGCTCACATCCCGATCCGGTGGTGGTCGACGGCGATCATCCCGACGACCCGCTCGTTGGTGCGGTCGTACGGCGCGTGGATGTACTTCTCGGCGATGGCGTCGACGACCGCCCAGCCCTCCTCGCCGGAGAGCCACGTCACGACCCGGCCGCGCAGGACGACGGGGCGGAACGGGCTGTCCGCCGGAGTAAGGGAGATCGCCACGCGCGGGTCGCGTCGGAGGTTGCGGGCCTTCTGGGAACCGGGCCCGGTCATGATCACGACATGACCCTCGTGGGTCCCGACCCAGACCGGCACGGAGTGCGGCGCGCCGTCGGGCAGGAGGGTCGCCACGTGGGCGACAGGCGTCCCGTCGAGCACGGTGGCCAGGTCGGGGTCGAGGGCGGTGGCGGTGGTCATGACGGCGTTCCTTTCAAGTTCCTTCAAGAGACTCCGTGACCGTAGCACATGGAGTTCTCTGAGGGAACCCCGAATGCTAGGCTGTTCCCATGCAGCGCACCGACTTCGGCGATATGGCGTGCTCGATCGCCCGCACCCTCGACGTGATGGGCGAGCCGTGGACGCCGCTGGTGATCCGCGACGTCTTCGTCGGCATGCACCGCTTCGACCAGATCCAGCAGGATCTCGGCATCTCCCGCAAGGTTCTGACCGAGCGGCTGAACCACCTCGTCGATCGCGGGGTCCTCGAGCGGCGGCCGTACGACAACAGGCCTCGTTACGAGTACCACCTGACGGATCGGGGGACCGAGCTCTTCGACGTGCTCATGGCGATGGTCGGCTGGGGCGACAAGTGGCTCGCCGGCGAGGCCGGCCCGCCCGTCCTCTACCGTCACCACGCCTGCGGCGAGATCAGCCACGTCGACCCGAGGTGCAGTCAGTGCGGGGAGCCGATGCACGCCAGGGACGTCGACGTGCTGCCAGGGCCGGGCGCTGGAGCTTGACGGCGCGCGGGCAGGCTCAGGTCACGTCGCGTCGTACGGTCGTGGTGACGGCCACCAGCGCGAACAGTGCGGCGTAGCCGGCCAGGGCGGCCGCGCCGGCCACCTGGGACACGGGCTCGAGGCCGCCGACCCGGCCGGGCAGGTCGCCGAGCGCGGAGCCCGCGCTGAACGGCAGCCAGCGAGCGAGGTCGCCGACCAGCTGGCCCACGATCCCCTCGACGAGGGCGATCCAGGCGAGGGCCGCGGCGACCGCCGCGGTCAGGTTGCGCATCAGCGCGCCGACCCCGACCCCGACGACCGCGAACGCGACGTTCCAGGCGGCGCACCCCGCGATCGTGCGCCACAGCTCGGCCTCGTCGAGGTCGAGCGGCACGCCCTCGACCGACCACCAGGTCCGGGTCGCGACGACCGCCGTCACGGCGTTGACCGCGGCGAACGCCGCACCGGCCACGGCGTACGCGACCAGCTTCGCCGCGATCGCCCGGGACCGGCGCGGTGTGGAGAGGAACGTGTCGGTGATCGTCTGGTTCCGGTACTCACCGGCCACGGCCATGATGCCCAGCACCAGCGTGAACAGCGACGCGAGGCCGGCGTGCGCGAGCGCGCTCGGGGCCGCGTCGGCCGTCCGCAGCGTGTCGGAGGAGACGACCAGCCCGGTCACGCCGCCGACGATCAGCAGCTGGGAGAGCCCGAGCAGCACGAGGGGTGCGCGGACGGTGCGGAGCTTGTAGAGCTCGAGGTGGATCAGGGTGCGCATGTCGGTGTCCTTCTTGGTGTCCGGGTCAGGAGGTGGCAGTGAGGTCGAGGAAGGCCTCCTCGAGGGAGCGGCCGTCGGCGTCGAGCTCGGCCAGCGGCCCGGCGTACCGGAGCCGGCCGGCGTTGACGATCACGACGTGGTCGGCCGTCTGCGCGACCTCGCTGAGGACATGGCTCGAGACCAGGACGGTGCGGCCCTCCGCGGCGAGACCGCGCAGGAGGCCGCGCAGCCAGGCCATGCCCGCAGGGTCGAGGCCGTTGGCCGGCTCGTCGAGGACCAGGTACTGCGGGTCCCCGAGCAGGGCCGAGGCCAGACCGAGGCGCTGGCGCATCCCGAGGGAGAAGCCGCCGACACGGCGGTGCTGCGCCTCGGTGAGCCCGACCATCTCGAGCACCTCGTCGACGCGCTCGGGGCCGGCGCCGGCCGTGCGTGCGAGGACCCACAGGTGGTCGCGGGCGCGCCGGCCGGGGTGTGCGGCCATCGCCTCGACCGCTGCGCCGACGGTGCGCCGCGGCGCGTCGAGGTCCTGGTAGCGACGCCCGTCGACCAGCGCCTCGCCCGACGTCGGGGCGACGAGCCCCAGCAGCATCCGCAACGTCGTGGTCTTCCCGGCACCGTTGGGGCCGAGGAACCCGGTCACCCGGCCGGACGGTACGTCGAAGCTCAGGTCGTCGACGGCCGTGATCGAGCCGAACCGCTTCGTGAGCCCCTCGATCGAGATTCCTTGGGCCATTCCAGCCTCCTTGAACGATCGTCTGTTACAAGACATCTGTCTCTAAACGGAGTATCGTGCGGAAACAGCCCGGCGCTCAAGGAACAGAAACTGGGGTTCGTTCCGTACCGGACGAGATCGGCGAAACTGTCCCGGAACGGAGGCGAGCCATGCGGCGGGAGGTCACCGACCGGCGCACTCAACGGACCCGACAGCTGCTCACCGACGCGTTGGGGGAGCTGGTCCGGACCAAGCGCTACGAGACGATCACCGTGCAGGAGATCACCGAGCGCGCCAACGTCGGCCGGTCCACGTTCTACGCGCACTTCACCGACAAGGACGACCTGGTCGCCGACAGCGTCCGGCGGATGGTCGGCACGCTCGAGACCGACGCACCGGGCCCGAGGAACACGCTGTCACCGAGCCTCGCCCTGTTCCACCACGTCCGCGACTTCTCCGACCACTACGTGATGATGGCCCGCGGCCGGCACCTCACGCTGTTCCTCGACGCGCTCCAGAGCGAGCTCACCGCGATGTTCGCGGACCGCCTCGCTCCGCGGGTCCCTGAGGACGCGGAGCCCCGGGTCCCGGTCGACCTCCTCGCGGCGATGCTGGCGGGCATGCTGATCACCGCTGTGCGGGTCTGGCTCGAGTCGGACATGGACGCCTCGGCGGAGGAGGTCAACCGGTCCTACCTGGTGGCCGCGGAGGCCGCTCTCCGCGCTGGCCTGCGTCCGCGGGGCCCACTAGCGTCGTGAGCACCATGCCCAAGCCGTCGTCGCTGACCGCGGATCTCGTCCTCGAAGGGGGCGGCGTCCTGGGCATCGGTCACGTCGGGGCCGTCTCGGTGCTCGAGGAGGCCGGCTACTCGTTCGCGAGGGTGGCGGGCACGTCGGCCGGCTCGATCGTCGGGGCGCTGGTGGCCGGTGGCATGGGGGCGTCGCGGATGACGGAGATCATGACGTCCTTGGACTACCGTCGGTTCGCCGACCGGTCCCTCCTCGACCGGGTCCCGCTGGGCGGCCCCCTGCTCTCCCTGCTGCTGGACGACGGCGTCTACGAGGGCGACCACCTCCGCGAGTGGCTCGGCAACCTCCTGGTCGACGAGTGCGGTGTCGAGACCTTCGGCGACCTGGGCATCGACGACCCGGGCACCTCCCTGCCGCCCGAGCGCCGGTTCCGCCTGGTCGTCACCGCTACGGACGTGACGCGCGGGGAGCTCGTGTACTTCCCCTGGGACTACGCGCGCTACGGCCTCGACCCCCGCGAGCAGCTGGTCGTCGACGCCGTACGAGCCTCGATGTCGATTCCGTTCTTCTACGAGCCCGCCACCGTGACGGCTGCCGACGGGACCTCGTCGACCCTCGTCGACGGGGGCGTCCTGTCGAACTTCCCGATCGACGTCTTCGACCGCACGGACGGACGACAACCGCGCTGGCCGACGTTCGGGGTCAAGCTGCTTCCACCCCTGCCCATGGATGCCGACAAGGTGCTGCCCATCGCGGGACTGCTCAAGCACGGTCCGGCCGGGCTCGCAGCCAGCCTGGCGATGACCGCCATCGTGGGGCGGGACCAGGCGCACCTCGCCAAACCGTGGGTGAGGGCCCGGACCATCCAGGTCGACACGGCCGGCGTCAACCCGGTCGACTTCGGGCTCGATCGCGCCCAGGCGACGGCGCTGTCCGAGCACGGCCGGGCCGCTGCCGAGGACTTCCTCACAGGGTGGGACTGGGAGGACTACCTCGCGACGTTCCGCCGCGCGTGACCCGCGCGGGCCATTCACAACCAGCGCAGGTCGGAGCATCCTGAGCGCCATGGCAGACACCACGGCTCCGAGCACGCAGCACAAGAGCATGACCGTGCCGCTGGTGGCGTTCGTCGCGGGCGCGGTCGTCGCTCTCCTCCTGGGCGTCTTCGGGAAGGCGCACGACCCGACCCTGGACGGTACGACGACCCTCGGCTTCGCCACGGTCATCGACATGAAGACCGTCCTCTCGGTCGTCATCGGCGTGCTGGCCGTCGGCCAGGTCGCCGGCGCCCTGTGGCTCTACGGGAAGCTGGGGATCACGGCGCCGTCGTGGCTGGGCACGGCACACCGCGTCTCCGGTGCCGTCGCGCTGCTGCTCGCCGTGTTCGTCGGCTACCACTGCCTGTGGGCGCTCGGCCTGGAGAGCGGGCACTTCCACGACGGGACGCCGGTGCCGGCCCGCACGGTCGCGCACGGCGTGCTCGGCTGCACGGTGTTCGGCGCCGTCGTCGTCAAGGTCGTCGCCGTGCGCTCGAAGCGCGCGCCGGGCTGGTTCCTGCCCGTCGCCGGCGGCCTGCTGTTCGCGCTGCTGATCACGGTCGTGCTGACCTCGGCGGGGTGGTACATCAGCCAGGAGGGCTGGCCGGGCTAGCCAGCGGTAGCGGCCGCGGTGACCACGGCCGCGGCGATCCCGACCCGGCGGGCAAGCCGCCGCGCGCGGGCCAGGTCGTCGCGCGCAGGAGCGCGGCCGTCGCCCATCAGGGCGCGGTGCTCGACGCGGTCGCCGTACAGGTTGGTGCCGCCGAGGCGGAGGCCGAGCGCGCCGGCGAAGGCGGCCTCGACCGGACCGGCGTTGGGGCTCGGGTGCCCGGGCGCGTCCCGGCGCCACGCGCGCCAGGCGGCGGCGCGGTCGTCACCGAGCAGCACGGCGAGCAGGGCGGTCAGCCGCGAGCCGGGCAGGTTGAGCAGGTCGTCGAGCCGCGCGGCGGCCCAGCCGAACCTCTCGTAGCGCGCCGACCGGTGGCCGACCATCGCGTCGAGGGTGTTGGCGGCGCGGTAGGCCAGCAGCCCCGGTACGCCGAGCACGGCTCCCCACACCAGCGGGGCGACCACGGCGTCGGAGGTGTTCTCGGCCAGCGACTCGACCGCTGCGCGCACGACCTCGGACTCCGACAGCCGCGAGGTGTCCCGCCCGACCAGGTGCGTCAGCCGCAGCCGCGCGTCGTCGAGCCGTCCGTCCTCGAGGAGCCGCTGGATCGCGGCCCCCTCGCGGTCCAGCGACGTGCCGCCGAGCACGGCCCAGGCGGCCGCGCCGGTGACGACCGAGCGGGGGAACGGGCC
This sequence comes from Nocardioides sp., assembly GCA_035554955.1. Classification (GTDB taxonomy): domain Bacteria; phylum Actinomycetota; class Actinomycetes; order Propionibacteriales; family Nocardioidaceae; genus Nocardioides. The sequence goes on along the minus strand of DATMHR010000045.1, from coordinate 28,861 downwards.
GCGGCCGCGCTCGACAAGGACCCCCAGGACAGCGGCGCCGCCGACGAGCACGGCGACGTGCGCCGCGCCGGCCCGGCGGTCGTCGCGCCACGACCGTCGTTCCAGCGCGGCGGCCGCCGACCCGAAGCCGGCCACGGGGTGGCCGCGCCGCGGGTCGCCGAGCACCAGGTCCGCGAGGAAGCCGAGCAGCAGGCCCAGACCTCGGGTCAGACCTCGGGTCACAGCGACGCGGCGAGCGCGCGGCGTCGCGCGTCCGCGGCGGCCCGGTCGTGCAACCGGCCGACGAGTGCGACGAGACCGACGCCGATCGCGGCCCACATCGTCGCCGAGGTGAGCAGCGACGACATGCGGAACGACCACAGCAGGTCGCCCGGGAAGTCGCCGACCTCGTCCACGGTCGGCAGCAGGAGAGCGGCGGCGACGACCAGCGCGAGGTAGGCCACCGCGGCCGTCACCGTCGCCTCGAAGCCCCCGAGCCGTCGCGCCAGCCGCACGGCGAGCCACGCCGCCGCGACCACCCCCGCCACGCAGACCAGCTGCATCGCGAAGAAGGAGCCGGTGCGGCTGTCGATGGTGTCGGGGCTGCCGACGGACGGCGGGTTGGCCGGGTACTTCAGGAACGGCAGCAGCACCGTCGACACGAAGCCCAGCAGCCCGACGACCGCGGCGGACTGCCGCGCACCGAGGCGGCCCAGGCGGCCGACCGCGCCGGCGGCGGCCAGGGCGGCGATCCCGCCGTAGGTCACCCCGATCGCGAGGGTGCCCGTCGCGAGCCCCCAGGTGCGCTGGTCGTCGCGCGCGACGGGAGCCTCCTCGGCGTGCTCGTGGGCGTCCTCGTGACCGGCAGCGTCATGGTGGGTCGCGGTGGCCTCCTCGATCGCGATGGCGCGGTCGACGTACTGCTCGCCCACGAGGTGGGCGACGACGAACGCGAGCACGCCGGCGGCGAGCCCGACGAGGAGACCACGGACCAAGAAGGCCCGCGGCGTCATCAGTGGCAGGGGTAGCCGAGCAGGTGCCGGGCGTCGTGGACCCACTCGTGCAGCGCGGCGTCGGCGCCGGCGAAGTAGACGACCACGGACCCGGCCAGGGCGGCGAACAGCGCCCACGGGGCGAGCTGCGCGAGCGGCACGGCGGAGACCTCGACCGAGGCGGTCGGGGCGAGGGGTGCGGACGAGTGCGTCATGTGTCCTCCTCAGGGATTCATGCGTCCCTGTTCGATGGGTTGGAGTTGCGTGACACTCGGGTCTGACTCGTCCGTCCCCGCGTCGGGGGCGGCATCCCAGTAGCGCGACTGTTCCGGGTTCTCACCGGCTTCCTCGTGCCCGCGGCAGCAGCCTAGGGCATGGCGGGGGCCGTCAGTGGGAGAGGTAGGTCGCCGCCATGTCGAGGTCGCCGTGGCCCGCCTCGACGGCCCGCTCGAGGTGCTCCCGGATGACCGGCAGCAGGCCGGGATCGGCGCCTGCCGCCCGGGCCGCCTCGAGGATCAGCTCGCTGTCCTTGAGGGCACCGGCGAGCGCGAACGCCGGGTCCAGCTGCCCGCCGAGCATGGCCTTCCCCTTGAGCTGGACGTACGGCGCGTCGAGGGCACCGCCCTGCACCGCCTCCAGGAACAGCGCGGGGTCGACCCCGAGGTCGCGGGCGAGCGCCAGTGTCTCGGCCACGCCCTCGATCACCGTGAACACCCAGTGGTTGGCGACCAGCTTGAGCCGGGTGCCGGCACCGGCAGCACCGACCCACATCGTGCGGCTGCCGATCGCCTCGAGCACCGGCGCGACCTTCTCGCGAGCGTCGTCCGGACCGGAGGCGAGCACGACCAGGGCGCCGTCCGCGGCGGGCTTCTTGGTGCCCAGGACCGGCGCGTCGACGAGCACGACGCCGAGCTCCTCGGCGAGCGCGACGGCCCGGTCGGTGCCGTCGACGCCGATGGTGCTCTGCTGGAGCCAGACGGTGCCGGGGGTGAGCACGTCCCGCAGGTCCGCGACGACCGACAGGACGCTGTCGGCGTCGTACAGCATCGTCAACAGGACGCCCGCACCCTTCGCGGCCTCGGCCGCGGTGTCGCAGACGGTCGCGACGTCGGCGAGCGGCTCGGCGCGCTCGCGGGTGCGGTTCCAGACCCGCAGGTCGAGGCCGGCGGCGGCGATGTTGCGCGCCATGCCGATGCCCATGATGCCGGTGCCGAGGAGTGCGACGGTGGGTGTGGAGGCCATGCGCCCCATCGTTGCGCACGCCTGGTGGCGGTCCGGATGTGACCGGAATCCCATCCGATCGGCCGACGTCGACGAACACCTGATGTCCGATGACGTACGAGGTGCCTCCCTCGGGGGGTGTCGAAGGAGTAAATCTCATGCCGATCACCCGCACCCGCAAGACCGTCGCCGCCGCCGCGCTGGCGCTCACCGTCGCAGGAGGGCTGGGTGTCACCTACGCCAGCTCCTCGGCCGAGCCCACCTCCGCGCGCGCCGGCGACGTGACCACCAACGCAACGCTGCGACCGCTCAACAACGCCGCCGGCTCCGGCAAGGCCGAGGTCATGATCAGTGGGCGCGACCTGCACGTCGTGCTCCAGGCCCGTCACCTGCTCAAGGGCATGCCGCACGCCGAGCACATCCACTTCGGCAAGAAGGCGCGGCACGAGTGCCCCACCGTTCGTGACGACGACAACGGTGACCACCGCCTGAGCACCGCCGAAGGCCAGCCGGCCTACGGTCCGGTGAAGGTCTCGCTCACCACGAAGGGCGACACCAGCCCGGACAGCACCCTCGCGGTGACCCGGTTCCCGACCGCGCCGAAGGGCCGGATCAACTACTCCCGGACCATCAAGGTCGACCGGGAGCTCGCGGACCGGATCGCCGCCGGCAAGGGCGTCATCGTCATCCACGGCATCGACTACAACCACAACGGCAAGTACGACTTCGACGGCGCGGGCGCGAGCGAGCTCGACCCCAACCTCCCGGCCGAGGCGACGGACCCCGTCCTCTGCGGGAAGCTCACCGTCGGCACCTCCGGCAGCACCGCGTTGACCAGCCTGCTGGACAACCTCCTGAACCCCTGAGGTTCCGTACGGCGCTCAGCCAGCGCGCTGTTGGGGGGGTACGGCGCTCCGGGCACTGCCCGGGGCGCCGTCCCTCATTTCGACGTCGGTCGTCGTCACCTCCGCCAGAGCGCCGAGCAGCCGGTCGGTCGCCGCGGGCGGCCGGACGGCGACCCGCACCCACGCAGCGTCCAGGCCGGGGAACGTGTCGGCACGGCGCACGGCGAAACCCCGCTCGCGCAGGCGCCTGTGCACCCCGTGGCCGACTCGCGCCAGCACGAAGGACGCCGACGACGGCAGGTGGTGCACAACGAGACCGGTGAGCCCGTCCTCGAGGTGGCGGCGCCAGCCGGCGATCTCCTCGGCCCGCCGCTCGGCCTCGACCAGCGCGACGGGGGAGCAGCAGGCCTCGACGGCCGCGGCGGCCGTGGTGCCGACCGACCACGGCGTCTGCTGGCGCGCGAGGGCGGCGACCACGTCCGGTGCGGCCAGGAGGTAGCCGGCGCGCACCCCGGGGATCCCCCAGTGCTTGGTCAGCGAGCGGATCACGAGCAGCCCGGGACGCCGATCGACGGTCAGCGTCTCGCGCTCGCCCGGCACGCAGTCGAGGAACGCCTCGTCGACGACGACCAGGCGCCCCGGCGCCAGGAGCGACCGGATGGTGTCCGCCGGGTGCAGCCGGCCTGTCGGGTTGGTCGGGTTGCCGAGCACGACCAGGTCCGCGTCGTGCGGTACCAGCGCGGGGTCCAGCGCGAACGGCTCGGGCAGCACGACCGACGTGACCGCGTGCCCGGCCTGCTCCAGCGCCGCGTGCGGCTCGGTGAACTGCGGGTGCACCACCACCGGCCGGCGCCAGGCGCCCATCCGTGCGACGAGGGTGAACGCCTCGGCGGCGCCCGCCGTGACGAGCACCTCCTCGGGGTCGCGGTCGTGCCGCGCGGCGACCGCCGCGCGCGCCCGCTCGCTGGACGGGTAGGCGCCGACGTCGTCGAGCGACGCGCGGAGGGCCGCGTCGAGCCAGTCGGGTCGCGCGGCGCCGTACACGTTGACGGCGAAGTCCTCGAGACCGCCGACCTCGGCGTCGCCGTGGTGCCGCAGCGGGTCATCCACGAGCGTGCACCGCCTCGGCGAAGCGCCGCGCGAGCTGCGGGTGGCCCGCCCAGTGGGTGTGGAGGTACGACGCGTGCAGGCTCGCCGTCACGAAGCCGACCCGCTGGCCGTCGACCTCCCACGCCGGCGTGGCGCCGGCAGCGGGGGTGACGGCGGTGCGGTGGAACTCGTGGCCCGTGACCCGCTCGCCGGCCCGGGTGAGCAGCGAGTCGCCGACCGCGGTGGCCTCCGGGTAGCGCAGCGTCAGCCCCGGGGTCATCGCCGCCTCGGCGTCGAGCACCCCGGCCATCGGCAGCCCGTCGAGCGTGCGGCACAGGTAGAGCAGCCCGGCGCACTCGGCGACCGTCGGCACCCCGTCGAGCACGGCCGCGCGGATCTCGCCGCGCAGCGACGCGTTGTCCGCGAGCGCCGCCGCGTGCACCTCGGGGAAGCCGCCCCCGAGGTAGAGCCCGCGGGTGCCGGCCGGAAGAGCGGCGTCGGCCGCCGGGTCGAAGGTGACCACCCGGCAGCCCGCCGCCTCGAGCAGCTCGGCGGTCTCGGCGTACCGGAAGGTGAACGCGCGGCCCCCCGCCACCGCCACGACGGGTCTCGATACGCCGCCTCGTTCCTCGGCGGCTACTCGACCAACAGCCGGGGGTTGAGGTGCGAGCGCAGCGAGCCTCGAAACCTCCGGCGGCCGCCAGGGGTCGGCGTCCAGGTCGGGAGCCGACCGGGCGAGCGCGAGGACGGCGTCGAGGTCGACGGTCTCGGCGACGACCTCCGCGAGCCGGTCCACGACCGCGGCGGCCTCGTCCCGCTCGGCGGCGGGGACCAGCCCGAGGTGGCGCGACGGGGTCGCGAGGTCGGGGTCGCGCGGGATGACGCCGAGCACGGGGAGGTCGACGGAGTCGGCGACCTCCGCGGCGTGCCGGGGCGAGCCCGCCTGGTTGAGGACCACGCCGGCGACGTCGACCGACGGGTCCCACGTGGCCATGCCGTGCACGACCGCGCCGATCGACCGGGAGGAGCGGGAGATGTCGACGACGAGCACGACCGGCGTCCGGGTGAGCGCGGCCACGTGCGCGGTCGAGGAGAACCCGCGGGAGCCGACCCGGCCGTCGTAGAGGCCCATCACCCCCTCGAGCACCGCGACGTCGGCGGGCACGGGTGTGCGGGCGCCGTGCAGCAGCAGCGGGACCACCTGCTCCTCGCCGACCAGGTGGGGGTCGAGGTTGCGTCCGGACCGCCCGCACGCGAGGGCGTGGTAGCCGGGGTCGATGTAGTCGGGCCCGACCTTGTGCCCGCTGACCTCCTGGCCCGCGCGGGCCAGGGCAGCCATCAGGCCGGTGGCGACGGTGGTCTTGCCCTGCCCGGTGGCGGGCGCGGCGACGACGAGCCGGGGGAGGGCTACCACTCGATGCCCCGCTGGCCCTTCTGGCCGGCGTCCATCGGGTGCCGGACCTTGCCCATCTCGGTCACCAGGTCGGCGGCGTCCAGCAGCCGCGGGTCCGCGCGCCGGCCGGTGACCACGACGTGCTGGCGGCCCGGCCGGTCGCGGAGGGTGGCGACGACGTCGTCGACGTCGACCCAGCCCCACTGCAGCGGGTAGGTGAACTCGTCGAGCACGTAGAGATCGTGTGCCTCGGCGGACAGGCGGCGCTTGATCTCGGCCCAGCCCTCGACGGCCGCGGCCTGGTGGTCCTCCGCCGAGCCCTCCTTGCGGCGCCAGGACCAGCCCGAGCCCATCTTGTGCCACTCGACCGGGCCGCCCTCGCCGGTCTCCTCGTGCAGCCGCCCGAGCCGCTCGAGCACGGTCTGCTCGCCGATCCGCCACTTCGCGGACTTCACGAACTGGAAGACCCCGATCCGCCAGCCGGCGTTCCAGCCGCGCAGGGACAGGCCGAACGCCGCGGTCGACTTCCCCTTGCCGTCGCCGGTGTGGACCATCAGCAGCGGCCGGTTGCGGCGTTCCCGGGTGGTGAGCCCGTCGTCGGGGGTGACGAGCGGCTGTCCCTGCGGCATCAGGCACTCCTCCAGGAGTCGTGGTGGATGGCGTCGTCGAGCGGCCGGCGCGAGCGCCAGCCGTGGCGCTCGAGGTCGGGCACGGTCTCCAGGTGCGACACCGTGCCGAGGCAGAGCCAGGCGACCGGCCGGACGTGGTCCGGGATCCGCAGCAGCTCCTGGAGGAACGGCTCGCGGTAGAACGACACCCAGCCCACGCCGAGCCCCTCGGCGGTGGCCGCGAGCCACAGGTTCTGGATCGCCAGCACGGTCGAGTAGAGGCCGGCGTCGGCGATGGCGTGGCGGCCGAGCACGTGCTGCCCGCCGCGAGACTGGTCGTGGGTCACGACCACGCCCAGCGACGACTCGCAGACGCCCTCGACCTTGATCTTCGCGAACGTCTGCCGCCGTTCCGGTGGCAGCGACGCGGCGAACGTGTCGCGCTCGTGCGCGACGTGGTCGCGGAACGCGCGGCGCGTGTCCTGGTCGCGCACCAGGACGAAGTCCCACGGCTGGCTCATCCCCACGCTCGGCGCGCGGTGCGCGGCACCGAGCACCCGCCGCAGGACGTCCGCGGCGACCGGCTCGCCGGTGAACTCTGCCCGCACGTCGCGCCGGCGCGCGATCACGTCGTACAGCGTGCTCGCTGTGTCAGGCACAACGACCTCCCCGGGCGACAGCGGTGAGCGCGTCGGCGCTCACCTCGCCGACGGGGACGTGCTCCGCCCCGAGGTGGTCGGCGAGCACGGCGGCGAGGCCCATCCGCATCGGTCCTGCCTCGCAGTCGACGACCACCGACGCGATCCCGGTGGCGGCGAGGTGGGTCGCGACCTGCCGGGAGCGGGTGACGGCGTCGGCGCCCGACGTCGCCCGGCCGTCGGTGACCACGACGAGCAGCGGACGCCGCCGCGGGTCGCGGACCCGCTCGCGCCCGAGGACCGCGGCCGCCTCGAGCAGGCCCTCGGCCAGCGGGGTCCGGCCGCCTGCGGGGAGCTCCTCCAGCCGCCGGGCCGCCGCGTCGACCGAGCCCGTCGGCGGCAGCGCGAGGTCGGCGCGGTCGCCCCGGAACGTCACCAGGCCGACCTTGTCCCGCCGCTGGTAGGCGTCGAGCAGCAGGCTGAGCACCGCGGTCTTCACCTGCTCCATCCGCCGGCGCGCGGCCATCGAGCCGGACGCGTCCACGCAGAACAGGACGAGGTTGGACTCCCGTCCCTCCCGTACGGCGACCCGCAGGTCGCCGGGGCGCAGCACCAGCGGCCCGTCGGTGCGGCCCCGCTCGCGCTGGTGCGGCACCGCGGCCCGCAGGGTCTCGACCAGGTGCAGCGACCCGCCCGTGCCGGTGGGGCGGGTGGCCCGCACCCGCCGGCCGCTCTCGGTCACCGCGCGGCTGCGGCGGCCCGCCGTACCCGCTCCGGTCCCGCCGACGGCGAACAGCCGGGTGCGGTAGGGCGCGGCCGCTGCACTCGCCTGCGACCGGGACGCGGGGGCGGGCTGCTCGGGTCGCTCGGCCTGCGGGGCCGTTGCGTCCTGCGCGGTGGCGTCGGTCGAGGAGTCAGCGCCGCCGCCGGGCCCGTCGGGCTCGGGGTCGGGCTCGGGCGGCTCGTCGTCGTGCAGGGCGTCCTGCAGCAGGTCCTCGTCCAGGCCCGGGCTGTCGAACGGGTTGCGCCGGCGGCGGTGGGGGAGAGCAAGCCGGGCGGCCACCTCGACGTCCTCGAGGACCACCGACGGTCGCCCGCACCACGCCGCGTGGGCCGCCGCGGTGCGAGCCATCACGATGTCGGCGCGCAGCCCGTCGACCTCGAACGCCGCGCAGACCTCGGCGATCCTCAGCAGGGCCCGGTCGGACAGCTCGACCTCGCCGACCACCTTCCGGGCGCCGGCGATCCGGGCCCGCAACAGCTCCTCGGCGCCGGCCCACCGGGCTGCGAACGCCCCCGGGTCGGCGTCGTGGGCCATCCGGCGGCGGACCACCTCGGCCCGCAGCGCGGGGTCCCTGGGGGCGGCCACCTCGACGGTGAGCCCGAACCGGTCGAGCAGCTGCGGCCGCAGCTCGCCCTCCTCGGGGTTCATCGTGCCGACCAGGACGAACCGCGCGTCCCGCTCGACCGACACCCCGTCGCGCTCCACCGCCACGCGACCCGTCGCGGCCGCGTCGAGCAGCACGTCGACCAGGTGGTCGTGGAGCAGGTTGACCTCGTCGACGTACAGGATCCCGCGGTGCGCCTTCACGAGCAGGCCGGGCTCGTACTCGGCCCGGCCCTCGCCGAGCGCCCGCTCGAGGTCGATCGACCCCAGCACCCGGTCCTCGGTCGCGCCGATGGGCAGCTCGACCAGCCGCGCGGGCCGGTCGTCGACCGGGGGCAGGAGGCCGGCGAGCGCCCGGACGATCGTGGACTTGGCGGTCCCCTTCTCGCCCCGGACCAGGACCCCGCCGACGTCGGGCGAGATCGCGGTGAGGATCAGGGCGAGCGCCATCGGGTCGGGCCCGCCGGGCGCGTCGACGTCGGCGCCGACCACGGCGCTGAACGGGTAGGTCATCGGCTTCTCCCCGGGGAGTAGAGGTGGGACTCGCAGGCGCCCGCCGGTCGGTCGGCGAGCGCGGGACCGACCAGGATCACGGCGGCCTGGCGCAGCCCGGCCGCCTCGACCCGGTCGGCGACGGCCTCCGGCCCGCCGACGGTGCCGCGCAGCACGCGCTCGCCGGGCTGGGTGGCGCGGTGCACGACGGCGACCGGGCAGCCGGCGCCGTAGAACGGCTCGATCTCGCCCATCAGCTCGCGGGTGCGGGTCACGGCGAGGTGCAGGACGAGGGTCGCCCCGGTGGCGGCGTACGCCGCGAGCGTCTCGCGCTCGGGCATCGCCGTCGACCGGGCCTGCGCGCGGGTCAGGACGACGGACTGGGCGACGCGCGGCACGGTGAGCTCGCTGCCGAGGAGGGCGGCCGCCGCGGCGTACGCCGGCACGCCGGGGGTGACGTCCCACGCCACGCCGGCGGCGGTGAGCCGCGCGGTCTGCTCGTGCAGCGCGGAGTAGAGGGAGGGGTCGCCGGAGGTGAGGCGTACGACGTCCCTCCCGTCGGCGTCCGCATCGACCAGGGTCGCGGTGATCCGGTCGAGGTCGAGCGCCTGGGTGTCGACGAGGCGGACGCCCGGCCGGCAGTGGCCGAGGACCGCGGCGTCGATGTAGGTGCCGGGGTAGAGGACGACGTCCGCCGCGGCGAGCAGCCGCGCCGCGCGCAGCGTGATCAGGTCGGCCGCGCCGGGTCCGGCGCCGACGAAGTGCACGGTCACGGCCGCGCCTCCTTGGTCCAGGCCCACTGGGTGACCGCGCGGGCGGGGGTCCAGCCGCGGAACCGCGCGCCGAGCGGGGCGACGTGCTCGACGCCGATGCGGACCAGCTCGCCGCCGTGGTCGGCGTGGGCAGCGAGCAGCAGCTGCTCGGTCTCGAGCGTCACGCCGTGCACGACCAGCCGGCCGCCCGGGCGGAGCCGGTCCCGGCACAGGTCGAGCACGCCGGCCGTCGTCGCGCCGCCGCCGACGAAGACGGCGTCCGGTGCCGGCAGGTCGAGGAGCGCGTCGGGGGCGCGGCCCTGCACGACGGCGAGCGACGGCGTGCCGAGTGCCGCCGCGTTGCGGGTGATCCGGGCGGCCCGGGCCGGCTGCGTCTCCACGGCGACCGCCCGGCACAGGCGGTGGGCGCGCAGCCACTCGATGGCGACCGACCCGGCTCCCGCGCCGACGTCCCACAGCAGGGCGCCGGGCTGCGGGCGCAGCCGGGCGAGCGCCGCGGCGCGCAGGTCGCGCTTGGTGAGCTGGCCGTCGTGCTCGAACGCCTCGTCGGGCAGCCCGGTCGCCCACGAGTTGCGGCCCGCGCCGTCGACCTCGACCGCCAGGACGTGCAGCCGCGGCACCTGGTGGTCGAGGAGGTCGCCCTGGCGACCGTCACGAGACCACGTCCCGTCCGCGCGACCCTCGAGCCGCGTCTCCGCCGGGGACCCGAGGTCGCCCAGCACGGTGAGCCGGCTGGCCCCGAAACCCTCGTCACGGAGCATCGCCGCCACGACGTGCGGCGTCGTCTCGTCCGAGGAGAGCACGAGCAGCCGCCGGCCCGGGGCCAGCTCGCGGCGCAGGACGTCCGGGTCGCGGCCGACCACCGTCACGACGTCGCTCGACTCGGCCGGCCACCGCATCCGCGCGCGGGCGAGCGCGACGGAGGAGACGGCCGGCAGCACCTCGACCGCCCCGTCGAGGAGGTCCGCCAGGGTGCTGCCGATGCCGGACACGAACGGGTCGCCGGAGGCGAGCGCCACGACGCGGTCGTCGGCGTGCTCGGCGAGCAGCGAGGGGAGGCCGGACAGCGGCCGCGGCCAGGGGCGACGTACCTGGCCCTCGACGGGAGGGACCAGCCCGAGGTGCCGCTCGCCGCCGAGCAGCACCGAGGCCGCGAGCACGCGCTCCCGGGCGGCCTCGGGCAGCCCGGACCAGCCGTCGGCCCCGATGCCGACGACGGTCACCGCGGGGCTCACCCGACCCACCTCGGCGTCCAGACCGCGCCGCAGGGCTCGACCCTGGTCGCGGACGCGCCGACGAGCAGCAGGCAGCGCATGTCGACCGTGTCGGTGTCGAGGGCGGCCAGCGTGGTGACCTCGAGGGACTCCCCGGGGCGACCGACGTCGCGGCCGACGACCACGACGGTGTCGGGGGAGCGGTGCTCGAGCAGCACCTTGTGCGCGGCCACCACCTGGTCGCGCCGCGAGCGCGAGGCGGGGTTGTAGATCCCGAGCACGAGGTCCGCCTCGGCGATGGCGCGCAGCCGCTTCTCGATGACCGCCCACGGCTTGAGCCGGTCGGACAGGCTGAGCACCGCGAAGTCGGCGCCGATCGGAGCACCGGCCCGCGCGGCGACCGCCTGGATCGCGCTGACCCCGGGCACCACCCGCACCGGCACCGCCCCGAAGCGCTCGTCGCCGGCCCGTGCCTCGAAGACCGCCGACGCCATCCCGAAGACGCCCGCGTCGCCGCCGGACACCACCGCCACCCGCTCGCCCCGCAGCGCGAGGTCGAGCGCGAGCCGCGCCCGGTCCAGCTCGACGGTGTTGCCGGACGCGTGCCGCCGGAGCCCCGCGCGCTGCGGCACCCGGTCGACGTACGGCGCGTACCCCACCACGTGCCCGACCTCCGCCAGCACCTCCGCCGCCTCCGGCGTCAGCCACCCCTCCGGCCCCGGCCCCAACCCGACGACGACGAGCTCCGCCGGCTCCGCCGCATCACAGCCCGCCGAATCGCAGGTTCTGGTGCGTCGAATCGCAGGTAATGGTTGCCCTGCAGCGCCATTACCTGCGATTCGAGCAACCATTCCCTGCGATTCGCGCATCCGGCCGGGAGAGGCGTGGTCGGGAGCGGTGTCGCCGGGGACGACGACGAGGGAGAAGTACGGGACGGTGGCGGGGTCGACGTCGGCGACGGGCAGCCAGCGCTCCTCGGGCATCGACGCGCGCTCGACGTACCGGGCACCCTCGAGGCGGCCGGCCTGCTCGAGCGCGGAGCGCACTGCGGGGAAGGTGCGGCCGAGCTTCATGATGATCGCGCCGTCGGTGTCGGCGAGGCGCCGGGCGAGCTCGGGCTCGGGGAGCGTGCCGGCGAGCACGGTGAGCACGTCGGTCTGCCGCACGAGCGGCTGGGCGAGGCCGGCGGTGGCCGCCGCGAACGCAGGTACGCCGGGCACCACCTCCGTCTCGAAGCGGTCGCGCAGCCGGTCGACGAGGTACATCGACGAGCCGTAGAACAGCGGGTCGCCCTCGGCCAGCAGCACGACGTCGCGGCCGGCGGCGAGATGGCCGGACACCCGCTCCTCGCACATGTCGTAGAAGTCGGCCAGGGCGCCGACGTAGCCGCCGGGGTGGTCGGTGGTGCCGGTCGTGACCGGGTAGCGCAGCTCCTCCTCGACGACGCCGGCGGGGACCAGGCCGGCCGCGATCCGCCGCGCGTGCGACGCCTTGCTCACGCCCGCGTGGTAGGCGACGACGTCGGCCGCACCGATGATCCGTGCCGCCTTGAGGGTGATCAGCTCCGGGTCGCCGGGCCCGATGCCGACGACGTGGAAGCAACCGTGCTCCGGGGTGCTCACTCGGCCTCCTGCGCCAGGGCGTTGACCGCCGACGACGCCATCGCCGAGCCGCCGCGCCGGCCCCGGACGGTGACGAAGGGGATGTCGATGCCGTGCTCGTCGGCGAGGGCCGCGAGGGCCTCCTTCGACTCCGCTGCCCCGATGAACCCCACCGGGCAGCCGACGATCGCGGCCGGGCGGGGCGCCCCGGCGAGCAGCATCTCCAGCAGGTGGAACAGCGCGGTCGGGGCGTTGCCGATGGCGACGACGGCCCCGTCGAGGTGGGGCTCCCACAGCGAGACGGCCGCGGCGGTGCGGGTGGTGCCCCACTCCCGGGCGAGGTCGGGCACGGCTGGCTCGGTGAGGAAGCAGAGGACGTCGTTGTCGGCGGGCAGCCGGCCGGCGGTGATGCCCATGGCCACCATCCGGGCGTCGCACAGCACCGGTGCGCCGGCCGCGAGCGCCTCGCGTCCGGCGGACGCGAGCCGCGGGTGGACGACCAGGTCGTCGACGAGGTCGGTCTGCCCGGACCCGTGGATCATCCGGACGGCGACCTTCTCGGCGTCCGCAGGCAGCCGCGCGAGGTCGGCCTCGCGGCGGATGGTCGCGAACGAGTCCACGTAGATCGCGGGCCCGTCAGCGACGTACGCGTAGCGGCGCGGCGGCCGCACCGGCGTCACACCAGCACTCCGTGCCACGGCGTGATCACCACCTCGTCGGTCCGCGCCGCCCACTCCTCGGCGGTCGCCCGGGTGATCCCGTCCGGGCCCACGGCGACGTGCTCCCCGCCGGGGACCTGCCCGTAGGGGAGTGGTTCTGGCACCGCGTCATCGGTGGTCGAGTAGCCGGCGCGAGGATCGAGCGACGGCGTATCGAGACCCCGCAGCTCGTCGATGTGCCAGGCCGCGTCCGGCCCGTCCCCGCGCAGAGCGACGAACTCCTCCGCCAGCCCGACCAGTACGTCGACCGCGCGCTCGAGCGCCACGACGGGCCCCGACCCCGCGCCCACCCGCACCCGCGCCGTCGCGCGGTCGAGTGCGACCAGCCCGAGGTCCCGGTGCCGGCCGGCGAGGTCGCCGCGCCCGTCGTCGAGCGTGAACAAGAACCGCCCGGGCAGCGCGGCGAGCGCGGGGGACGCGCAGACGGCCACGTCCAGCGCGGCGACCACCGGGCGCAGGTCGGCGAGCCCGCCCGCCCGGCCGGTCTGCGGCGAGCAGAGGATGTTGCGGGCGAGGTCGTGGGTCCGGGACGGCAGCAGCCCCGTCGCCTCCACCGCGGCCACCACCTCGTCCGGCAGCGACCCGTCCACCAGCGGGAGCCCGCGCAGCTGGAGGTTGGCCCGCGCCGTGGTCCGCACCCGGCCGTCGCCGTGCTCCTCGGCCACGCCGGCCAGCGCCACCAGCGCCGCGGTCGACAGGTGCCCGCCCGGCACCCGCACACGCACCAGCGCCCCGTCGTCCGCCGGCCACGGCCGCAGCACACCGGGGCAGCGGTCCGGACGGGTCCTGGTCGTGCCCGAGAACGTCGCGCTCATCGCGCTCCTCGCAAGGTCTCGGGCTCTGCGCGTCGCCCGCGGATGACCTCGCGGCGGCCACCGCAAGGGCCAGCAGGTCTTCGGACTCGGGATCATCCGGAACGGGGCGCCTTCCCAGGTGATCGCTCACCCAGTGACGTATTGCCCCGCCCGTCACCCACACCGCTGCGCGTCAGTCCCGGACTCTCACCGGGTTCCCTGACCACCACGTGCATGGAGGTCGACTGGCGGTCGCACACTAGCAAGGCACGATGGCGGGGTGATCCGCGACCTGACCGACGACGAGGCCCGCCGGGCGCTGCCCGAGAAGTGGGGACGGGTGCCACCGGACGTGCTCCCGGCCTGGGTGGCGGAGACCGACTACGCGTGGGCGCCGCCGGTCCGGGCGGCGATCGAGGAGGCGGTGGCGGTCGGGCTCACCGGCTATCCGAGGTTCGAGCCCGGCGGCGCGCTCGGCGAGGCGTACGCGGGCTTCGCCCGCCGCCAGTTCGGGCACGACCTGGCCCCCGAGGCCGTCATCCCGACGGTCGACGTGACCGCCGGCGTGCGGTTCGCCCTCGACGTCCTGTCCGAGCCGGGCCCGGTCGTGATGCCGATCCCCGGCTACCCGCCGCAGCTCGCGATCGCCGAGGTCACGGGGCGCGACCGGGTGGACCTCGTGGTCGACCCGGACGCCGAGCGCGCCGAGCTCGACCTCGACGAGCTCGACCGGCTGCTCGCCGACGGCGCCCGGACGCTGCTGCTCACCCAGCCGCACAACCCGTGGGGCCGGGTGTTCACCCGCGAGGAGCTCGAGGGCGTCCGCGACGTCGTACGGCGGCACGGCGCCCGCGTGGTCTCCGACGAGATCCACGCCCCGCTCGTGCTCGACGGGGCGCCGTCGCCGCACGTGCCCTACCTGTCGCTGGAGGGCACGCCCGACCACGCCGTCGCGGTGGTCGCGGCGTCCAAGACCTTCAACGTGCAGGGCCTGCGCTGCGCGCAGGTCGTCGCTCCCGACCCGGCCACGCGCGAGCGCCTGCTGGACGCGCCGATGGCCCGCAACGACTCGTGGTCGACGCTCGGGGAGGTCGCGGCGGTCGCCGCCTACACCGACGGCGACGCGTGGCTGGCCGCGCTCCGGACCCGGCTCTCGGACCAGCGGGACCTGCTGGTCGCGCTGCTCGCCGAGCACCTGCCCGACGCTCGGATGCGGCCGCTCGAGGCGACGTACCTCGCCTGGATCGACCTGCGTGCCTACGGCCACGACGACCCCGCCGCGGTCGCCCTCGAGCGCGGCCGGGTCAAGGTCAGCGCTGGTCACGACTTCCACCCCGGGCTGACCGGCCACGTTCGCCTCAACATCGCCACCAGTCCCGACCGGCTGCGCGAGATCGTCCGGCGCCTCGCGGTCGGCGTGGCGGGCGGCCGATAGCCTCTCGGCCATGCCTGCGCTCAAGGACGTCGTCGACCTGATCCACGAGTGGTACCCGCCCGCGACCGCGGAGGACTGGGACGCCGTCGGGCTGGTGTACGGCGACCCGGAGCAGAACGTGAAGAAGGTGCTCTTCGCCGTCGACCCGACGCCGGCGGTGGCCGAGGAGGCGGCCGACTGGAAGGCCGACCTGCTGGTCGTCCACCACCCGCTGTTCCTCAAGCCGGTGCACGGGTTCTCGGCGAGCACGCCCAAGGGGCGCACGCTCACCACGCTGGTGAAGGCCGGCTGCGCGCTGCTGACCGCGCACACCAACGCCGACCAGGCCCTCGGCGGCGTCTCGGAGGCGCTCGCGACCGCGATCGGCCTCACCGACCTGCGGCCGCTGGTGCCGGCGGTGGGGGAGCCGGTCGACAAGCTGACCACGTTCGTGCCGGTCGACGCCGCCGCCCCGGTGCGCGCCGCGCTCGCCGAGGCGGGCGCCGGCCAGATCGGCGACTACGACTTCGCGTCGTACACCAGCGCCCCGGGAGAGGGACGGTTCCGCCCGCTGAAGGGCGCGAACCCGATGATCGGCAGCGTCGGCGAGCTCGAGACGGTCGAGGAGGTCCGGGTCGAGGTCGTGCTCGCCCGGCACCTCCGCGGTGCCGTCGTCGAGGCGCTGCTCGCGGCGCACCCCTACGAGGAGCCCGCCTACGACGTCGTCGAGGTCGCCGACCCGGGGATCACGCCGAGCGGCACCGGCCGGGTCGGCGCCGTCGCGCCGGCGACGCTCGCCGAGTTCGCCGAGCACGTTGCCGCGGTGCTCCCGCTGACCCAGCACGGCATCCGGGTCGCCGGCGACCCGGAGCGCATGGTGCGCAAGGTCGCCGTGTGCGGCGGGGCGGGCGACTTCCTGCTCGACCGGGTCGCGTCGAGCGACGTGGACGTCTACCTGACCAGCGACCTGCGGCACCACCCCGCCGCGGAGTTCGTGGAGAAGGGCGGCCCCGCGCTGGTCGACGTCGCCCACTGGGCGGCGGAGTGGACCTGGCTCCCGGTGGTCTCCGGCATGCTCGCCGACGCGCTCGGGGACGACGTCGACACCCGGGTGAGCACGATCGTCACCGATCCCTGGACAATGCACCTGTGAAGGCCGACCCGAACGCCCAGTTGAAGCTGCTCGACCTCCAGGCGGTGGACTCCGAGGTCGACCAGCTCCGGCACCGGCTCGGCCACCTCGCTGAGGAGGCGGTGATCAAGGAGCTGACCGGCGAGCGCGCCCGGGTGCTGGGTCAGCTGCGCGACCAGCAGATCGTGGTCGACGACCTCGCCGGCGCGCAGCAGAAGGCCGACGCCGACGTGGAGCAGGTCAAGGCCCGGCGCACGCGCGACCGCGACCGGATGGACGCGGGCCTGGTCGCGAACCCCAAGGACCTGGAGCGGATGCAGCACGAGCTCGCGTCGCTGGAGCGCCGGATCTCGGTGCTCGAGGACGAGGAGCTCGAGGTGATGGAGCAGCTCGAGGAGGCGCAGGGCGCGCTGACCGGGCTGCAGCAGCAGATCGAGGAGATCGACGAGAAGCTGCGCGTCGTCACCGAGTCCCGCGACAAGCAGACCGGTGAGATCAACGCCGAGCTCAGCATGGTCGTGACCCGCCGGGACCCGCTGGTCGCGGACATCCCGGACGACCTGCTCGCGCTCTACGAGCGGCTGCGCGCGGCCAAGGGCACCGGTGCCGCCGCGCTCCGGGCGCGCCAGTGCGGCGGCTGCATGCTCGCCCTCGACCCCGCCGAGCTGGCGCGGGTCAAGGCGCTGCCGGAGGACGAGGTCGTGCGGTGCCAGGAGTGCCAGCGGATCCTGGTCCGCACGGCCGAGAGCGGTCTCTGACGCATGGCTGAGCACCGTTCCGTCCTCATCGAGGCCGACGGCGGCTCGCGCGGCAACCCCGGACCGGCGGCGTACGGCGCCGTGCTCAAGGACGCCGACACCGGTGAGGTGATCGCCGAGGAGGGGACGGCGATCGGCGTCGCCACCAACAACGTCGCGGAGTACTCCGGCCTCATCGCCGGCCTCCGGCTGGCCAACGACTACGCCCCGGACGCCGACATCGAGGTCCGGATGGACTCCAAGCTCGTCGTCGAGCAGATGAGCGGTCGCTGGAAGATCAAGCACCCCGACATGCGCCCGCTGGCGATGGAGGCCAACCGCCTCGCGCCGTTCGGGACGACGTACACCTGGGTGCCGCGGGAGCGGAACAAGCACGCCGACCGGCTCGCCAACGAGGCGCTGGACGGGAAGCGGTCCGGCGTCACCGTCGCGGCCGCGGAGCTGCCCGAGGAGCCGGAGTCGCTCATCGAGGCGGTCGAGGAGGCCCCGGGCGTCGAGGAGGTCGAGGAGGTCGCGCAGCGACCGTCACGAGAGGGGCCGACCACCCTCGTCCTCGTCCGCCACGGCGCGACCGTGCACACCTCGGCCCGCCGGTTCTCGGGCGGCCTGGGCGGCGACAACCCCGGCCTCAGCGACGAGGGCCGTCAGCAGGTCCTCGCGGTCGCGGCCTGGCTCGACCAGCGCTCCGACGGTGCCGCCGCGATCGTGTGCTCGCCGGTACGGCGCACCCAGGAGACGGCGGCCATCCTCGGCGACGTCCTCGACCTGCCGATCGAGGAGGACGCCGGTCTTGCCGAGATGGAGTTCGGCGAGTGGGACGGGCTGACCTTCCTCGAGGTGATGGAGCGGGACAAGGCCGGCTTCGAGGCCTGGGCCTCCGACCTCGACACCCCGCCCCCCGGGGGCGAGTCGTTCCGGTCGGTCGAGCAGCGCGTGCTCGCCGCCCTCGACCGGATCTGCTCCCGGCACGCCGGCTCGACGGTCGTCGTGGTCAGCCACGTGACGCCGATCAAGACCCTGGTCGCCGAGGCCGTCGGCGCGCCGCTGGACGCGGTGTTCCGGATGGACCTGGGGCCGGCCGCGGTGTCGATCGTCTCCTTCTTCCCCGACCACGCCACGGGCGTGCGGAAGGGCTCGCTGAAGCTCTACAACGCCGGTCCCTGAGCCGGTCGGCCGGACTTGGCCGATCCCGCCGCGGCGAGCCGCGCGATCGTGTGGGATGGGGCCCATGGTGCGATCTCGGGTGCTCCTCGGCGGAGTCGTCGTGACTCTGGTCCCCTTGGCGTTGCTCGCCGGTCCGTCGATTCCCGCCAACGCCGGCCCGCCTTCGTGCCACGGCAAGGCCGCGACCGTCGTCGGAGAGCCGGGCTCGGTGGTCGACGGGACGGACAGCGCGGACGTCGTCGTCACCAACGGCGCGACCCGCGTCTCGACGGGCGCGGGCGACGACCTCGTGTGCGTCACGGGCGGCACGGACGTCGACGTCGTCGACGTCGACACCCAGAACGGGTCGGACCTCGTCGACACCAGGGGCAGCAGGGCAGGAGTGGCGCGCGTGGACCTCGGCCACGGAGACGACACCTTCGACGGGGGCTCCCGGCCGGACACGGTGTACGCGAGCAACGCGTTCGGCACGCCGGGCGGTCGTGGCGCGGACGTCGTCAGCACCGGCGGAGGGCGCGACGTCGTGTTCACGGGGGCGTGGTTCGGCAACCCGGATCACGACGCCGTCGACCTCGGCGCGGGGCGCGACGACCTCTGGCTCCAGGGTGCTGTCGACCCGGGGCTCCCGGTCGTGGGCGGCGCGGGGTCGGACGGACTGCTCTTCGACCGGATCTCGCTGCGCCACCAGCTGGTCATCGACAACGCGTCCGGCCGCGCCGTGGATGCCGGGACGGCGGTGATGACCTGGAGCGGCATCGAGCGGTTCGAGCTGAGCGCGGTCGGCCCCTGGCAACCGCCGTCGTTCGTCGGCGGACCCGGGCCCGAGCGGGTCAGGAGCGGCCTGCCGCTGACGTCGGTGACCCTCGGCGGCGGTGACGACCTGATGGACCTCGAGACCGAGGGCCGGTTCGTCGACGACGCGACCTACCGCGGCGGACAGGGAGACGACGTCCTCCGGTTCTACTCGGGTCCCGGCGACCAGGTCCGGCGCGAGCGCCTGGACCTGCCCGAGAAGCGTCTGGTCGTCGTGCAGGACGGGGAGCGGACCCACGCCCGCGTCGCCGGCTTCGACCTGCACCGCCTCTCAGCAGCACGGCTCGTCGTCCGCGGCACCATGGCGTCGGACCATGTGCGGTGGTCGGGGTGCCACGGCAGGGTCGAGGGACGGGGCGGAGACGACCTCCTCGAGGCGATCGACGTGGTGGACGCAGGCTGCGGTCCGGACGCTGACCTCGTCACGCGCGGGGGACGGGGAGACGACGTCCTGGTCGGCAGCGACTACCGCTCCGACCTCCTGCTCGGTGGATCCGGCGCCGACTCGGCCGACGGGCGTGGCGCGGACGATCGCTGCGTGGCCGAGACCGTGCGCCGCTGCGAGCGGTAGGACTCAGCCGGCCGCCTTCACCTCGTCCCGCTGCACGAGCACGAGCACGGGCGGGTGGTCGTCGGCCTGCGGGGCCGCGGACTTCGCGTGGATCGAGCCGCAGTGGGTGCAGAGGACGATGATCCCCGACGGGTGGTCCACCCGCCGGAGCGTGCGGTGCCGGTGGCACACGTGGCACTGGGGGCCGAGGTCGGTCAGGGTGGTCATGCTCCGAGACTCGTCCGCCCGGCGCGGGATCCGGAGAGTCCCGGGACCGGCGCCGACGGGCACAAAGTCACGAGATTCCACAGGTGCGGACGCGGCCCGGTTGCGGGATGCTGCCCGGGTGAGCTACCCGCCGCCTCCGCCGCCGCCCCCGCCGGGTCCCGGGCCCTACCAGCCGCCTCAGCAGCAGCCGTACCAGCAGCCCTACCAGCAGCAGCCCTACGCCTACGGCGGCGGCCAGCCGCCGTACCAGCCGCCGCCCCCGCAGAAGAAGGGCCGCGGCTGCCTGATCGGGGGCCTGATCGCCCTGGTCGTCGTCCTCGTGGTGTGCGGCGTCGGCGGGTTCTTCGTGTGGCGCGTCGCCGACAAGGTGAAGGACACCGTCGAGAGCTCGGTGCCCGGGCTCGGTGGGGCGGAGTGCCCGACCGCCAAGGACGTCTCGGACACGATCGGCTACGACGTGGAGCTCGACCTCAACGCCAACATCGTGGTGGCCGCGGGCTGCAACTACAGCGGCAGCGGCGTTGGGGTGACCATGATCAAGGGCGCCAACCTGATCTCCGACGACGAGATGGACGCCGTCCGCCAGGAGGCGGCCAACGCGGGCGTCGAGCCGCGCTCGATCGACACCGGCGACGGCGGGATCGCGTTCGGGTCGCCCCAGCGGAGCGAGGCCATCGCGAAGTCCGACGTCGGCCTGGTGGAGGTCGACATCTTCGCCGAGGGCACCGACGACATCGGGGACAAGTCCGACGAGGCGATCGACCTCCTCGAGCAGTTCATCGACCTCCAGTGAGCCGCTGAGGCGGCTCAGAGCTCGCTGACCACCACGTCGAGCTGGGTGCCCTTCTTGGTCGGCTCGCCGACCTCGACCGTCCAGCCCAGCCCGCGCAGGGCGTCGGCGAGCGCGGCGGGGGTGCGCGGGTCGACGCCGTCCTCGAGCAGGGCCCGCACGATGCGGCCCTTGGTCGCCTTGTTGAAGTGGGAGACCACCTTGCGCTCGTCGCCCACCTCGTGCAGCACCCGCACCGTCGCCACCCGGGCGGCGAGCTCGGGAGCCGGCCGCCAGAACGCGGCGTACGTGCTCGACCGCAGGTCCACCAGCAGGCCGCGCCCCAGTGCCTCGCCCGCGACCGCGGCGAGCGCCTCGCGCCACACCGCCGCGACCGGCCCGACCTCGGGCAGCACGGCGTCGCCGGACAGGCGGTAGGACGGGATCCGGTCGCCGGGGCGGACCAGGCCGAACAGGCTCGACGTCACCGCCACCCGGGTCGCCGCCCGCCGGCGGGCGGCCGCCGAGAGCGTGCCGGCGTCCAGGGCGTCGTAGAGGACCCCGGTGTAGATCCGGTCCGCCCGCGCGGTCGGCGCGGTCTCGAGCAGGGCGTTGCGCTCGACCAGGTCGCGCTGGCCGGCGGAGAGGCCGAGCACGTCGACCGCCCGGTCCGGCTCGTCCCGGCACAACCCGACCAGCGCGTGGAGCACCCGCTTGCGGGCGTCGGTCAGCGCGGGCAGCGAGAGGTCGGCGAGGTCGAGCGGGCGGCCCCGGGCGGGCACGGCCTTGCCCTCGCTGGGCGGCAGCAGGATCAGCACCGGGCAAGGCTAGAGCGCCGCACCGGCGACCCCTACCGCAGGAGGATGACAGCGCACCCGGGACAGGCGCAGAGTGTCGCCGTGACCGACGCCGCGACCTACGTCTTCGACCCCTTCGCCCCGGGCTACACCGACGACCCCTACCCGGAGTACGCCCGGCTCCGGGCGGCCGGCCCGGTCCACGAGCACCCGCTCGGGTTCTGGGTCGTGTCCCACCACGAGCACGTCTCGGCGCTGCTCCGCGGTTCGCTCTCGGTCGAGGAGCGCAACGTCGGCGGGGCGCTCGCCGACCTCAACGCCGAGATGTACGGCGAGCGCGAGGAGCGCTCGGGCGGGCTCTCCATGCTCGACCGCGACCCGCCCGTCCACACCCGCCTGCGCAAGCTGGTGTCCAAGGCGTTCACCCCGCGCTCGATCGCCGCCCTGGAGCCGGAGATCGAGCAGCTCGTCGACCAGCTGCTCGACGGGATGTCGGGGTCGGTCGACCTGGTTGAGTCGCTCGCGTTCCCGCTCCCGTTCGCCGTCATCTCGCAGATGATGGGCCTGCCCGACAGTGCCGACCACGCGCGCATGCGGGAGCTGACCGGCACCCTGGTCCGCTCCCTCGAGCCCGTGGTCGACCCCGAGGTCGCGGCGCGGATCATGGCCGCCGACACCGAGCTCTCGGGCATCGCGACCGAGCTGATCGACTGGAAGCGCGCCCACCCCGGCGACGACCTGATGACCGCGCTGATCCAGGCCGAGGACGACGGCGACGTGCTCGACGACGACGAGCTGGTCGCCCAGGTCGTGCTCCTCTACGTCGCGGGCCACGAGACCACGGTCAACCTGATCGCCAACGGGGTGCTCGCCCTGCTCGGCCACCCCGACCAGCTGGAGCTGCTCCGGAGCCGCCCGGACCTCGCCGGCAACGCCGTCGAGGAGCTGCTGCGCTTCGACTCCCCGGTGCAGTTCAGCCGCCGCATCACCCTGGCGCCGTACGACGTGGACGGGACCACCATCCCGGAGGGCTCCTTCGTGATGGCCGCGCTCGGGTCGGCCAACCGCGACCAGCACCACTGGGGCCCGGACGCGGACGAGCTCCACCTGGACCGCGCGGACGCGCGGGCGCACCTGTCCTTCGGCGCCGGTGTCCATCACTGCCTCGGGGCGGCCCTCGCCCGGCTCGAGGGCCGGATCGCGCTGCAGCGGCTGGCGGAGCGGTTCCCGGGCATCGCGCTGGACGGCGACGTGGCGTGGAACGGTCGGATCAACCTGCGCGGACCGGAGCGGCTGCCCGTCACCACCGGCGTGTGACCGCCCCCTAGGCTCGGGTCATGCCGAGCCACGTGGTCGTCCGGGTCAAGGCGTCGACCGCCGAGCTCCAGGAGGCGCTGGCCCGGGTCGAGCGGGAGCTCGAGCTGCCCGACGGCTTCCCGCCCGAGGTGGTCGCCGCCGCGAAGCAGGCCGCCACCCGGCCGACGCTGCCCGACCTCGACCGGACCGACCTGCCCTTCGTCACCATCGACCCCGAGGGCTCGATGGACCTCGACCAGGCGCTGCACATCGAGCGCTGCGGCGACGGCTACACGGTCCACTACGCGATCGCCGACGTCGCCGCGTGGGTCCGGGCCGGGGACCCGGTGGACCTCGAGGCGCACCGCCGAGGCGAGACCCTCTACGGCGCCGGGAACCGGATCCCCCTGCACCCGACCGAGCTCTCGGAGGGCGCCGCCTCCCTGCTCCCCGGCCAGGTCGCGCCGGCGCTGCTGTGGACCATCGCGCTCGACGGGGCGGGCAGCTGGTCCGACGTCCGGGTCGAGCGCGCGCGGGTGCGCTCCACCGCCCGGTGGTCCTACACCGGTGCCCAGCAGGCCCTGGACTCCGGCGACCCCGGGGCCGCGGGCGACGTGCTGCCGCTGCTGCGCGAGGTCGGCCGCCTGCGCGAGGAGCAGGAGGCCGCGCGCGGCGGGGTGAACCTCCCGATCCCCGAGCAGGAGGTCGAGGTCGCCGACGGCACGTTCCGCCTCGAGCTGCGCGAGCAGCTGCCCGTCGAGATGTGGAACGCCCAGGTCTCGCTGCTGACCGGCATGGCGGCAGCCTCGCTGATGCTCGACGGGAAGGTCGGGCTGCTGCGGACCCTGCCGCCACCGGCGCAGCGCGACGTCGACCGGCTGCGGCGGGTCGCGAAGGGCCTGCGGATCGCATGGCCGGGCGGGACCGACTACCCGGCCTTCATCCGCTCGCTCGACCGCACGCTGCCGTCGCACCAGGCGATGGCCGTGGCATGCACCCGGCTGCTGCGCGGCGCGGGCTACGCCGCGTTCGACGGCGAGCTCCCCGCGCAGACCGAGCACAGCGCGATCGCCGCGCCGTACGCCCACGTGACCGCGCCGCTGCGGCGGCTCGGCGACCGCTACGCCGGGGAGGTCTGCGTCGCGCTCTGCGCCGGCCGGCCGGTCCCGGAGTGGGTGCTGGCCGCGCTGCCCGACCTGCCCCGGACGCTGGCGGACGCGGCCCACCGCGCGGCCTCCCACGAGCGCGCCGTGCTCGACGTCCTCGAGGCCGGCCTCCTGCGCGGCCGGGTGGGCGAGGAGTTCGACGGTGTCGTCACCAGCGTCGAGGAGAAGGACCCACGACGCGGTGTCCTGCTCGTCGCCGAGGCCGGCGTCGAGGCGCCGGTCGTCTCTGCGGACGGCGCGCTCCCGCTCGGCACCGACGTCACCGCGCGGTTGGCGGTCGCCGACCTCGCGGCCCGGAAGGTGGAGTTCTCCCTTGCCTGAGCCCGCGACGTCGACGACGGCGGCACGGGTGCTGGTCACCGGAGGCGTCCGGTCCGGCAAGTCCCGCCACGCCGAGTCGCTGCTCTCGCCGCTGGAGCCGGTGACCTACGTCGCCGCCGGTCCGGTGCGCGACGACGCCGACTGGGCGGAGCGGGTCGCGCGCCACCAGGCCCGACGGCCCTCCCTCTGGACCACCCGCGAGACCGTGGACGTCGAGG
Organism: Nocardioides sp.; assembly: GCA_035554955.1. Lineage (GTDB taxonomy): Bacteria > Actinomycetota > Actinomycetes > Propionibacteriales > Nocardioidaceae > Nocardioides. The sequence goes on along the minus strand of DATMHR010000045.1, from coordinate 4,490 downwards.
GCGCGGTGCGGTCCGCGCTCGGCCCCGTGCTCGTCGACTGCCTCGGCACCTGGCTGACCCGGGTGGTCGACGAGGAGGGGCTCTGGGACGCCCCCACGGGCCGGGTCGAGGACGCTGTGGTCTCGCGGCTCACCGGCTTCGTGGACGCGCTCGGCTCGGCGTCCGCGCGGGTCGTGGTCGTCACCAACGAGGTCGGCCTCGGGGTCGTGCCCGAGCACCGGTCCGGCCGGCTGTTCCGCGACCTCCTCGGCACCGTGAACCAGCGGGTCGCCGAGGCGTGCGACGAGGTGCACCTGGTCGTGGCCGGACGCGTGCTGGTGCTCTGAGCCCCCTCGGGCGGTCGGCTCAGGCGCCGGCCAGGCCGATCAGCAGGGTCGCCAGCGCCAGCTCGACCGCCGCGCCGTACACGTCCCCGGTGACCCCGCCGAACCTGCGCACGCAGCGCCAGGTGAGCGCCGTGACCACGAGCGCCGCGACCGCCACCGTGACCGGGCCCCGCACCGGGTCCACGAGCGCCGCAGCGGCGCCGAGGGCCACCCAGCCGACGAGGGCGACCGGCACCGGCACCGCCCCGCTGAACGTCACCCCGAGGCCGTCACGCCGGGCCGGTGGCACCGGTGCGGCGCACACGATCCACAGCGCGGCCCGCGCGGCGCAGACGCACGCACCGGCGATCACGGCGCTCCGCGCGCTCCCGACGTACGTCGCCAACGCGCCTGCCTGGGCGCCGAGCACGACGACCAGCGCCGCCACGCCCGCGGGGCCGGCGGTGCCGCCCTTCATCACCTCCAGCGACCGCTCGCGGTCGTAGGACGCGGTCAGCCCGTCGGCGACGTCGGAGAGCCCGTCGAGGTGCAGCGCCCGGGACCCGAGCGCGAGGGCGCCGAGCGCGACGAACGCGACGGCGAGCCGGGGGAGGGCGGCCTCGGCGCCGGCCCAGCAGACGAGCCCGACGAGCACCCCGAGGGGCGCGACGGCGACCGGCGCCGCGACGAGGGCGCCGCGCGCGAGACCCGGCGTCACCCGCAGCACCGCCGGCACGGGCACGCAGGTGAGCATCCCGACCGCGAGCCGCAGGCTCTGCGGGACGACGGCGGCCCCGCTCACATCAGGTCGGCGAGGAGGGCGACGTCGCGCAGGAGGGCCACGGCGGAGCGGAGCACCGGGACGGCCGCGACGGCGCCGGACCCCTCGCCGAGCCGCAGCCCGAGGTCGAGGACCGGCTCGAGGCCGAGCTTCTCGAGCGCGAGCGACTGCGCCGGCTCGGTGGACCGGTGGCCGGCCGCGAACCACGCCGCGGCCCCGGGCGCCATCCGCTCGGCGGTCAGCGCGCAGGCCACGGACATCAGCCCGTCGAGCAGCACGGGGACGCCCGACTCCGCGGCCTCCACGAGGTAGCCGACGGTCGCGGCCAGGTCGGCGCTGCCGACCGCCCGCAGGGTCTCGGCCGGGTCGTCGAGACGGGCGCCCGCGCGGTCGAGCGCCTGCTGCACGACGGCGAGCTTGTGCTCCAGCGCGGCGTCGTCGACGCCGGTGCCGCGGCCGGTGACCTCGCTGGCGGGGAGCCCGAGCCCGGCGGCGACCATCGCGGCTGCGGGCGTGGTGTTCCCGATGCCCATGTCGCCCGACAGCAGGAGCTGCGCCCCTGCCGCGATCTCCTCGCGCGCGACCGCGCGGCCCGCTGCGAGCGAGCGCTCGAGCTCCTCGGCGGTGAGGGCGTCCTCGAGGTGGATGGCGCCGCTGCCGCGGCGCACCTTGTGCGCGCGCACGTCGTCCGGCACGCCGTCGAGGTCGTCGTCGACGCCGAGGTCGAGCACCCGCACGTGCACCCCGTGCGCGGCGGCGAGGGCGTTGACCCCCGCGCGACCCGCGACGAACGTGCGCACCATCGCTGCCGTGATCGCCGGCGGGTAGGCCGAGACGCCGTGCGCCGCCACGCCGTGGTCGCCGGCGAAGATCACCAGCCGCACGTCGTCGAGCGGCTGCGGCGGGACGCTGCCCTGGCAGGCGGCGACCCAGACGGCCAGCTCGCCGAGACGGCCCAGCGCCCCCGCGGGGGTCGCGAGGCCGGCGAGCCGCTCGGTCGCGGCGGCGGTCGTGGCGGGATCGGGGCCGGGGACGGTGCGCTCGGTCATGAGCCAGCAATCTAGCGCCCGACACTGTCGGGGATGTCTGCCACTCTTGGCGGACAAGGTCGCGTAGGCTTCGAGTCCTTCCCCGACCGCCCGCCCACCACCTCTCGAGGAGCTCTCAGCACCGATGGCAGACGCCGGGGACTTCGTCCACCTGCACGTCCACACCGAGTACTCGATGCTCGACGGGGCGTCACTCCTGGACGGCCTGTTCTCGCGCACCAGCGGGCTCGGCATGCCGGCGATCGCGATGACCGACCACGGCAACCTCCACGGCGCCTACGACTTCTACAGCAAGGCCAAGAAGTACGGCGTCAAGCCGATCATCGGCATCGAGGCCTACCTGACGCCCGGCACCCCCCGCGGCGAGCGGCGCCGGGTGCGCTGGGGCAAGGGCGACCTGGCCGAGGAGGGCGGCGACGACGTCGCCGGCGGCGGCGCCTACACCCACATGACGATGTGGGCGGAGAGCACCGAGGGCATGCACAACCTGTTCCGGCTCTCCTCCCTCTCCAGCCTCGAGGGCTTCTTCTACAAGCCGCGGATGGACAAGGAGCTGCTCGCGGCCCACAGCAAGGGCCTGATCGTCAGCACCGGCTGCCCGAGCGGGGCGATCCAGACCCGCCTCCGGCTGGGCCAGTACGACGAGGCCGTGCGCGAGGCCACCGAGCTCCAGGACATCTTCGGGCGCGACAACGTGTTCCTCGAGCTGATGGACCACGGGATCGACATCGAGAAGCGGGTCCGCGACGACCTGCTCCGGCTCGGCAAGCAGCTGGGCATCCCGCCGGTGGCGACCAACGACTCCCACTACAACAACCCCGAGGACGCCGACGCCCACGACGCCCTGATCTGCGTCGCCTCCGGCAAGCGGCTCTCCGACACCAACCGGCTGAAGTTCGACGGCGGCGGCTACTACATCAAGTCCGCCGCCGAGATGCGCGAGCTGTGGGCCGACCGGTTCGGCATGCGGGAGGCGTGCGACAACACGCTCGCCATCGCCGAGCGCTGCGAGGTGGAGTTCACCGAGTCGACCGGCGGCTACATGGCACGCGCCGACATCCCGGCGGGAGAGACCGAGGAGAGCTGGTTCCGCAAGGAGGTGTGGCGCGGCATCGAGATGCGCTACCCCGGCGACCGGCTCACCCAGGAGGTCAAGGACCGCGTCGAGATGGAGCTCGGCGTCATCTCGCAGAAGGGCTACTGCGGCTACTACCTCGTGGTCGCCGACTTCATCCAGTGGTCCAAGGACAACGGGATCCGGGTCGGCCCCGGCCGTGGCTCGGGTGCCGGCTCGATCGCCGCCTACGCCCTGCGGATCACCGACCTGTGCCCCCTCGAGCACGGCCTGTTCTTCGAGCGGTTCCTCAACCCCGAGCGTCCGTCGATGCCCGACTTCGACATCGACTTCGACGACCACCGCCGCGGGGAGGTGATCCAGTACGTCGCCGACAAGTACGGCGCCGACCGGGTCGCCCAGATCGCGACCTTCGGCCGGCTGAAGGCCAAGGCCGCGATCAAGGACGCCGCCCGCGTCCTCGACCACGGGTTCGGCGTCAGCGACGCGATCACCAAGGCGCTGCCGGCCGACGTGATGGGCAAGGGCGTCCCGCTCAAGGAGCTCTTCAACCCCGAGCACAAGCGCTACGGCGAGGGCGGCGAGTTCCGGGCTCTCTACGAGCAGAACCCCGACGTCCGCACGATCTACCAGACGGCCGTCGGCCTCGAGGGCCAGATCCGCAACTGGGGCGTCCATGCGGCCGGCGTGATCATGTCCAGCGAGCCGCTGATCGACGTCGTGCCGATCATGGCCCGCCCGCAGGACGGCGCGGTCATCACCCAGTTCGACTACCCGATGTGCGAGTCGCTCGGGCTCGTCAAGATGGACTTCCTGGGCCTGTCGAACCTGCGGATCCTCGAGGATGCGCTGGTCAACATCAAGTCCAACAAGGACCAGGACGTGGTGCTCGAGGAGCTCCCGTTCGACGACCGCGCGACCTACGAGCTGATGGGTCGCGGCGACACCCTCGGCGTGTTCCAGCTCGATGGTGGCGGCATGCGCGCGCTGCTCCGCTCGATGCAGCCCGACAAGTTCGCCGACATCACGGCCGTCAGCGCGCTCTACCGTCCGGGCCCGATGGGCGCGGACTCGCACAACAAGTACGCCCGTCGCAAGAACGGGCGGGAGCCGGTCGAGCCGATCCACCCGGAGCTCGCGGAGGCGCTCGAGGACGTGCTCGGCGAGACCTACGGCCTGATCGTCTACCAGGAACAGGTCATGGCGATCGCCCAGAAGCTCGCGGGCTACAGCCTCGGACAGGCCGACATCCTCCGCCGGGCCATGGGCAAGAAGAAGAA
>DATMHR010000044.1:0-26918 GCA_035554955.1 Nocardioides sp. | reverse complement strand
CTCGGCCGGGCTCACCTCGCCGCCCTCGGCGTCGGTGTGCTGCTGGATCACCCGGCTGAACTCGATCTGCGCGCGGCGCGGCAGGTCCAGCTTGTGCTCGGACTTGGGCAGGTAGGCCACGCCGCCCTTGCCGGACTGGCTGTTGACCCGGATGACCGCCTCGTAGCTGCGGCCGACGTCCTTGGGGTCGATGGGCAGGTAGGGCACGGCCCACTCGTGGTCGTCGACGGGTACGCCGGCGCGCTGGGCATCGCGCTCGAGGGCCTCGAAGCCCTTCTTGATCGCGTCCTGGTGGGACCCGCTGAACGCGGTGTAGACCAGGTCGCCCGCGTAGGGGTGGCGCGGGTGGACCGGCAGGTTCGTGACGTACTCCACCGTGCGACGGATCTCGTCGATGTCGGAGAAGTCGATCATCGGGTTGATGCCCTGGCTGAACAGGTTCATGCCGAGGGTGACCAGGTCGACGTTGCCCGTGCGCTCACCGTGGCCGAACAGGCAGCCCTCGACGCGGTCGGCCCCGGCCATCAGCCCCAGCTCCGTGGCGGCGACCGCGGTGCCGCGGTCGTTGTGCGGGTGGAGGCTGATCGCCGAGTGCTCGCGGCGCGTCAGGCCGCGCCCGAAGTACTCGATCTGGTCGGCGTAGGTGTTGGGCGTCGACATCTCGACGGTGGCCGGCAGGTTGAGGATGATCTCGCGACCCGCCTCGGGCTGCCACACGTCGGAGACCCGCTCGCAGACCTCCAGGGCGAAGTCGGTCGGGGTCTGGGTGAAGATCTCCGGGCTGTACTGGTAGCCGAAGTCGGTCCCGGCGAGCAGCTGCTCGGCGTACTTCATCACCCACTCGGTGCCGCGGGTCGCAATAGCGATGCACTCGGCCTCGGTCACGTCGAAGACGACGCGCTGGAACAGCGGCGCGGTCGCGTTGTAGAGGTGGACGGTCGCCTTGTCGGCGCCGACCAGCGACTCCACGGTGCGCGAGACCAGGTCCTCGCGGGCCTGGGTCAGCACCGACACGCGTACGTCGTCCGGGATCTTGTCGCCCTCGACGAGCTGGCGCACGAAGTCGAAGTCGGTCTGGCTGGCCGCCGGGAAGCCGATCTCGATCTCCTTGTAGCCCATGGCCACCAGCAGGTCGAACATCTTCATCTTGCGGCTCGGGCTCATCGGGTCGATGAGCGCCTGGTTGCCGTCGCGCAGGTCGGTGGAGAGCCACCGCGGCGCGGAGGTGATCTTGCGGTCGGGCCAGGTGCGGTCCGGCACGGTCACCGGCTGGAAGGCCGTGTAGCGGTGGAACGGCATCCCGCTGGGCTGCTGGGAAGGGATGGTGGTCATGAGAGTCCTCGGCTGGGCTTGAGAAGAAGGGCGCCGGGCGCGCGACTCACTCCGCAGCGAGGGGGTCCGGCTTTCAGACCTCGCTGCGGCTGCTAAGAAGAAGCGCACGCATCATGACGACCCGAGGCTAGCACGTAGGGTCGAGAGGTGCCGCGTTTGCTGGTGGTCCACCACTCCCCCTCCCGCTCGATGCAGGCGCTGACCGAGCAGGTGGTGGCGGGCGCGGGCGACGACGCGATCGAGGGGGTCGAGGTCGTCGTACGACCTGCGCTGGAGGCCACGGCCGACGACGTCCTGGCCGCCGACGGCTACGTGCTCGGCACGACCGCCAACTTCGGCTACATGAGCGGGGCGCTCAAGCACTTCTTCGACTCCACCTTCCTCGCCGTCGGCGGGAGCCTGGACCCCTCCGGGGCGGCGACGGAGTCGAGCGGGGACACCCAGGGCCGGCCCTACGGCCTCTACCTGCACGGTCGCTACGACCTCACCGGTGCGGTCCGCTCGGTGCAGTCGATCGTCGGTGCGCTCGCCTGGAAGCAGTCGTACGACGTGCTCGAGGCGCTCGGCGAGGTGGGCGACGAGCAGCGTGCAGCGGCCTACGAGCTGGGCGCTACGATCGCGGCACTGTTGAGCAGATGACACCGGAGGACCACGTGACGCACCGGCGCGCCACCGGCTCGTGGTGCGTGGCGGCCCTCGTCGTCGCGCTGCTCGCCGTGCTCCTCGGTGCGTGCGCGGCCGAGGACCAAGGGGGCAACGTCGACCCCGACCTCGTCGACGCGACCGACCCGCCCGACCTGGGCTCGTGCCGGGTGCTCACGCCCGACGACGTCCAGCAGCCGGCCAACGCGACCAAGACGGTCGACTGCTCCGAGAAGCACACCGCCCAGACCTTCCTCGTGGACGACCTGCCCGCGACCTTCGACGACGCCGACTACGACGACTCGAAGGTCGGGAAGTACGCCTACGACCGCTGCTCGAAGGCGTATGCCGACTTCCTCGGCGCGGACGAGAGCCTCGTGCTCCGCACCATCGTGAGCTGGGCCTGGTTCCGGCCGTCGGAGAAGGCGTGGAGCCAGGGGGCGCGGTGGTTCCGCTGCGATGTCGTGGGAGGTACGTCGACCAGCGAGACCTACCGCCCGCTGCCCGAGACCGCGAAGGGCCTCCTCCTCGGCCGGCCGGACGACCGGTGGATGGTCTGCGCCCAGGGCGAGGTGTTCGAGCAGAGCGAGAAGGTCCCCTGCTCCCAGGACCACGACTGGCGGGCCGTGAGCGCGATCAAGGTCGGCGAGCCCGGCGACTCCTACCCCGGCGACCAGGTGATCGCGGGGCGCACCGACGCGTTCTGCCGGACCGCGGTGCAGGCCTGGCTGAACTACCCGGCGACCTTCAAGTTCGCCTACACCTACTTCCACCAGGCCGAGTGGGACGCCGGCAACCGACGGTCGGTCTGCTGGGCGCAGACCGACGAGTGAGCACCACGGTGGGCCTACGACGCGCGGCCGGCGCGCTGGTCGCCGTACTCCTGCTCGCGGGGTGCACGTCCGAGTCGGAGCCGACGCCCACACCCGAGCCGAGCCCGACTCCCCCACCGACCGCCGAGCCGCCTCCGCCGGGTCCCGACACCGGCGCGTGCTACCGGCTGACCTTCAAGCAGGCGCTCGCGCCGACCACCCGGCGGAAGCCGCAGCCGTGCGACCGTGCCCACACCTCCGAGACCTACGACGTCGGTCGGCTCGACACGCTCGTCGACGGCCACCTCGTCGCCGTCGACTCCGACCGGGTCCAGCAGCAGGTCGCGGAGGACTGCCCGGCGCGCCTCTCGTCGTTCCTCGGCGGCGACCTCGAGGACCTGCGGCTGAGCATGGTGCGGCCGGTCTGGTTCACCCCGACCGTCGCGGAGTCCGACCGCGGGGCGGACTGGTACCGGTGCGATGCCGTCGTCGTCGCCGGTGACTCCGAGCTCGCCGAGCTCGACCACAGCCTCGCGGGCGTGCTCGGGCGGGACCAGGACCGCGACACCTACGCGATGTGCGGCACCGCCGCCCCCGACGCCGACGACTTCGAGCGGGTGCAGTGCTCCTCCGACCACACCTGGCGCGCGATCGCCGTCGTCCCCTTCGACCCGGGCCCCTACCCCGGTGTCGACGCCGCCCAGGCCCGCGGTCAGGTCCCCTGCGAGAACGCCGGCCTCGACGTCGCCGCCGACCCCCTCGAGTTCGACTGGGGCTACGAGTACCCCACCCAGGAGCAGTGGGACGCCGGCCAGACCTTCGGCCGCTGCTGGGCCCCCGACTAGCGCCCAACTCCTCGCCGAATCCCATGTAATGGCGCGCCGAATCGCAGGTAGTGGCGGCGCGAATCGCAGGTAGTGGCGGCGCGAATCGCAGGCAACGCCGCGTTCACGCACGGCGCGCACGGTCGCCGCGTTCCAGCACCCGTCGGTTCGAATAGACCGAGCTCAGTGCTGCGCGAAGCTTGTCGATCCACGACGCGAGTGCCGCTCCCGTGAAGTCGCCGTTCCGTACGACGATCACCGTCCAACCATGGCGCCGGAGCCATGCGCGGCGTCCCTGGTCGTGCCGCCTCTGCTCCTCGGTCCGCTCGTGCGCCTCCCAACCGTCGTACTCGACGGCGACGCGATGCCGGGGATAGGCGAGGTCGAGCCGATAGATCCGTACGCCGTCCACCTCGATCCACACCTGCAGGTCCGGTGCGGGCAGTCCCGCATCGATGATCGCCAGTCTCGTCCACGTCTCCCGCACCGACTCCGACCGCGGATCGGAGAGCGGGATGAGCTCGCGTGCCTGCACGACACCGCGCCGCTTGGCAAAGCGGACGACACCGATGACCAGCTGCTGCGAGGTCAGTCCGTGCTCACGTCGGAAGGCGTCGAGGGCTGCCAGCGCGTCCCGGCGTTCGAGCACGCACGCAAGGTCGAGCGCGGTCCGCAACGGCGTCGTCACCTTCAGCCCCGCCAGCGTCGTCGTGTCCGAGTCGGCGAGCTGGCGGGTGTGTCCGTCAGCTGCCGCGCGTGTGCACGGGCTACCGCCGCCCGTCGCGGCGGTCTCGACTGCCGGGAGCACGTCATGGTCCGACCACGGCAGGACATCGATGCCCCAGAGCCATGCCGCGGTGCGGTCACAGACCACCTGGTGGGGACGAACGACCAGGGCGAGGGCTTGCGCACGAAGCTCGACCGTGTCCGGGAGGCTGCTGTCGACGTACACGCTCTTCGTGATCCTGCGGACCAGCCCCTCACGAAGCATGCGGCGGAGAGTGTGGCGCGAGATGCCCAGCTCGGCAGCCGACGCAGCGGTGAACGGAACGTTAGGGAGTTGTGGAGTCTCTGCCATGGCCAGGAAGGCTGTCGATCCAGCAACAGGCCCGCAGCGTGCGACAGCCGGGGCTGTGGACAGTCTCGCCGGATCAGTGCTTGTGGATGTCAGGCGGCTCGTCGTCACGCGCCAGTTCCTGCGATTCGGCGCGCCAGTTCCTGCGATTCGGCGGGGAGTCAGAAGCCGAGCTTGCGGAGCTGGCGGGGGTCGCGCTGCCAGTCCTTGGCGATCTTGACGTGGAGGTCGAGGTAGACGGGGGTGCCGAGGAGGGCTTCGATCTGCTTGCGGGCGGTGGTGCCGACGTGGCGGAGGCGGGCGCCCTTCTTACCGATCACGATGCCCTTCTGGGAGTCGCGCTCGACGTAGAGGTTGGCGTGGATGTCGAGCAGGGGCTTGTCGGCGGGGCGGTCCTCGCGCGGGAGCATCTCGTCGACGACGACCGCGATCGAGTGCGGCAGCTCGTCGCGGACGCCGTCGAGCGCGGCCTCGCGGATGAGGTCGGCGACGAGGACCTCCTCGGGGGCGTCGGTGAGGTCGCCGTCGGGGTAGAGCGGCGGGCCCTCCGGCATCTGCGCGATCAGCACGTCGGCGAGCAGCTCGACCTGGTCACCGGCGACGGACGACACCGGGACGATCTCGGTCCATTCGGTGCCGGTCTCCTCGCCCAGCGCCGCGATGTCGAGGAGGTGCGCGGCGATCCGCTCGGGCGACGCCAGGTCGGTCTTGGTGGCGACCGCGATCTTGGTCGTACGGCGCACCTTGGCCAGCTCGTTCACGATGAACCGGTCGCCGGGCCCGATCTTCTCGTCGCACGGGAAGCACACGGCCACGACGTCCACCTCGGCCCAGGTCGCCATCACCAGGTCGTTGAGCCGCTCCCCCAGCAGGGTCCGCGGCCGGTGCAGCCCCGGCGTGTCCACGAGGACGAGCTGTCCGTCGGCCCGGTGCACGATGCCGCGGACCACGGTGCGGGTCGTCTGCGGCTTGTCGGAGGTGATCACGATCTTCTGCCCGACCAGGGCGTTGGTGAGCGTCGACTTCCCGGCGTTGGGCCGACCGACGAAGCAGGCGAACCCGCTGCGGTAGCCCTCCGGCACGTCGACGGCGCCGAACACCGCGGTCGCCGGCGGGGGCAGGGCACCGAAGTCCTCGTCGAAGTCCTCGTCAAGGTCCTCGTCAGGGTCCTCGTCAAGGTCGTCGTCCAGGTCCTCGGGCTCGTCGCTCATCGGTCGGCCGCCTCGTCGTAGTCCGCCCAGATCTCCGCGTCCGACTTCCCGGCCGCCTTGCCCGCGCGCCAGATCGGCCCGGGGTCGACCCGCCGGGGCCGGCGGGCGTCGACCGAGCGCCAGTAGCCCATCACGTCGTAGCGGCTGCTCGGCAGCTTCCGGTCGCGCATGACGTGCTTGCGGATGGCCCGCATCTGCGCGGACTCGCCGGCCATCCAGAAGTAGCCGTCGCCCTCCGGCCACTCCATCGCCTCGACGACCGCGGCCAGCGTGCTGGCGCCGGTCGCACTGTCGGGGGTGAGCCAGGTGATGTCCGCGGTGTGCGGCAGGTAGCCGTCGAGCTGCTCGGGAAGGTCGGGGACCTCCGCGTGGATCCGGGTCGGTACGTCGTGCGCGTGCTCCTCGGCGATCCTGGCCATCGCGGGCAGCGCCGTGACGTCACCCACCAGCAGCAGCCACGCCGCGTCCTCCGGCAGCGCGAACGACCCCTTCGGCTGGGTGATCGTGACCCGGTCGCCCACGCAGTCGCGGGTCGCCCACTCGGTGACCAGGCCGACGTCGTGCACGACGACGTCGAGCACCAGCTCCGAGCCGTCCCACGAGCGGACGGTGTAGTAGCGGCTCTGGAACTGCCCCGGCACCACCAGCCCGACCCACTCGTCGGGGATCCCGGTCGAGGCGAACGCCGAGAGCCCGTCCCCGCCGAGCACGAGGCGCACGAGGTGCGGGCTCAGCTGCTCACGCCGCAGCACCTCGGCGGCGTACTCCTGGGCCCGGGTGCTCACCGGGAGAGCCTATCGAGACCGCTCCCCGACGAGCACCGCGGCGTCAGTGCGTGAGGAGCTTGTGGAACGCGATCTTCGCGACCTGCAGGGGGTTGGGCAGCTTGTTCTCGTCGGCGTCCTTGGCCTTGATGAACACCACGTCGGTCGCCACCGACTGCGACAGCGAGGCGATGACGACGCCGTCGATCTGGGCGTTGGAGAAGGTCCAGGCCGTCGAGGTGCCGAGGCCGTCGGTGTTGATCTGCGACGTGACGTCCTGGCCCGGCCTGATCTTGATGACCGTGCCGTCGCCCAGGTCGCCGCTGGTGCAGCTCAGGCCGTCGACGAGCAGGGCGAACGCCTGCGAGGCCAGCGCCGGGGAGTCGTAGACCTGGACGTCCTGGACGATGGCCGCCTGGAGGTCGTTGTTGTCCAGCTCGGTGCTGCCGGTCGCCTGCGGCGGGACCTGCTCGTCGATCGTCGGCGAGCCGGGATCCGCGCACGGCGGCGGGGTGTCCTGGTTGCTCGGGGTGCCGACGGTGAAGCCGAAGCCCCCGAAGTCGTCGGGCACGAGCAGCGCGGGAGTGATCTGGTCGTCGGTGAGGGGCGTCCCGCTCGTCGTCGCGGACGCCGTCGCGGAGGAGCTCGCCGGGGCGGACGTGGACGCGCTGGCACTCGTCGACGCGCTGCTCGGCGCGGACGACGAGTCGTCGGCCGACGAGCTGTCGTCGCCGCCCGAGGAGCAGGCGCCGGCGACCAGGCACAGGGCGACGGCGGCGACCGACAGCGACGTGCGCAGGGTGGTGCGGGCAGGGTGGAACATCGGTGCTCCTCGGAGGCGTCGGGAGATGACGGTGACGAGGGTAGGGATCCCGCCCCCGGCTGGATATGGCCCGAACGGGCCAGACGCGGTCGGACGAGGTCAGACGCCGAAGTCGTGCCGCAGGGGGTAGCCGCTCACCCCGTCGTCGGACTTGGTGGCCAGCACGTGGTGCAGCTGGATCTCGTTGCGCTCGAACGCGAGCCGCGAGCCGACCATGTAGAGCCCCCACACCCGCGCGGTGCCCTCGCTGGTCTCGGCGACGCAGGCGTCCCAGTTGGCCTCGAGGTTCTCGCACCACCCCTGGAGGGTCTTCGCGTAGTGGACCCGGATGTTCTCGTGGTGCTGCACCTCCAGACCCACGTTCTCCACGGCCCGCACGATCGTGCCCGACCCGGTCAGCTCACCGTCGGGGAAGACGTAGCGGTCGATGAACGCCCCCGCCTTCGCGCTGCCCTCGCTGGTGTGGCGGGTGATGCAGTGGTTGAGCAGCCGGCCCTGGGGCCGGAGCTTGTCGCGGACGAACGAGAAGTACGACGGGTAGTTGGCCACGCCGATGTGCTCGGTCAGGCCGATCGAGCTGATCGCGTCGAAGTCGCCCTCGGGCACGTCGCGGTAGTCGGAGAACCGCACCTCGGCGACGTCGTCGAGGCCCTGGCGCTTGATCTCCTCGGTCGCCCACTCGGCCTGGTTGCGCGACAGCGTCACGCCGAGCGCCTTGACGCCGTAGTGCTTCGCGGCGTGACGCACCATCCCGCCCCAGCCGCAGCCGAGGTCGAGCAGCCGCTGTCCGGGCTGGAGGTCGAGCTTGCGGCAGATCAGGTCGTACTTGTGCTCCTGGGCCTCCTCCAGCGTCGCGTCCTCGGTCGGGAAGACCGCGCAGGTGTAGGTCATCGACGGACCGAGGACGTACTCGTAGAAGGCGTTGGACACGTCGTAGTGGTGGTGGATCGCGTCGGCGTCGCGCCCCTGCGAGTGCCGCACCCACCGCGAGACCGCACGCAGGCCCTCGACGCCCTGGCGCCAGGCCGGCAGGTGCTCCTGCGGCGGCGGCGCCGGAGGCAGCAGGTTGCGGATCCCCAGCGCGCGCACCAGGGCCGCGACCTGGCCCGGCGACGGGATCCCGAAGTCGGTGTTGTTCTTGAGCAGGCTGAACGGCCCGTAGGGGTTGCCCGGGTGGGCGCCGTGCAGCACCAGGTCGCCGGCGACGTACGCCCGGCTCAGCCCGAGGTCGCCCGGCGCCGTCAGGATGTAGGCGAGCCCACGCGGCGTGGCGAGCTCGATCGTGTACGGCGAGTCGGCGGGACCGGCGCTGCTCCCGTCGTAGGCCGCCAGCCGCAGCGGCAGGGTGCCGTCGGGGAACATCGACGCGATCGTGGGGGCAATGCCGGTCATCGGCTCTTCACCGCCTTGTCGTAGAGGGAGGTCAGTCGGTCGTCGGGGTCGTAGCGCCGCTTGACGGCGGCGAGGTCGGGGCCGTGGTAGAGCTCGTCGAACGTCGCGCGGTCGTAGAAGGCCTCGGAGTAGAGGGACTTGTGGCCGCCGAGCTCGTGCACGAAGGCCTCGATCGCGCGGTTGCGCGGGGCGTCCACCGCGTCGGGCCCGACGTGGACGGTGCCCCAGAAGCCCGCGTTGACGTAGGTGCGGCCCGGCTCGAGCGGGTACGCCGTCCACGGCTTGCCGCCCGCCGAGCCCCGGGCGACGAGCGGGCACAGCCACACCGGACGCATGCCGACCTCGCGGTCGAACCAGTCGAGGAACTCCGGCAGCCGCTCGACCGGGACCTCGATGTCCTGGACCACGCGCTCGCGCAGCGGCCGTCCGGCCCGCCGGTCGAGCCGGTCGGCGATGCCGAACCGGCGGTCGAGGCCGAGCAGCCTCATGTAGACGTCGGAGCGGCGCCAGCGGCGCGGCCACAGCCGCCGGACGACCGGGTGCTGCGCGCCGAACGCGCCGGAGCACCAGAACCAGTCGGTGTCCCAGCGCCACAGGTAGTCGTGGATGGTCAGCAGGTCGGTCTCCCGCTCCTGCAGGGAGCGGTAGAAGACCTGCTGGCCGGTGTAGTCGCTCGGGGTCTCGCCCGGTCGCGGCTCCTCGGTCCAGCGGGCGACGGTCAGGTAGTACTCCCCCGGCGCGAACGCCACGCCGTCGAGCCCGTCGACGGGCCGGCCGTCGTGCTCGCCGGTGGCCGTGATCTCCTCGATGGTCTTCGCCAGGAGGCCGGGGTCGTCGAACCGGACGTGCCGGAGGGCGACGTACGACGGCACCTCCTCCAGGTCGATGCGAAGCCGCGTCGCGTAGCCGAGGCTGCCGTAGGAGTTGGGGAACGCGTCGAACAGGTCCTCCCCCGGCCGGGTCGTGACGACCTCCCCGGCCCCGGTGAACACGTCCATCTCGACCACTGACTCGTGCGGCAGTCCGTTGCGGAAGCTGGTCGACTCGATGCCCAGACCCGTCACGGCACCGCCGAGCGTGATGGTCCGCAGCTGGGGCACGACGAGGGGCATCAGCCCGTGCGCCAGCGTCGCGTCGACGAGGTCCTCGTAGGTGCACATCCCCTGCACGTCGGCCGTGCGGGCGACGGGGTCGACCTCGATGACGCCGGTCAGACCGGTGACGTCGAGACCCGGCGCGGTCGACGCGGCGCGGGCGCGGAACAGGTTCGTGGTCGGCTTCGCGAGGCGGACCGTCCGACCTGCGGGGATCGCGGCGTACGACGCCGCGAGCCGCTCGACAGCCCGCTCGTGATTCGCCCGAGCAGCCTCAGCCATGGCAGCAAAGTACTCCCTCCCGGTGACGTCCGCGTTTCACGGCGGGCGCGTCGGCGCGGGAGCGGCGGTCACGGTTCCTGAACGGCTGTCAGGACTCCCGGCCGCCGAAGCTCATCGTGCCCGAGAGCGCGCCGCGGGCGTCGCCCACGTGCACCAGGACGCCGTCGGCGCCGGCGAAGTCCGCGAGCACGGCGGCGTCGTCCTCGGACACGATGCCGGACTCCCCCAGCACGACGCACGCGTCGACGCCGGTCGACCCGGACGCCACGGCCATGGCGACGCAGGCCTGCACGGCGGACAGCCGCAGCGACGGGAGAGCGACCGTCGCAGCCGCGTAGGTGCGGCCGTCGGTGTCGCGCGCCGCGGCACCCTCGGCCGCCTGGATCCGCGCCCGGGTCGCACGGGCCAGGGTCACCAGCTTCTTGTCCTCGGTGGAGAGCGGCTCGGGCATGGCGGGATTATCCGACATCACGACGACGCCGCTCGGCTCACCCCCGCCTGCGGCTCCAGGTGGCGGATCCGCACGGTGCCGACCTTGTTCCGGCGCCCGGAGGCCTCCTCCGCCTCGAACCGCAGGCCGTGCGCCTCGACGGTCGACCCGGGGATCGGCACCTTGCCGAGGTGCTTGGCCATCAGCCCGCCGACGGAGTCGACGTCCTCCTCGTCGACGTCGAAGCCGAACAGCTCGTCGAGGTCGTCGATGGGATAGCGGGAGGAGACGCGGACCCAGCCGTCGTCGAGGTGCTCCACCTCGACGGCGGCCTCGTCGTACTCGTCGGTGATCTCGCCGACGATCTCCTCGAGCAGGTCCTCGATGGTGATCAGGCCCGCGGTGCCGCCGTACTCGTCGACGACGACCGCGATGTGCTGGCGCCGCGCCTGCATCTCGCGCAGCTGGGCGTCGACCGGCTTGGAGTCCGGCACCCAGACCACCGGGCGCATGATCTCCGACACCGGCTGGGTGAACTCGACCTCGGGTGCCTCGAAGTCGCGGCGTACGACGTCCTTGAGGTAGGCGAAGCCGAGCACCTCGTCGAGGTTCTCGCCGATCACCGGGACCCGGGAGTAGCCGGACCGCAGGAACAGCGAGAGCGCCTGGCGGAGGTTCTTGTGCGCCTCGATGTAGACCACGTCGCCGCGCGGCACCATCACCTCGCGGACCGTGGTGTCCCCGAGCTCGAACACCGAGTGGATCATCTTGCGCTCGTCCTCCTCGATGAGCGCGGAGGCCTCGGCGATGTCGACCATCTCGCGCAGCTCGGTCTCGGAGGAGAACGGGCCCTGCCGGAAGCCACGGCCCGGGGTGATCGCGTTGCCCACCAGGATCAGCAGCGAGGGCAGCGGGCCGAGCACGGTGGTGAGCGCGGCGAGCGGCCAGGCCGACCACAGGGCCACCCGCTCGTCGTGCTGGCGGCCGAGGGTGCGGGGCGCGACCCCGACGACGACGAACGAGACCACCAGCATCGAGCCGACCGAGATCGCGACCCTCGCCCACCACGAGTCGTGCACGTGCTCGGCCACGAACAGCGTCACCAGGACGATCGCGGAGGTCTCGCAGAGCAGGCGGAGCAGGAGGGCGGTGTTGAGGTGCCGCGGTGCGTCGTCGAGCACGGCGACCAGCCGGGCGGCACCGGCTCGCGACTCACCGAGCAGCTCGTGCGCCCGGGCCCGGGAGAACCCGCTGACCGCGGCGTCGGCGGCGGCGAACAGCCCCGCCAGCACGACGAGGACCGCCGCAGCCACCAGCTGCCACAGGTCTCCGGTCATCTCGTCAGCCCGCGTCGGCGGGCGCCCGCCAGCCGGCGAGCAGCTCGTCCTGGAGACCGAACATCTCCTTGTGCTCCTCCGGCTCGGCGTGGTCGTAGCCCAGCAGGTGCAGGATGCCGTGGACCGTCAGCAGCTCCAGCTCGGCGAGCGTGCCGTGACCGGCGGTCTCGCCCTGCCGCTCGGCGACGGCCGGGCACAGCACGAGGTCGCCCAGCACGCCCTCCTCGGGGTCCTCGCCGACCAGGCCGGGGCGCAGCTCGTCCATCGGGAAGGCGAGCACGTCGGTCGGCCCCTCCTTCTCCATCCACTGCTCGTTGAGGCGCGCGATCGTGTCCTCGTCGACGGCCTTGATGCACAGCTCGGCCATCGGGTGCACCCGCATCCGGTCCATCACGTAGCGGCTCAGCCGGGCCAGGTGCTTGACGTCGATCCCGGAGCCGGACTCGTCGAGGACCTCGATGCTCACCGGTTGATCCTTCCGGGGCCGCTCTGCTGCGCGCGGGCGTCGAACTCGTCGTAGGCCGCCACGATCCGGCCGACCAGCTTGTGGCGGACGACGTCGTGGCTGGTGAGCCGCTGGAAGGTCAGGTCCTCGACGCCGTCGAGGATCTCCTCGACGATCCGCAGGCCGGACTTGGTGCCGGTCGGCAGGTCGACCTGGGTGACGTCGCCGGTGACGACGATCCGGGAGCCGAAGCCGAGCCGGGTCAGGAACATCTTCATCTGCTCGGGCGTGGTGTTCTGCGCCTCGTCGAGGATGATGAAGGAGTCGTTGAGCGTGCGGCCGCGCATGTAGGCCAGCGGGGCGACCTCGATCGTGCCCGCCGCCATCAGCTTCGGGATCGACTCGGGGTCGAGCATGTCGTGCAGCGCGTCGTAGAGCGGGCGCAGGTAGGGGTCGATCTTCTCGCTCAGGGTGCCGGGCAGGTAGCCGAGCCGCTCCCCCGCCTCGACCGCGGGCCGGGTGAGGATGATCCGGTTGACCTGCTTGGCCTGGAGGGCCTGCACGGCCTTCGCCATCGCCAGGTAGGTCTTGCCGGTGCCGGCGGGACCGATGCCGAAGGTGATCGTGTGCTTGTCGATCGCGTCGACGTAGCGCTTCTGGTTGAGCGTCTTGGGCCGGATCGACCGCCCGCGGTTGCTGAGGATGTTGAGCGAGAGCACGTCGGCCGGCCGCTCGGTCGTCTCGGTCCGCAGCATCGCCGCCACCCGTTCGACGGTCTCGCGGGTGACGCCCTGACCGGTGCGGATGATGGCCACCAGCTCGTCGATGAGCCGCTCGGCGAGGGCGACCTCGCCGGGCTCGCCGTGGAGCGTGATCCGGTTGCCGCGCACGTGGATCTGGGCGTTGAACCCGGTCTCGATGAGGTCGAGGTGCTCGTCGCCGGGACCCAGCAGGCTGACCATGTCGATGCTGTTGGGGACCACCACGGTGTGGCGGGTCTGTGTCTGGTCTGCCATGGGCGCCCGGAGGGCTCAGCCTTTCAGTGCGGGGTCGTGGTCCTCCATGGTACGCAACCGCTCAGCCCGGGGGCCACGTCATTGCGCGGCCCGCCAGGACGTGCAGGTGGGTGTGGAACACCGTCTGGTGCGCGTCGGCCCCGGTGTTGAGCACGAGCCGGTAGCTCTCGTAGCCCTCCGCACGGGCGACCGCGTCGGCGGCGGCCACCATCGCGGCGAGGTCCGCGCCCTCCGCGGCCGCGGTCGCCGCGGCGTTCGGCTGGTGGTGGCGCGGTACGACGAGCACGTGCAGCGGGGCCTGCGGGTCGATGTCGCGGAACGCCACGACGCGGTCGGTCTCGTGGACGACGTCGCCCGGGATCTCGCCGGCGACGATCTTGCAGAACAGGCAGTCTTCGCTGGTCACGGCACCAGCCTCCCAAATGCCGCCGCACCGAGGTCAACCCCACCACCACCGGTCGCGTGGAACTACCGTGACCTCCTATGTGGCGCTTCCCGGGGTCGCCGGCGTCCGGCCGGCGGCGTACGTCGTGACCGAGCGGTCCGACGCGCGCCCGGTCGTCGCCGCGGTCGACAACGGCGCCGACGCGGGCATCGAGCGCCTCTACCTCGACCACTGGGACCGGCTGGTGCGGCTCTCGGTGCTGCTGGTGCGCGACCAGGGAGCGGCGGAGGAGATCGTGCAGGACGCGTTCGTGGCGGTGCACCAGCGGTGGGACCGGCTCGACGACCACGAGCGGGCCCTGGCCTACCTGCGGCAGGCGATCGTCAACCGGTCCCGGTCGGCGCTGCGCCACCGGGCGGTCGTCCAGCGCTACCTGAGCCGGCAGAGCCTGCCCGACCCCGCCCCGGCGTCCGACGAGCCCGTCCTCGGCGACGCCCGCCGGCAGCTCGTGCTCGACGCGCTGCGGCAGCTCCCGCGCCGCCAGCGCGAGGTGCTCGCGCTGCGCTACTACCTCGACATGACCGAGGCGCAGATCGCGGAGACACTCGGGATCAGCAAGGGCGCGGTCAAGAGCCACGCCTCGCGAGGATCGGCCGCGCTGCGGCCGATCCTCGACGGCCTCGGCCCCGACGTGAGAGGAGGGGCGTGAGATGACCCGCGGCGACCACGACGGCACCGACGCGGCGCTGCGCCGGCTCCTCGAGGAGGCCGTCGCCGACGTGCAGCCGCACGACCGGCTGATCGAGATCCGGCGCCGGACCCGGCAGCGGGCCCGGCCGCGCCGGCGCTGGCTCGCCGTCGTCACCGGCGCCGGTGTCGCGACCGCTGCGGTGGTCGGCGGGGCGGTGCTCATCGGACAGCTCGGCCCCGACGACCAGGGCTCGCCGCCCGTCGCCCGGGCGACGCCGACCCGGGCGACCCCGGTCTACTTCGTGGGCGACGCCCCGGGCGGCCCGCGGCTCTACCGCGAGTTCCAGGCGCTGCCCGCCGCCAGCGGGACCGAGGCACTCACCGAGGCGCTCGCCCGGCTCGAGGCCGACGGCGGCCCCGACGACCCCGACTACCGCACGGTCTGGCCGGCCGGCTCCTTCGCCGGCGTCGAGGTCGCCGACGGCCGGGTGGTCGTCACCCTCGACCGGCCGGCGCTCCAGCGGCCGGCCCGGGTGTCGCGGGGCCAGGCCCGGCTGGGGATCCAGCAGGTCGTCTACACCGCGGACGCCGGGCTCGGCGAGGCGCTCCCGGTCTCCTTCCAGTACGACGGCACCGACGCCACCCGGGTGCTCGGCCGCGCGGTGAGCGGCCCGGTGCCGCGCGCCCCGCAGGACGAGGTCGTCGCGCCGGTCAACATCAGCGATCCCTCCGAGGGGTCCGCCGTCGACGCCGACTACCTCGTCGCCCGCGGCACGGTGACCAGCGCGTCGCGCCGGGTCGACTGGCTGCTGCAGACCCTCGACCCGGCCGCCGGGAGCGACGTCATCACCGGCCACACCCGGGCCCGCCCGGTCGAGGACGGCAGCGCCGTCGAGGGCGGCCGGCTGCAGTGGGAGGTGCGGATCGACGTGACCGGGCTCGGGCCGGGGAGCTACCTGCTGACCGCTCAGACCCACCCGGAGGGCGGCAACGTGCTCACCGGCGTCGCCACCGACACGCGCACCTTCGTCGTCCGCTAGTGCCACAATCTCGCTGAGGGCACGCGGCCAGGGGGTGCGCCATGCGGTTGGTGGGGCGCGACCACGAGGTCGCGTCGTTCGACCGGCTGCTCGCGCGCGCCGCGGACGGCCCGGCCGGGCTCGTGCTCGAGGGCGAGGCGGGCATCGGCAAGTCGATCCTCCTCGAGCACGCCGAGCGGGCCGCCCACGAGCGCGGGTTCGCCGTTCTCCGCACCCAGGGCACGGAGGCGGAGGCCGGCTGGTCGCTCCTGCCCCTCGCCGACCTGCTGGGCGAGGTTCCCGAGCAGCACCTGGCCCGGCTTCCCGCGCCGCAGCGGCACGCGATGGACGTCGTACGCCGTCACGCGGAGCCGGGCGACCGGCCGGTCGACCAGGGCACCATCGCCGCGGGGCTCCGCTCGGTCATCGGCGACCTCGCCGCCGAGCAGCCGCTGCTGCTGGTCGTCGACGACGAGCACTGGCTCGACGCCGCGACCGCCGCCGTGCTCGGCCACGTCGTACGCCGGTTGCGCACCGATCGGGTCGGGCTGCTCACCGCACGGCGCACGCCGGAGCCGTCCGTCCTCGAGCTCGCGCGCCTGCTGCCCGACGGTGCGGTCGAGGTCCTCCGGGTGCCCCCGCTGACCCTCGGCGCGCTGCGGCCGGTGCTGGAGGAGCGGCTGGGTGTCCCGGTCAGCCGGGCGACGCTCACCCGGATCCACGAGGCCGCGCGCGGCAACCCGCTCTTCGCCGTGGAGATCGGCAAGGTCCTCGTCGCGACCGGCGTGCCGCCGATCGGCGAGCCGCTGCCGGTCCCCGACGACGTCCAGGAGCTCATCCGGCGCCGGGTCGCGGGGCTGTCCGCCGAGACGCGCGGCACCCTGCTCCGGCTCGCCCTCGGCCCGGGCAGCGGTGGGGTGCCCCTCGGCTCCCTCGACGAGCCCGCCGCGGAGCACCTGACCGAGGCCGCGGCGGCCGGCGTCGTGCTCGTCGAGGCACGCACGGCCCGTTTCGCCCACCCCTTCCACGCGGCGGCCGTCATCGCCGGGGCGACGGACGAGCAGCGCCGCGTCCTGCGGCGGGAGCTGGCGGCGAAGGCGACGGCGGTCGACGACCGGGCGCGCTACCTCGCGTCCAGCACGACCGGGCCGGACGAGGACGTGGCGGCCGCCCTCGAGAAGGGCGCGGCCGCCGCTGCCGCACGGGGAGCACCCGTCGACGCCGCCCACCTGCTGGTCCGCGCGTTCGAGCTGACCCCGCCCGCGGGCGCGGTCGACGCCGAGCGCCGCGGGCTGGGCGCCGGCGCGCGGCTGCTCCAGGTGGGTGAGATCGAGGCCGCCCTCGCGGTGCTCGACGGGCTCGCCGGCCGCGGGCTGACGCCCGCCGGGCGCGCCGAGGTGCTGCGGCTGCGCGCCGAGGAGTGCTTCATCCGGGACGACTACGACGCCGGCGTGCGGCTGCTCGACGAGGCGCTCGCGCTCCACCCGGACACCCACCTGGCCGCGCTCGACCTGATCGCGGTGCGCAGCGAGCTCGGGGACTTCGACGGCGCCCGGCGCGTGGCCGAGGAGACGATCGCCCGGCTCGAGGCGGAGGGTGACGCACCCCTGCTCGCCCAGGCCCTGGCCTACCTGGCCATGGCCCAGCACCGGGCCGGCACGGGCATCGACTGGAACCTCGTCGAGCGGGCGCTGGCGCTGGAGGACCCCGAACGGGTCCCGCCGAACTTCGACCGGCCGCGGACGCTCGCCGCCTACCTGACCGCCTACTGCGGCCGCTTCGACGAGGCCCGGGCGCTGCTGCGCGAGGAGCAGCAGGACCAGGAGCTCGCCGGCATCGATGATGGCGAGATCGACACCGTGCTCGCCTGGCTCGAGATGCTCTCCGGCGACTTCGAGCAGGCGGCCGTGCACCTCGACCACGGCCGCACCCTGAGCGACCTCGCGAGCGCGAGCGGTCTGTTCCTCTCCTGCACGTCGACGCTCGCCGTGGTCGAGGCGCTGCGCGGCCGCCGGGAGCGGGTCGCGGAGCTCCTGGCGGAGGTCGGCGAGCACGAGGGCGGCCGGGCCGGCATCCCCAAGGCCGTGATGCGGGCACGGCTAGCGCTGGCCCTCGCCGAGGGCCGCCACGACGACGCCTGGGCCGCGGCCGAGGAGTACGCCGAGCGGATCGAGCACGACGGGCTGCACCCGACGCTCGACCTCTGGTCGGTCGACGCGGTCGAGGCGGCGGCCGCCAGCGGGCACGCCGAGCACGCGGAGCGGCTCGCCGCGTCGTGGGAGGAGCGGGCCGCCGCCCTCGGCTACCCGTGGGTCGGTGCCCTGGCCGCCCGGTGCCGGGCCGTGGTCCGCGCCCACGGCGGCGACCTCGCCGCGGCCGTCGAGGCGTGCGACGAGGCGCTCGTCCTGCACGACGAGGCCGGGATGGCGTTCAACCGCGCCCGCGTGCTGCTCCTCAAGGGCACCTGCGAGCGCCGGCTGCGCCGCTGGTCCGCCGCGCGCGCGACGCTGACCGAGGCGGTCGCCGAGCTCGAGCGCCTCGGCGCGGCTGTCTGGGCGACGCGCGCCCGGGACGAGCTCGAGCGGATCGGCACCCGGTCGCGCTCGGACGGGTCGCTGACGCCCAGCGAGCAGCGGGTCGTCGAGCTCGCGGTGGAGGGCCTGCGCAACAAGGAGATCGCGACGGCGCTCTCGGTCAGCGTGCACACCGTCGAGCGCCACCTCTCCAACGCCTTCACCAAGCTCGGCGTCACCCGCCGGGCCCAGCTGGCGACCCGGCTGGCGACCCCGCCCGAGGGGCGCTGAGCCGACGAGCAGGTCGGCGGGCAAGTTGGTGGGAATCCGGGATATCCGGCGACCCGGGCGCCGCCCTACCGTGGCCGCGTGGCCCAGTTCCTCCAGGAGTGCTTCCTGACCGCCGACGCGGCGAGCCTCGCCGCCTTCTCCCGCACCCGCGTGGAGGCTGCTGCGGCGGAGGCGAGCACCGGCGGCGCGGCGGTGCGCCTCGAGCGTGCGATCTTCGTGCCCGTCGAGGAGACCCTCTTCCTGCTGTGGCACGCCGACGACGCGGACGCCGTGCGGGACGCGGCGCAGCGTGCCGGGCTCGACGCGACCCGGATCACGCCGGCCCTGGAGGTCGGTGCTCCTGTCTAGGGTCGCGCCATGCGGTTCTCGTCGCGCCGGCTCAACCGGACGCTGCTGCTGCGCCAGCACCTGCTCGAGCGGGCCCCGATGTCGCCCGAGGCGATGGCGTCGCACCTCGTCGGCCTGCAGGCGCAGGAGCCGCTGCCGCCCTACCTCTCCCTCGCGGCGCGGCTGAGCACGTTCGACCCCCACGACGTGAGCCGCGCCCTGGAGTCCGCCGACCTGGTCCGGGTGCTGAGCCTCCGCGACACGATCCACCTGCACGTCCGCTCCGACGCGGTCACGCTGCCCGTGTGGGCGGCACCGGTGCGCGAGCGCGAGATCCGGGCCAGCCAGTCGGTCGGCGCCGCGCGGGAGCTCGACCGCGACGAGGTGGTGGCGGCCCTCGCGGAGGTGCTGGCCGACGGGCCGGTGCCGGTGCGGGACCTCGGGGCCGCGCTGGGCGCCAGGTTCCCCGGCCACGCCCCGGCGGCGCTGGGCCAGCTCGCCCGGCTCGTCGCCGTCCTGGTCCAGCTGCCCCCGCGGGGGTGCTGGGGCCGCGCGGGCGGGATCGTCTACGAACCGGCGGACCGCTGGACCGGCGAGCCGCTCACCGGCCCCGACGTCCCCGCGCTGGTCCGCCGCTACCTGCGCGCCTTCGGCCCCGCGACGGCGACGGACGTGACGGCGTGGGCCGGGATCACCCGGCTCGGGCCCGTGCTCGCAGCGATGGAGGACCTCGTCGTGCACGAGGACGAGACCGGGCGACCGCTCTGGGACGTGGCCGACGCCCCCGTCGCCGAGGAGGACACCCCGGCCCCGGTGCGCCTGCTCGGCACCTACGACAACGTCTGGCTCTCCCACCAGGCGCGGGACCGGGTCACCGACCCCGACGGACGCAAGGTCTGGATGGGCGTCAACGGGGCCCGGATGAGCACCGTCTTCGTCGACGGCTGGCTGACCGGGTTGTGGCGCGCGGTGGACGGCCGGGTGGAGGTGACGACCCTGCTCCGCGACCTCACCGCGACCGAGCGGGCACAGCTCGACGAGGAGATCGCGAGGGTCGAGGACCTGCTGGGCCGGTGACGCTCAGCCCCAGCGACCGGTGTGCGCGAGCAGCGCCGCGGTCGCGGCGACGCCTGCGGTCGACGTGCGGAGCACCTCGGTGCCCAGGCGGCACGTCACCGCGCCCGCGGCCTCGAACGCGGCCACCTCCTCCGCGGTCAGCCCGCCCTCGGGCCCCACGACCACGACGATCTCGCCGGCGTCCGGCACCGCGAGGGCGCCCAGCGGTTCGACGGCGTCCTCGTGGAGGACCACGGCGAGGTCCGCCGACGCGACCACGTCGACGACCTCCCGGGTCGACGCCAGGGGGTCGACGTCGGGGTGCCAGGCCCGTCGGGCCTGCTTGGCGGCCTCGCGCGCGGTCGTCTGCCACTTGGCACGGGACCTCACCGCCCGCTCGCCCTTCCACACGGCGACGCTGCGCGCCGCCGCCCACGGGACGATCCGGGCGACGCCGACCTCGGTCAGCACCTCGACCGCGAGCTCGCCCCGGTCACCCTTGGGGAGCGCCTGGACGACCACGAACCGGGGCGAGGGCTCGGGCACCTCCTCCACGGCGGTCACCGCGACGTCGAACGCTCGCTTGTCGGTCGCCGCCACGTCTCCGGTGGCGACGGTGCCGACGCCGTCGGTCAGGGTCACCGCCTCACCGACCCGCAGCCGGCGTACGACGACCGCGTGGTGGGCCTCGTCGCCCTCGACGGTGACCGTGGATCCCGGCCGGACACCGGCCAGGGAGGGCACCAGGTGCTGGGGCAGCGTCATCGCGCCGTCGGGCCGCTAGTGGGGCGCGCCGAACGCGTCCCGCAGCCGGCCGAACACCGACCGCTGGGCCGGCTTCACGTGACCCGTCGGCGACTCCTCGCCGCGCGCCTCGGCCAGCTCGCGCAGCAGCTGCTCCTGGTGGGCGTCGAGGCGGGTGGGCGTCTCGACCTGGACCGAGACGACCAGGTCGCCGCGCCCGCCCCGCAGCCCGGGCACGCCCAGGCCGCGCAGCACCGACTCCTGGCCCGACTGGGTGCCGGGCGAGACCGGCAGCTCGAACGTGGTCTCCACGCCGGACGCCCCGCCCTCCAGGTCGGTCTCGAGGTCCGCCTCGAGGGTGGGCAGCGTCAGCGTGGTGCCGAGCGCCGCGGCGGTCATCGGCACCGACACGGTGCAGTGCAGGTCGTTGCCGTGGCGGGTGAAGACCGGGTGCGGCGCGACGTGGATCTCGACGTAGAGGTCACCCGGCGGCCCACCACCGGGACCGACCTCGCCCTGCTCGCTGAGCTGGACGCGGGTGCCGGTGTCGACGCCGGCGGGGATCTTGACGGTCAGCGTCCGGCGGGACCGGACCCGGCCCTCGCCGGCGCACTCGCGGCAGGGCTCCGGGATGACCGACCCGAACCCCCGGCACGCCGGGCACGGCCGCAGCGTGCGGATCTCGCCGAGGAAGGACCGCTGCACATGGGCGACCTCGCCCGCACCGTGGCAGGTCTCGCAGGGCACCGGGTGCGAGCCGGGCGCGGCCCCCTCGCCGTCGCAGGTCGAGCAGCGGACCGCGGTGTCGACCTTCAGCTCGCGCGCGACGCCGAACGCGGCCTCGGCGAGGTCGACCTCGAGCCGGATCAGCGCGTCCTGACCGCGGCGCACGCGCGGCCGCGGGCCACGGGCCCCACCGGTCGCCGAGCTGCCGCCGAAGAAGGCGTCCATGATGTCGGTGAACGAGAACCCGGCACCCTGGCCGAACCCGCCAGCGCCGAAGGGGTCGCCGCCCCTGTCGTAGGCCGACCGCTTCTGCGGGTCGGAGAGGACCTCGTAGGCGGCGGAGACCTGCTTGAACCGCTCCTGGCTCTCCGGGTCGGGGTTGACGTCCGGGTGCAGCTGGCGGGCCAGCTTGCGGTAGGCCTTCTTGATCGTGTCGGCGTCCGCGTCCCGGGGAACGTCGAGGATCGCGTAGAGGTCTGTGTTTCGGGCGTTCACTGATTGCCTTCGTCGAGGATGCGGGAGACGTAACGCGCGACCGCGCGCACGGCCGCCATGGTGCTGGGGTAGTCCATCCGGGTCGGCCCGACGATGCCCAACGACGCGAGCGCGTCGTCCGGCCCGTAGCCCGTCGCGACCACGCTGGTCGAGGAGAGCTGCTCGAAGGGGCCCTCGGCGCCGATCCGCACGGTGATCGCGCCGCCGGATGTCGCCTCGCCGAGCAGCTTGAGCAGGACGACCTGCTCCTCGAGCGCCTCGAGGAGCGGCCGGACCGCCGTGTCGAAGCTGTCGCCGAACCGGGCGAGGTTGGCGGTGCCGCCGACCGCGACCCGCTCGTCGGAGCGGTGGTCGCTCATGGCCTCGACCAGCGCCTCGACGACCGCGGACGTCGCGGGCGGTGCGGGCTCCTCGCCCTGGACGAGCTCGTGCAGTGCGGTCACCGCGTGGGCGATCTGCTCGCCGGTCGCGCTGAGGTTGAGCCGGGTCCGCAGCGCCGCCAGGTCGTCCTCAGCGAGGTCGGCGTCGAGCTCGACGAGACGCTGCTCGACCCGGCCGCTGCTCAGGATGACGACGAGCAGCAGTCGGCTCGGCGTGAGCGCGACGAGCTCGATGTGGCGGACCGTCGAGCGGGAGAGCGTGGGGTACTGCACGACCGCGACCTGCCGGGTCAGCTGGGCGAGCACGCGCACCGAGCGGTGCACGACGTCGTCGAGGTCGATCGCGCCGTCGAGGAACTGCGCGATCGCCCGCCGCTCCGCCGGGCTCATCGGCTTGACGGTGCTGAGCCGGTCGACGAAGAGGCGGTAGCCCTTGTCGGTGGGCACCCGGCCCGCACTGGTGTGGGGCTGGGCGAGGTAGCCCTCCTCCTCGAGCGCAGCCATGTCGTTGCGGATCGTGGCGGGCGACACGTTGAGCCCGTGGCGCTCCACCAGCGACTTGGAGCCGACCGGCTCCTCGGTCGCGACGTAGTCCTGCACGATCGCGCGGAGCACCGCAAGCCTGCGCTCCTCCTGCATGCCCACCTCCCGCGACGCTTGTGTGACCTGTCTGGCACTCCGAACGGACGAGTGCCAATCCTAGCGCGGCGGGCGGCGGTTGCCGCGTCGGCGACGCGGGTACCACCGGGCCATGAGCCAGCAGCACGAGGAAGCGAACCCCCGCGACATCACCGACGACGACCTCCCCGACGACCTCGTCCCGGGCGAGGACAACCCCCTGGCCGAGGGCCTGCCGCCCGGGGAGACCGTGGAGGGCTTGCTCGAGGAGGGCAAGGACGCGGAGAAGACCGAGTACGACGAGGGCCCGGACTCCGGCGAGGACCACGTCGGCTGACCGCGCCCGCCCGCTAGCGTGGGCGGATGCCGTTCTCCGAGGTGGCCCCGCGGGTCTGGGTCGCCCGCTACGACTTCATCGACGTCAACATCGCCCTGGTCGGCGGTGAGCGCGGCCTGGTCGTCGTGGACACCTACGCGTCGTACGACCTGGCGCGCGAGGTGATCGAGGACGTCCGCGCACTCGGCGCGGGCGAGGTGGTCGCGGTCGTCAACACCCACGAGCACTTCGACCACACCTTCGGCAACGGCGCGTTCCGCGAGCACTACGGCGCCGTGCCGATCCACGCGACCGACGAGGCCGCCGCGCGCACGGTCACCAGCGGCGAGGCGTGGAAGGCGAGGTCGCAGGAGTACGACGACCCGCGCGTGCCCGGGATCCGGGCGACCACGATCGTGCCGGCCGACCGGACCTTCTCCTCGGCGGCCGTGATCGACCTCGGCGACCGCGCGCTCGAGCTCGTCCACCCCGGCCGCGGCCACACCGGCGGCGACCTGGTCGCCCGGGTCCCCGACGCCGACGTGCTGCTCGCCGGGGACCTGGTCGAGGAGTCCGGCCCGCCCGCCTACGGCGCCGACAGCTTCCCCCTCGACTGGCCCACGAGCCTCGACCTCGTGACCGGCCTGCTCACTCCCGCCACGGTCGTCGTGCCGGGCCACGGAGCGCCGGTCGACCGCGGGTTCGTGATGGAGCAGCGGGTCGGGATCGGCGTCGTCGCGGAGACGGTCCGCGACCTCGCCGCGCGCGGGATCCGCGTCGAGGACGCGCTCGACGCCGCGGACGAGTGGCCGTTCGAGAAGGACCGCCTCGAGCACGCCGTGCGGCGCGGCTACGAGCAGCTCCCCCGCAATGAGAGGCGCTTGCCCCTGCTCTGACCGGACCTTCGGCCCTGACGGGCACCGGGTGTCCCGCGGACAGTTTTCTGCAACCGATGAGGCCTTGCGAGCGTCGTAGTCGGTATCCAGCAGAACGCACCCGCGTCGGTGCCCGATCGAGGAGGTGGAGGAATGAGCGAGCACGTGACCCACGCAGCGGAGTCGACGATCCAGCGGATCGCCGATGCGAGCATCTGGCTGCTCTTCCGCCTCAACGGCGTGCGTTCGTGACGCGGCCGGGAGATGGCCCGGCGCGGCACCACGCCGCCTAGCCCCGCACCGCGTACGGTCGCGGGTCGTGACCGACCGCTACGGATCCGACGTCCTCGCCAGCGACTGGCGCAAGCCGAAGAACGGCCGGGCCGTCGAGGCCCCCGCCGAGATCGGCGCCGTGGTCGAGGAGGTCATGACCGACTGGTGCGGCGAGATCGTCGCGGTGGACCGCGACCTGCACACGCTGACGCTGGAGGACCGGCGCGGCAAGCGCCGCACGTTCCCGCTCGGGCCGGGGTTCCTCCTCGAGGGCAGGCCGGTCATCCTCACCGCCCCGGTGCGGACCGCCGCGCCGGCGAAGCCGACGCGCACGGCCAGCGGCTCGATCGCGGTCCACGACGCGAAGGCACGGGTCGCCCGTGCGAGCCGGATCTTCGTCGAGGGCCGGCACGACGCCGAGCTGGTCGAGAAGGTGTGGGGCGACGACCTGCGGATCGAGGGCGTGGTCGTGGAGTACCTCGGCGGCGTCGACGACCTGGCCGACCACCTGGTGTCCTTCAAGCCCGGCCCGGAGCGCAAGGTCGGCGTCCTCGTCGACCACCTGGTCCGCGGGTCGAAGGAGTCGCGGATCGCCGACGCCATCGTCCGGGGCCCGCACGGCGCGCACGTGCGCATCGTCGGCCACCCGTTCGTCGACGTCTGGCAGGCGGTGAAGCCCGACCGGCTGGGCCTGCGCGCGTGGCCCACGATCCCGCGCAACGTCGAGTGGAAGAAGGGCGTGTGCCAGCACCTCGGCTGGCCCCACCGCGACCAGGCCGACATCGCGCGGGCCTGGCAGCGGATCCTCGCCACCGTGCGGTCCTACGACGACCTCGAGCCCGCCCTGCTGGGCCGGGTCGAGGAGCTCATCGACTTCGTCACCGTCGGCTGAGCCCTCGCCCGGGTCCCGCTCGTCGCGTCGGGCGGTCTGCTCGGGCGCTCAGTTCGGGCGCAGCGGGCGGCCCTGGGCGTCGTTGGGCTCGCCGGTGAGCATCATGATGCCGTCGATGAGGCCCCAGAGGCTGCCGATGCCGCAGGTCACGATCGTGACGACCAGCTGCAGGATGCCCGTCTGGGTGTCGCCGATGTAGAACCGCCCGACGCCGAAGCCGCCCAGGAAGATCTGCAGCAGGCCGGCGACGAGCTTCTGCTTGTCGGAGTAGGGCACGCCGGTCACCGGGTGCACGCCGTAGGGCGCTCCCGGAGGGCCGTAGCCCGGCGGCGGCGGACCGTAGCCGGGTGCGCCGTACCCCGGAGCCGGCGGGTAGGCACCCGGCGGCTGCTGGTTGTAGGGCGCGTAGGGGGCCTGCGGCTGCTCGTAGGGCGGCGCGGGCGGAGGTACCTGCTGGTCCTCGGGGCGCGGGGCCTCGTCGTTCGGGCCGGTCGGCGGTGTGGTCACGCAGGAGAGCGTACGGCGCCCCGGCCCCGCGTGTGCGGGAGACGTGCCGAGGGGCCGGGCGACACATCAGTCCAGCAGGTCGCGGACGACCCCGTCGGCCAGCAGCCGGCCCTCGCGGGTGAGCACGACCCGGTCCGACCCGGCCCACGGGTCGGCCTCCACCAGCCCGCGCGCCACCAGCGCCGGCACCGCCGCCCGGCCGCCGGCGTCGAGGACCGCGCCCGCCAGGCCCTCGGCCAGGCGCACCTCCAGGAGCACCCGCTCGACCCGCCGGGTCTCCGCGTCGAGCACCTCCCGGGCCTGGGCCGGGCTCGCGCCCGACGCCAGCCGGTCGGCGTACGCCGCGGGGTGCTTGACGTTCCACCAGCGCACGCCGCCGACGTGGCTGTGCGCGCCGGGACCGATGCCCCACCAGTCGTCGCCCCGCCAGTAGCCCAGGTTGTGGCGGCACACGGCGTCCCCGCCGGCGCCGCCCCGCGCCCAGTTGGACACCTCGTACCAGCCGAGGCCGGCGCCGGCCAGGTGCTCGTCGACGGCGACGTACTTGTCCGCCAGGTCGTCCTCGTCGGGCATCGGCAGCTCGCCGCGTCGCACCCGGCGGGCCAGGGCGGTGCCCTCCTCGACGATCAGCGAGTAGGCCGAGACGTGGTCGGGGGCGCAGGCCGTCGCGGCCTCCAGCGTCGTCCGCCAGTCGGCCATGGTCTCCCCCGGCGTGCCGTAGATCAGGTCCAGGCTCAGCTGGCCGAAACCCGCGGCGCGCGCGGCCTCGACGACCCGCGGGACCCGGTCGGGGTCGTGCGTGCGGTCCAGCGTGGCCAGCACGTGCGGCACCGCCGACTGCATGCCGAAGGAGATCCGGTTGAAGCCGGCCCCGCGGAGCGCGGCCAGGCTCGCGGCGTCGACGGAGTCGGGGTTGGCCTCGGTCGTGACCTCGGCGCCCGGCGCGAGCCCGAGCTCGTCGTCGATCGCGCGCAGGACCCGCGCGAGGTCCGCGGCGGGCAGCAGGGTGGGGGTGCCGCCGCCGAGGAAGACCGTGTCGACCGTGACGGCGCGGTCGCCCAGCACCCGGCGAGCCAGGCGCACCTCGGCGACCGCCTGGTCGGCGTACGTCGCCCGGGAGACGCCGGGCCCGAGCTCCTCGGCGGTGTAGGTGTTGAAGTCGCAGTAGCCGCACCGGGTGCGGCAGAACGGCACGTGGAGATAGAAGCTGAGCGGGGTGTCGGCGAGGTCTGACAGCGCGCCCGCCGGAAGACTTCCGTCGGGCGGGACAGCTTCCCCCTCGGGTAGAGCGGAGGGCACCGACCAAGACTAGATCGTCAGGACCAGCTTGCC
>DATMHR010000043.1:0-12734 GCA_035554955.1 Nocardioides sp. | reverse complement strand
GATGGTCGCAGTAAAGCGGCCTCCGGGCGTCGTCATGTCCAGAGACTCTGCGACGGAGACGGGCGCGACGTTGCGCTCCGCAGCCTCCTCGCAGATGGCCATGAAGTCGGAGACGTTGCGGGCCAGACGGTCGAGCTTCGCCACGACGAGGACGTCCGCGCGGTCATAGAGCGCGCGGACCTTGCCGAGGCCGGGGCGGTCGAGGCGGAGGCCGCGCGCAGAGCCGGAGACGTCCAGGTCGTGGATCACGTCCAAGACCTCCCAACCCTTCGCCTCGCAGAACGCGCGGATGGTGCGCTCCTGACCGGCGGGGGAGGTCGACGGATCGGCGTCGCCTCGCCAATCCGACAAGCGGACGTAGCCCACGGCGTGCTTCTTGCGTTCGGTCTTGCTCATGGTGCCTCCGGCTCACTAGGCGCGATCACCGTGAACCTGGGCCCTGTCTGGGGCGGCTGGTTCACGTTTTACGCGGTTTGATGAGCCGGGGCTTGCCCGGCATGTGCACCCTGCACGCCAACAGCGCGCGCGAGGCGCTCACCAAGGCCTGCACGCTCCCGCTGCTCGCCGGCGAGAACATCTCTGCCCGCTTCGTGGTGCCGACGGTCGCCGCGAGCGTCGACCTCGTCGTCCACCTCACGGTCGACCCGCGCGGAGCCCGGCGGGTGACCGAGATCGTCGCCGTCCCGGGGCGGATCGAGGGCGAGATGATCGAGACCGAGCCGGTGTTCGAGACGCGCGACGGGCAGCTCTGCCGCGGCATCGGGATGCCGCCGCGGGTCGGGAACTACGAGCGGGTCGGCGTCGACGTCCGACGGATGCTGCACGAGGCGAGCTGACGTGGGCGCGCTGGTCGGGCTGGGCGTGGGCGTCGGGCTGCTCCTGGTCTGGTCCGCGTTCGCCTGGCCGCGCACAGCCGCGGCTGCGCCGCACCAGCCGGGGCGGTGGGAGCGGGCGCTGGCCGAGGCGGGCATGCCGAGCACCACACCGCGCCTGCTGGCGGGTGCCTGCGTCGCGACCGGTGTCGTGGTCGCGACGGTCGGGCTCAGCGTCACCCGCACCGCGCCGGTGGCTGTGGTGCTGGGCGGGCTCGCGGCCTACCTCCCGGTCGCGATGGTGCACGGCCGGATCCGCCGGCGACGCCGCGAGTTCGCGGAGGTGTGGCCGGAGGCGGTCGACGACCTCGCGTCGGCGGTCCGGGCAGGGATGTCCCTGCCGGACGCGGTGGCGGCGCTCGGCGTACGAGGGCCCGAGGCGCTGCGGCCCGCCTTCGACGCCTTCGCGCTCGACTACCAGGTGTCGGGCCGGTTCGGCGACTGCCTCGACCGCCTCAAGGACCGGCTGGCCGACCCGGTGGGCGACCGCGTCGTCGAGGGCCTGCGCGTCGCGCGCGAGGTCGGTGGTGGCGAGCTCGGCCGGCTGCTGCGCAACCTGTCGGGCTACCTCCGCGACGAGCAGCGAACCCGGTCCGAGCTCGAGGCACGGCAGTCGTGGGCGGTCAACGGTGCGCGGCTCGCGGTCGCGGCGCCGTGGCTGGTGCTGCTGCTCATGTCGACCCAGTCCGAGGTCATCACCCGCTACCGCTCCGCCACCGGTGCAGTGATCCTCGTGATCGGTGCCGGGTTGTGCGTGGTGGCCTACCGGCTGATGATGCGGATCGGCCGGCTGCCCGACGAGCGACGGATCCTGGCATGACCGGCCTGTCGGCACCGGTCGTGGGCGGTCTGCTCGGTGGCACGGCCGCGCTCGGCGCGGTCCTCGTCGTCGCCCGGCTCACCGCCTTGCGCCGGCCGAGCCTCGAGGCCCGGGTGCTGCCCTACGTCCGGGACCTCGTCCCCGAGCGTGCCGGGCGGGGCGGGCTCCCGGCCGGGTCGCCGTGGCGCGACCTGTTCGGCCCCGGCATCGCTGCCGCTGCCCGCGGGGTCGAGCGGGTGCTCGGGGGTGCGGCATCGGTCCGCCGCCGGCTGGTCCGGGCCGGGCTGGACCTGGGCGTCCACGACTTCCGGGTCGAGCAGGTCCGGTGGGGGATCGTGGGCTTCGCCGTCGGGGCGGCCTGGGGCCTGCTGAGCTCGCTCGGGAGGCCGACCAACCCGGTCTCGGCCCTGGCGGTCTGCGCGACGGGCTTCGCGCTGGGTGTGCTCGCGCGCGACCAGCGGCTCAGCGCGCAGGTGCGCCGCCGGGAGCGGGCCGTGGTGGCCGAGTTCCCGACCGTCGCGGAGCTGCTCGCGCTGGCCGTCGCTGCGGGGGAGGGTCCGGTGGCAGCACTCGACCGGGTCGTCCGCCGCAGCGGCGGCGAGCTGTCCCGCGACCTGGCCGACGTCCTCGCCGCGATCCGCACCGGTGAGCCCGTGTCCGACGCCTTCGACGGCCTGGCCGCGACCACCGGGGTGCCGGTGGTCGCCCGGTTCGCCCACGGCGTCGCGGTGGCCGTCGAGCGCGGCACGCCGTTGGCCGACGTGCTCCACGCCCAGGCGGCCGACGTCCGCGAGGCCGGGCGTCGAGAGCTGATCGAGGACGCCTCGCGCAAGGAGATCCTGATGATGGTGCCCGTGGTGTTCCTCGTGCTCCCGGTGACCGTCGTCTTCGCCTTCTGGCCCGGCCTGGTCGGGCTGTCGCTGACCACACCCTGAACCACAGCAGCACCTCTCGGGAAGGACCACCATGCATCCGCAGCAGCTCCTCCACCACCTCCGCGCCGCGCTCGTGCTGGTCGTCGCAGGCAACCTGCGCACCCGGGACGACCGGGGCGACGTGCCCGGGTGGGTCCTCGTCACCGTGATGACGGCGGCGATCGTCTCGGCGCTCTGGGGGATCGCCCAGGGCCAGCTCTCGGAGATGCTCAGGCACGCGCTCAACTCCGTGAAGTGACGTGCGTGCCTCGCCACGACGCCGTACGGCGCGCGGAGCCGCGGTCGTCGACTTCGTCCTCGTCCTGGTCGTGCTCGTGCCGCTGGTGCTCGGCATCCTCCAGGTCGCCCTGGTGCTGCACGTGCGGTCGGTGCTGGCGGCCGCGGCCTCGGAAGGGGCGCGCTACGCGGCCACGGCCGACCGCGGCCCCGCCGACGGCGTCGCACGGACCCGGGAGCAGATCGACGCTGCGCTCGCCGGGTCGTTCGCGCAGGACGTGACCGCGCGGCCGGTGATGGTCGACGGGCAGCCGGGTGTCGCCGTCACGGTCCACGCCGAGGTGCCGGCCCTCGGGCTGGGCGGACCCGCGGTCGCCCTGACCGTCAGCGGCCGGGCGGTCGAGGAGCTGCCGTGATGCACAGCCCGAGGAGGCGCCGCGACGACACGGCCAGCGCCACGGTCGAGCTGGTGTGGCTCGGCCTTCTCCTGCTCGTC
Source organism: Nocardioides sp. (assembly GCA_035554955.1). GTDB lineage: Bacteria > Actinomycetota > Actinomycetes > Propionibacteriales > Nocardioidaceae > Nocardioides. The sequence continues at coordinate 9,395 of DATMHR010000043.1, read as the reverse complement.
CCGCTGATGTGGATCGTGATCTCGGTCTTCGACGTCCAGCGCGGGTCGTTCGGCGTCTCCGCGGCGGCGCGCGCCGCCGGCCGCGCCTACGCGCTGGCCCCCGACGACGCGAGCGGCGAGCAGCGGGCGGAGGCGGTGGCCCGCCAGGCGCTCGCCGACCAGGGTCTCGACGACCCGGCGCTGCGGGTGTGGGTCACGTGCACGCCGTACCCCGCCGACTGCCACAACGGCACCTCGGTGATCACCGTGCACGTGCGGACCAGCGTGGTCCTGAGGTTGCTGCCCGACGTGCTCGCCAGCGGCCAGCCGCGGTTCGCGCTGTCCGCGACGCACACGGTGCCGATCGGCCGTTACGTCGAGGTCGACGGCGCCGGGCCGGGGGACTGATGCGCACGGACGAGCGGGGGCAGGCGAGCCTGATGATCATCGGGTTCGCGGTGGTGATCGTGTCGCTGATCGTCGTGGTCGTCGACGCCAGCGTGGCGTTCCTGGAGCGGCAGGGCCTCGACAACCTCGCCGACGGCGCCGCGCTCTACGGCGCCGACCAGGCCGCCGAGGGCACGGACGTCTACACCGGCGGCATCGGCCACGGCGACCTCGACCTCACCGCGGCCCGGGCCCGGGCGGGCGTGCTGGAGTACCTCCGCAAGACCGGGGCGTACGCCGACCATCCCGGCCTCTCGGCCGCGGTCAGCGTCCACGGCGACGCGGTCGTCGTGCGGCTGAGCGCGCGTGTGGACCTGCCGTTCTCGGTGCCGGGCGGCCCGGAGAGCGCGCGGGTGGCGTCGACCGGGTCGGCGGTCGTCCGGCCGGACTGAGCGCCGCGGCCCCGACGACCTCACACCTGGACCCAGAACCAGCCGTTCTCGACCGTCGCGCCACCCGACCAGGTCAGCTTCCACACCTGGGTGTGACGGGTGCCGTCGGCTCGCCAGGTCACGCGAAGGCGTGAGAACACCCGACCGTCCAACCCGTGCGAGCCCCGGACGGGCCTGGTGAGCCGGACGTGGGCCTGCTGTCGCTCGCCGCCGGTGTGGCAGTAGTTGCACCACGAGGCCCGGCCACGGGCGGCCTTCTTGCCCCAGCGCGTCCAGTGGCTGCGCTGCAGCATGTTGTCGCCGGCGCTGCAGTCGAGGTCGATGCGCGCCGGCTCGACCGCGGCGACCTTGCAGTAGTCGGTGGCGACCCCGACCGGCGCGGCGGTTGCCGACCCCGTGGTGGCGGTCGTGGCGAGGAGCGCCGAGACCAGCATGCCGAGCAGGGGTCGGACACGGACGGGCAGGGACGGGCAGGACTTCACGGCGACTCCTCGAGTGACGCAGCAGGGCGCCCAGTGTCGCGGGACGACCACCGGTCCGTCCTGACAACCGGGGAGGTCGGGACCGGGGTCCCGGGTCAGGGAGTCGGCGTGTCCGAGGGCACCGGCGGGTCGGTGACCTCGCCGGACGCGGTGTCGGTGCAGCCGTCGGTCGGCTCGTCGGACGGGAGGTCCGACGGCGAGGTCGCGTCGGTGGGCTCCTCGGTGGGGCACACGTCGGTCGGGTCGGCCGAGGGCGACGGCGAGTCGGTGTCCGAGGGCTCCGGGGTCGCGGTGTCGGAGGTCTCCGGGTCGGCCGGTGCGCCGGTCTCCTCGGTGTGCCCGGCACCCGGGTTGACCGGGTCGGAGGGGGTGGCGCTCGGGGCCGTCGTGCGGGCGGGGACCACGTGCGTCGGCAGGTCGCTCGGCACGGTGACCGGGCCGGGCACGGTCATCACCGGGGTGGCCGACTCCTGCTGCGCGTAGGACGCGGCGACGGTCAGGACCGCCTGCACGAACGCCTTGTCGTCGTTGATCCGCGAGATCGCCCGGGTCAGCTGCTTGTCCTTGGCCAGGTCCAGGTCGCCGGAGCAGAGCAGGACGGACACCGCGAGGGCGGCGTCGTCGACGTCCTGCGGGTCGCGCCGGCCGTTGTCGTCGGCGTCCACGCCCACGACGGTCCAGGTCGTGGGGGCCAGGAGCATCGGGCCGACCGCCCGGTCGTGCCGCTTGTCGCCGTCGAGCCGGCCCGCGTCGGTGTCGAGCAGCCGGGCGCCGGCGTCGTTGCGGACGACCTTGCCGACCATCGCCGGCTTCACCACGCCGCCGTGGGTCAGCCGGCCGCCGTCGGAGAGACCGTGCCGGCTGACGACCTGGCCGACCGCGGCGAGCACGGTCCAGTCGAGGCGGCAGGAGCGGTCGGCGCGGTCGATGACCTGCGCGGCGCGCTGGTAGGCGGCCATCGCCGGGAGCGGGATCGCGGCCAGGTCGGCCTGGACGTCGGAGACGGGGGAGACCGGGCTGATCGGCAGGTGGGCCCGCGGGTCCTGGCCGTAGGTCGCGGGGGCGTCGTACGTCGCCGCCGAGGACTCGGTGCTCGACGAGGTCACGTCGGCGGCCGCCGGAGGCAGCGCCTCGGTGCCGCCGGAGGCGAGCGAGAAGGCCGCGGTGCTCACGGTGGCGCCGGTGAGCGCGAGGGATGCGAGGAGAGCCGTCAGCCCCGTCCGGCGCGCGCTCGAGCCGGCCGAGCGGGGCGGCGTCGGGGCGCGGTGGGACACGCGACCAGTCGGCCGCGAACGGTGGCGTGGCTGGTAGTGCATCAATTCCCCTCGGGAGTCTCCATCCAGGGTGCCCCGTACTTGTCGTCCAAGCACGTGAATTGCAAAAAGAAGGGGGAGAACCCTCGCCCGTCCGGATGCGGGCCGCGCGCAGGTGGTCGCGTACCCTTGCCGGTTGTGGCAGGCCCCGACTACGACACCGAGATCAAGCAGCTCACCGCGACGATGAGCACCATCGAGCAGGTCCTCGACCTGCCGGCGATGGAGCGCGAGATCTCCGACCTCGAGGCGCAGGTGGCCGCCCCCGACCTCTGGGACGACCAGGCCAACGCCACCCGCGTCACCGGCCGGCTGTCCCTCCTCCAGGGACAGGTCGAGCGGTTCAACGCGCTCAAGGGCCGCGTCGAGGACCTCGGCATCATGGTCGAGCTCGCCGCGGAGGAGGGCGACGCCGAGGCGGCGGCCGAGGCCGAGACCGAGCTCGCGAGGATCAAGAAGGCCGTCGAGGCGCTCGAGGTCCGCACCCTCCTCTCCGGGGAGTACGACGAGCGCGAGGCGATCGTGACCATCCGGGCCGGTGCCGGCGGCGTCGACGCCGCGGACTTCGCCGAGATGCTGATGCGGATGTACACCCGCTGGGCCGAGCGCAACAAGTACCCCGTCGAGGTCTTCGACGTCTCCTACGCCGAGGAGGCGGGCATCAAGTCCGCCGAGTTCGCGATCCACGCGCCCTACGCCTACGGCACCCTCTCGGTCGACGCCGGCACCCACCGCCTGGTGCGGATCAGCCCGTTCGACAACCAGGGCCGCCGCCAGACCAGCTTCGCCGCCGTCGAGGTCGTGCCCCAGCTCGAGCAGACCGACGAGATCGAGGTCGACGAGAACGACATCCGCACCGACGTCTTCCGCTCCGGCGGTCCCGGCGGCCAGTCGGTCAACACCACCGACTCCGCGGTCCGGCTGACCCACATCCCGACCGGCATCGTGGTGTCCTGCCAGAACGAGAAGTCGCAGCTGCAGAACAAGGCCGCCGCGATGATCGTCCTCAAGGCCAAGCTGCTCGCCCGCAAGAAGGCGGAGGAGGCGGCGCTGAAGAAGGACCTCAAGGGCGACGTCGCCGCGAGCTGGGGCGACCAGATGCGCAACTACGTGCTCAACCCCTACCAGATCGTCAAGGACCTGCGGACCGGCTACGAGACCGGCAACCCGCAGGCGGTCTTCGACGGCGACATCGACGGCTTCCTCGAGGCCGGCATCCGCTGGCGCCGCGGCGCCGAGAAGGCCGCGGACAACTGACCTGCGCCGATTGATCCGGGTCAGCTGATCCGGGTCAGCTGATCGAGGCGGCGCCGGCGACGGCGACGCACCAGCGGCCGGCGCGGTCGAGCAGCGTCTGCTCGGGCACCCGCTTGGGGAGCCCGAGGCTGCAGGCGAGCCAGGCGTCGCCGAACAGGCCACGGAAGGACGCATAGCTGTCCTTCTGGTAGGTGCACACCAGGGCGACCCCCGGGTCGCCGTACGCCGGGGCGGTCTGCTGGCGCGCGCATCCGGGGATCGAGGTCGCCTCGTCGACCAGCTCGCGGGCGCGGGCGGCCGTCACCGGCGGGGCGAACACCCACGCCCGGGCCTCGGCGCCGCGCGGGCCGTCGTAGGTGCAGCCGTACTCGTGCGCGACGTCGGTCTGCCGCGCGACCAGCTCTGCCTCGTCGCCGTTGTCGTAGTCCGTGGACCGCGTCGGGTCGCCACCCAGCGCCTCGGAGACCGCGCCGGGCGGGATCCGGCCGCAGAACCCGGCCCGCGCCACCGTGAGCATCGAGGTGTCGTAGCCCGCCAGCGGCGTGGAGGTGTACGACGGCAGCGGCGCCGCGGGCTCCGTCCCGGAGTCCCCGCCCGCCAGCAGCACCGCGGCACCGACGGGAAGGACGGTCAGCAGCACCGCGATCAGCAGCGCGCGGACGACCGTGGACACCTGGCGAGGATAGTGGCGGGGTCGAAGCGCCCCCGGACGTGGGACTGGTCACGATCCGGCGCTCCAGGGCCCCGCGTCTGTGGGTCGCACAGCCGGGTCGCGTACCGTCTGACCGGTGATTCGCTTCGAGAAGGTCACCAAGAAGTACCCCGGGCCCGGGCGTCCGGCGCTCGACCAGGTGACGATCGACATCGAGAAGGGCGAGTTCGTCTACCTCGTGGGCCAGTCCGGCTCCGGCAAGTCGACCGCCCTGCGCCTCGTGCTCCGCGAGCTCCGGCCGACCACGGGCCGCGTCTACGTCGCCGGCAAGGAGATCAACCGGATGGCCGGCTGGAAGGTGCCCCGGCTGCGCCGCCAGATCGGCACGGTGTTCCAGGACTTCCGGCTGCTGCCCAACAAGACGGTCAGCGAGAACGTCGCGTTCGCGCTGCAGGTGATCGGAAAGTCGCGCAAGGAGATCGACCGCCTGGTCCCCGAGACCCTCGAGCTGGTCGACCTCAAGGACAAGGCCGGACGGATGCCCGACGAGCTCTCCGGCGGTGAGCAGCAGCGGGTCGCGATCGCCCGCGCCTACGTCAACCGGCCGATGATCCTCATCGCCGACGAGCCGACCGGAAACCTCGACCCGGCCACGTCGGTCGGCATCATGAAGCTGCTCGAGGACATCAACGGCACCGACACCACCGTCGTCATGGCCACCCACGACCACGGCATCGTCGACCAGTTCCGCAAGCGCGTGGTCGAGCTGGTCGAGGGCCGCGTCGTGCGCGACGAGGCCGCCGGCGCCTACGGCTTCCAGCACTGAGCCGTCGAGACGACCCAGGAGAGAGTTCCCCTTCATGCAGCTGCGCTACGTCTTCAGTGAGCTCCGCACCGGCCTGCGTCGCAACCTCTCGATGCACCTCGCGGTGATCCTGACCATCTTCGTCTCGCTGACCCTCGCGGGCACCGGACTGCTGATCCAGCGGCAGGCCGACCTGACCACCGACGTGCTCGGCAACGAGCTGCAGATCCTGGTCAACCTCTGCGTCGACGACGACCCGGGCCACAGCCCCAACTGCGCCGGCGGCGAGGCGACCGCGGCCCAGAAGCAGCGCATCGAGGAGGAGATCTCCAGCAGCCCCGAGGTCGAGTCCTACGACTTCCAGACCAAGCAGGAGGGCTACGACAAGGCCAAGGAGATCTTCTCTCCCGAGGTCTTCGAGGGCCCGGACCCGGTCATCACCGAGCAGGGCTGGCCGGCCGGCTACTGGGTCACGCTCAAGGACCCCAACGAGGCCGACGGCGTGATCAGCGCGGTCAAGGGCCTCGACGGGGTCCGCGGGATCGGCGACCAGCGCAAGGCGCTGGGCCAGATCTACGGGATCATGGGTGCGCTGAAGTACGGCTCCTGGATCGGCTCCGGCTTCCTGCTGCTCGCCGCGCTGCTGCTGGTCGCCAACACCATCCGGCTCGCCGCGCTCGCCCGGCGCCGCGAGATCGCGATCATGCGGCTGGTCGGTGCGTCCACCCTCTACATCGCGCTCCCGTTCCTCCTCGAGGCCCTCGTGACCGCGATCGTCGGCGTGGGTCTCGCCGCCGGTGCGCTGGCCGCGTTCCAGGAGTTCGCGATCAACCGCGGGATGGCGCCGACGGTGACGTTCCTGCCGTGGATCGACTGGAAGGACTACGTCCAGTCGCTCATCGGCGTGCTCCCGCCGGGCATCGCGCTGCTCGGTCCGGCGCTGACCCTGATCCCGACACTCCTGCTGACCCGCAAATACATCAAAGTCTGACCTCGCGCGGTTACGGTCGGGGCGTTCACTTCCCCGAACACCGAAGGTCTTCACCGTGCGCTTCTTCCCCAGCGCCCCTGGGTCCACCCTGCCCTCCTGCCGCCGCAAGCGGCTGGCGGCGTACGCCGTCGCCGTGCTGGCGACCACCGGGATCGGCGTGCCGCTGGCCAACGCGGACGACGACCACCACCAGCACCAGCTCCAGCACCGCCAGGACCTCGTGCAGGGCCGGATCAACCACGCGCAGCACGACCTCGACGAGTCGAGCAAGTCCTACTCGCGCGCGACCGCGCGGCTGGACAGCGCGCAGACCGAGCTCCGGCAGGCGCGCGCGGCGCTGGAGCGGGTGCGCCGCCGGCTCGCCGACGCCCGCGCCACGGCGACGCGGCTGAGGAAGGAGCTGAAGGACGCGCAGGCCCGGCTCGACAAGGCTGCCGAGGCGCTCCGCGAGGCCCGTGACGAGGTGGCCGCCCAGCGCGAGCAGCTGCGCGGGACCGTGCTCGACCAGGCGACCAACGGCAACCCGATGCTGGAGACGGTCAGCTCCTACCTCGACTCGGGATCGGTCGAGGACATCATGGTGACCCAGACCGCGAGCGGCCTCGTGGTCGGCCGCGAGTCCGACGTCCTCGACGCGCTCGAGACCGCCGAGGCCGCCGTCGAGGACCACAAGCAGGAGGTCGAGGCCGCCCGCAACGAGGTCGAGCGCAAGAAGGTCGCCGCCGACCGCACCGTGGACCGCGTCGCCGGCCTGGTCGCGGAGGCGCGCGACACCAAGGACCGGGTCGACGCCCTCGTGGTCAAGGCGGTCCACGCCCGCCGGGCCGCGCTCAACGCCCGCCGGCACGACCGCGAGGCCCTCCAGCGGCTCCAGCAGCGCGAGGCGGCGATCAAGGTCAAGATCCTGCGGCTCTCCCAGCAGCAGGACGGCAACTACACCGGCCCCGCGGACGGTCTGCTGATGCCGCCGGTCAACGGCCCGGTGACCTCGCCCTTCGGCTGGCGGATCCACCCGATCTACGGCTACTGGGGCCTGCACAACGGCACCGACTTCGGCGCCCCCTGCGGCGCACCGCTGGTGGCCTCCGCGAGCGGCACCGTGATCGACGAGCACTACGACTCGGTCTACGGCAACCGGCTCTACCTCGCGATCGGCCGGATCAACGGCGCCACGATCACCCTGGTCTACAACCACATGTCCGGCTACCGGGTCTCCCAGGGCGCCCACGTGGGTCGCGGCGACGTCCTCGGCTACGTCGGCCAGACCGGCTGGGCCACCGGCTGCCACCTGCACTTCATCGTGATGCGCAACGGCACGCCCGTCGATCCCATGACGTACCTCTGAGCGGTGGTCGAGGAGGTCGCGCAGCGACCGTCACGAAACCCGTTGCCCGCTCTTGCGACAATGGCCCGATGAGCAGGGCGAAGGCGAAGACGGCCGCGAAGGCCGCCCGGGACGGGAGCGAGCGCAAGCTCGTGGCGTCCAACAAGAAGGCACGGCACGACTACCTCATCGAGGACACCTTCGAGGCCGGCCTCGTCCTGCAGGGCACCGAGGTCAAGTCGCTCCGGATGGGCCGGGCGACGCTGACCGACGGGTTCATCGACATCGAGGGCGGCGAGGCGTGGCTGCACGGGGTGCACATCCCCGAGTACGCCCAGGGCACCTGGACCAACCACGCCGCCCGCCGCAAGCGCAAGCTCCTGCTCCACAAGTCGGAGATCGAGAAGATCGAGCGCAAGGTCAGCGAGAAGGGCCAGACCGTCATCCCGCTGGCCCTCTACTTCGTCAAGGGCCGCGCCAAGGTCGAGATCGGGCTCGCCAAGGGCAAGAAGACCTGGGACAAGCGGCAGGCGATCGCGTCCCGCGAGGCCGACCGCGAGAAGCAGGTCGAGATCGGCCGGCGGCTGAAGGGCATGCGTGACTGACGCCGAGGACGTCCGCGCGTTCTGGCAGGACCTCGGGCTCCCGGGGATCATCGACCTCCACGTCCACTTCCTGCCGCCGCCGATCGAGCGCGCGGTCTGGCGGGAGTTCGACGCCGCGGGCCCGCTGATCGGACGGCCCTGGCCGATCCGCTACCGGGGGCCGCAGGAGGAGCGCCTCGCCTTCCTCCGGGACGCCGGCGTGCGGGCCTTCCCCACCCTGCCGTACGCCCACAAGCCTGGCGTCGCGACGTACCTCAACGACTGGTCGCGCGACCTCGCCGCCGCCGAGCCGGACGTGCTGCGGTCGGCGACGTTCTACCCCGAGCCCGAGGCCGCGGCGTACGTCGCCCGGCTCGTGGCCGACGGGGTGCAGGTGTTCAAGGCGCACCTCCAGGTCGGGGCCTTCCACCTCGACGACCCGCTGCTGGAGCCGGTGTGGGGGACCCTCGCCGAGGCCGGCACCCCGGTCGTCGTGCACGCGGGGTCCGGCCCGGTCGGCACGCCCTACACCGGTCCCGCGTCGACCGCGCGGGTGCTCGCGCGGCACCCGGGATTGCGCCTGGTGGTCGCGCACATGGGCGTCCCGGAGAGCGCGGAGTTCCTCGCCCTCGCGGAGAGGTACGGCGGCGTGCTGCTCGACACGTCGATGGCGTTCACCGAGTTCTTCGCCGACGGTCCGCACGGGCACTTCCCCGCCGACCTGGTCCCGCGGCTCCGCGACCTGCAGGACCGCGTCGTCTGGGGGTCGGACTTCCCGACGCTGCCGTTCGCCTACCGCGAGCAGCTGGACGCCCTCGCGGGCCTCGGCCTGGGCGACGACTGGCTCCGGGACGTGGTCTGGAACAACGCCGCCGAGCTGCTCGGACGGGAATCTCCCGCGCGCTCGCGTGGTTGTGACCCGTAGACTGTTCCGGTGGTCGAGTAGTCCGCGAGGTACGAGCGGCGTATCGAGACCATTGACAATTCAAGAGGGGCTGATCGGTTTCGACTTGGGACGCTAGTTCCAGGGGAAGCGGGTCGAGGAGCCAGCGTCATCTCGTAAACGATCGCTGGAAACCAATAACTGCCAACGCTAAGCGCAGTTCCTTCGCTCTCGCCGCCTGAGCGGTGATCGAAGCGTCAGTCAGGGCATCCGTCTCCGTCCCTGA
>DATMHR010000042.1:0-101723 GCA_035554955.1 Nocardioides sp. | reverse complement strand
GTCGCGGCGCCGGGGATCTTCCCGGGCGCGTTCCGTTCGGCCGACGGCATTGTTGCGGTTTACTTCGAGGCCGCGGCGGTGATCACCGTCCTGGTGCTGCTCGGACAGGTGCTCGAGCTGCGAGCCCGGGAGCAGACGTCCGGGGCGATCAAGGCGCTGCTCGACCTCGCCCCGACGACCGCGCGACGCATCGGCGCCGACGGGTCCGACACCGAGGTCGGCCTGGCCGAGGTGGTGATCGGCGACCAGCTCCGCGTGCGCCCCGGCGAGAAGGTCCCGGTCGACGGCGTGGTCCTCGAAGGTCGCTCCGCGATCGACGAGTCGCTGGTCACCGGCGAGTCGATGCCGGTCACCAAGTCCGTTGACGACGCGGTCATCGGCGGGACCCTCAACACCACGGGCGCGCTGGTGGTCCGAGCCGAACGCGTCGGACGGGACACCTTGCTGGCGCGGATCGTGCAGCTGGTGGCCGAGGCCCAGCGGTCGCGGGCGCCCATCCAGCGGATGGCCGACCGGGTCGCCGGGGTGTTCGTCCCGGTGGTCGTCGGGATCGCCGTGATCGCGTTCGGAGCGTGGGCCGCCGTCGGCCCGGACCCGCGGTTCGCCCACGGCCTGATCGCTGCGGTGGCCGTCCTCATCATCGCCTGCCCGTGCGCGCTGGGGCTCGCGACGCCGATCAGCATCAAGGTGGGGGTCGGTCGGGGCGCCGAGGGCGGGGTCCTCATCAAGAACGCCGAGGCGCTCGAGCGCATGGAGAAGGTCGACACCGTGGTCGTGGACAAGACGGGCACCCTGACCGAGGGCCACCCGGCGGTGACCGCGGTCGTGACCGCGGGCGGCTGGACCGAGGAGGAGGTCCTGCGGCTCGCGGCGGGGGTCGAGCGTGCCTCGGAGCACCCGTTGGCGCTCGCGGTCGTCGGTGCGGCCGAGGCGCGCTCCCTCGGCATCCCCGCCGTCCGCGACTTCGACTCCCCCGCCGGCCGCGGCGCGGCCGGGACGGTGGAGGACCGTCGTGTCCTGCTCGGCAGCGCCGACTTCCTGGAGGGGCAGGGCGTCGCCGCGGCGGCTCTTGCGCGCAAGGCGGACCGGCTCCGGTCGACCGGGGCCACCGCGATCCTGATGAGCGTCGACGGCACCCTCGCGGCGGTCCTCGCGATCGCGGACCCCGTGAAGGAGTCGACCCCGGCCGCCCTGGCCGACCTCCGGTCGCAGGGCGTCGACGTCGTGATGCTCACCGGCGACAACGAGGTGACCGCCGCGGCCGTCGCAGCCACCCTCGGCATCGAGCACGTCGATGCCGGCGTGCTGCCGGACCGCAAGGCGGAGGTCGTGCAGCGGCTGCGGGAGGACGGCAGGGTCGTGGCGATGGCGGGAGACGGCGTGAACGACGCCCCGGCGCTCGCGGCTGCCGACGTGGGCCTCGCGATGAGCTCCGGCACCGACGTGGCGATGGAGTCGGCCGGGATCACGCTGCTCCACGGCGACCTCACCGGCATCGCCCGTGCTCGCCGCCTCTCGGCGCGGACCATGCGCAACATCAAGCAGAACCTGGTGTTCGCGTTCGTCTACAACGTGGCCGGCATCCCGATCGCCGCCGGCATCCTCTACCCGTTCACCGGACTGCTGCTCTCACCGATCATCGCTGCGGCCGCCATGGCACTGTCCTCGGTGAGCGTCATCGGCAACGCGCTCCGGCTGCGGTCCGGAGACCTGGGGTGACGGGGGACCGCGCGTGCACCCCCGACCGGATTCGAACCGGCGCTACCGCCGTGAAAGGGCGGGGTCCTGGGCCGCTAGACGACGGGGGCCCGCTGCCGGTCGGCGTGTGCCGGAGCAGCGCGCTCAGCATAGACGTGGGGCTCCGGCGTCGCCCACCGAGACGGGTCCACCCGGTTTTCGTGGACGGTGAGCGACTCCGGTAAGGTGCCCATCGCTCGGGCAGGTAGCTCAGTTGGTACGAGCGTCCGCCTGAAAAGTGGAAGGTCGGCGGTTCGACCCCGCCCCTGCCCACCGAGTAGTGGAAGCGCCCCCGAGGGAGACCTTCGGGGGCGCTTCGCTTCGACGGGCTCCGGTGCAGTTCGGGGCCGCCGGGCCCCGACGCTGCGATGATGGTGCGGTGCTGCTACCCGACGCCCCCGACTGGGCCGGTGACCTCCAGCACCTCGACGTCCTGGAGGAGGCAGCGCTGGTCGCGGGCGCCGACCGCCGGGTCCACTACGCGAACGCGGCCGGGGAGCGGCTCCTGGCGCGGCTCACGTCCACCGAGACGGACCAGGCGTGCCTGCGCGACCTGGTGCCGGACCACGTGCGCGGCTCCTTCGAGGAGATCGTCAAGCACGCCCTGGCCGGGACCTCCTGGCGCGGACGCCTGGAGGTCGTCGCGCCGGACAGCGGGTCGGTGCAGACCGAGGTGGCGTGCGTGCCCGCGCGGGTCGGTCGCCAGGTCGTCGGCGTGATCTGCCTGGTCGACGACCCCGGGCCGGGCGGGAAGTCCGCGCGGGCCCGCGAGGCCAGGCGGCTCGCCAGCCGGCTCGCCTCGCTGGCCCACGTCGCCGCCGAGCTCGGCTCGGCCGAGGACGTCGGGACCGTCACCGACGTCGTGATCTCCCAGCTCTCCGACGCCGTCGGCGCGACGGTCAGCTCGCTCAGCCTCGTGCGGGACGACCACCTGGTGCTGGCGGGCCTGCGCGGCGCCGCCGAGGGTGCCGAGCAACGCTGGCGGACCTACCCGCTGTCGTCATCGACCCCGGCAGCCGAGGTCGCGCGCACCGGACGGCCCCTGTTCCTCGTCGGCAGCGCGGCGATCCAGGCCGCCTACCCCGACCTCGAGCGAGCCGCCGACGGCGAGCGCTCGATCGTCGCCCTCCCGCTGCGCGCGGGCGCCACCACGGGCGCGATGACCCTGTCCTTCGCCGGCCGGGTCGAGCTGGCCGGCTACGAGATGGAGTTCCTCGGCACCCTCGCCGACACCTGCGCGCAGGCGCTGGAGCGGATCCGCGCCCAGGAGGAGGCCGCCACCCAGCAGGAGCGGGCCCGGTTCCTCGCGCAGGCCAGCGCCGAGCTGTCCGGCAGCCTCGACTACTCGGCGACGCTGAGCAACGTCGCCCGGATGGCGGTCCCCCAGTTCGCCGACTGGTGCGGCGTGGACGTGCTGGAGGACGGCCGGATCCGTCGGGTCGCGGTCGAGCACGTCGACGCGGCGAAGGTCCAGCTCGCCATCGACCTCGAGGACCGCTACCCCTCGGACCGGGAGAGCGGGGAGGGCGCGTGGGGGGCGATCCTCTCGGGCCAGACGGTGCTGATGCCGCAGATCCCCGACGACCTCATCGTCGAGGCCGCCAAGGACGACGAGCACCTGCGGCTGATCCGCCTGCTGGACCTCCGCAGCGCCCTCGTCGTGCCCCTCGTCGCCCGCGACCGCGTGCTGGGCGCGATCAGCTGGGTCATGGCCGAGTCCGGGCGCAGCTACTCCGAGGAGGACGTGGCGTTCGCCGAGGAGCTCGCCCGGCGCGCGGCCGTCGCCATCGACAACGCGCAGCTGCACAGCCAGACGCGCGAGGTCGCCCACGAGCTCCAGCGCGCCGCCCTGCCGGACCTTCCTGTCGTCATCGACCGCTGGAGCCTCGCGACCTTCTACGCACCCGCCGGCCGCACCGAGGTGGGCGGCGACTTCTTCGACGTCATCCCCCTCGACGACGGACGCCTCGCCGTGTTCGTCGGTGACGTGATGGGCCGGGGCGTCCAGGCCGCCGCAGCCATGGCGCAGATGCGCTCCGCGGTGCGCTCGTACGTCGCCGTGGACCCCGACCCGGAGACCGTCCTCGCCAAGATGGACCGGCTGTTCGCGTCCTACGACCTGGCCCAGCTCGTCACGATGGTCTACCTCGTCCTCTCCCCCGACTCGGTCGTGTTCGCGAACGCGGGTCACCTGCCGCCGGTGGTGCTCCACGACGACGGGACCAGCGAGCTGTTGCCCCTGGCGGACGGACCCCCGCTCGGCGCGCCGGCGACCGACCGCCGGGCGCGGTCCGCCGCGCTCCCGCCCGGCTGCACCGTCGTCGCGTTCACCGACGGGCTCGTCGAGCGACGCGGCGAGGACATCGACGCCGGCTTCGCGCGGCTCCGGGCCCGGCTTCCCGCGCTGGCCCGCGACTTCTCCGGCGCCGCCCTCGAGGCCCTGGCCGAGGAGGTCCGTGGCGACCACCTCGACGACGACCTGGCCGTGCTGGCCGTCCGGCGGGCGTGATGCACCCCGAGGCCCACCGTCCGCAGGCCTCCCTCGGGCAGGGGCTCGACGCCTGGACGACGGAGGCGCTGCGCTGCACGACGGAGCTGCCGGGGGTGCGCCGGGCTGGGCTGGCGCTCGTGGAGGGCGGCGGACGGCGCCTGCAGTTCACCGCCAGCGACCGGGTCGCGGACGGCGCCGAGGGGCCCGCGTGGTGCCACATCGACGGGTACGACGACGTGCCGCTCAACACGGCCGTGCGGACCGGGAGGTCCGTGCTGGGCACCGTCACCGCTCTCCGGGACCGCTACGCCGAGTTCGCCGAGCGCCAGCGCGAGACCGGCACCGTCGCCGTGGCCGCCGTCCCGCTCGTCGCGGACGACCAGACCGTCGGTGCCTACGTGCTGTTCTTCGACGTCCCGCAGCCGCTCGACGACGCCCAGCGGCGCAGGCTCGAGGGGCTCGGCGCCGAGCTCGGCACGAGCCTGCGCAAGGCGCAGCGGGGCGTGCCCCGCGCAGCCGAGGGGTTCACCGACGACGACGTGCCGGACGGCGCCTCCGTCGCGGTCCTCGAGGTCGCGCCCGACCCGTCCGCGGTCGGGCCGGCCCGCCAGTTCCTGCGCCGCACCCTGGTGGGGTGGGGCGTGGACGACGAGGAGGTCTACACCGCCACCCTGTGCCTGTCCGAGGTCGTGACCAACGCCTTGATCCACACCCAGGCCGGGTGCGCGGTCCGCGTGCTGCTCGACCGCGGCGTCCTCCTCACCAGCGTCCGGGACCTGGGCGGCTCGGGCGGCATGGCGGCCGAGGCGCCCGCCGACCCCCTCCAACCGCACGGCCGCGGCCTGCAGGTCCTCGAGGCGCTCGCGGCCCGGTGGGGGTCCACGGTCGACGCGCGCGGGACCACGGTCTGGTTCGTCCTCGAGCCGGCGGCCTCCCTTCCCGGCTGACGGCCGCACCCCGCCGCCCAGCCGGTCGTCGGGGAGGATGTCGGGGTGAGCTCCCTCTCCGACCCGCTGCAGCCGGCGCACGGCCCCGCGTGGCGCAACCGGTTCGCCCTCGCTCCGCTGACCAACACCCAGAGCAACGCCGACGGCACGCTGTCCGACGACGAGCACGACTGGCTGGTGGCACGCGGACGGGGCGGCTTCGGGCTCACCATGACGTGCGCGGCGTACGTCGCCCCGGCGGGCCAGGCGTGGCGCGGCCAGCTCGGCATCGCGTCCGACGACCACCTCCCCGGGCTGACCCGGCTCGCCGACAGCCTGCGGGCGACCGGCACCGCGTCGTCGGTGCAGCTCCACCACGGCGGCCGTCGCGCCGACCCGGCGGTCACCGGCCGGCCGGCGCAGGCGCCCTGGGGCGACGCGGCACGCGGCGCGGTGGCGCTGACGACGGAGGAGGTGGAGCGCACGGTCGAGGACTTCGTCGCCGCCGCGGTCCGCGCCGAGCGGGCGGGCTTCGACGGCGTGGAGGTGCACGGCGCCCACGGCTACCTCGTCGGCCAGTTCCTCGACCCGCGCTCCAACGACCGCGCCGACGGCTACGGAGGGTCGCTGGACGGGCGGACGCGGATGCTGTTCGAGGTTCTGGAGGGCATCCGGTCGGCGACCGGCCCGCAGCTCCAGCTCGGCCTGCGGCTGACGCCGGAGGGCAACGGGATCCCGCTGACGGAGGGTCGCGAGATCGCCCGCCGGACGCTGGCGTCCGGGCTCCTGGACTACCTCGACATGTCCCTGTGGGACGTGTTCATGCGGCCGCGCGGCGAGGGCCACGAGGGTCTCCTCATCGAGCACTTCACCGACCTGCCGCGGCACGGGGCGCTGCTGGGGGTGGCCGGCGGGGTGCTGACCACCGCGGACGCCGAGTGGTGCCTGGAGCAGGGAGCCGACGTCGTCACCGTCGGCACCGGGGCGATCCTCCACCACGACTTCGCGGCGCGCGCCCTCGCCGACCCCGCGTTCCGCACCCGGCAGCGTCCGGTCCCGCGGGACGTGCTGCGCGCCGAGCACGTCGGGCCCGCGTTCGTCGACTACCTCGCTGCCGGCTGGGACGACCTGGTCGCCTGACCGACCGGCCCGCCGCGGATGGCCCACCCGGGCGGGCCCGCCCGGCCGATCGAGGGTTCCGGCCCCCACGACCGCGCGGTCACCATCGTCGGGTGCGCCGCCTCCTCCTGCCTGCCGTCCTCGTCCTGTCCGTCCTGGTGCCGGGGAGCCTGGCCGGAGCGTCGTCCGCCACCGCCGGTCGACCGCACCCGATGCCGACCGTCCCAGCCACGGTCACCTTCGGCGCCTACGTGCCCGGCATGGAGAGCGACCCGGAGGCACTGACCCGCTTCGAGAGCACGGTCGGGACGTCGGTGGGCATCGCCTCCTACTACTACGGCTACGGAGACATCTTCCCCGGGCCGACCGAGCTCGCGCTCGCGGACGGCGGCCGCCGTGACGTGCTGGTGGCCTGGAACATGGGGCAGGCTCCGTTCCGCTCGTGGGCCGCGGGCGACCAGGACGCCTACCTCGACCAGATCGCGGCGGCGGCACGCAGCTACCCGTACCCGCTCTACGTGCGCCCCTGGCCCGAGATGAACGGCGACTGGCAGGACTTCCAGCCCACCCCCGACGGCGGGCTCCCGGCCGGCGGCACGTACGCCGAGTTCCGGGCCGCGTGGCAGCACGTCGTCGGCTACCTGCGCGAGCACGGCGCGACGAACCTGCGCTGGGTGTTCAACCCGACGGCGGACACCTACGCCGGCACCACGCCGATCGACGAGATCTGGCCCGGGCGGGACTACGTCGACGTCCTGGGCCTGGACGGCTTCAACTGGGGCAACGGCGGCTTCTTCCACTGGCAGTCGTTCTCCGACATCTTCCTCACCCAGTACCGCAACCTGACGGCGCTGGACCCGACCGCTCCGGTCTGGATCTGCGAGACCGGCTCGAAGGAGCCCGCGGTGGACGACGGCGCACCGGTCGACCGGAGGCACAAGAAGGCCCAGTGGGTCAGCGACATGTTCCGCTTCACCGGGATGCCGCGGCTGACCGCCCTCGTGTGGTTCAACGCCCGGAAGGAGCGGGACTGGCGCGTGAACTCGTCGTCCGGGTCGCTCCAGGCCTTCCGCAAGGCGCTGACGGGCTGAACCCCGGGAGGGTGCATCCCCTGGGCCGTCCCGGGTACCTCGTGCCTGACGACAGGAGGTGTCATGCGACCGAGGTGGGAGAGCGGACCGGCCGAGCTGACCCTGGTCCGCCACGGGGAGAGCATCGGCAACCAGGCCAACACGGCGGCCCTGGACGCCGACGCGGAGGTGCTGGAGCTCGACGACCGCGACGCCGACGTCGAGCTGTCGGACAACGGGCGGGACCAGGCGCGAGCCCTGGGGCGGTGGGCCGCCGCGCTGGGCCCGGAGGCGCGCCCGACCGTGGTCGTCGCGTCGCCCTACCGACGGGCCGCCGACACCGCGGCGCTGACGCTCGAGGGCCTCGACCTCGACATCGACCACGACGAGCGGCTGCGCGAGCGCGACCTCGGTGTCCTCGACGGGCTGACCGGCACCGGCATCCGCGCGCGCTTCCCCGAGGAGGCCGACCGCCGCAAGAAGCTCGGCAAGTTCTACTACCAGCCGCCCAGCGGCGAGAGCTGGGCCGACGTCGCACAGCGGGTCCGCGCTTTCCTGCACGACCTGCGGTTCGGCCACGAGGACGAGCGGGTGTGGCTGTTCACCCACCAGGCGGTGATCATGGCGTTCCGCTACGTCCTCGAGGACATCGACGAGTCCGCGCTCCTCGCCCTCGACCGCGAGGTCACCATCCCCAACGCGTCGGTCACGGTCTTCCGTCGCTCGGGCACGCACTTCGAGCTCGACCGCTTCGCCGACACGAGCGCCGTCGACAGCGAGGAGGCCGACGTCACGCACGAGGCGCCGCAGCGCGGACGCGGTGACCATGTCGCCTGACCCGCGCGTGGTGACGCCCGCCCTGCTCCGCGCCTGGCCGCTGCCCGAGCCGGGCGCCGACAAGGAAGCCAGCGGCCGGCTCCTGGTGCTCGGGGGCTCGACCCGCTCGCCGGGCGCGGTCCGGCTCGCCGGCGAGGCGGCGCTGCGCACCGGTGCCGGGAAGGTCACCCTCGCGACCGTCGAGACCGTTGTGGCCGGGCTGGCGCCGCTCGTGCCGGAGGCCGCGCTGGTCCCCCTGGCGACCGACGTCGGCGGCGCCATCGACGCCGACCAGGCCACCGCCATCGTCGAGCAGACGGCCGGTGCCGACGTGCTCCTGGCCGGCCCCGGCCTGGTCGACGCCGACCACGCCGTCACCCTGCTCGAGCGCGTGGTGCCCCGCACCGACGCGACCCTGGTGCTCGACGCGCTGGGCTCGGCGTACCTGACCGCGTGCCCGGACGCGCTCCGCCACCTCGACGGCCGCGCCGTGCTCACCGCCAACCCCCGCGAGCTGGCCCGCACCGCGCACACCACCGTCGAGCACGCCACCCGCGAGCCGCTCGAGGTGGCGGCCGGGGTGGCCCGGCGATCCGGCGTGGTGGTGCTCTGCGGCGGCACCGCCAAGCACCTGGTCACCCCCGACGGCGACGCCTGGGTGGTCGAGGGCGGCGGGCCCGGGCTGGCGGCCTCGGGGTCCGGGGACGTCCAGGCCGGCATCCTCGCCGGCCTGCTCGCGCGTGGCGCCGAGCCCGCCCAGGCTGCGGTCTGGGCGGGCTACCTGCACGCCCGGTGCGGCGAGCGGCTCGCCGCGTCCGTCGGCCCCGTCGGCTACCTGGCGCGGGAGCTTCCCGCGCAGGTGCCGGCGGTGCTGAGCGAGGTGGCCTGACCGTGCAGACCTTCCTGCCCTACCCCGGCTTCGCGCGCTCCGCGCAGGTCCTGGACCCCAAGCGGCTCGGCAAGCAGCGGGTCGAGACGATCCAGGTCGTGCGGGCGCTGACCAGGGACGGCTACGGCTGGGCCAACCACCCCGCGGTGCTGATGTGGAAGGGCTTCGAGGAGGCGCTGGGCCGCTACGGCTTCGCGTGCTGCCGGGCCTGGACCGACCTCGGGTTCGGGGACACCTGCGAGCTCACGATCGGCGACGACCTGCGGGCCGTCGGCATCACGTCCGTGCGCACGGAGGAGGAGCTGGCGGCCGGTGGCGCGCTGCCCCCCTGGCTCGGCGACGAGCAGCTGCACCGCAGCCACCAGTCGGCGCTCGTGCGGAAGGACCCGGTCTACTACCGATCACTGTTCCCGGGCGTGCCCGACGACCTGCCCTACGTGTGGCCGGTGCGCTCACCGGCGGCCGTGGCCGCCGAGATCCGCAAGGCGCAGAACGCCGAGCGCCGCCGCGAGCGAGCCGATCAGCGGCGGCTCGAGGAGGCCGAGCGGCTCCACCGGAAGCGGAGCCGCGCGGCGAGGAAGGCGTGGCAGACGCGGCGCCGCAACGCCGCCGGCGGCGGGCTCGCTGACCCGGACGGCTGATCCCTCAGGCGCCGGACGGCGGTACGTCGCCCTCCACCTCGTCGCCCCGTCGCCCGTCCTCGGCCGTCTCCGGCGGCCCCTCGGTCTCGGTCTCCTCCTCCTCGACCCGCTGCATGAACGCGGCGATCCGCTCGCGGTCGGCCCGTGAGGGACGGCCCCACTCCGGCTCGTAGCCGTAGATCTCGTCGAGGTGACGGCCCGCCGAGAGCGTGTCGACGACCTCGATCGAGCGCGGCCCGACCAGTGCCGGGTGCGGGACGCCGCAGGTCTCGGCGACCTTGAGCAGGTCGCGGCGCAGGGTGCGGACGTAGTTGGCGACCCGCTCGCCCTTGCCGACCGGGTCGACGCCGCGGGTCAGCCACGGGTGCTGGGTCGCCACGCCGGTCGGGCAGCCGCCGGTCTGGCAGCGCTGGGCCTGGATGCAGCCGACGGCCAGCATCGCCTCGCGGCCGACGTTGACCAGGTCGGCGCCGAGCGCGAACGCGACGATCGCGTTGTCGGGCAGGCCCAGCTTGCCGGACCCGATGAAGGTCACGTCCTCGTGCAGGCCGCGCCGCGCGAACTCGGCGTAGACGCGCGCGAAGCCGAGCCGGAAGGGCAGGGAGACCGCGTCGGTGAAGATCAGCGGCGAGGCGCCGGTGCCGCCCTCACCGCCGTCGATCGTCACGAAGTCGACGCCGCGGTCGCCGCGCTCCATCAGCCCGGTGAGGTCCTCCCAGAAGTCCAGGTCGCCCACGGCCGACTTGATCCCCACCGGGAGGCCGGTCTCCGCGGCCAGCATCTCGACGAAGTCGAGCAGCGAGTCGGCGTCGTCGAACTCCGCGTGCCGCGACGGGCTCAGGCAGTCCTGCCCGACCGGGATGCCGCGGGTGTCGGCGATCTCCTGGGTCACCTTCGCCGCCGGCAGCACGCCGCCGAGCCCGGGCTTCGCGCCCTGGCTCAGCTTGATCTCGAGCGCCCGGACCGGAGCGCCCTCGACCAGCTCCTTGAGCCGCGGCAGGCTGAACCGCCCCTCCTCGTCCCGGCAGCCGAAGTACGCCGTACCGATCTGGAAGACCAGCTCACCGCCGTTGCGGTGGTACGGCGAGACGCCGCCCTCGCCCGTGTTGTGCAGGCACCCGGCCTCGGCGGCACCGCGGTTCATCGCCTCGACGGCCGGCCCCGACAGCGACCCGAAGCTCATCGCCGAGACGTTCACGACCGACCGCGGCCGGAACGCGTGCTTGCGGCCGCGCGGCCCGCCCAGCACCTTCGCCGACGGCAGCAGCGCCTCCTGGCCGACGGCGCCGTGGGTCGGGTACTCCTCGCCGAAGGTGCGGTGGTGCACGATCACGTTGCCGAGGGTCTTCTCGAAGTCGTTGTCGCTGCCGAAGCCGAAGTAGTTGTTCTGCAGCTTCGCCGACGCGTAGACCCAGCGCCGCTGGTCGCGGCTGAACGGCCGCTCCTCGTCGTTGCTCGCGACGATGTACTGCCGCAGCTCGGGGCCGATCGACTCCAGCCAGTAGCGCGCGTGGCCGACCAGCGGGAACGTGCGCAGGATCGCGTGGTCCTTCTGGACCAGGTCACGGGCGGCGACCGCTCCCAGGGCCGCCAGGGGTGCGAGCATCAGCGACTTCCTCATGCGCGGGCGGTACCCAGCGCGCGCCCGGCTAGCACCCCGGCCGACGGCGCTCAGACGTGGCCGGAGAGCTGGGCCATCCGCGCCTCGAGCGCGGCCAGGTAGGCGTCGCGCTGCTGGGCGGTCACCGCGCTGTCCGGAGCGAGGTGGCTGCACGCCGGCAGCACGTCGACGGACAGCTTGGCGCCGCCGGCCAGGGCGCGGAGCTCGTCGAGCCGGTCGCCGAACGGCGTCCCGCTCCCGGGCGAGTAGGAGCGGACCACGTCCTCGACGTCGTCGGGGTAGAGGTCCACCTTCGTCACGACCACGATCAGCCAGGTGGGGTGGCTGCGGCGCACGGACATCGACGCGATCCGGTGGGCGGTCACGGTCCAGTCCTCGAGCTCCCGGGCGAGCTGCTCCTCCCGCACCGCGTCGACCGCACCGGTCGTCCCGGCCGGCCGCCGCCCGGTCGCGTAGCCGTTGGCGACGACGTGCAGCACGCCGTCGACCGGCTCGTCGTGGAACACGTCGTCGAGCGCGCCGAGGCGGGTCGCGGCGTTCTCGCCGGGCACGACGCGGAACCGGAAGCCGCGCAGCCGGCGGTCGCGGCGCACCCGCCGCTCCATCACCGCCGAGCCGGACTCCGGTACGCCGCCGGGGCGCGGCCGGCCGGTCAGGTGGTCGACCAGCTCGGTCTTGCCGACACCGGTCATGCCGGTCACGGCCACCGTCGGGTAGCGGTGCTGGAACATGCTCGTCAGCCGGTCCCGGCCGCGGCCGAGGGCGGCGGGCACGGAGCGCAGCCCCGTGCGCCGGCTTCGGACGTCGGTCATGCGGACTCCCAGGGTGACGGTCGGCTGCTCCGCCGAACGTACCCGACCGCGCGCGAGGTCGAAGGTCCCCGGGCGCGGGGACCTCGGCCCGCGGTGGCCGGTGCTCCCGGTCCCTACCGTGGAGTCGTGAAGCTCCACCCTCTCGCAGCGCTGACCCTGGCCGCGTCCCTGGTCCTCACGGCCTGCGGCGACGACGGCAACAAGCCGTCCTCCTCGACGCCGGAGCCGACGCCGGGCGCGACGACCAGCACGAGCACGAGCTCCGGCACGACCTCGGTCCCGCCGAGCAGCTCGAGCACCACCACGCCGGCGCAGCAGACCGTCCGGCGCGCCGTCTACTACTACGTCGACACCCGCACCGGCTTCCGGCTGGTCCGCGAGCTCCGCGAGGTGCCGGCCGACCACGCGGCCACGGCCGCCGTCGAGGCGATGATCGCCGGGGCGAACGACCCCGACTACGCGACCTCGTGGAACCCGAAGACGCAGGTCCTCGGTGCCAAGCGGGTCGGGAACGTCATCGAGGTCGACCTCTCCAGCGAGGCCCGTACGGCGAACGCGGGCTCCGAGGTCGCCGGGCTGATGGTCCAGCAGCTCGTCTACACCGCCTCCAGCGCGCTGGGGGCGCGGCTGCCGGTGCAGCTGCTCATCGAGGGCAAGCCGGCGGGCGAGCTCTGGGGCGTCCTGTCGTGGACCGACCCCGAGCGCCGGTCGCCCGCCATCGACGTGCGCAACCTGGTGCAGATCGACGTCCCGGCCGAGGGCGCGACGCTCCGGTCGCCGGTGACGGTCCGCGGCGACGCCGCCGTCTTCGAGGCGACCCTCCCCTGGCGGGTCCTCGACACGGACGGGAACGTCGTGAAGGAGGGCACCGCCATGACGACCGAGGGCCAGCGCTTCGCGCCGTACTCCTTCAAGGTGCGGCTGGCACCCGGCGACTACGTGGTGGAGATCCGTGAGGACGACCCGTCCGGTGGCGAGGGCGGCCCGGTCATGACCGACACCCGCTCGATCACGGTGCAGCCGGGAACCCGCTGACCTCCCGGGCGTTGCCTGACCGGCCTGCGCTCGTTGGTCGGTCATGGCGAAGACCTTCGACGCGCATCGGGTGCAGCGATGAATGCGCCCCAGGGAGTCCTCTACATCGGCGTGCTGCTGGCCGTCACGGTCGGCATGAGCGCGTGGCGACTGGCGACGTCGCACGGCGGCACCCGGACCGACGCGGACCGGGCGCTCGGCGCGTGCCTGGTCGTGGCTGCCGCCCTGTTCGTGGGCGTGCTGCTGCCCTACTACGTGCCGGGCATCCACCTGCCGTAGCCCGGGCCCGGTCAAGTGATGCAGCACTCAACCAAATTCGCTGCATTCCGGTGACACGGGTCCCCGGGCGGGTGCATCATCGTGCTCACGCCCCGCCGGCGACCCGAGACGCTGACGGGGCGGTCACACGCCCGCGGTGCCGCCCCACACGGCACCGCGGGCGTGTCGATTTCTCCGGCGCCCGAACGGGCGGCCGGGTTGCCCGCGTCACGGCGCCGGATGCCGCCGGGGCCCCGGGGTACCGCTCGACTCGTACGTGATCGTCCCCCACGGCACGAGGAGTGAGCATGGGATCCGCCACCGACGACCGCGCCGAGGCCGCGAACCTGCCCGAGGGCGACGTGGTCCGGGTGCTGCTGGAGCAGCACGCCCGGATCCGGGAGCTCTTCGACGAGGTCAACCGCGCCGTCGGCGAGGAGAAGCAGGAGCTGTTCGACGAGCTGCGCGCCCTGCTGGCCGTGCACGAGACCGCCGAGGAGATGGTGCTCCGACCGGTCACGTCGAGGACCGCCGGCAAGGACGTCGCCCGCGCCCGCAACGACGAGGAGGCCTCGGCCAACAGCTTCCTCAAGCTGCTCGAGGACATGACGATCGAGAGCGCCGACTTCTCCACCCAGTTCGTGGCCTTCCAGCACGAGGTCGAGCGGCACGCCGAGGCCGAGGAGACCGAGGAGTTCCCGGTCATCCTGAGCCAGTGCGACGAGAACCAGCGGCGGGTGATGGGCCTCCAGGTCCGCGCCGCGGAGAAGGTCGCGCCGACGCACGCCCACCCCGGGGCGGCGGGCTCGACGCTGGCGCAGTGGACGGTGGGGCCGTTCGCGTCGATGGTCGACCGGGCCAAGGACGCGCTGAAGGCGGCGATGTGACCTCCGAGATGCGCCGGGTCGTCCACGCGACGCCCGAACAGGTCTGGGACGTCCTCGCGGACGGCTGGCTCTACCCGCTCTTCGTGGTCGGCGCGTCGCGGATGCGCGACGTCGACGACAGCTGGCCGTCGCCCAGCGCGCGCCTGCACCACTCGGTCGGTTGCTGGCCGGCGCTGGTCGACGACACGACGTCGGTGCTCGAGTGCGAGCCGCCCAAGCGGCTCAAGCTCCGGGCGCGGGTCTGGCCCGCGGGTGCCGCGGAGGTGACCTTCGAGCTGGTCGAGCACCCCGACGGCACGGAGGTGACGATCCTCGAGGACGCCTCGCACGGCCCGGCCCGCTTCATCCCTGGATTCGTGCGCGTGCCCATGCTCGACTGGCGCAACAGCGAGACGCTGCGGCGTTTCGCCTACGTCGCCGAGCGGCGACACTGACCTCATGGCGCACGGGGCGCACGACGCGATCGTCGTCGGGGCCGGGCCCAACGGCCTGGTCGCGGCCAACCTCCTGGCGGACGTCGGGTGGTCGGTGCTGCTGCTCGAGGCCCAGCCGGAGGTCGGCGGCGCCGTGCGCAGCGACCGCGAGCTGCACCCCGACTTCGTGCACGACACGTTCAGCGCCTTCTACCCCCTCGGCGCGGCGTCCTCGGTCCTCGCCGAGCTCGACCTGGAGCGGTACGGCGTGCGGTGGCGGCACGCCCCGGCGGTGCTCGGGCACCCGCTGCCCGACGGGTCGTGGGCGATGCTGCACCGCGACCGCGAGCGGACCGCGGCCGGGCTCGACAAGGCGCACTCCGGCGACGGCGACGCCTGGCTGGAGCTGGCCGCCACCTGGGACCGGATCGGTGACGCGGTCATCGCGGCGATGCTGTCGCCGTTCCCCCCGGTGCGCGGCGGTCTCCGCTCGCTGGCCGCCGTCGCCCGCACCGGCGGGCTCGACCTGGTCCGCACGCTCGCCTCGCCCGCGCTGACGGCCGTGACCGACCTGTTCGGCGGCGAGGCTGCCCGCCTGCTCGTGGCCGGCAACGCCGGCCATGCCGACATCCCGCTCACCGCGCCCGGGTCGAGCCTGCTCGGCATCCTGCTCGCCATGCTGGGCCAGACCGTCGGGTTCCCGGTGCCCGAGGGTGGCGCCGGTCAGCTGAGCCAGGCCCTGGCGCGCCGGTTCGTCGACAAGGGCGGGACGATCCGTTGCGAGCAGGAGGTCGTCCGCATCGACGTGGCCGACGGGCGGGTCTCCGCCGTCCGCACCGCCGACGGCCAGCGTCACCCGGTGCGCCGGTGCGTCCTGGCCGACGTCTCGGCACCGGCCCTGTTCGAGCACCTGCTCCCCGACGAGGTCGTGCCCGGCCGCGTGCGGCGCGGCATGCGCCGGTTCCGGCTCGACCCCGGCACGGTGAAGGTGGACTGGGCGCTGGACGGCGCGGTCCCGTGGGCGAACCCGCCCGAGATCGCGCCCGGCACGGTGCACGTGGCGCACTCGCTCCGCGAGATGGACCAGACCCTGACCCAGCTGGCCGCCGGGGTGATCCCCGACCACCCGTTCATGCTGGCCGGCCAGATGACGTCCTCCGACCCGACCCGGTCACCGGCGGGCACCGAGTCGCTGTGGGCCTACGCGCACGTGCCCCAGCCCGGGCCGGACGTCCGCGACGCCGGCGACGGGCCGGTCCGCGGCGTCTGGGACCACGACGACTGCGAGCGGTTCGCCGACCGCATGCAGGCGCGCTTCGAGGCGCTCGCCCCGGGGTTCGGGTCCCGGATCCTGGCCCGGCGGGTGCTCGGCCCGCGTGAGCTCGAGGCCCGCGACGCCAACCTGGTGGGCGGCGCGATCGGCGGCGGCACGGCCCAGCTCCAGCAGCAGCTGGTCTTCCGGCCGGTGCCGGGCATGCGCGGCCGCGCCGAGACCGGCGTGCCCGGCGTCTACCTGGCCTCCTCGGCCGCCCACCCCGGCGGCGGGGTGCACGGCGCCTGCGGCGCCAACGCCGCTCGGGCCGCACTGGCCCACGCGCGGTTCCGCCGTCAGTGACCGGCGGCGGCGCCCTCCGGGTCGCGGCGGGCGCGCCACGCACCGCCGGCGAGGCCGGCGCCGATCAGGGCCACGGCGCCGCCGACGACGAGCAGCTGCCCGCTGTCCCGGTCCGCGGTCCGCGGGGTGGTGGTGTGCGGGGCCGGCGTCTGCGCCGGGGCGGAGCCCTGCCGGGCGGAGACGTCGGCCGCCCCCGCGGGCGCGGCGAGGCCTCCGATCAGGACGAGCAGGCCGAGCAGGGTCGCGGCGATCCCCGAGCGCACGATGGTCACGGTCATACGACGCGGGTACCCAGCGCCGGGGTTGCCATCGAGTCCGGGTTGCTCGTTTCGCCGTTCACGGTGCGCGGTGGCGCGCCGGGTTGAGCCGACGGGCGCGAACGGCGAGAGTCGGCGGGTGCTGCCCCGCTTCGAGGTCGTCAGCCGGTTCCGCCCGGTCGCCGTGGTCGGCACCCCGGCCGTCGAGGCGTCGTACGTCGACGCGCCGGCCCCCGAGGGCGCCACGGCGTCCACGCCGCACCCGGCGCCGTACGCCGCGGTCGAGGTCGACCTGGCGCCGGTGGCGGGCTCGGGGACGGTCATGCTCGAACTCATCGGCCCGGACGGCACGGTCCTGAGCACCTCCTACGACGCGGCGAGCGGGGCCGTCGCGCTGGAGGTCACCGTGGGTGGCGCGACGGTGCGCCGCCGCAGCCGCCGGTTCGGGCGTGCCAAGGTCCCGCCGGCGCGGCTCGGGCTCGCGCTGACCGGCGCCCACCTGGCGGCGCTGACCCTCGAGGACGGCGCCTGGGTGGTGCGCGGCCGGGTGGCTCTGGAGGAGGACGCCGCCGACCTCGACCCCCGCGACGTCGACTGGCTGGCGGGTCTGGTCAGCGGCTGGCGCGGGCCGGGTGCCACCGGCTGGCGGGCCGGCGGCTTCGGCCGCCTGGGGCTCCGCGACGTCCGCGTGGTGACGCGGCGCGACGGGTCGCCCTACCGCCCCGACGGCCGCCTCCTGCTCACCGCGACCAGCGCGGGCCCGGGCTTCTTCGACACGGCGCACACCTCGGTCTGGTCGCTCGACCTCGGGTCGGGCGCTCCGGAGCTGCGGCACCTGAGCGATCTGTTCTTCGGCCGGCCCGACGCGCCCGGGGCGTACGGCGACCACGCGACCCACCTGGTGCGTGACGGGGACGCCTGGCTGGTCGCCACGTCGACCTGGGGGAATTTCGACCAGCGGGAGGAGGGGGCGACCGTCGCGATCACCCTCGCCGAGAGCCGGGCCGACCTGCTGCAGGGCCGGCACCTCCTGCCGACCCGCGCGCTGGACGTGCCCACCGACGGGCTGACCTCGGTCGGGGTGTGGGACCCGCACCTGGTGCACACGGGCGAGGAGTGGCTGGTGGGGTTCGTGAGCGCGCGGAGGTTCTTCGCGTTCCACCCGGCCTACGCCGCCGGCCCGGACCTCGACCGGCTCACCCTGCGGGGCGCGGCCGGCGACCGGCGCGCCACCGAGGGCACCACCCTGCTCCGGCACGACGGCCGCTGGCTCCTGCTCGCCAGCGACGGCGCGGACAACCCCCGCGCGGTGCGCCGGCGCTACCCGGTGTTCGAGCTGGGCAGCGGGGTCGACGGGGTCGCCGACGGGCTCACCGAGGTCGGCGAGCTGGCGGCGCCGTACGGCACCAACATCCCCTGGCCCACGCTCGTGCAGCCCGAGAGCGCCGACGAGCCGTGGTGGCTCGTGACGTTCGACGGGACGTCGTACGGCGGAGCGCTACCGGGCTACGGCACCCACGGGGACGTGGTCCTCATGCGGAGCGCACACGAGTGATCGCTCGGCGCGGGGCGCCGACGCCGTTCAGTCGTTGGAGGCGTAACCCGACCACTGGTCGTAGTCGTCCGGCTCGTCGACCGCTTCGACGGGCCGGCTCTCCGGCTCGCCGTGGAGCTCGCGTGCAAGCGCGCTCAAATCGGTCTCGTGAGTGCGGTACTTGAGGTCGCGCGCGACCTTCGTCTGCTTGGCTTTCGCTCGGCCGCGGCCCATAGGGTCCAGCCCCCTCGCACACTTGGCCGGGGCTCCTTGTTGAGGGGAGGCCCCGGACTACCGGTTCATAGTCTCGTGGGCCCAACGCTACCTGCTGCATGGCTGTTCCCGCACGCCAGCGCGCACCTTGGACGGGGATTCGCCCAGGGCGAACGCCCCGGGCGGTCCCGATCACCAGCCGGGGTGCTGCCCGACCAGGCTCACGGAGCCCTTCTGCTGGGGGTCCACGACGACCTCGCCGGCCACCCAGGAGTCGATCCCGAAGTCGCGGAGGCGGGCGAGCGCCGCGTCGACGGAGTCCGGCGCGACCAGCGCGACCATGCCGACGCCGCAGTTGAGCGTGGCCTCGAGGTCCGGCTGCGAGACCGACCCGACCTGGCGCACCAGGTCGAAGACCGGCGCCGGCGTCCAGGTGGCACGGTCCAGGGTCGCGGCCAGCTCGACCGGCATCACCCGCGCCAGGTTGTTGGCCAGGCCGCCGCCGGTGATGTGGGCCATGGCGTGGGTCTCGGTCTCCCGGGCCAGGGCCAGGCCGGCCTTGGTGTAGATCCGGGTGGGCTCGAGGAGCTCCTCGCCCAGGGTCCGGCCGAGCTCGGGCACGTCGCGCTCGACGCTCCAGCCGGCCTCGGTGAAGAACACGTGGCGCGCCAGCGAGTAGCCGTTGGAGTGCAGGCCGCTGGAGGCCATCGCCACCACCACGTCGCCCGGGCGGACCCGGCCGGGGCCGAGCAGCGCGTCCGCCTCCACCACGCCCGTGGTGGCGCCCGCGACGTCGTACTCGTCCGGGGCGAGGAGCCCGGGGTGCTCGGCGGTCTCGCCGCCGACCAGGGCGCAGCCGGCCTCGACGCACGCCTCGGCGATGCCCTTGACGATCGCGGCGATCCGCTCGGGGACCACCTGGCCGGTCGCGATGTAGTCGGTCATGAACAGCGGCTCGGCGCCGCACACGACCAGGTCGTCGACGACCATGCCGACCAGGTCGAAGCCGATCGTGTCGTGCTTGTCCATCATCTGCGCGACGGCCACCTTGGTGCCGACGCCGTCGGTCGAGGTCGCCAGCAGCGGCCGCTTGTACGCCGTGAGCGCGCTCGCGTCGAACAGCCCGGCGAAGCCGCCAAGGCCGCCCACCATCTCCGGGCGGCGGGCCTTCTCGACCCAGGTCTTCATCAGGTCGACCGCGCGGTCGGCCGCGTGGATGTCGACGCCGGCGCGGGCGTAGGCGTTGGTCGTCTCGTCGGGCACCGGCGTTCCTTACGGGTTGTTCAGGACGGGCAGGGCCTTGCCCAGGGTCGGCGAGGACAGGGTCGCCTCGAGCAGGTGCTTGCCGAGCAGGCTCTCGTCGGGCAGCGGGATCGGGTACTCGCCGGTGAAGCACGCGGTGCACAGGCTCGGCGCGGGCTGGCCGGTGGCCTCGACCATCCCGGCCAGGGAGATGTAGCCGAGGCTGTCGGCGCCGATGCTCGAGGCGATCTCGTCGACGTCGAGGCCGTTGGCGATCAGCTCGGCGCGGGTGGCGAAGTCGATGCCGTAGAAGCAGGGCCACTTCACCGGCGGGGAGGAGATCCGCACGTGCACCTCGGTGGCGCCCGCCTCGCGGAGCATCCGCACCTGGGCGCGCTGGGTGTTGCCGCGCACGATCGAGTCGTCGACGACGACGATCCGCTTGCCCCGGATCATGTGCTCGAGGGCGTTCAGCTTGAGCCGGATGCCGAGCTGGCGCAGCGTCTGGCTGGGCTGGATGAAGGTGCGGCCGACGTAGGAGTTCTTGACGAAGCCCTGGCCGAACGGGATGCCCGACTCCTCGGCGTAGCCGGTCGCCGACGGGGTGCCGGACTCGGGCACCGGGATGACCAGGTCGGCGACGACGGGGTACTCGCGAGCCAGCCGCCGGCCCATCTCCACCCGCGCCTCGTGGACGCTGCGGCCGGCGATGGTGGCGTCGGGGCGGGCGAGGTAGACGTACTCGAACACGCAGCCCTTGCGGTCGGGCTGGGCGAACTTGTGCGACCGCAGGCCGCTCTCGTCGATCACGACCAGCTCGCCCGGCTCGATCTCCCGTACGACGCTCGCACCCACCGTGGCCAGCGCGGCGTCCTCGCTGGCGACCACCCAGCCGCGGTCCAGCCGGCCGAGCACGAGCGGGCGGATGCCCTCGGGGTCGCGGGCGGCGTAGAGCGTGTTCTCGGTCATCCAGACGAAGGAGTAGGCACCGCGTAGCCGCGGCAGCACCTCGATCGCGCGGTCCTCCAGCGACTCGTCCGGGTGGTAGGCCAGCAGGGCCGTCACCAGGCTGGTGTCGTTGGTCGCACCCGTCTCCAGGTTGTGGGAGTGGATGTCGAGCTCGTCCTCGTCGCTGGGCAGGTCGTTGACCATCTGCGCCAGCTCGTGGGTGTTGATCAGGTTGCCGTTGTGGCCGAGCGCGATCGACCCGTGCGCCGTGGGGCGGAAGGTCGGCTGCGCGTTGTGCCAGGTGCTGGCCCCGGTCGTGGAGTAGCGCGCGTGACCGATGGCGACGTGGCCGGAGAAGGACTCGAGGGTGTTCTCGTCGAAGACCTGGGACACCAGGCCCATGTCCTTGTAGACGAGGATCTGGCGCCCGTTGCTGACCGCGATGCCGGCCGACTCCTGCCCGCGGTGCTGCAGGGCGTAGAGACCGAAGTAGGTCAGCTTGGCGACGTCCTCACCGGGGGCCCATACGCCGAAGACACCGCACACGGGATGAATGCTATCCGGGACGGAGGGCTGGCCCCGAATCTCTAGGCCATGTGACGCGCGCCATCCCGGATCGCCTCGCGGATCCGGGTGTAGGTCCCGCACCGGCAGATGTTGCGGATCTCGTCGAGGTCCTGCTCGGTGATGTCGCGGCCCTCGCGGCGCACCTTCCGCACCAGGGCGACGGCGGCCATGATCTGGCCGGGCTGGCAGTAGCCGCACTGGGCGACGTCGTTGTCGAGCCAGGCCTGCTGCATCGGGTGGAGGTCGGCGTCGACGGTGTCGGCCAGGCCCTCGATGGTCGTGACCTCGTCGTCGGCCGCGAGGTCGCCGACCCGGACCGAGCAGGGGTTGAAGCCGCGGCCGTTGACGTGCGAGGTGCAGGCCTTGCAGACGTTGATGCCGCAGCCGTACTTGGGGCCGGTGACGCCGAGGACGTCCCGGAGGACCCAGAGCACGCGCACGTCGTCGGGAGCGTCGACGGTCACCCGCTCGCCGTTGAGGATGAAGGATTGCTTGGGCATCGGTGGTCCTCAGAAGGTGAGCTTCAGCCCGTTGGTGGGCGACTGGGGGATGGGCGGGACGACCGGCTTCGGGGTGAACGGCAGCGGGTCGCGGTGGTTCACCGGGAAGTACGCCGGCAGCGTGCCGGTCGCGCGGGCGTAGGCGCACGCGGTGGCGGCCATGGTCGCCGCCACGCCGGCCTCGCCCGCTCCGCCCGGCTGCGTGCTGTCGGACGGCATCACGATGACGTTGACGTCGGGCGGGGTGTTCCACTCCCGCGTGTAGAAGTAGTTGTCCCAGCTCGCCTCGACGAAGTGGCCGTCGCGCAGGTGCATGCTCGACGTCAGCGCCAGGGCGATGCCGTCGTTGATGCCGCCCTGCATCTGGGCCTCGAGCCCGCGCGGGTTGATCGCCAGCCCGACGTCGACGGCGTAGACCACCTTGGTGACCCGCGGGCCGGTGACGCTGGCGTCACCGCCGGGGACGGTGCGGTTGACCGTGGCCGGGCGGCAGTCGATCTCCACCAGGCAGGCGCTCGCGCCCTTGTACTCCTTGTGGATCGCGATCCCCTGCGCGGTGCCGGCCGGCATCGGCCGGCCCCACTGGCCGACGGCGGCGACCTTCTCCAGGCACGCCTTGACCCGCGCGTTGCGCAGGAACTTCCGGCGGAAGGCCAGCGGGTCCATCCGCAGCTTCTTGGCGAGCACGTCCATCATCAGCTCGTTGGCCGTGCGGACGTCGGGCGAGTAGATGTTGCGCATGCTGCCGGTGTTGAACCGGTTGTCGGTCTCCGTGAGCGTCTGGCTGACGACGCCGACGTTGTAGGGGACCTCCTGGGTCAGCGTGAACACCGTCTCGGAGAAGCCGAGGTTGCCGAGCCCGGTCGGGAGCTTGGCGAGGTTGGCGGTCAGCATCTCGCCGAGGCCGTGCCGGAAGTCGGTGGCGACGCTGGTGTGCGCCTGGGTGAAGGCGACGACCTCGCCGCCGAGCAGGGCGGCGGTGATCCGGCTGGTCGCCATCGGGTGGGTCCGCCCGACGCGGGCGTCGTCGGCGCGGTGCCACATCAGCTTGACCGGCTTGCCCATGGCCTTGGAGATCTTGGCCGCCTCGAGCGCGCCGTCGAAGAACAGGCGCCGGCCGAACGACCCGCCGCCGTTCACGACGTTGACCTTCACCTTGTCCGCCGGGAGCCCGATCGCCTGGGCGATCTCCTGCTGGGCGATGATCGGCGACTTCAGCCCGGACCAGATCTCGGCGCGGTCGCTGCGCACGTCGGCGACCGCTGAGTTGGTGTCCATCGCCGAGTTGGAGCGGAAGTAGAACAGGAAGTCGCGCGAGACAGTCTGCAGCAGCGGGTTGGCCGGGAGGTCCGGCAGCTTCAGCGGGTTCTGCGCCCGGCGGAGCTCGGCCACGATGTCCTCGTCGGACTTGCCCGCCACCGGCCCGTCCAGCCAGTCCACCTGCATCGCGCGCACCGCGTCGATGCACTGGCCGAACGTGCGCGCACGCACGGCGACGCCGGTGTCGACCACCGCCACGTCGGTCACGCCCGGCATCGCCAGGATCGCGGACCGGTTGCGCAGCGCCTTCGGCTTGCCGTTGAGCGTGGGCGCGCGGCACACCATCGTCGGCAGCGCGCCGTCGACCTGGAGGTCGGTGGTGAACTGCTTCCGGCCGGTGACGGCGTCGCGCGCGTCGAGCCGCGACTGCGCGGTGCCGATCACCCGGAAGGTGCTCTCGTCCTTGAGCTGCACGTCGACCTGGCGGGTGTCCGGCGACGCAGCGAGTGCCGCGAGGTCGCCGTACGTCGCCGAGCCGCTGGGCCCGGTGACGACGCCACCGCGGGCCACCAGCTGGTCCACGGTGTCGCCCAGCAGGGCCGCGGCAGCCTCGAGCAGCGCCTTCTTGGCGACGGCCGCCGCGACCCGCAGCGGGGTGTAGGTCGAGATCGTGGTGTTGGAGCCTCCGGTGAGCTGGTTCCAGACCAGCTCCGGTCGGGCGGGCGCGAGCGTGATGGTGACCTTGTCGACCGGCAGCTCGAGCTCCTCGGCGATGATCATCGCCGTCGAGGTCGTGATGCCCTGGCCGACCTCGGCCCGCGGCAGCGCGAACGACACCGTGCCGTCGGGGTGCACCGCGATGGCGATCAGTGCCGACGTCGGCATCGCGCACTCGGTGAGGAAGTCGTTGAGGTCGTAGAGCTCGGGGATCTGGGGCAGCGTGGGCGTCACCGCGCCCGGTGACGCCACCGCCGCTCCCCCGAGCGCGAGCTCCGCCGCCGTCACCAGCGTCGTCGCTCCCACGACGTACCCGAGGAACCCCCGGCGCCCGATCCCGCGCGCGACGGGTTCCCGATCAGTCGTCTCCATGCAAAGTCCCCCATGCGGGCCGGGAGCGGTCCGGGAGCCTCACCCGAGAGGGAACCGACCCGACCGGATCACCCTGGCAGTGCCGGGCGCGGTGTGGCAACGGTCACAGGGACCAAACGGCGGGCGGTGCCTTGGACGTCAGACCAAATTCCGCAGCAGCAGCGCCTCGGCGAGCAGCACCCGCTCCCACTCGGGGAGGTGCAGGCCCTCGTTGGCGCCGTGGGCGCGGGTGTCGGGGTCCTCGACGCCGGTGACGAGCACCGACGCGGCCGGGAAGCTCTCCAGGAACTCGGCGATGAAGGGGATCGACCCGCCGACGCCCATGTCGACCGGCGCGGTGCCGTCCCAGGCCTCGGTGAACGCCGCGCGCGCGGCCTCGTACGCCGGCCCGGTGGCGTCGATCTGCGTCGCCTCGCCCGTGTCGACCAGCGTCACCCGGAGAGCAGCGCCCCACGGCACGTGCGCCTGGAGGTGCCGGTTGAGGCAGTCGAGGGCGTTCTCGGTGGTGTCCCCCGGCGCGACCCGCAGCGAGATCTTCGCCCGGGCCGACGGCACCAGGGTGTTGGACGCCCCGTCGACCTTGGGCGCGTCGAGGCCGGTGATGCTGAGCGCGGGCTTGGTCCAGAGCCGCTCGACGCTCGAGCCGCTGCCGATCCACCGGACCCCCTCGGTGACGCCGGACTCCGCGCGCAGCCGCTCCTCGGGGTAGTCGACGTCGGCCGCGGGGCCGCTCACCAGGCCCTCGACGGCGAGGTTGCCGTCGTCGTCGTGCAGCGAGGCGATCAGGCGGGAGAGGGTGATCAGGGCGTCGGGCACCAGGCCGCCCCACATGCCGGAGTGCACCGCGTGGTCGAGGGTGCGCACCTCGACGTCGACGCGGACCAGGCCGCGCAGCGACGTCGTGAGCGCCGGCACGCCGATGTCCCAGTTGCCGGAGTCGGCGATCACGATCACGTCGGCGGCGAGCCGGTCGTGGTAGATCCGAAGCAGGTCCTTGATCGTGTCGGAGCCGACCTCCTCCTCGCCCTCGATGAAGATCCGCACCGTCACCGGCA
The DNA here is from genome assembly GCA_035554955.1 of Nocardioides sp. Lineage (GTDB taxonomy): Bacteria > Actinomycetota > Actinomycetes > Propionibacteriales > Nocardioidaceae > Nocardioides. The sequence goes on along the minus strand of DATMHR010000042.1, from coordinate 76,728 downwards.
GGTCGTCGCCGAACGCGCGCAGCGCCGCGATGTGGGTGAGGATGCCGGCCTTGTCGTCGGCGGCGCCGCGCCCGTAGAGCCGGTCGCCCCGCTCGGTGGGCTCCCACGGCGGGCTGTCCCACTCGGCGTGGTCGTTCTCGGGCTGCACGTCGTGGTGGGCGTAGAGCAGCACGGTGGGCGCGCCCTCCGGGCCGCGGCGCTCGCCGATCACGGCGGGGGGTGCGCCGTCGTACGCTCGGACGATCTCGGCCGCCACGCCCTCGGCGGCGAACAGGTCGCGGGTCCGCTCGGCGCTGCGCTCGACCTCCCCGAGGCGGGCGGGGTCGGCGCTGACGGACTGGATGCGGACCAGGTCCTCGAGGTCCCTGCGGACCCCGGGCAGCACCTCCTTGATCCGGTTGCGCAGCTCGTCGGTCGTCAGGGGTGCGTCCGTCATGACGCCACCCTATGAGGCCACCTACGCTCGGGTCATGGCCGCGTCATCGACCAGGGTCCTCGTGATCAACGCCGGATCGTCGACCGTGAAGTACCAGGTGGTCGACCCCGACACCGGCGAGGCCCACGTCAAGGGGATCGTCGAGCGGGTCGAGGAGCACGGCTACGACGCCGCGCTCCGCTCGGTCACCGACCGGCTCGCCGACGAGGGCATCGAGCCGGCCGACCTGCTCGCGGTCGGGCACCGGGTCGTGCACGGCGGCGCGGTCTACTCCGAGCCGACGCTGCTCGACGACGACGCCGTGCGCGTGCTCGAGGAGGTGAGCGGCCTGGCGCCGCTGCACAACCCGCCCGCGGTCGCCGGCATCCGCGCGGCCCGCACCGCCTACCCGGACCTCCCCCACGTCGCGGTGTTCGACACCGCGTTCTTCGCGCACCTGCCGCCGGAGGCGGCGACCTACGCCCTCGACCGCGGCGTCGCCCGCGACCTCGGCCTGCGGAGGTACGGCGCGCACGGCACGTCGCACCGCTACGTGAGCCGCACCGCCGCCGCGTTCCTGGAGCGGGACCCGGCCGACCTCGACCAGATCGTGCTGCACCTCGGCAACGGCGCCTCGATCGCCGCCGTGCGCGGCGGGCAGCCCGTCGACACCTCGATGGGGCTGACGCCGCTCGAGGGCCTGGTGATGGGCACCCGCTCCGGCGACGTCGACCCCGGCCTGCTCCTCCACCTCCTGCAGCACGGCCGCTCGGGCGAGGAGCTCGACGAGCTGCTCAACCACCGGTCCGGCCTGCTCGGCCTGGCCGGTGCCAGCGACTTCCGTGACGTGCTGGACCGGCGCGACGCCGGTGACGCCGACGCGGCTCTCGCGTTCGACGTCTACGTGCACCGGCTGCGGAAGTACATCGGCGCCTACCTCGCGATCCTCGGCGGGGCGGACGTCATCAGCTTCACCGCCGGCGTCGGCGAGCACAGCCCGGTCCTGCGCGCCGCCGCGCTGGCCGGCCTGGAGAAGTTCGGGCTCGCCGTCGACCCGGTGCGCAACGAGGCGCCCGACGACGGCACCCGGGTCATCTCCCCCGACGGCGCGGCCACCACCGTGCTCGTCGTACCCACCGACGAGGAGTGGGAGATCGCCCGCGAAGCCCAGGCCCTCCTCGCCGAGTCGGCAGAAGTTCGCAGCTGAAGAGCGCCGAGTCGGCAGAAGTTCTGCCGACTCGACCTCACTTCCGTGCGAACTTCTGCCGACTCGACCTGATTTCGGTGCGAACTTCTGCCGACTCGACCCGAATTCCCGGTGAGCTTCTGCCGACTCGGCGTCAGAAGTCGGCGGAGGTGTCCGTGGCGGCGGCGACGTCGACCGACGGGGACCAGCCCTTGGCGGGCTCGCCGGACTCGGTCCACCGCCACTCGCGGACCTCGGGCAGGTCCTCGCCGTGCTCGCGGGTCCACTGGCGGGCCCGGCGCCGGGTGTCGACCATCAGCTGACGGACCTCCGCGGCCGACGCACGCAGGGACGGCACGCGGTCGATCACGTCCATCACCAGGTGGTAGCGGTCGAGGTCGTTCATCATCACCATGTCGAACGGCGTGGTGGTCGTGCCCTCCTCCTTGTAGCCGCGGACGTGGAAGTTGTCCTCCCCGGTGCGGCGGTAGATCAGGCGGTGGATCAGCCACGGGTAGCCGTGGTAGGCGAAGATCACCGGCTTGTCCGCGGTGAACAGGTTGTCGAACTCGCGGTGGGTGAGGCCGTGCGGGTGCTCGGTGTCGTCCTGCAGCCGCATCAGGTCCACCACGTTGACGAACCGGATCCGCACCTCCGGGAGGTGCTCCCGCAGGAGCGAGACCGCGGCGAGCGCCTCGAGCGTGGGTACGTCGCCCGCGGCCGCGATCACCACGTCGGGCTCGCCGTGGTCGTTGGAGGCCCAGTCCCAGATGCCGGCACCCCGCGCGCAGTGCAGGTCGGCCTCCTCGGCGGTGAGCCAGTCGAAGCTCGGCTGCTTGCCGGACACGACGACGTTGACGTAGTGGCGGGACTCCAGGCAGTGCTGCATGGTCGACAGCAGCGTGTTGGTGTCCGGCGGGAGGTAGACGCGCACCACCGAGGACTTCTTGTTGACCACGTGGTCGATGAAGCCCGGGTCCTGGTGGCTGAACCCGTTGTGGTCCTGCCGCCAGACGTGGCTGGTGAGCAGGTAGTTGAGGCTCGAGATCGGCGCGCGCCAGCCGATCTCGCGGGTGGTCTTGAGCCACTTGGCGTGCTGGTTGAGCATCGAGTCGACGAGGTGGATGAACGCCTCGTAGCAGCTGAACACGGCGTGCCGGCCGGTCAGCAGGTAGCCCTCGGTCCACCCCTGGCAGGTGTGCTCGGAGAGGATCTCGAGCACCCGGCCGGACCGCGCGAGGTGCTCGTCGACGTCGCGGATCTCCCCGGCGAAGGCCTTGTCGGTCACCTCGTAGACGGGGTCCAGCCGGTTGGACGCGGTCTCGTCGGGACCGAAGATCCGGAAGTTGTGCGGGTTGTCGCGCACCACGTCGACGAGGTACTGCCCGAACAGCCGGGTGGCCTCGTGGATCGAGCCGCCCGGCTCCTTGACCTCCACCGCGTGGTCCCGGAAGTCGGGCAGCCGCAGCGGCACGCGGAGCAGCCCGCCGTTGGCGTGCGGGTTGGCGCTCATCCGGCGCTGGCCGGCGGGCGCGAGCGCGCGGACCGCCTCCACCGGGACGCCGTTGTCGTCGAACAGCTCACCCGGCCGGTAGGACGCCATCCATTCCTGGAGCTGGGCCCGGTGGGCGTCGTTGTCGCGCGTGCCGGCGAGCGGGACCTGGTGGGCGCGCCAGGTGCCCTCGACCTGCACCCCGTCGACGACCGCCGGGCCCGTCCAGCCCTTCGGGGTCACCAGCAGGACCATCGGCCACGGCTGCCACTCGTAGGTGCCGTCGCGCCGGGCGGCGGCCTGGATCTCGGTGATCCGGTCGTGCGCGGTGTCCAGCGCGTCCGCGAGCTGGCGGTGCACGTCGTACGGGTCGTCGCCCTCGACGGTGAGCACCTCGTGCCCGTAGCCGCGGAGCAGGCTGAGCAGCTCCTCGCGCGGGATCCGTGCGGGGACCGTCGGGTTGGCGATCTTGTAGCCGTTGAGGTGCAGGATCGGCAGCACCGCCCCGTCGTGGATCGGGTCGATGAACTTGTTGGCGTGCCACGACGCCGCGAGCGGGCCGGTCTCGAACTCGCCGTCGCCGACGACGGCGGCCACCACGAGGTCGGGGTTGTCGAGCGCGGCGCCGTAGGCGTGGGACAGGACGTAGCCGAGCTCGCCGCCCTCGTGGATCGAGCCCGGCGTCTCCGGCGCGACGTGGCTCGGGATGCCGCCGGGGAAGGAGAACTGACGGAACAGCCGCTGCATCCCGCCGGCGTCGTAGGAGACGTGCGGGTAGATCTCCGAGTAGGTGCCCTCGAGCCACGCGTTGGCCACGGCTGCCGGGCCGCCGTGGCCGGGACCGGCGAGGAACATCGCGTTGACGTCACGCTCGCGGATCAGCCGGTTGAGGTGCGCGTAGACGAGGTTGAGGCCGGGCGTCGTCCCCCAGTGACCGAGCAGCCGCGGCTTGATGTCCTCGGGCGCGAGGTCCCGCTCGAGGAGCGGGTTGTCGAGGAGGTAGATCTGGCCCACGGAGAGGTAGTTGGCCGCGCGGAACCAGGCGTCGAGGCGGTCGATCTCGGAGTCGTCGAGCGTCATGCCACCAACCGTGCGGGGTGCCGCCCGAAAAGTCACCCCGCAGCACCTGCCGAAAGTGGGCGGAAAGCAAAGGGATCTCGCTCTACTGTGGCGTCCGTGGCGGAGGCGGAGATCGGACCGGTCGTCGTGCAACGGCGAGCGGTCGACGTGGTGCGGCTGCTCGGGATGCTCGGGTTCGTCGTGGCCCTGGTCGTCTACCTCCGGGTCTTCGGACTGCCCAAGCAGACCGTCGAGTCGGTCCTGTGGGTCTGGCTGGCCACGGTCGCCTGGGACGTACGCCGCCCGCTCGCCGAGCACGTCTCCTTCGTCAAGGACTGGTGGCCGCCGTTCGCGGTGTTCGCGCTCTACCTCTACAGCCGGGGCCTCTCCGACGACCTCGGCCTGTTCAGCGTGCACGTGACCGAGCCGATCACCGCGGACCGCTGGCTGTTCGGCGGCGTGCTCCCGACCGAGTGGCTGCAGGCGCACCTGTGCGGGGTGCCGTGCGAGAAGTCCACGCCCCCGGCCTGGTACGACGTCGCGCTGACGACGGTCTACTACTCGCACTTCTTCGCGGCGATCGGCGTCGCGGCGTACCTCTGGACGCGGAACCGGCCGCAGTGGGTGCGGTTCATGCGCCGCTACCTGTCGGTGACGATGATCGGCGTCGTCTGCTACGTCGTCTACCCGATGGCGCCGCCGTGGATGGCGTCGCGGGACGGCTACCTGACGGGCGACATCTCCCGCATCACCGGGCGCGGCTGGTTCGACCTCGGTACGTCGGGCAGCGGCGGCACCGCCCAGCAGCACGTGTCCGCGGTCGGCAACCAGGTGGCGGCGATGCCGTCGCTCCACGTCGCCCTGTCCGTGCTGGTGGCGTGGTGGGTGATCAGCCGGCTGCGCAGCAGGTGGCGCTGGCTGCTCGTGCTCTACCCGACCGCGATGGCGTTCATGCTCGTCTACTACGCCGAGCACTACGTCGTCGACGGCATCGCCGGGCTGCTGCTCGTCGCCCTGGTCATGGGCGGCTGGGCGTTCCTCGAGCGGCGGGTGCCCCGCTACTCGCTCAGCGGGAGGTAGGGCGCCAGGTCGGTGCGCTCGCCGCTGGCGGTCACCCGGCCCTCGTCGACCGCGGCGGCCCACGCGAGGTCGCCGGTGGCCAGGGCGATCCAGGTGGCGGCGTCGGTCTCGACCACCGCCGGCGGGGTGCCCCGCGTGTGCCGGACGCCCGGGATCACCTGCACGGCGGCGTAGGGCGGGACGCGCACCTCCACCGAACGTCCCGGCGCCCGCTGCTCGAGCAGGGCGAGGAAGTGCTTGGTCAGGACGCGGAGGTCCGACCGCTCCGGCTCGCCGGACGCGATCCGCGCCAGCGCGTCGGCGACGACGCCGGGCTCGGCGGGCTGGAGGCGGGCGGGCATGTCCCCGATTCTGCCGGGCGTGGCGGGCCGGGCGGCACCGCGGTCGCCGTACGGCCCGGGCACAATGGCGCCCATGCTCATCCACGCCCTGCGGTCGCGCGTCGTCGCTGCCTGCGCCGTCGGCCTCCTGCTGCCGCTGCTCGCGGCGTGCGGCGGGGACGACGGCTCCGGCGACCTCAGCGTCGGCGACGTCGTCCCGGCGCGGCTCGGCGACCAGTTCGAGAGCGGGCGGCACGCGACCGTCGCGGTGCCCACCGGGCGGCTGCAGGTCTGGGCCGACCCGGCGACCGACACGGCCGATCGCACGGACACCCGGCAGCTCGAGGCGCTGGACGCACCCGACGGCGCCACGCTGGTGCCGATCACGTGGAAGTTCCTCGACGACTTCCCGGCGGCGCAGCCCTTCGTGCACAGCGACGCCCGCCCGGTGGTCGACCTGGTCACCGAGGACGGGACCTACCGGCTGCCGACGCCCAACGAGCGGCTGCCCGAGGGCGAGTCCTTCTACGTCGTGGTCGACGGCGACGGCAGCAAGGTCTCGTTGAAGGTCGCCTTCGACGGCGTCGCCCAGACGGTCGACCTGCGCACCGGGAAGCGCGAGTCCGACGCCGGACGAGCAGCGTCCCTCTACCACCTCGATGCCGAGCGGCAGCGCCCGCAGGACTGCGGCTCGTCCGACTGGGACCACCCCGAGCTCTCGCTCGCGGACTACACCTGCGACGTCACCACCCGGCTGCTGCTCCCCTACGCGGACGGCCGCTGGGCCCCGGAGGGCCACCAGTACCTCGCCGTGGCGGTGCGGACCGTGCTCCGCTCGTGGAGCGTCGCCGGCGCCGGCGGCGGCGGGGCGTTCTACGTCGGTACGGCGAGCCGGCTCACGGCCGAGCTCGACGGCGAGCCCGCGGACGCCACCATCGAGGACGTCAACGTCGAGTGCCCCGTGCCGGCCAGCCACGAGTGCGACGGTGCCCGGATGTTCGTCTTCGAGGTCGGCGACAAGGTGCCCGACCGGCTGCAGATCGACCAGCGCTTCCGCCTGGCCCTGAGCTCGCGGTTCGGCGGCTTCCGGCCGGCCGACCGGATCCGCGGCGAGCTGAAGGGGACGGTCCGGCTCGACCTGCCCTGAGGACGCGCGGGCCTCAGGAGCCCAGGGCCGCCGGGAGCGTCGCGGTCCAGGCGGCGCGCAGCTCGTCGAGGGGTACGTCGAGCACGCCCTCGACGTCGAGCGCGGCACCGCCCGTGGTGCCGATCCGCGTCGCGGGCACGCCGTGCTCCTCGGCCAGCCGCTCCAGGTCGGCCAGGCGGTCGGCCGGGACGCTGACGACCGCGCGGGCGGCGGACTCGGCGAAGAGCGCGACGAACGGGTCGTCGGCCACGCCGGCCACGTCCACCGTCGCGCCGACCCCGCTCTGCAGGGTCGCCTCCACGAGCGCCTGGGCGAGGCCGCCGTCGGAGAGGTCGTGGGCGCTGCTGGCGACGCCGACCAGGTCGGCGAGCAGCTCGGCGAGCGCGCGCTCCGCGGCGAGGTCGACCGCGGGCGGCCGGCCGCCGAGGTGACCGTGCACGACGTGGGCCCACTCCGAGCCGGACAGCTCCTCGCGGGTGGTCCCGAGGAGCACGATCGCCTCGTCCGCGGCGCTGAACGACGAGGGCGTGCGGCGGCGTACGTCGTCGATGACGCCGAGCACGGCGACCACCGGCGTCGGCAGGATCGCGGTCTCGCCCGTCTGGTTGTAGAGGCTCACGTTGCCGCCGGTGACCGGGATGCCGAGCTCCAGGCAGGCGTCCTTGAGCCCGCGGCACGCCTCGGCGAACTGCCACATCACCGACGGGTCCTCCGGCGAGCCGAAGTTGAGGCAGTCGCTGACCGCCAGCGGCCGCGCGCCCCCGGCCGCGACGTTGCGGTAGGCCTCGGCGAGCGCGAGCTGCGCACCGGCGTAGGGGTCCAGCTTGGCGAACCGGCCGTTGCAGTCCGTCGCCACCGAGACGCCCAGGTTGGTCTCCTCGTCGACCCGGACCATCCCGCTGTCGGCGGGCTGGGCGAGGACGGTGTTGCCGAGGACGTAGCGGTCGTACTGGTCGGTGATCCAGGACTTGTCGCACAGGTTGGGGCTCGCGACGAGCTGGAGCAGGGTCGTGCGGAGCTCGTCGCCGGACTTCGGCCGCGGCAGCGCCTCGGCGGCGTCGGCCTGGAGGGCGTCCTGCCAGTCCGGCCGGGCGAACGGGCGCTGGTAGACGGGACCGTCGTGGGCGACCGTGCGCGGCGGCACGTCGACCACGGTCTCGCCGTGCCAGGTGATCTCCAGGCGGCCGGTGTCGGTGACCTCGCCGATCACCACGGCCTCGACGTCCCACTTGGCGCAGATCGCCATGAACGCGTCGACGTCGGCGGGCTCAACGACCGCCATCATCCGCTCCTGGCTCTCGCTCATGAGGATCTCCTCCGGAGCCAGCGTGGAGTCGCGCAGCGGCACCCGGTCGAGCTCGCACCGCATGCCGCCGTCGCCCGCGGAGGCGAGCTCCGACGTCGCGCAGGACAGCCCGGCGCCGCCGAGGTCCTGGATGCCGGCGACCACGCCGGCCTGGAAGAGCTCGAGCGTGCACTCGATGAGCAGCTTCTCCATGAAGGGGTCGCCCACCTGGACGCTGGGGCGCTTGGCCGGACCGTCCGCGTCGAAGGTCTCGGAGGCGAGCACGGACACGCCGCCGATCCCGTCGCCGCCGGTGCGGGCGCCGTACAGGATCACCTGGTTGCCGGTGCCCGACGCCTTGGCGAGGTGCAGGTCCTCGTGCTTGAGGACGCCGACGCAGAGCGCATTCACGAGCGGGTTGCCGAGGTAGGTCTCGTCGAAGACCGCCTCGCCGCCGATGTTGGGCAGGCCGAGGCAGTTGCCGTAGCCGCCGACGCCGGCCACGATCCCGGGCAGCACGCGGTGGGTGTCGTCGGCGTCGAGCGGGCCGAACCGCAGCGGGTCCATGACCGCCACCGGGCGGGCGCCCATCGCGATGATGTCGCGGACGATGCCCCCGACACCGGTCGCGGCGCCCTGGTAGGGCTCGACGTACGACGGGTGGTTGTGCGACTCGACCTTGAAGCTGACGGCGTAGCCCTGGCCGATGTCGATGACGCCCGCGTTCTCGCCGATGCCGGCGAGCATGGGGCCGATCGGGGTCTCCTGCGGGATCTCGCCGAACTGCTTGAGGTGCACCTTGGAGGACTTGTAGGAGCAGTGCTCGCTCCACATGACCGAGTACATCGCCAGCTCCGAGCTGGTCGGGCGGCGACCGAGGATCTCGCGGATCCGCTGGTACTCGTCCTCCTTCAGCCCGAGGTCGGCCCACGGCTGCTCGCGGTCGGGGTCGGAGGCGGCGACGGAGACGGTGTCCAGCACGGCGCCAATCTACCGAGCGCGGCGCCTAGCGGACGCCGTGCCCCCGGAGGTGGACCGGTCGCCGCCAGACCAGCCGCCCGAGCACCTCGTCGCGGTCGGCCGCCCGGCGGGCGGAGACGGTCACCGACCAGGGCGCGCGGGCGTACATCAGCGCGGTGCGGCGCCGCTCCGGGCCGCGGCCGCCGGCGAGGTCCCAGCGGCCCATCCCGCGCCACGTCGTGTGGCGGCGCGCCTCGCGGGAGAAGCGGCGTACGCCGTCCGTGCGGACCGCCCACTCCGCGTAGTCCACCCGCACCGCGCGGCCGGACGCGGCGGTCACCACGCAGGAGACGGCCTGCACCCGATCCCCCGGCTCCTGCTGGCTGCACGCGCCCGAGCGGGTCCGCGGGAAGACCCAGTTCATGCCGAGCACCCCGCTCGGATCCGTGCAGTCGCGGCGGTGGGCGACGGCGTCGCCGTCCCAGCAGACGTACGCCGCGGCCGCCTCGACGAACACCTTCGCGTCGCGCACCGGGGAGCGAAGGTCCCGGGGGCGGTGCCGGAGGTCGGCCTTGCCGTCTCCTGCCGGGGCGCCCGCGGAGGCACGCGCGGAGTCACCGGACGAGGCGCTCGAGGGGACCGACCCGATGCCGTGGGTCTGCTCGGCGTCCGCGGCGGGGGTCGACCCGCCGCTGCCGAAGAGCAGGACAGCGCCGGCGACCGCCAGCACGACGGCGACGAGCACCAGCCCGGTCACGACGGTGACCGCGCGCCGGTCGCGCCCGCCGGGCAGCGCACCGCTGGTCCTCACGCCCGATCACTCCTTCGCGGTCCCGGATCCCGCCGCCAGCACGCTAGCCCACGCCGAACGAATTACAGATTTGTAGTTATCCGGAACCCCTGTTACCCGTGTGATTTGTGTGGTTATCGTGACGCCGCCTCTCGACGTTGCCGCCGATCACTGGAGCCACCTGCGATGCCCACCCGGACGTCCCCGACCTCGCTCGCCCGCGTCACTGCCGCGGTGCTCGGCGTGCTGCTGGCGGCTGCGCTGCTCGTGCCCGCGCTGCGCTCGCACCAGCCGGTCCCGGCGGGTGAGGAGACCACCGACGTCACGGTCGGCCTGCGGGCCGCCGCGGACAACCCGGTGACGCCGGGCGACTTCACCGGCTACGGCTTCGACCAGTGCCTCGCGCCGACCCAGAAGGCGATGAACGCGTGGCTCAACTCCTCGCCGTTCCTCGCCGCCGGCATCTACATCTCCGGGAAGTCCCGCGCCTGCCGCGACCAACCCAACCTGACCCCGGCGTGGATCAGCACCCAGCTCCAGAACGGCTGGAAGCTGCTCCCCATCACCCTGGGCCCGCAGGCGTCGTGCAGCGACCGCTTCCCGCGGTACGGCGACGACCCGACGATCATCCCGCGGCCCGGCGCCGAGGGCCTCTACGGCAAGGCGCGGCGCCAGGCCCGTGCCGAGGCGACGACGACGGTCGCCGAGGCCAAGCGGCTCGGGATCGCGGCCGGCAGCACGCTCTGGTACGACCTCGAGGCCTTCGACATCGGGAACACCCGGTGCCGCGAGTCGGCCCTCGCGTTCCTCAGCGCGTGGACGACCGGCATCAACAAGGCGGGCTACAAGTCCGGCGTCTACTCCAGCGCCGGCTCCGGCCTGAAGATGCTCGACGACGCCCGGGTGAACCGTCCCGACGCGTTCGACTTCCCGGACATGATCTGGATCGCCCGCTGGGACGGCGTCGCGAACACCTCCACGTCCTACCTCCGCGAGGACGGCTGGCGGCCCGGCGCGCGGGTGAAGCAGTACCAGGGCGGCCACAACGAGACGTGGGGCAAGGTCACGATCAACATCGACCGCGACTACCTCGACGTGGGCCGCGGCAGCTATGCCCCGCAGGAGGACCACTGCGACGGCGTCAACATCAACTTCAAGACCTACCGCCGGCTGGCTCCGGCGACCAGCACCTTCACCCCGCCGGAGGCGCAGGTGCGGGCGGTGCAGTGCCTGCTCAAGGAGCGCGGCCGCTACGACGGGAAGCTCAACGGCGTGTACAACGCGGCGACCGTCGCGGCCGTCCGTGCCTGGCAGGACGCGCGCGGCTTCACCCCGCGCGACACGTTCGGCTCGCGCGACTGGGTCGCGATCCACATGGACAGCCCCAACCAGGTGCTCAAGGTCGGCTCGGCGGGCGGCGCCGTACGACGGCTCCAACGGGCGCTGCACGCGGCGGGCACCACCACGACGCTGGGAATCACCGGCGTCTACGGGCCCGCGACCGCGAGCGCGGTGACGGCGTACCAGAAGGCCGTCGGCCTGAGCCCGACCGGCATCGTCAACCCGCGCACCAACGGCCGGCTGGACCGCGGCGCGCACTGATCGCGCACTGATCGCGCACTGACGGCGCGCGGCCGGGTCAGGCCAGGACGGACTCGACGAGCGAGGTGAAGAACCCGAGCCCGTCGGTGCCGGTGCCGGTGAGGTCCTCGACGGCGTGCTCGGGGTGCGGCATCAGGCCGACCACGTTGCCGCGGTCGTTGGTGATGCCGGCGATCTCGTTGAGCGACCCGTTGGGGTTGACGTCGAGGTAGCGCGCGACGACCTGGCCCTCGCCCTCGATCCGCTCCAGCGTCGGACCGTCGGCGACGAAGCCGCCCTCGCCGTTCTTGAGCGCGATCGTGATCTCGGCGCCCTGCTCGTAGGCGGAGGTCCACGGCGTCCGGTTGTTCTCGATCCGCAGCCGCTGGTCGCGGCAGACGAACTTGCGGTGGTCGTTGCGGATGAGCGCGCCGGGCAGCAGGTGCGACTCGCAGAGGATCTGGAAGCCGTTGCAGATGCCGAGCACCGGCAGCCCGCCGCGGGCAGCGGCGACGACCTCGCCCATGACCGGCGCGAACCGCGAGATCGCGCCGCAACGGAGGTAGTCGCCGTAGGAGAAGCCGCCGGGCAGGATCACCGCGTCGACGCCGTGGAGGTCGGCGTCGGCGTGCCAGAGCGCGACCGCCTCGTTGCCGCCGATCCGCACGGCGCGGCGCGCGTCACCGTCGTCCAGGGAGCCCGGGAAGGTGACGACGCCGATCCTCACTGGACGGGCTCCTCGACCGTGACCGTGTAGTTCTCGATCACCGGGTTGGACAGCAGCGTCTCGGCCATCTGGTCGACCTCGGCGAGGATCTCGTCGGTCACCTCGCCGGCGAACTCCAGCTCGAACCGCTTGCCCTGGCGGACGTCGGTGACGCCCCCGAAGCCGAGGCGGGGCAGTGCGCCGAGCACGGCCTTCCCCTGCGGGTCGAGGATCTCGGGCTTGGGCATGACGGCTACGACGACTCGGGCCACGGCCCGGAGTCTAGTGGCCGGCAGGGACCGCGAGCACGGTGGGCTCCAGCCGTCCACGCAGCAGCAGCGGCTCGAGCAGCCGCCAGTGCGACCGCTCGTCACTCGCCGCCGACTCGACGATCCGCTGCGAGGCGACGACGCGCTCGGGCCGCTCCTTGGCCTGCTCGGTGAGGCGCGCGGCCTCGTTCACCGGGTCGCCGATCACCGTGTACTCGAGCCGGCTGGTCGACCCGACGTTGCCCGCGATGACCAGGCCCTGCGACACCCCGATGCCCGCGTCGAGCTCGGGCACCCGCTCGCGCAGCCGCTCCCCCATCGCCCGCGCGGCGGCGAGCGCGCGGCCCGCGGGGTCGTCGAGCCGGAGCGGGGCACCGAAGATGCAGAGCGCGGCGTCCCCCTCGAACTTGTTGACCAGGCCGCCGTGGGCGTCCACCACCTCGACGACGACCTCGAAGAACCGGTTCAGCGCCGCCACCACCTCCGCAGGCGGTCGCGCCGCGGCGAAAGCGGTGCTGCCGATGACGTCGACGAACAGCGCGGCCGCCTCGATCTCCTCGCCGCCCAGCTCGACGCCGTGCCGCAGCGCGCGGCGCGCGACGTCGGTGCCGACGTGGCGGCCGAACAGGTCGCGCAGCTGCTCGCGCTCGCGCAGCGCGACCACGGCCCGGTTGAGCCCCGCCTGGAGCATCCCGATCTCGCCCCACTCGTTGACCTCGACATGGACGTCGAGGTCGCCCGCCTCGATCGCCGCGAGGTCCTGGGTGAGCTCGCACATCGGCTCCCCCACGGACTTGGCGAAGAGGACGTTGGCGCCGAACCCCACGACGATGCCCATGCCGCCGATCGCCGCGGCCGCCACGGCCAGCCGTGCCAACGACGGCTCGGTCCACGGCGAGAACACGACCATCTCCACCAGGCCGAGCCCCGGCACACCGCTCGTGAGCAGCCAGATGAACACCGCGCGCTCGCCGATTCCGGCCGTGTCCCCCGGCGCCGGCGGCGCGATCTCCAGGACCCGCGCGGTCTGCCGGCGCAGCAGACGCACGGTCAGCAGGTAGGACAGGGCCGCCGTGGCCGTCCCCGGCGTGACGATCACGCCGAGCACGATGAGCGAGGTCAGCAGCGAGACGTGCAGGTTGATCGCGGCGATCACCACCCCCGGCACGAGCCAGAGCAGGACCGACACCCGGAACAGGAACCACGGCAGGTCGAGGGTCCGCCGGCACTCCTCCGGGTCGGGGTCGTCGCCGCGGACGGTCCAGCCGAGCGCGCGGTGGGTGCGGGGCGCGACCACGAAGGCCACGACGACGTAGCTCAGGACGGTCGCCCCGAGCCCGAGCACGACGTTCCCGCGGACGACGTCCTCCGCCTGCGCCTCCGGCGGTGCCGGCAGCAGGTAGAGGTAGTCGACGATGGTGACGACCACCCCGACGGTGTTCGCGGCCCACTGGAGCAGGACCACGTGCCACGGACGCACGTGCGCCGGCGCGCTCATGGACCGATTGAAGCAGCAGCCGGGCCCCGTCAGGGGGAGGTTGCGTCAGGCGAACGGGTCGGGGAGGGCGCCCGGCAGGCCGGCGAGCAGCTCGCGGGCCTGCGCCGCGACCTTGTGCTCGACGAGGACCTCGTACCGGGTCGCGACGACCTGGGTGATCGAGGAGAAGTCCCGCTGTCCCCGGGTCATGCCGTAGCCGACGAGCGCCATGACCACCCCGAACCCGGCGCCGATCACCATGGTCGACAGGATGGTCACGAGCGCGCCCTCCTGGGCGAAGATCGACAGCACCAGGCCGACGAAGAGCCCGATCCACACTCCCGACGCGACCCCGCCCGCGGCGACCCGTCCGGTCGTCAGTCGGCCGGTGATCCGCTCGACCCGCTTCAGGTCGGTGCCGACGATCATGCACTGCTCGACGGGGAACTTCTGGTCGGAGAGGTAGTCGACCGTGCGCTGCGCGTCGGCGTAGTCGTCGTAGACGGCCAGCGACTGCGGGTAGTCCAGCCTCAGCGGCGATCCCTGGCGGCCGAGGGGCAGCGGGTTGCTCATGCCCCCAGTGTGCCGCCTCCGGTCAGAACCGCTCGCCGGTCAGCAGCTCGTAGGCCTCGACGTACCTGCTGCGGGTGCGCTCCACGACCTCCGGCGGCAGCGGCGGCGGGGCCTCGCCCGAGGCCTTGACCCAGCCGGACTCCGGGGACAGCGCCCAGTTGCGGACGATCTGCTTGTCGTAGGACGGCTGCGCGTGGCCGGGCTCCCACTCCGCCGCCGGCCAGTAGCGGGAGGAGTCGGGGGTCAGCACCTCGTCGGCGAGGACGATGGGTCTCGATACGCCGCCTCGTTCCTCGGCGGCTGCTCGACCACCGGGGACGCCGAACTCGAGCTTGGTGTCGGCGAGGATGATGCCCCGCTCGCGGGCGACCTCCTCGGCCCGGCCGTAGACCCGGAGGGTCAGGTCGCGCAGCGCCGCCGCGGTGTCGACGCCGACGGTGGCGACGACCGCGTCGTAGTCGACGTTCTCGTCGTGGTCGCCGAGGTCGGCCTTGGTGGCGGGCGTGAAGATCGGCTCCGGGAGGCGGCTGCCGTCGACCAGGCCCGGCGGCAGCGCGATGCCGCACACCTCGCCGGTGGCGGTGTAGTCGACGAGCCCCGACCCGGTCAGGTAGCCGCGCGCGACGCACTCGACGGGGAACATGTCGAGGTTCTCGCAGATCACGGCACGACCGGCGACGGCGGCCGGCACGTCCGTGGAGACCACGTGGTTGGGCACCAGGTCGGCGAGCTGCTCGAACCACCACAGCGACATCCGGGTCAGGATCTCGCCCTTGTCGGGGATCGTCGTCTCCAGCACGAAGTCGAAGATCGAGAGGCGGTCGCTCGCGACCATCAGGAGCTTGCCCGCGTGGGGGCCCTCGGTCAGCTCGTAGAGGTCGCGGACCTTGCCCGAGTGGACGTGGCGGGCGCCCGGCAGCTCCGGGGCGGTCGGGATGTTCGCGAGCGTCACGGGCGACAGCCTAGATCGTTGACCGACCATGCCTTACCGCGCACACGACCGTCTCCGTGGCATCGGGTACGTCGTGCTCGCGGCCGCCGCGGTGGCCGCGGTGCTCGTGGCCGTCCTCGTCATCGGCCGGCACGACGACGAGCCCGGCTACCAGCCGCCCGCCGGCGCGGGTCACGTCACCGACGGGCCGGCCGGGCGGGACGGCGACCGGGCTTCCCGGAGGGACCACCGCCGTGGCGGCGGTCCCTCCTCGCCCGCCGCCGGGGGACCGAGCTGGTTCGCCGGCCTCCCGCTCAGCGGGGACGTGTCGGCCGGGCCGCACGAGGCGGTCATCAGCGTCACCACGGCGGCCGGCACGGCGGTCGGGGTCAAGTACGCCTTCCGCACCGGGGCCGGCGTCGACAGCGGGCTGACCACGGCGGTGTCGTCCTGGACCGCGTCCGAGACCGTCCGTGGCGGGGAGCCGCTCGCCGGGGTGATCGCCCAGGTCGCCGACGGCACGGTCAGCTGCACGGTGCGCATCGACGGACGGGTCACCAGCCACCGGACCGGCTCCGGCCACTACGCCACGGTCACCTGCGCCGGCTGACGCCGGTCAGCTGCAGCCGATCGCGTGGCGGTAGTCCACCGGGACCTTGCCCGCCGCGATCTCGTCGGCGAACTGCCAGATGAACTCCGGCCAGTCGCCCTCCTTGTCCATCTCCGCGAGGACCGGCCAGTCGCGGCTGGTCGCCATGGCGTCGACCGCCTCCTGCATGGCCGCCTGGTCGCCGGCCTCCTTCGCGGTGGCGAACTGGTCGAGCCAGGCGCACGTCACGGCACTGGTGACCGCCGCCCCGAGCTGGTAGCGCGAGACCTCCGAGGACTTCAGGGTGCTCGGGTCGAAGGTGTCGGGGACGGGGATCGGGTCGAGCATGTCCGCGACCACGCCCGGTCGCTCGGCGTCGGTGACGAAGCTGTCGGGCAGGTAGGAGTCGAGGTCGGCCGGGTCGATCGCCAGCAGGTGGTCGAGCAGGGCCAGGAAGTCGCGCTCCGGCATGCCCGACCCCCGCACCTCGAGCGTGAAGTCCCCGACGACGTTGCGGATGACCGTGTGGTCGTTCCTGCTGTAGGCCCAGAGCAGGGCGGGCTCGCCGAGGACGGTCACGTGCCGGGGGGTGCCGACGTCGCTGCGGTCGTCGACGTAGGACTGGTAGAGGTCCGCCGGACGCCAGTCGATGTCGAGGTTCTGGCCGTCCCCGGAGGCGTAGGAGATCTCGCCGCCGTTCTCGTCGATGCTGTCGGCGTTGACCAGCTCCCAGCCGGGAGCGCGGAGGACGGCGATCTCGCCGTCGCCCGGTGCCGCGACCGGTGCCTCGACGTGCCGCTGGTCGTCGTGGAGCCAGGCCGGTACGGCAACCGCCAGGCCGATCGCGACGGCGGCGGCGGCCGCGACGGCGACGGGCACCCAGCGGCGGCGCCGCCGGTCCCGGGCCTCGGTGAGCTCGTCGCTCGGGGTCTCGGTGGTGGGCAGGGCCATGATCTCCTCCAGGAGCTCGGCCCGCGCCTCGTGGAGGGGCAGCGCGGCGACGCCCTCGTCGGTGATCTTCGGGTTGGTCATGACTGCTCCTTCCAGGTCGCGGGTTCCGGTCGTTTGGAGGATGGATGTCCGGCCGGGCTGACGGCGTTGCAGGCGTCGGGGTCGTCGAGCAGCCGTCGCAGCCGGGCGCGGGCCCGGGACAGCCGCGGGCGGACGACGGTGGCGGGGAGCCCGAGCACGTCGCCGATCTCGCGCGCCTCGAGCCCCTCCCACAGGTGCAGCTGCAGGACCTCCTCGTCCCGCGCGCTCAGTCGCGCCATGGCCGCCGTCACGTCGGCGCGGTGCACGACCTCGTCGGCGACGTCGCGCACGGCCGCGGCGAGCTGGCCGCGGAGCCGGGCGCCGAGCGCCGCCCGCCGCGACTCGCCCCGCCGGTGGTTGGCGAGCACGCGCCGCGCGACGCCGTACAGCCAGGGACGCGTGGCGTCCCCGTCCGGCACGTGGCGCTGCCGGCGCCAGGCGACCACGAACGTCTCGGCCGCGACGTCGGCCGCGTCGTCGGGACGGTCCGTGCGGCGCAGGGCATAGCCGAGCACGGCGTCGAAGTGGGCGGCGTAGAGGCGCCGGAACGCGTCCTCGTGCGTCGCTGCTGGATGCTCCATGCCTCCCCCATGTCCGGACGGGAGCCGATCGTTGCACGGGGGTCCTGGATCTCCGCGCGATCGCGTTTGGCACAGTGTGGCCATGCCGGAGTCAGCAGAGGATGTCTGGGCGCGGATCGTGGGTGCGTCGCGCCAGGCGGTCGCGGGTGAGTGCCCCGAGTGCGCACGGGTGACGCCCGAGCGCATCGTGTGGGAGGACGAGAACTGGATCCTCTCCTACACCGACGGGCCGGCGGAGATGGCGGCCGCGCTGCTGCTGCAGACGCGGGAGCACAGCCGGGTCGGGCAGCTCGACGACGAGCTCGCGTCGCAGTTCGGGCGGATCTCCAACCGCGTGGTGCGGATCGTCGAGAACCTGCCGGAGGCGGCGTACGTCGACGTCAGCCGCTACGGCGCGCACCGCGGCCACTTCCACGTGTGGTTCTTCGCTCCGTTCGCCGACGGCACCCACCAGCCCGCCGACCTGCACACGATCGCCACCAAGCTGTCCAACTGGGGCGGCGACGCCCGCGCCTGACCGGCGGGCCTAGGGTCGACGGCATGTCCGTCGTCAAGATCAACGCCATCCACGTCCCCGAGGGCGCGGGCCCGCAGCTCGAGCAGCGCTTCGCCGCGCGCGCCGGGGCGGTCGAGGGCTCCCCCGGGTTCCTCGGCTTCCAGCTGCTGCGCCCGGTCAAGGGCGACGACCGCTACTTCGTGGTCACGCACTGGGCGGACGAGGCCTCGTTCGACGCCTGGCGCGCCGGCGACGCTAAGGCCGCCCACGCCGCGAAGCCGGGCGAGGCACCCGCCAAGCCGGTCGCCACCGGCGCGGACCTGCTGGAGTTCGAGGTCGTGCTGGACGTCAAGCCCGCCTGACCCTCCGCGGCCGGCGTGACACCCGGCCCGGATGCGTCGTTGGGCCCGGCATCATGCTGCTCTCGGTCACTCGTCGCGCGCTCGCGACGGCTCTCGCAACAGGTCTCCTCCTCACGCCCTCCGTCGCCCGGGCGGACACGGCACGCGCGGACACCGGTCCCGGACCGCTCGGACCGGTGTCCACCGCGGACGACCTCGCGAACATGACCGACGCCTACGGCCGCGTCGTCGGCCCCGGCGGCCAGCTGCAGAACCCGGCCTACCTGCCGGCGCTCGTCCAGCAGAGCAAAGCGGTGAGCACGGCCCAGCTGCTCGCGCAGGTCGCCGACCCGCTGCGCCTCTCGCTCACACCGGCGATGGCCGTGCCCGGCTGGAACGTCGGCAACCCGCTCCGCGCCGGGTGGTCAGGCACCCGCGGCCGGAGCCGGCAGGTCACCTTCCTCAACCGCTTCGGCGCCCAGCTCCACGGCACCCTCTACGCCCCGCTGGCCGACGCGCGGGACCCCTACACGGGCGAGCGGCTCGCGGCGCCGTACCCCGGTGTCGTCATCACGCCCGGCTCGGTCGGGGGGTCCCAGGGGATGTACCAGTGGCTGGCCGAGGACCTCGCCGAGCGCGGGTTCCTCGTGCTCCTCTACGACGTGCAGGGCGAGGGCACCTCGGAGACGCTGCCGCACACCACCGGCGACGCGTTCCCGTTCTGCAACCCCTTCGGGCCGGTCGAGGGCGACCCCGAGCTCGGCACCCGGGAGCTGACCGGCTGCCCGGGCGTGCCGTTCCAGCAGCTCGCCAACTTCACCAACGGCACCGAGGACGCGATCGACTTCTTCACCGGCCGCGGCAACCCGTGGCGGTCGCTGTGGGACCGCAGCCCGCTCGAGCACCCGACGGCGCCGGGGCGGACCACCAAGCTGGCGATCATCGGCCACTCCATGGGCGCGTTCGCCGTCTCCGCGGTCCAGGAGTACGACGACCGCGTGGCCACCGTCGTGGCGCTGGACAAGCTCGCCGCACCCGCCGGCATGGCGCCCTACGACCAGGGCACGATCGAGCCGCGGGTCCCGGCGCTCGGCGTGCAGTCGGAGTACGGCTTCACCGTCACGCCGTGGCAGCTGTCGGGCGGGTCGTCGATCATGCCCCAGCCGAGCCCCGAGGGGCCCGACCCGATGCGCGAGCGGGCCACCGGGTTCGAGGCCTGGCGGAAGTCCGGGCTCGACTCGATGCTGGTCGTGCCGCGGGCGAGCACGCACCTGGAGTACACCGACATCCCGCTCGTCCTGCCGGCCAGCCGCTGGGGGCAGGCGCTCACGTCGGTCTACGTCCAGCGCTGGCTGGACCGCTACCTGCGCGACGGGTCGCAGCGCGCGCTGCTGGCCGACTCGTTCCGCTACCTCGAGCCGCGGGGCGGCGGCCGCTGGCAGCCGGTGACGCTGCAGCGCGACCCGCTGCTCAGCGGGCGCTACTGCTCGGCGTACGCGCTGGGGAGGGGCGCGGCTCGGCGTACCGACCTCGACGTGGTCGACGTCGGCTGCTGACCGACCGCGCTAGAGGATCTCGCCCGGCGCGTAGCTCGCGGCGTCCGGGTGCTGCTCGACCAGCGCGGCGACGCGGCGGCACACCGCCTGGGTCTGGGCGACGGCGGCGCCGGTGAAGGTGATCGGGTCGGCGACCAGCCCGGCGAGCTGCTCGTCGCTGAGGCCCAGGCGCTCGTCGGCCGCGAGCTTGGCGAAGACGTCGTTGCCGGCCTGGCCCTGGCGCATCGCCAGCGCGGTGCCGACCGCGGCCTCCTTGATCGCCTCGTGCGCGGTCTCCCGGCCGACACCGTTGCGCACGGCCGCCATGAGGACCTTCGTGGTGGCGAGGAACGGCAGGTAGCGGTCGAGCTCGCGCTGGATCACCGCCGGGAAGGCGCCGAACTCGTCGAGCACGGTGAGGAAGGTCTGGAAGAGGCCGTCGACGGCGAAGAACGCGTCGGGCAGCGCCACCCGGCGGACGACCGAGCACGACACGTCGCCCTCGTTCCACTGGTCGCCGGCGAGCTCGCCGACCATCGACAGGTAGCCGCGGGTGACCACGGCGAGGCCGTTGACCCGCTCGCAGGAGCGGGTGTTCATCTTGTGCGGCATCGCCGACGAGCCGACCTGGCCCTCCTTGAAGCCCTCGGTGACCAGCTCGTTGCCCGCCATCAGGCGGATCGTGGTGGCGAGGTTGGAGGGCGCCGCGACCAGCTGGACCAGCGCGGAGAGCACGTCGAAGTCGAGGCTGCGGGGGTAGACCTGGCCGACGCTGGTCAGCACCCGGTCGAAGCCGAGGTGGGCCGCGACCCGCTGCTCGAGCTCCTCGAGCCGCTCGTCGTCGCCGCCGAGCAGGTCGAGCATGTCCTGGGCGGTGCCCATCGGGCCCTTGATGCCCCGCAGGGGGTAGCGCGCGAGCAGCTCCTCGACCCGCTCCACCGCGATCATCAGCTCGTCGGCGATGCTCGCGAACCGCTTGCCGAGGGTGGTGGCCTGAGCGGCGACGTTGTGGGACCGGCCGGCCATGACCGTGGTCTCGTGCTCCGCGGCGAGCCGCGCGAGGCGGGCCAGCGTGGCGACGGCCCGGTCGCGGAGCAGGGCCAGCGACTGCTTCACCTGCAGCTGCTCGACGTTCTCGGTGAGGTCGCGCGAGGTCATCCCCTTGTGGATGTGCTCGTGCCCGGCGAGCGCGGAGAACTCCTCGATGCGGGCCTTCACGTCGTGCCGGGTGATGCGCTCCCGCGCGGCGATCGAGTCGAGGTCGACCTTCTCGACGACCTCCTCGTAGGCCTCGACCACCCCGTCCGGGACGTCGATGCCGAGGTCGCGCTGCGCCTTGAGCACCGCGATCCACAACTGCCGCTCGAGCACGATCTTGTGCTCCGGCGACCAGATCCCCACCAGGTCGGGCGCGGCGTAGCGGGTGGCGAGCACGTTCGGAACCGTCACGGTCCCCGATTCTCCCACGGGTCTGTCCATCCTCGGTCGTCGGCCGAATCACAGGGTTTGGTGCGCCGAATCGGAGGTAATGGTGGCGCGAATCGCAGGTATTGGCGGCGCCAATCTCCCCTTGTGGTTGCGGCGCCCCGGTTCAGCGCGCCGGTTCCTGCGATTCGACGCGCCAGTTCGTGCGATTCGGCGCGCCAGTTCGTGCGATTCGGCGCGCCAGTACCTGCGATTCGGCGCCCGACCCCCGGGGGAGGTCAGTCGTCGGTGAGCGAGGCGCCCTCGACGACGCCGAGGGGCTCGGCGGCGATGTCGGAGCGGCGCTGGAGGCCGTCGAAGGAGATCAGGTCGGCGGCGGCGTAGGCACGGGCGCGGGCGTCGGCGACGTCGTAGCCGACGGCGCGTACGGCGAGCACCCGCCCGCCGGCCGTGACCAGGTGCCGGTGCCCGGGGTCGCCGGGCTCGGGCGCGTCGACGAGCGCCGTGCCGGCGTGGATCACGTCGACGTCGTTGACGCCGTTGGCCGCCCCGACGCCGGTGATGACGTCGCCCTTGGACGACGACTCGGGATAGCCGGCCGAGGCGAGCACCACGGTCACCGACGCGCCGTCGCCGAAGACCGGCGGGGCGACGTCGGCGAGGCGTCCCTGCGCCGCCGCGTGCAGCAGCTGGCCGAACGGCGATTCGAGCACCGCGAGCACGGGCTGGATGTCGGGGTCGCCGAAGCGGCAGTTGAACTCGATCACCTTCGGCCCGGCCGCGGTGAGCGCGAGGCCGACGTACAGGCACCCGACGAACGGCGCGCCGCGGCGCGCCATCTCGTCCAGCGTCGGCTGCACGACGGTCTCCATCACGACGTCGGCGAGGTCGGGCTGCGCCCACGTCAGCGGCGTGTAGGACCCCATGCCGCCGGTGTTGGGCCCGCGGCCGCCGTCGAAGATGCGCTTGAAGTCCTGCGCCGGCTGCAGCGGGTAGGCCGTCGCACCGTCGCAGACGGCGAACAGCGAGACCTCCGGCCCGTCGAGGAACTCCTCGACCACCACCCGCCCGCAGGCCGCCGCGTGCGCGAGCGCCTCGGCGCGGTCGCGGGTGACCACGACGCCCTTGCCCGCCGCGAGCGCGTCGTCCTTCACGACGTACGGCGCCCCCAGCTCGTCGAGCGCGGCCGCCGCCTCCTCGGGCGTGGTGCAGGTGCGCGAGCGGGCCGTCGGCACGCCCGCGGCCGCCATGACCTCCTTGGAGAACGCCTTCGACCCCTCCAGCTGCGAGGCGGCGCGGCTCGGGCCGAAGACGGCGATCCCCTGCTCGCGGACCGCGTCCGCGACACCGGCGACCAGCGGCGCCTCCGGGCCGACGACCACCAGGTCCGCGCCGACCTCGACGGCGAGGTCCGCGACCGCGGGTCCGTCCATGGGGTCGACCGGGTGCAGCGTCGCCACCGCGCCGATGCCCGGGTTGCCGGGAGCCGCGTGGACGGCCCCGACCCCCGGGTCGCGCGCGAGCGCCAGGGCGAGCGCGTGCTCGCGGCCGCCGGTGCCGATGACGAGGGCAGTGATGCTCAACGGGTTCCTCTCAACGCAGCGGGTGCAGCACGACGGCCTGCTCGCGCTCCGGCCCGACGCCGACCACCGAGATCCGGGCGCCCGACATCTCCTCCAGCGCCTGCACGTAGGACTGCGCGTTCTTCGGCAGGTCCTCCAGGGTGCGGGCACCGCTGATGTCCTCGGTCCAGCCGGGGAAGTACTCGTAGACGGGCACCGCGTGGTGGAAGTCGGTCTGGTTGGCCGGCATGTCCTCGTGCCGGGTGCCGTCGACGTCGTAGGCCACGCAGACCGGGATCTCCTCGATGCCGGTCAGCACGTCGAGCTTGGTCAGCACGAAGTCGGTGACGCCGTTGATCCGCGAGGCGTAGCGCGCGATCACGGCGTCGTACCAGCCGCAGCGGCGCGGCCGCCCGGTCGTCGTGCCGAACTCGGCGCCGGCGTTGCGCAGGAACTCGCCGGACTCGTCGAGCAGCTCGGTCGGGAACGGCCCCTCGCCGACGCGCGTCGTGTAGGCCTTGACGATCCCGATCACCTGGTCGATCCGGGTCGGCGGGATGCCGGAGCCGGTGCAGGCGCCGCCGGCGGTCGCGCTGCTCGACGTCACGAACGGGTAGGTGCCGTGGTCGACGTCGAGCAGCGTCGCCTGGCCCGCCTCGAGCAGGACGGTCTCGTCGCGGTCGAGCGCCTCGCCGAGCAGCAGCGTCGTGTCGCAGACGTACGGCGAGAGCCGCTCGGTGTGCGCGAGCAGCTCCTCCACGGTCTGGGCGACCGACGGCGCGCGCCGGTTGTAGATCTTGGTCAGGATCTGGCTCTTGAGCTCGAGCGCGCCCTCCACCTTGGCGGTGAGGATCTTCTCGTCGAAGAGGTCCTGGACCCGGATGCCGATCCGGTTCATCTTGTCGGCGTAGGTCGGGCCGATGCCGCGGCCGGTGGTGCCGATCCGGCGGCTGCCGAGGAACCGCTCGGTGACCTTGTCGAGGGTGCGGTTGTAGTCGGCGATCACGTGCGCGTTGGTGCTGACCCGCAGGGCGGCGGTGTCGATGCCGCGCGCCTCGAGCCCGTCGATCTCGGTGAAGAGCACGTCGAGGTCGACCACGACGCCGTTGCCGATCACCGGCGTGCAGCCCGCGGTCAGGATGCCGCTGGGCAGCAGGTGGAGGGCGTACTTCTCGTCGCCGATCACCACGGTGTGGCCGGCGTTGTTGCCGCCGTTGAACTTCACGACGTAGTCGACCCGGTCACCCAGGTGGTCGGTCGCCTTCCCCTTGCCCTCGTCGCCCCACTGGGCGCCGACGATCACGATCGCGGGCATCGCATGCTCCTTCGCTACGGACGGAGTCCCTCCGTCCCGCCTTGTCGGGACGGCTGCTCAACGCACCACTGGATCCACAAAGCAAGGAACCCCGGCAAGGACCGGGGCTCTTGCGGCCACACGTTACCAAAAAGCGACCATCACGATAGATTCGGCGAACGAGAACACGTTCTACTCTTCGAGACGCTCAGAGACCAGGAGGCCGCCGTGGGCGCCAGCAGGGAAGCCATCCTCGAGACCATCAACGCCTACGTCGCGCGGGTCGCGACCGGGACGACCGACGAGATCCTCGACCTGTACGCCGAGGGCGCGACCGTCGAGGACCCGGTGGGCAGCGAGGTGCGGACGACCCGGGAGTCGATCCGCGAGTTCTACTCCACCCTCGAGGGGCTCGAGCAGGTGGCGCAGCTCGTCGTGGCGCGGGTCGCGGGCAACGAGGCGGCGTTCCAGTTCGAGCTCGTCACCAAGGCGGGCGAGCAGACCTACACGCTCGCGCCGATCGACGTGATGACGTTCGACGACGACGCCAAGATCATCAGCATGAAGGCCTACTGGTCCGGCGAGGACATGGCCGTCAGCTAGCAGCGCGCTCGGCGGCGAGGTAGCGCTCGACCCGGCGGTCGGGCACCAGCCAGATCAGCGCCACGACGACGAACGGCACCAGACCGAGGCGGGGCTCCCACAGCGCGAGCAGGATGCCGCCGACGTAGAGCGCCGGCGAGAGCTTGCCCTTGAGGTCGGCACCGAGCGCCGCGTGCGCCCGCTCCCCGGACGGGGTGCGGAAGATCGTCAGCTGGAGCACGTAGTAGGCGATGGCCGCCCCGAGCAGGTTGCAGCCGTAGACGACCGTCGGGACCTCCGCGACCTTGGACTCGTCGAGCCAGCCGTTGGTGAACGGGACCAGGCTCAGCCAGAACAGCAGGTGCAGGTTGGCCCAGAGGACCGACCCGTCGACGTGCCGCACCAGCTGGAACAGGTGGTGGTGGTTGCTCCAGTAGATGCCGATGTAGACGAAGCTGAGGACGTAGGTGAGCAGCCCCAGACCGGAGGTGTCGAGCAGCGAGTGCCAGGTCGGCTCCTCGGCGCTCGGCGGCTTGAGCTCCAGGACCATCACCGTGATGACGATGGCCAGGACACCGTCGCTGAACGCCTCGAGCCTGCTCGTCGTCATGCCGGGAGGATAGGCGTCTCGACGCCGACGCGGCGGTCGTCAGTCGGCGAGACGGTGGGCGATCTCGGCGGCGACGGCGCGGGCGAGGGTCTCGGGGGTGTCCTCGTCGAGCTCGGGCACGACGCCGTGCAGCTCGCCGCCCGCGAGCAGGCTCAGGGCCCCGACGCCCTGCGCCTCGGCCAGCTCGGCGGCGTGTTCGAGGTCGCCGTGCACGATCACGCTGGCGCCCTCGGGCGGCAGGGGCGAGAGCCAGCCGCGCTGCACGGCGAGCACCGTGCGGGCCGGCAGCAGCGCGAGGGCGCCGCCGCCGCAGCCCTGGCCGAGGATCACCGACACGGTCGGGACGGTCATCGTGACCAGGGTGGCGATGCAGCGCGCGATCTCCCCCGCGATCGCGCCCTCCTCCGCCTCGGGCGAGAGCTCGGCACCGGGGGTGTCGATCACGGTCACCAGCGGCAACCGCAGCTCCTCGGCGAGGCTCATCGCCCGGCGCGCCTCGCGCAGCGCGCCCGGACCCATGGGCGTCGCCGGCGTCTGGCGCGACCGGTCCTGGCCCACCAGCACGCACGGCTGGCCGTCCAGCCGGGTCAGGGCGATGAGCACGGAGTCGTCCCGCTCGCCCTCGTCGGTGCCGCGCAGCCGCAGGGTGCTGGTGGCGCCGTACCGGAGCAGCTCGCGCACGCCGGTCCGCTCGGCGTCGCGGGTGTGCTCGACGTCCTCCCAGACCGGGTGGTCCGGAGCCGTGCCCGGCTCGACCGGCGGGCGACGTACGAGGTCCGGCGGTGACGCCGGGTCGACGAGCACGCCGAGCGCGGTGTCGACGAGCGCGGGCAGGTCCTCGGCGGGGACGACCGCGTCGACGACGCCCTTGGCGGCGAGGTTCTCGGCCGTCTGCACGCCCTCGGGGAACGGCCGTCCGTTGAGGGCCTCGTAGACCTTCGGCCCGAGGAAGCCCACCAGCGCGCCCGGCTCGGCGATCGTCACGTGGCCCAGCGAGCCCCAGGAGGCGTAGACCCCGCCGGTCGTCGGGTGCCGCAGGTGCACCAGGTAGGGCAGCCCGGCGGCGCGGTGCTCCATCAGCGCGCGGGAGATCTCGACCATCTGCACGAAGGCCGGGGTGCCCTCCTGCATCCGGGTGCCGCCGGAGGCGGTGCTCGCCAGCACCGGCAGGCCCTCCAGCGTCGCACGGCGTACGGCGTGCGCGATCCTCCGCGCGGCGGCGACGCCGATCGAGCCGGCGAGGAAGCGGAACTCGTTGACCACGAACGCGACCGGCCGTCCCCGCACGGTCCCGCGGCCGGTCAGCACCGACTCGTCGGTGCCGGCCTTCTCGGCCGCCGCGCGCAGCTCGGCCTGGTAGCCCTCCGGGTGCCCGCTGACGTCGACCGGCTCGTCCCAGGACTCGTAGCTGCCCTCGTCGAGCACGAGGTCGATCAGCTCCCGTGCGGTCCAGCGGCGCTGCGGGTGCGGCGGAGTCCCCATGGCCCGGCATCCAACCACGCCGGGACCCCGACCTACAGTTGCCGGGTGCCCACCTCGGAACCCCTGCTCGTCATCACCAACAGCGACGCCGGGACCTCCGACGACGGCCCGTTCTCCGCGGCGCTGCGGATCCTGGCCGAGCGCACCTCCGTCGAGGTCGCCGCGACCGGCGCCCCGGGCGAGCTGGACAGCGTGCTGCACCGGGCGGGCTCTCGCCGGATCATCGTGGCCGGCGGCGACGGCAGCATCCACGCGGTGGTCGCGGCGCTGCACCGGCGTGCGGAGCTCGAGGGCCGGGTGCTCGGGCTGCTCCCGAGCGGCACCGGCAACGACTTCGCCCGCACGCTCGGCATCTCCCTCGACGTCGAGGAGGCCGCCCACCAGCTGGTCGACGGCCGGATCACGCCGATGGACGTCCTGGTCGACGAGGTCGGCGAGGTGGTCGTCAACAACGTCCACCTCGGCGCGGGCGCGGAGGCGGGCCGGCGCGCCGTGCCGTGGAAGGAGCGCCTCGGCGCCGTCGGCATCGGCCCGGTCAACCTCGGCAAGCTCGGCTACCCGATCGGAGCCGTCCTCACCGCG
Source organism: Nocardioides sp. (assembly GCA_035554955.1). Lineage (GTDB taxonomy): Bacteria > Actinomycetota > Actinomycetes > Propionibacteriales > Nocardioidaceae > Nocardioides. The sequence goes on along the minus strand of DATMHR010000042.1, from coordinate 49,346 downwards.
CTGGACCCGCCGACCGTGCGGGCGCAGGTGACGGTGGACGACGAGGTGGTCGCCGACGTCGACCGCGAGATCCTGATGGTGGCGGTCGGCAACGGCAAGTCGGTCGGCGGCGGCACCGAGCTCACCCCGGACGCCGACCCCGGCGACGGCCTGCTCGACGTCATGATCGCCACGCCGGCGTCGCTGCGCTCCCGGCTCGGGTACGCCGCCCGGCTGCCGCTGGGCATGCACCCCGGTCACGGCGAGGTCATCACGACCCGCGGCACCACCGTGTCGGTGCGGGGGTCGGAGTTCTGGTGCAGCGCGGACGGCGAGCTCTACGGCCCGGAGCGGCACCGCACCTGGCGGGTGGAGCCGGGCGCGTACTCGATGATCGTGCCCGCCTGAGGCGCCACGAGGGAGCCGGCGACGGCGTCGCTAGGCTTGCCCGTCGTGGCACGAGGACAGCGAGGCAGCGCAGGCAAGGGCGCGGACATCAGCGACTGGGTGACCCGGACCGCGGACCTGGCGCTCCGGCACGCCGAGTCGGTCAACGGCGGCACCCTCCCCGAGCTGGTGACCTGCGCGTCGGGGATCAGCCCGTCGGGGCCGATCCACCTGGGCAACCTGCGTGAGTTCCTCACCGTGCACTTCGTGGCCGAGGAGATCCGCCGCCGCGGCATCGACGTGCGGCACCTGCACAGCTGGGACGACTACGACCGGTTCCGCAAGGTGCCGGCCGGGACCGACCCGTCGTGGAACGAGCACATCGGCAAGCCGCTGACCGCCGTACCCGACCCGACCGGGCAGTACGACAGCTGGGCCGAGCTCTACAAGGCGCCGCTGCGCGCCGCGCTGGCCGAGATGGGCTGCGAGATGGTCGAGATCGACCAGACCCGGATGTACCGCTCCGGCGCCTACCGCGAGCAGGTGCTCACCGCCGTCCGCAAGCGCGACGAGATCGAGGCGGTCATGGCGCGCTACCGCACCAAGAAGCCGGCCGGCGGGGAGGGCTCCGACGAGGGCGACTCGACCGCGGAGAGCGACGAGCACGCGGGGCGGGGCGACCTGGCCCGCTTCCCCTTCAAGCCCTACTGCCGCGGGTGCGGGCGCGACACCGTCACCCTCACGTCCTACGACGACGAGACCACCGACCTGGCCTACACCTGCGACGTGTGCGGCGACTCCTACGTCACCAACCTCGCGACGCAGGACGAGGGCAAGCTGGTCTGGAAGGTCGACTGGCCGATGCGCTGGACCTACGAGCAGGTCCACTTCGAGCCCGGCGGCGTCGACCACGCGAGCCCCGGGTCGTCGTACACCGTCGGCAAGGAGCTGGTCGGCCCGATCTTCGGCGGCACCGCCCCGTCGTTCGTGGGCTACTCGTTCGTCGGCGTCGCCGGGATGCCGAAGATGTCGTCGTCCAAGGGCGGCGTGCCGACGGCCGCCGAGGCCCTGCGGATCCTCGAGGCCCCGATCCTGCGGTGGCTCTACGTCCGGCGGCAGCCCAAGCAGGCGTTCAACGTGGACTTCGGCGCCGAGGTGCTGCGGCTCTACGACGAGTGGGACGCGCTCACCAAGAAGGCGGCGGTCCCGGAGAAGCGCGACGCCGCCGTGCTCGCCTGGGAGCGGGCCTCCTCCACGGCGTCGGCCGGGCGGCTGCCCACGCCGGCGGTCGTCGTGCCGTTCCGGATGCTGTCGTCGGTCGCGGACGTGACCGCGGGCTCCGCCGACCTCGTCTCGGCCACGGTCGGCAAGGTCGGCTTCGAGCACGCGTCGGTCGACGACCTCGAGCCGCGGCTGTCGCGGGCGATGACCTGGATCGGCGAGTACGTCGACGCCGAGGAGCGCACCACGGTCCGCGTCGAACCCGACGCGGTTCGGCTGGGCGCGCTCGCCGAGGACGAGGAGGCCTGGCTGCGGCTGCTGCTCGACCGGCTCCCCGACAGCTTCGACGACGCCGACGAGCTGACCGGCCTGATCTACGGCGTCCCCAAGCTCGGCCGCGGCCTCGCCCTCGACGACGCACCGACCGACGAGGTGAAGGCCGACCAGAAGGCGTTCTTCAAGCTGCTCTACGAGCTGCTCGTCGCCGCCCAGCGCGGCCCTCGGCTCCCCACGCTCTTCGCCGCGCTCGGCCCCGAGCGGATCCGGACGCTGCTCACGCCTTCCGCCTGAGTCGTGGGGGTGAGGGCGCACCAGGGCGACCACTCACCCCCACGACCCGCGGGTCAGCGGTCGGGGAACGGCTGCATGACGACCGCACGGTCGACCTCGGGGGTGCCGAGCTCGTAGGCCGCGCCGTAGGTCGTCGTGAGCGTGCGGCCCTCGAGCGTGACCCGCATGCCGGCGTCGGAGCAGTTGCGGACCTGGTGCAGCCCGCCGGCCGGGTCGGCGTACTCCCAGCCGACCGTGCGCGCCAGCGGGGCGTCGACCTCGACCGTCAGACCGCCCACGGCCACCCGGACGCCGTCGGGCCGGGTGGTGACGGCGACCCGCTTCCCGAGCCCGCCGACGCGCGTGCGACGGCCGCCCACCGACACCGCGCCGTTGGCGATCCAGGGCACGGTCACCGGTCCGACCCGGATCCGGCCGATCACCACGTCGAGCCACGCCGACGGGTCCTCGGCGAAGCCGGCGCCGCGCAGCCAGATCCACCGGTGCGCGTGCTCGGTGCCCCAGTTGTGGCCGAGCATGCCGCGCCAGCCCTCCAGCCGGATCTCCTCGCCGTCGACCGTGACGGTGCCGTCGACGGTCATGTCGGGCCGGGGGCTGGTCGACTTGGTGCGCGGGACGGGGGCGTCGTACATCCGCGCGTGCGGCAGGTGCGCCAGTGGCTCCTCGTCGCCCGAGAACGCCAGGTCCCAGGCCGCGCGGAGCCCCGGCACGCTCAGCTCGCCCGAGGCACCGTCCCGGCCGACCCGGCCGAGGTCACCGACCGCCACGGGGTACGTCGCCGAGGTGCTCACCGGGCCGTCCGCCTTGGCCGCGCGCGGACCGTCGGGCCGGAAGTGCGTGAACCACACCGAGCCCACCGGCTCGGCGCCGGGCGGCTTGCGGACGGTGCAGCGGACCCAGAACGTGTCGCCGCTGGTGGGGTGCGCCGCGGTGACGTAGAAGCTCTCGTAGTGCGGCCGCCCGGCGGCGACGCCGGGGAAGCGCGGCTGCAGGACGTCCACGACCGCCCGCCGGGTCAGGAACCGAGGAGCACGTCGTGAGCGGTCGGGCTGGAGTCGCGCAGGAACGTCGAGCACCGCTCCCACTCCTCGTCCTCGCCGATCGCCCGGGCCGCCTTGGCGAGCAGGGCGAGGCAGGTCAGGAAGCCGCGGTTGGGCTCGTGCTCCCACGGGACCGGGCCGTGGCCCTTCCAGCCGTTGCGGCGCAGCATGTCGAGCGAGCGGTGGTAGCCGACCCGCGCGTAGGCGTAGACCGTCACCGCGTCGAGGTCGGCGTCGACGGCGGCCTGGGCGAGCGCGGCCCACGCGGAGGGCGAGGCCGGGTGACGGCGTACGACGGCCGCCGGCTCCTCCCCCGCGGCGAGCTCCTCGGTGGCGGGGTCCTCGGGCAGGTGCGTCGGCGGGGGTCCGGCCAGCAGGTCCGTGTGCGTCATGGATCCAGCGTGCCAGAGCCGGAATGCCTGTCGGTGGCCGGTGGTTGACTCTGAATTGTGACCCAGACATCCGCCCCGCAGGCACAGACCGACGTCCCGGCCGACGTGCGGCCGTGGCCGGCCCTCGGCGCCCTGTGCATCGGCTTCTTCATGATCCTCGTCGACATGACGATCGTGACCGTCGCGACGCCGGACATCATGGCCGAGCTGGACGCCGACACCAACGCCGTGCTCTGGGTGACCAGCGCCTACCTGCTGGCCTACGCCGTCCCCCTCCTCATCGCCGGCCGGCTCGGCGACAAGATCGGCCCGAAGTGGATGTACCTCGCGGGCCTGGCCGTCTTCACCCTCGCCTCCCTCGGCTGCGGCCTCAGCACCTCGATCGAGATGCTCATCGCGGCCCGGGTGGTGCAGGGCGTCGGCGCGGCGATGATCACGCCCCAGACGATGGCCGTGATCACCCGGATCTTCCCCGCCGAGAAGCGCGGCCAGGCGATGGCGCTGTGGGGCGCGACCGCCGGCGTGGCGACGCTCGTCGGCCCGATCCTGGGCGGCCTCCTCGTCGTCGGGCTCGGGTGGGAGTGGATCTTCTTCATCAACGTGCCGATCGGCGTCGTGGCGTTCTACCTCAACTGGCGCCTGGTGCCCGTGCTGCCGACCCACGAGCACACCTTCGACTGGGCGGGTGTCGCCCTCAGCGGCGTGGGCATGTTCGCCCTGGTGTTCGGCATCCAGAACGGCGAGCAGCGCGACTGGGACGGCCTCGTGTGGGCACTGATCCTCGGCGGCCTCGCGGTGATGGCGGTCTTCCTGGTGTGGGAGCGGCGCAACCGCCGCGAGCCGCTGCTGCCGCTCGGCCTCTTCAAGGACCGCAACTTCTCGGTGTCCAACGTCGGGATCACCTGCATGGGCTTCGCCGCCGTGTCGATGGGCTTCCCGCTGATGCTCTACGCCCAGCTGGTGCGGGGCTATTCCGCGCTGGAGGCGTCGCTGCTGATGGCGCCGATGGCGGTCATGTCCTTCGTGATGGCGCCGATCGTGGGTCGCTTCACCGACAAGGTGCACCCGCGGATCCTCACCGGGCTCGGCTTCTCCGTGACGTCCCTGGGCGTCTTCTGGGTCGCCCTGAGCCTCGACCCCGACGTGGGGATCTGGCAGGTGCTCGCCGGGATGGGCGTGATGGGCTTCGGCATGTCCGCGGTCTGGGCCCCGCTCGCCGCGACCGCCACCCGCAACCTCCCGATGCACCAGGCCGGCGCCGGTGCCGGCGTCTACAACGCCACCCGGACCGTCGGGTCAGTCATCGGCTCGGCCGGCATCGCGGTGCTGATGGACAGCCGGCTGGTCGCCCACGGGCTGTCGACCGGCGGCAGCCCCGAGGCCGCGGGCCAGAGCCTGCCGCCGCAGATCTTCGCGCCGTTCAGCGAGGCGATGTCGGAGGCGATGCTGCTCCCGGCGGCGATCCTCGCGCTGGGGTTCGTGGCCGTGCTGCTGTTCGAGGCGCCGAAGCACTTCGGCGGCGCGCCGGCCGCCGTACCCGCTGCGGCTGCGGAGTAGGTCTACCGACGATCGCCGAGTCGGCTCTTGTCCGCACGCCCTGCGTGGGAACTGGAGCCCGACTCGCGACCGCAGGCGTGCGGACAAGAGCCGACTCGGCGTCAGCCGATGCTCTTGCCCGCCGAGCGCAGGTTCTCGCAGGCCTCGACCACGCGGGCGGCCATGCCGGCCTCGGCGGCCTTGCCCCAGGCGCGCGGGTCGTACTGCTTCTTGTGGCCGACCTCGCCGTCGACCTTCAGCACGCCGTCGTAGTGCTGGAACATGTGCGCCGCGACGGGGCGGGTGAAGGCGTACTGGGTGTCGGTGTCGACGTTCATCTTCACCACGCCGTAGTCGACCGCCGCGCCGATCTCCTCGGCCGTGGAGCCGGAGCCGCCGTGGAAGACGAGGTCGAACGGCTTGGCGTCGGCCGCGAGGCCGAGCTCCTTGACGACGGCCTCCTGGGCGGCCTTGAGGATCTCCGGGCGGAGCTTGACGTTGCCCGGCTTGTAGACGCCGTGCACGTTGCCGAAGGTGAGCGCGGTCAGGTAGCGGCCCTTCTCGCCCACACCGAGCGCGCGCACGGTCGCGAGCGCGTCGTCGGGGGTGGTGTAGAGCTTCTCGTCGATCGCGCCGACGATGCCGTCCTCCTCGCCGCCGACGACGCCGACCTCGATCTCGAGGATGATGTGCGCCTTGGCGCAGCGCTCGAGGAGGTCCTCGGCGATCTCGAGGTTCTCGGCGAGCGGGACCGCGGACCCGTCCCACATGTGCGACTGGAACAGCGGCGCCTCGCCCTTGGCGACGCGCTCGGCGGAGATGTCGATGAGCGGCCGGACGAAGCCGTCCAGCTTGTTCTTCGGGCAGTGGTCGGTGTGCAGCGCGATGTTGACCGGGTAGCTCTTGGCGACCTCGGCGGCGTACGCCGCGAACGCGACCGACCCGGTGACCATGTCCTTGACCGACGGGCCGGAGAGGTACTCCGCGCCGCCCGTCGAGATCTGGATGATGCCGTCGGCACCGGCGTCGGCGAACCCCTTGAGGGCGGCGTTGAGGGTCTGGGAGGACGACACGTTGATCGCCGGGAACGCGAAGGATCCTGCCTTCGCGGCGTCCAGCATCTCGGCGTACTTCTCGGGGGTGGCGATCGGCATGGCTGCGGTGCTCCTGCTGACGAGTAGTTCCGGTCCCCCTCACACTATCCGCCGTCGCCGTGACAACCGTCCGCAGTCTCGTTCCGTATCAGCAGGTGGGGGACACGACGACCGAGGAGGACCCGATGCCCGAGCTGATGGACCTGATCGCCGAGCAGCTGGACGCGGCGCCCGCGCCGCCGCCGGGGGCACTGATCGCCACCGACGCGCTCGTCCGCGACGGCCGCCGCGCGCAGTCGCGGCGCCGGATCGTGCTCGGGGCCGGGGCGGCGGCCGCAGTGCTGGTGCTCGGAGGGGCGGCGTGGGCGCTGGCTCCCGGCGGCGACGGTGTCGCCACCGACCACCCCTCGATCGCCGACCAGCCGACCACGTCGACCAGCGACCCGGTGCTGGAGGGCGGCCTCCGCGCGGCGTACGGCCCGGACGGGAAGCTCGTGATCAGGGACGGCTGGCGGGTCACGCAGCGGATCCCGAACCCGATGGGCTTCCAGGAGCCCGACCGTTCGGTCGGCCTCGAGGTCACCCGCGGCGAGGACCGCTACTGGTACCTGCTGACCAGCCGCGAAGGCGGGTCGGGCGCGATCTCCGACCCTGCCGGCAAGGGGTTCGCGACGCTGGAGGAGTGGGTCGTCGACCAGGCCGCCGCCAACCGCCCCGACCCGCTGATGGAGGCGCTCGACCTGCGACCCGGCGGCAGGATCGTCTCCTACGACGACGCGGTCACGGTCGTCGCACAGCGGAGCGGGGTCGACCTCGGCCAGCGGTTCGGGCCGGCCGAGGACACCACGGTCGCGGAGGTGCGGTTCGAGGGGCGGCGGTGGTTCGTCACCGCCCTCGACCACGTGCGCGGCGGCTTCGAGATCGGCCCCGCCGTCGACACCCCGGCGGCCGGGACGACGCTGGACTCCTTCATCGCCTACGCGCGGGACCAGTACGCCTCGGGCGAGGGCGTGCGGTGAACCGGGCGAGCCGCGAGGCGGCGTACGTCGAGTTCGTGACGGCCCGACGGGACCACCTCCGTCGGGTGGCGTTCGCCCTGTGCGGCGACTGGCACCGCGCCGACGACCTCCTCCAGATCGCCCTGGTCAAGCTCTACGTCGCCTGGCCCCGGGTCCGGCGGCACGGCTCGGAGGAGGCCTACGTCCGGACCATCCTGGTGCGGGCCAGCATCGACGAGGCACGGCGGCCCTGGCGGCGCGAGCAGCCGACCGACCTGCTCCCGGACCGGGCCGCACCGGAGGGCACCGCCCCGGGAGAGCGGCAGGAGCTGCTGGCGGCGCTGGGCGCGCTCCCACCGCAGCAGCGGGCGGCCGTCGTGCTCCGCCACTGGCTGGGCCTGTCGGTGGCCGACACGGCGCGGGAGATGTCGCTGTCCGAGGGCACGGTCAAGAGCCACACCTCGCGGGGGCTCGCGGCGCTGCGGACCGCGTTGGCGGAGTCACCGGCCTGAGCGTCCCGGCGCGCCGGGTCAGTGGAGCCAGTCGGTGCCGACCTTCGCGATCAACGGGTTGGGCTGGCCGGCCCCGGGGAGGTACTGCTGGTTGATGGTCCACATCACCGCACCACCCAGGCCGTTCTGCGCGGCCCAGGCGAGCTTGGCCGCGATCGACTTCGGGTTCTCGTAGGTGATGTAGGTGCAGCGCTTCTTGCTGCCCGAGAGGTAGGGCACCTCCGCAGTGGAGTCGTAGTGGCTGCGCATCGCCGGCTGGTAGACCTTCCTGATCTGCCGGTACTGCAGGTGGTAGTCGTCCTTGATGATCCGCGAGCCCCCGAGCTTCTGCCGCGGCCCGGTGACCGGCGAGGAGTAGCAGAGGCCGTAGGCGCCGATCCCCACGCCGAGCTGGGCGGCCGGAACCCCTGCGTCCAGGTAGGCCTGCACGCTCGACGCCACCGAGGTCGGCGTGTGCGTCGACTCGCCCTCGAGCGCGGAGGAGTGCCACGACCGCCAGCCGGAGTAGGTGTACGCCATCCCGTAGGCCATCACGTCGATGTGGGTCACCACCGCCGCGACGTCGTCCATGTGGGACAGGTCGGGCGGGAAGTTGGCGTTGATCGGCTCCACCGGCACGCTCAGCACCGCGGTCGGCCACTGCGCCCGGATCGAGGTGGCGAGCTGGGCGAGGACCACCTGGTCCTCCGGCGCCAGCGGCTCCCAGTCCAGGTCGATGCCGTCGTAGCCCAGGGCGCTCAGCGCCACGATCGACTGCACCAGCGTCGCGGGGTGGTCGGTCATCGCCGCGTGGAAGGCGTCGCCCGACCCCGCGCCGCCGATGGAGGCCAGCGCACGGCCCCCGTTGGCGTGCGCCGCCGAGACCAGGTCGGCCGCGAGGGCGTTGCCCTCGGCGAGCGTGCCCTGGTAGAGGGTGCCGTCGAGCGTGCCGTCCGGGTGCACCAGGTAGAACGACGCCGCCACGTCGGTGAGTCCCGACCAGTCGATGGCGTCGACCGGGTAGTCACCCGACTCGTAGCCCGCGTAGTAGCCGATGCTCCACCGGGAGATCAGGCGCTGGTCGGCAGCGGAGCCCGGGGGCCCGGCGGCGGAGCCGACGGCCGGGCTGCCGGCCGCGGTGGCGGCGAGTGCGGCGACGAGAAGAGCGACGACGGCGAGAGCCCTGCGCATCGCACCACGGTGGGCTCGTGCCGATCGCGTCACGCTTTTCTTGAAAGACCTGCAGCGCGCTGCAAGAACCTCCAGACTGCGCCTTGCCGATCTGGAACTACTCGGGAAGTCCTCCCGGTGAGGGGTTAGTCGATGCGCCCTGCCCTGCGCACGGTCATGCTCGTGGCCGCCGTCCTGTCCGCCCTGCTGACGCTGCTGGGCGTCACCACGAACGCGTCGGCCGACCCGGTCGCGCGGGGCGTGGACATCACCCCGCCCGCCATCGGAACCTGCCACGACCTGACCTACGACGAGGCGTGGAAGCCGTCCGACACGGACCCGGCCGTCGACTGCAGCACGAGCCACACCACCGTCACCGTCAAGGTCGTCACCTTCGCCAAGACGCCGGACTGGAGCGACGGTGACGCGCTCTACCGACGCTACGACGCAGCCTGCCACCGCGGGATCCTCGACCTGTTCGCCGGCAAGGCGAAGGCGCTGCAGGCCTCCGCCTACGGGCTCTGGATCTTCTTCCCGACGAAGGCCCAGCGTGACGCCGGCGCCAAGTGGATCCGCTGCGACGCCGCCCTCACCGCCGGTGAGACGCTCGCCCCCCTGCCGACGGACGGCGCGCCGACGCTCGACGCACTGCCGCTCGACGACGGCGTGGCTCGCTGCCGCCGTAGCAAGTCCAGCGACTACTTCGCGACCGCGTGCAGCAAGGCGCACTCCTACCGGGCGACGGAGATCCTCAAGTACCCGTCGGCGACCTATCCCGGACTCCGTCGGATGAAGGCGTGGGCCAACCGGAAGTGCTACGCCCGGCTCGGCCGGTCGTTCGGCTACTACGAGTGGCCGACGCGCGCGCACTGGGCCGTGGGCCTGCGCTACTCCCTCTGCTTCAAGACGACGACGAGCTGATCGGAACCCTGCGTTGCGACACACGATCCTGCGGGCAGCGACGCTCGCTGCCGCACTGCTCGCCGTCCTCACCACCCTCCCGGCGGCCAGCGCAGGCCCCGCCGCGCGCGGAACCGTCGACATCACGCCGCCCGAGGTGGGTAGCTGCCACGACCTGACCTATGACGAGGCATGGAACTTCGCCGACCCCGATCCGGCGGTGGACTGCACGACGGAGCACACGTCGGTGACGCTCAAGGTCCTCACCTTCGACAAGACGCCGGATTGGAACGACGACGACGCCCTCGCGGACATCTACTACCCACCGTGCGAGCGCGCGCTCCTCAGGCTCTTCGACGGCAAGGCGAAGGCACTGGCGGCCTCGGCGTTCGACTTCTGGTGGTTCGGGCCGACCAAGGCTCAGCGCGACGCGGGGGCGAAGTGGGTCCGGTGCGACGTAGCGTTGGCCGCTGGCGCGCGGTTCGTCCCGCTTCCTACCGACGGTGATCCCGAGCTCGGCTCGCTGCCGCTCGACGACAGCGTCGCTCGGTGCCGGCGCCGCAAGTCCCACGAGACATTCCCGACCGCGTGCAGCGCTTCGCACGCCTACCGGGCCACCGAGATCCTCAAGTACCCGTCGGAGACCTACCCCGGCGTGCGGCGCATCAAGCAGTGGACCTACCGCAAGTGCGATGCCCGGCTCGGCCGCTCCTTCGGCTACTACAGCTGGCCGGGTCGCGTGCGCTGGCGGATCGGGATCCCCTCCTCGCTCTGCTACAAGACGACGACGAACTGAGTAGGCGGGGTCGATCAGCCCCGCCAGGCCTCCTCGGAGGTCAGGTCGGCGTGCTGCACGACCCAGGAGTGCATCGCGATCGCGGCCGCGGCCGACGCGTTGATCGAGCGCGTCGACCCGAACTGGGCGATCGAGAACGTCCCGGCGCACGCCTCGCGCGCCGCGGCGGACAGCCCGGGGCCCTCCTGCCCGAAGAGGAAGCAGACCCGCCGCGGGAGGGTCATCGTCTCCAGGTGCTGGGAGCCGGGCAGGTTGTCCACGCCCAGCAGCGGCACGGCACCGCCCTCCAGGCCCTCGAGGTACGCCGCGAGCTCGCCGACGTCCCGGTGGTGCCGCACGTGCTGGTAGCGGTCGGTCACCATCGCCCCGCGCCGGTTCCACCGGCGGTTCCCGACGATGTGCACCTCGCGGGCGAGGAAGGCGTTGGCCGAGCGGACGATCGTCCCGATGTTGAAGTCGTGCTGCCAGTTCTCGATGGCGACGTGGAAGTCGTGCCGCCGGCGGTCGAGGTCGGCGACGATCGCCTCCATCGTCCAGTACCGGTAGCGGTCAACGACGTTGCGCCGGTCGCCCCCGGCGAGCAGCGCGGCGTCGTACTGCTCCCCCTCCGGCCAGGGCCCCGGCCAGGGTCCGACGCCGACCTCGGGCTGCCCGTGGGGCATGGGGTCGTACGGCGCCCGCTGCTCCTCGGGGTCGTCGGTGCCCACGCAGCGGACCCTAAAGCACGAGACCGCCCTCGCCGCTGGGTGGTGGCCGGTAGCGTGTACGGCGTGAGCCCGCTGGTCCCCTTGGTCCTCGAGCCGATGCTTCTCGGGATGAAGTGGATGGAGCCTGACTGGCTCCTCTCCACCTTCGGGTCGGCGCTGTTCTGGTTGAGCCTGCTGATCGTCTTCGTGGAGTGCGGGCTGTTCTTCCCGTTCCTCCCGGGCGACACGCTGCTGTTCGCGATGGGGCTGTTCATCGGCACCGACCGGGTCGACATCATCCCCGGCCCGCACCAGGTCGACCTGGTGGTCGCGCTGGTGCTCTTCACGCTCGCGGGCTTCGGCGGCAACGTGGTGGGCTACGAGATCGGCCGCGCGGTCGGACCGCGGATCTACCAGCGCGACGGCCGCATCATCAAGCGCGAGTACCTCGACCAGACCTCGGAGTTCTTCGACAAGCACGGCAACAAGGCGCTGGTGATCGGCCGGTTCGTGCCGTTCGTGCGGACCTACATCACCCTCGTCGCCGGCGTCACCCGGATGGACCGCGGCCGGTTCCTGATGTGGAGCGCGGTCGGCGCGGTGCTCTGGGTCTTCAGCATCACGTTGCTCGGCTACTTCCTGGGCCAGTCGTTCCCCTGGCTGGGCGACAACATCGACTACGTGACCATCGGCCTGCTGCTGCTCACGGTGATCCCGATCGTGATCGAGGTGCGGCGCAAGCGCCGCTCCGACGAGCCGGAGCAGTCGTCGGGTCGCGAGAGCTCGTCGCCCGAGGGCGTCCAGCAGCTCGCCGACTGACCCTTCGCCCTAGGCCTGGCTCGCGGCCGCGCGGGCCGCGTCGAGATCGGCCTTGGTGAGCACCGCGCGGATCTCGAGACCCACGTCGGCGAGCGGGTTGTCCGCGCCCGGGCTGCGGTCGATGGCGCACACGACGGTGTCGACGACGCCGCCGAGCCCACGCAGCGCGTTGGTCGCGTCGCGCACGGCGCCGCCCGTGGTGATCACGTCCTCGATCAGGGTGATCCGCTTGCCGGAGAAGTCCGGCCCCTCGGCGAGCTTGGCGGTGCCGTACTCCTTGGCCTTCTTGCGCACGAAGAGCGCCGGCATGCCGAGCAGCTGGCTGACCGCGGTCGCGATCGGGATCCCGCCCATCTCGAGGCCGCCGAGCACCTCGGTGCCGGCGGGGATCAGCTGCGACATCTCGCGCGCCACCCGGGCGAGCAGCAGCGGGTCGGCCTCGAAGAGGTACTTGTCGAAGTACTCGCTGCTCACCTGCCCCGACCGGAGCGTGAACTCCCCGGTCAGGCGGCAGGTGGCGTCGATGTCGGCAGCGAGGTCGGAGTCGGTCGTCGTCACGGCCCTCAGGCTACTGATCCTCCGGATCAGCGCGCGGTCACCCCGAGACCGTCGATCCGGACCGGCTTGCCGGTGCTCGTGACGACGACCTTCACGGTGGCGGCGCGGTGCGGCGTGCTCCACGTGCCGACCGGGATGACGACCTGGTTGCGGGTGCGCCGCGAGTGCAGCCGGACGGTCGTCGACCAGGCCTTGCCGTAGCGCACCTCGACCGTGCCGCAGCTGCGGCAGGTGGTGGCGACGAGCACCAGGCCGGTCGCCCGCACCTTGCCGCGGCTCAGCGCTGCGCCCCGGTCGGAGGTGCTGGCGGCACCGCCGCGGTAGAACGCCTCGCCGGCCACGCTGGTCCAGTGCCCGCGCGCGGCGAGCTCGCTGTCGTCGTACGGCGTGGTCCAGCGCGCGGTCTCCGGGGTCGGGTCCGGGACGCCGTCCAGGGTCGCGCGGACGCGCAGCGCGTGGTCGCCCGCCTCCCAGGCGGGGACGTACGGCGACGTGCAGGCCTGCCACGCGCCGCCGTCGAGCGAGCACTCGAACGTGGCACCGGCGCGGTCAGCGGCGAAGGTCAGCCCCGGCTGCTGGAGGCTCCATGCGCCCGCGCCGGACGTCACCTCGGTCTGCGGCACGACCGGCGGGACCGGCTGCCAGTCGGGCTGCCAGCCGGCCGTCAGCGCGTGGACCCCGGTGCCGTCGGCGGCGACGGTGCTGATCTGCGGATGGCTCCAGGTGGCGCCGTCCCACGCCGTCTGCGCGAAGGCGAGCGCGGTGCCGTCGGGTGCCCAGGACAGGCCGCGCAGGCCGCTGTTGGAGTTCGACAGCAGGACCAGGCGCTCCGGGTCCCCGCCCGGCACCTGCACCGACAGCCCGCTCTCCTCGAACGCGAGCCGGGCGCCGTCGGGCGACCACCGCGGGGTGTGGCCGTAGCTCGCGCTGATCTCCTGGTCGCCGCTGCCGTCCGGTCCGACGGTGTGCAGGGTGGCCGAGCCGGGGCCGGTGGACCGCAGGTAGACGATCCGGCTGCCGTCCGGGCTCCAGTCCGGCGACTCCAGGTCGTAGCCCGGGTTGACCTGGGCGACGACCTGGTGCGCGCCGGTGCCGTCAGCACCGGCGACCCAGATGGAGCCATCGCGGGAGTAGGCGATCTGCGAGCCGTCGGGCGACCAGGTGAGCTGGTAGTCCGACGCGTAGCTCACGACCTGGTGGGCGTCGCTGCCGTCGGCGTCCATCACCCACAGCGCGGAGCCGTGCAGGTAGGCGATCCGCGACCCGTCCGGCGACCAGCGCGGCTGGGTGTCGGTCGCGGGGTCGGTGGTGAGCCGCTGCAGACCGGTGCCGTCGGGCGCGATCGTGTAGATCTCGCGGTTGCCGTCACGGTCGTCGGAGAAGGCGATCAGGCCGTTGGTGGCGTGCGGGCCGCTGAGCGGCTGTGCACTCGGCTGGGCACTCGGCTGGGCACTCGGCTGGGCGCCGGCCGGCGAGGCGGTGGCGAGGAGCGTGGTCGACGCGGCCGCGACGAGCGGCACGACGAGGGCCGCGAGGCGGCGCGGGGTGGGCATGGGTGTCCTCCATCAGGGGTCGCTGCTGACAAGGACCTGATCCCACCGGACGGCCGCGTCATTCCCGGGCCGCAAAGAACTCCTCCCTCCGGAGGAGGTTGTTCGTCCCGACGGACGGGTTTCCCCGTTCCGCCGGCAGCGCGGACGTGGGACGCTGATCGGCATCTCGCGGAAGGAAAGCCGGTGGAGAGCCAGGTCAGTGCCGTCAGGGCCGGGGTCCAGCCCGGGGACGGGATCGTCGCCCGGTTCCCCGGCGTCGCGGCCGTGGTCGGCCCGGGACCGGACGCGTTCACCGACCCGCTGCTCGACGTGCTCGCCGGCACCGGCCCGACCGCGGACAAGGTGTGGGCGGTCGCCGCGCTCGTGGCCCGCCACCGGCCCGACGTACCGCCCTTCGCGCTGCTGCTCGACGAGGGCGGCGGGCGCCGGGTCGTCCGGTTCGGCACCGCCCGGGCCTTCCTCGACGGACGGCCGTCCGGCACGACGGACCCGTTGACCTGGAACGAGGAGGAGGTGCCGCCGACCGTGCGGTCCGTGGGCCTGAGCGTCACCGGCGGCCCCGTCACCGCGCACCCCCGCACCAACCTCCGGGACGGGGTCTCCCGGGGCGAGGGGCTGGTCCTGGAGCCGGCGCCGAGCCCGGCACCTGCTCCGACACCGACCCCCGCGCCGCCCGTTCCCGCACCGGCCACGACCCCGCGGCCGGCCGCTCCGGTCACCGCGATGACGCCGGCACCGGCACCCGCGCCGGCCCCGTCATCAGCGGGGTTCGCCCCGGTCACCCCGCGCCCGGCGGACGAGCCGCGCGCCACGCCGGTGGCGGACACCGCCGCCGAGCAGGTCCCGGTGCCTCCGCCGCCCTCGCCGCGCCCGGCGACCGACGAGCAGGACCGGGAGACGGTCTACCTGGCCGCCGACATGCTGGCGCTGGAGTCCTCCGACGGGCGCCTGGTCCCCCTGGACCGCGACTACGTCATCGGCCGCAAGCCGCACCAGGAGCCGGCGGTGGCCGCCGGAGCGGCCTCCCCGGTGCAGGTCCACGACTCCGACCAGCTGGTCTCCCGGGTGCATGCCTTCGTCGAGATCCGCGGCGGCGTGGTGGCGGTGCGGGACGGTGGCTCCGCCAACGGCACGTACGTCGCCCGCCCGGGCGACCGCGCGTGGTCGCGGATCGGGCCCGAGCCGGTCGGGATCTCCCTCGGCTGGAGCGTCCGGATCGGGCAGCAGGTCTACGTCGTGGTCCGCAACCCGGAGGCGTGAGGGCTCAGCCCGCGTCCCTGACCGCCATCCAGTCCCCGGCCCGGATCCGCGCGAGCGTGCCCGGGTCGAGCCGTCGCCCGTGCTTGACGGCCGCGGTGGCCGCAGCGACGAAGTCGGGTGCCGCGCCGAGCACGAGCACGCCCGCCACGAGCCCGTCGGCGACGACGAGCCGCCGGTAGAACGGCACGGCGGGGAGGTCCTCGGTCAGCACGACGTCGCCGGGCTCCTCGGCCACCCGGCCGACCGCGGTCAGGTCGAGGTCGACCCCCTTGAGGATCATCGCCGCCAGGTCGGCCGGCAGGCGCTCGTCTCCCCCGAGCGCGTTGGCGGCGGCGACCTCGGCCTGCTTGGTCGCCACCGGCCACAGCCCGAGCACCCGGTCGTCGTGCTGCGCGGCGTCGCCGACGGCGTAGACGTCCGGTGCGCTGGTCCGCATCCGGTCGTCGACGACGATGCCCCGGTCGACCGCCAGCCCGGCGCGGCGGGCGAGGTCGGTGTTGGGCGTGATGCCGATGGCCGCGAGGAAGATGCCGGCCGGCAGCAGGCTGCCGTCGTCGAGGCGGACCTGCTCGAGCCGGTCGCCGCCCTCGAGCGCCGCGGCGGACACGCCGTACCGCACCTCGAGGCCCGCCCGGCGCAGGTGCTGGTGCACCAGCTCGCTGGCGCGGGCGTCGATGTTGCGGGACAGCAGCCGCTTCCCGCGCTCGAGGACGGTCACCTGGAGCCCGAGCTTCTTCAGGGCGTAGGCACCCTCCAGGCCGAGCAGCCCGCCGCCCGCGACGACCGCCCGGGTCACCCCCTCCTGCTGCGCGTAGGCGCGGATCCGCGAGGCATCCTCGGCCGTCCGGAGGACGAACGTCCCCGGCCCGCCGAAGCCCTGCAGCGGTGGCGCGGTCCCGCGGGAGCCGGTCGCCAGGACGAGGCGGTCGTAGAACAGCCGCTCGCCGGTGCCGAGGCGGACCGTCCGGGTGGCGAGGTCGACGTCGCGCGCGACCGTGTTGAGCCAGGTGGTGACGCGGTTGTCGTCGTACCACTGCTCGGGGAGGAGGTAGAGGCCGCCCATGGCCGAGCGCCCGTAGACGATGCGCGAGATGCCCATCCGGTTGTAGAGCAGGTGCGGCTCCTGCCCGACCAGGTGGATCTCGCAGTCCGGGTGCCCGCGCCGGACGAAGTCCGCGGCGGTGACCCCCGCGACACCGGTCCCGACCACCACCACGCTGGTGATCGAGCGGTCGTAGACCTGCGGCGCCAGGTCGGGCGCGGCTCCGCCGCGCTCGGGGGTCAGGCTGACCCGCACGCCACCCTGGGCCACCCGCGCGCAGCAGGCCATCCGGGTGTTGGGCGCGAGGCCGAGGCGGCGCAGGGTGCTGAGCTCCTCGTCCTCGGGCGCGCTCAGGTTCTCGGCGCCGTCGAGGACGGCGACCGGGTCCGCCCCGCACACGCCCATCCGGCACCCGGCCTCGATCGACAGGCCGCAGTCCTCGGCCAGCTCGAGCACGCTCTGACCGGTCTGCGCCTTCACGCTGGGCCCCTCCGTGAAGCCGACCTCGGCCGCGGGCGCCTCGGCGGGCACGGGCGTCGCGGCGGTCGCCGCCGGGACCGCCGGCATCCCGAGTTCGGTGACCTCCTGGTCGCCGGTCTCGGCGAGGTAGCGCCGCTCGGCCCAGTGGGTGCGCACCAGCCAGACGAGCGTGAGCGGCGTGACGAGGGCCAGCACCGGCCAGCGCAGGACGGAGAGGTCGCCGAACCCGAACAGCGAGGACAGCGCAGCCCCGGCGCGCGGCGTGCCGTAGAAGTAGAAGAGGTTGAGCGCGGCGGCTCCCCACAGGGCGGTGACCATGCCGGCGGAGACCCCGAGGAAGACCTCCAGCGCGAAGAACGCACCCACGCTGCCGCCCACGAAGAGGGCCAGCCGCTCGTAGGTCTCCCCCACGCCGAGCGCCGGCTCCCCGAGCAGGGTGAAGAACCCGACGATGAAGCCCGGGAGCGCGCTCGCGAAGAGCCGGCGCGGCTGCGACCAGCCGGGGTCGGGGTCGTGGAGGTCGGCCTGCTGCGCGACCTGCGGCTGGAAGTCGAAGCAGTTGCGGGTGCACGCGAGGCACGGCTGGCAGTGGCTGTTGGGCGAGAGCACGAACGGCGTCTGCCCGTAGAGGCGCTGGACCGGCAGCAGCGGGCAGATGCTGCTGCACCAGCCGCTCTTGCCCTTGAAGACCACGCCCATCGAGAACGCCGTCAGGATGACGGCCGCCAGCAGCGCCGCGGTCGCGGTGCCGCTGCTGTTGAACAGGGCCAGCCGCCCCGCCGCGATCCCGAAGAACAGGGTGATGGCCACCAGGTAGCCGCGCTCGCTCCACCACCGGGGCGCCGTACGGCCCAGGGTGAAGCCGAGGACCCGCGCCGACTGGTTGGCCGAGGAGAGCGGGCAGATGTTGCGCCAGACGCCCGGCGCGACGAAGAACAGGATCGGCAGCAACGGCACGACGATGCCGAAGAACACCGCCAGGCCCGTCGCCGGCCGCAGCACCAGGGTGACCACCAGCGCGAGGTAGAGCGTCACCGAGACGACGCGCACCGCCCGCCACGCCCGCACCGGGATCCGCCGCGGGAGCTCCTGGTAGGTGCGGAACGCGGCCGTCGTCGCCGGTCCACGGGCCAGCCAGGTCCCGGCCCTCCGCAGCGCGCCCGGACGGTCCGGGGGCGCTGCCGCGACGGGCGGCAGCGGCACCGCCACGGCGCCGCTGGCGAGGAGCCGGGGTCCGGGGGCGGTCGCCCGCTCGCGGACCGGCATCCGCACGACGAGCTCGGTGCGGCCCAGCCGGATCACGTCACCGTCGGCCAGCGTCGTCCGCGTGGTGACCGCCCGGCCGTTGACGCGGGTCCCGTTGCGGCTGCCGAGGTCGACGACCGAGAGGCCGAGCGGGCTGGGCAGCAGCTTCAGGTGGCGCCGCGACACCCCGTCGTCGCCGATGCGGATGCCCTCGCCGCCGCGTCCCACCTCGAGGCCGCGGTCGACCGGCACCCTGCGGGGTGCCCGTCCCAGCTCGCGGATCTCGACCTCAGGGATGTCCATGCTCGCTCCCGTGACTGCGGCGGTGGACCCGAGATGTCCGCGCTCAGTGTAGGGACGCCGGGTGTCGGTCAGGAACCGTGAGATCCCGCGGGGTGTTTCATGGACCTCGTGAGCCGACGCTTCGGAGCCCGCCGTCTCGAGGGCATCCCGCCGACGATCTTCGCCGAGATGTCCGCCCTCGCCGTGCGCACCGGCGCCGTCAACCTCGGCCAGGGGTTCCCGGACAGCGACGGCCCGCCCGAGGTGATCGAGCGGGCGGTCGCCGCGCTCCGCGGCGGCGCCAACCAGTACGCCCCGGGCGTCGGGCTGCCCGCCCTCCGGCAGGCGGTGGCGCGGCACCAGCAGCGCAGCTACGGCATCGACCTCGACCCGGACCGGGAGGTGGTCGTGACGACCGGCTGCACCGAGGGCATCGCCGCCTCGGTGCTCGGCCTGGTCGACCCGGGCGACGAGGTCGTCGTGCTCGAGCCCTACTACGACTCCTACCTCGCGATGATCGGCTTCGCGGGCGGCGTACGGCGACCCGTGCCGCTGCGGGCGCCGGACTTCCGGCTCGACCCGGACGAGCTCCGCGCGGCGGTCGGCCCGCGGACCCGGATGATCCTGCTCAACACCCCGCACAACCCGACCGGCGCCGTGCTCACCCGGGAGGAGCTCGGGCACGTCGCGGCGGTCGCGCAGGAGCACGACCTGGTGGTGGTGACCGACGAGGTCTACGAGCACCTCACCTTCGACGGTCGCGAGCACGTCCCGCTGGCGACGCTGCCGGGGATGTTCGAGCGGACGGTGACCCTGTCGAGCGTGGGCAAGTCCTACTCGCTGACCGGCTGGAAGGTCGGCTGGGCGACCGGGCCCGCCGAGCTGGTCGGGGCGGTGCTCGGTGCCAAGCAGTGGCTGACGTTCACCTCCGGTGCGCCGCTGCAGCCGGCGGTCGCGGCCGCGCTGGACGAGCACGCGGACTTCCCCAGGCAGCTGGCGAAGAGCCTGCAGGAGCGGCGCGACCGGCTGGCCCACGGGCTGACGGCGGCCGGGCTGACGCCGTACACCCCGGAGGGGACCTACTTCGCGACGACCGAGATCAGCCACCTCGGCTGGGGCAGCGGGCGGGAGTTCTGCCTCGCCCTCCCGGAGCGCGCGGGCGTGGTGGCGGTGCCGATGGAGGCGTTCTACGACCGCGCCGAGGGCGACGGGCGGCACCTCGTGCGGTGGGCGTTCTGCAAGGACGAGCCGGTCATCGACGAGGCGGTGCGGCGGCTGGCGTCGGCCGACCTCAGCGCCTGAACCAGAACCGGACCTCCGGGCGCACCAGCAGCGAGCAGGTGACGGCGGCAGCGGCCACCAGGACCACGAGGTAGGGCGCCGGCAGCGCCATCGCGAGCATCACCAGGCCGGCCGCGGCGCTCGAGACGAGGAGCGCGATCCACGCCCAGCGGACCCGGGCGAACGCGAGGCCGGCCAGGACCGCGGCGGCCACGCACCAGACCACCACGACGGACGCGACGACGAGGGCGGCGGTGGTGAGCTCGCCGCGGGACATCCCCTGGAAGTCGACGTGCTGGCGCTCGGCCTCGTCGAAGACCTCGTCGGGCACCAGCGCCAGCACCAGGCCGGTCAGCGCCATCACGCCGCCCACCAGGGCGGTGCTGACCCAGGTTACGACGCACGCCGCGACGAGCGCGGACGGGCGGGCCGGGCTCGCGTCGGCCACGGGCTGGGGCGGGAGCGGCGCACCGAACGGGTGGGGGGACGGTCGCGGAGCAGTCGGCGCAGGAGCGGCCGGTGGCGCCGGCGGTGCCGCGAACGGGTCGGGCCGGCGCTCCTCGGTCGTCGGGGTCTCGCTTGAGGTGTGAGCTTGGGAGCCTCGAAACCCTTGGGTTGAGGTGCGAGCTTGCGAGCCTCGAAACCAGTCGCGGGTGGGCTGCAGCCACAGCATGACGACGCCTGCGACCACCATCGGCGCGAAGAACCCGGCGGTCGCGACCCCGCCGACCACGAGGAGCGGCGAGAGGAGGGTCAGCGCGAGGCGGGCGCTGGTGGAGCGGCGCAGCGCCTGGAAGCCGAGGATCGCGGAGGCGGTCGCGGCGCCGGCGGCGACCATCGACAGCACCCGGATCGCGTCCGACAGCGCCGACACGGTCAGCCCGGTGCCGTCGACCGGCGGCTCGGACAGCACCTCGCGGAGCTGGTCCTGGACCTCCAGGGTGTGCAGGCCCGCGATGCGCTGCCACGCCGCGAGCACCAGGACGGCCGAGCCGCCGATGATCAGCCACCCGGCGAAGGTGGTCTGCCGCGGTCGCGGAGCCTGCTCGGTCATGGCCTCCATTGCACCAGACGCGTCCGCGCCGGCCGGCGGCGCCTCAGGCGAGCGCGCGCAGGCCGTTGGACGGGTGCGCGGCGCGGCACTCGCACCGGCTCGCCTGCCGCTCGCCCATGAACCCGCTGGTGTAGGCGAACACCACGAGCTGGAGGCGGTCGCGGCGGTTGAGCTTCGCGAGCAGCCGGCGGACGTGGCTCTTGACCGTGCAGACGCTGACGAAGAGCTCCCCGGCGATCTCGGCGTTCGACCGGCCCAGCGCGAGCAGGGTGAGCACGTCGACCTCGCGCGGGGTGAGCCGCACCTCGCGGCGCGGGGCGAGGGAGGTCGGGGCGGGCGCCGGGGCGGCCGGGGCGATCGGGGCGGGGGCGACGGGGGGCATGAGCTTTCCTCTGAGACGGGGGTGGATCGAATGCCCCAAGGCTCGCCGACGACGCCCCCGCACGGCATCGTGCAATTGCGCCACATCACACCGCCG
This sequence comes from Nocardioides sp., assembly GCA_035554955.1. Taxonomy (GTDB): domain Bacteria; phylum Actinomycetota; class Actinomycetes; order Propionibacteriales; family Nocardioidaceae; genus Nocardioides. Next base: position 28,034 of record DATMHR010000042.1, on the reverse strand, counting down.
GATGCAGTCATTCCGCCGCGAGGATGAATTTGCGCAACTACCGTTCCCGCCGTGGGCGAGCTGCTGGTAGGGCGATCGACGCCCGCTCAGGAGCTCGTCGAGCGGCTCGCCGAGCGGGCTGGCCCCGTGCTGCTCTACGGCGAGGCCGGGGTCGGCAAGACGGTGCTCGTCCGGTCCGCGCTCGGCGGGATCGGCTACCGCGAGGGCGGGTGCCTGGCGACGCTGTCCTGGTCGCCGTACCTCGCGCTGCGGCGGGCGTTCGGCCACGACCTCGACGAGGGCACGTGGACCGGCGACGCGGAGTACGTCGCCGACGCCGTCGCCCGGACGCTGGGCGATGACACGCTCTTCGTCGACGACGCCCAGTGGGCCGACCAGGACACCCTGCGGGTGCTGGAGCTGCTGGCCCCGACCGTGCCGCTCGTGCTCGCCGTACGGCGCGGCGACCCGGGCGCGGCGGGTGTGCTGGCGCGGCTGGCCGCGGGCCCGCGGATCGACCTCGAGCCGCTCGAGCCCGGCGACGCGACCGAGCTGGTCCGGATCCTGCGGCCGGGTCTGGGAGCCGCAGAGGTGGCCGACCTGGTGTCCCGCTCCGGCGGCAACCCGCTGCTGATCGAGGAGCTCGCCGACGTCGACCGCGGTGTCGAGAGCCTGCACCGCGCCGTGCTCGCGCGGTGCCGCGACCTCCCCGAGGACGAGCTGGAGGGCCTCGCGCTGCTCTCCCTCGCCGCTCGGCCACTGCCCGCCGACGACGTGCCGGGCGCCGAGGGGCTCGTCGAGAGCGGCCTGGTCCGCAGCGCCGAGGGGACGCTCAGCATGCGGCACGCGCTGGTCCGCGAGGTGGTCGGCGAGCTGGTCTCCGAGGAGCGGCGCGTGCGCTGCCACCGCCACCTGGCGGCGGTCCTGACCCACCCGGGCGAGCGCGCGACGCACCTGCTCGCGGCGGGGGACCGCGAGGCGGCGTACGACGCCGCGATGCGCGCGGTCGACGAGGCGGCCACGACCGGCGAGCGCGTGGCGCACCTGCAGACCGCGGCACGCTGCGTCGACGCCGGGACGGGCGCCGAGTTCCGCCTGCGCGCCGCCGAGGCGGCCAACGAGATCGACGAGTCCGACACCGCGGCCTCGCTGCTCGACGGGCTCCCGGACCGTCCCGAGCTGCGGTTCCGCGTCGCCCGGCAGCGGGGCGTCATCGCCTACTTCCGCGGCGACGCCGACGGGCACCGGGCGGCCCTCGAGGCCCAGGCGGCCGCCGCACGACCGGGCACCGCCGAGGAGGTGCTCGCGCTCACGGAGAGCAGCTTCTTCGCGCTCGTCATCGAGGGCGACGTGACCGACGCCGTCGAGCGCGCCGAGCGCGCCCTGGCGCTCGCCCGTGCGATCGACGACGGCCACGTCGCCGCGCTCAAGGCGGTGGCGGACGCCTACTACCTCGGCTCGGACCCGCGCTGGCGCGACGCCTACCCGGCCGCGCTGCAGCGGGCCCGCGAGGAGGGCGACTTCGCCCGCGAGTGGCGGATCGCCAACAACTACATCTCGGCCAACGAGGCCTACGGCCCGCAGGCGGTCGCCCGCGAGCTCGCGCGGTCGATGACCGAGCGGTGCGCCGAGGCGCGGCTGCTCGGGCTCCAGCGCAACTTCGAGTTCCGCCGGATCAACCTCGCGGGGCACGCCTGCGACTACGACGTCGTGCTGGACGAGGCGCCCGCGCTCGCGGCCGCCGCCGCGGGGATGGCCGTGCAGTACGTCAACGACGTGCTCTTCACCCTCGGCAGCGCCCAGGTGGACACCGGCCAGGTCGACCAGGGTCTGGCCACCGCCGACCAGATCCTCGAGCGCGACAGCGACCGCGGCCGGGCCAACTACCACCTGATGCGGTCGTGGGCGTTCCTCGAGGTCGGCCGCCACGACCAGGTGCTCGTCGAGGAGGAGGCGTTCCGCGCCTGCGAGCACGACCTCGCCCGCCTGGCGCTCGCGACGCCGGTGTTCGCGTGGGCGGCCCGGGAGACCGGCACCGCGCATCCGCAGGCGCCGGACGTGCGGCCGCGCGGCATGCTCGGCGGCGCGCTCCGCGAGACCGACGCGATCGCCCTGCTCCGCTCGGGTGACGCCGCGGCCGCGGCCCTGGGCTTCGCCGAGGCGGCGTCCGCCTACGAGGACACCCACCGCCGCGCGGCCGCGCGGTGCCGGTGGGCCCACGGCGAGGCGCTCCGGATCGCCGGGTCCGCCGCCGCTGCACCCGCGCTGGTGGACGCGGAGACCTACGCCCGCGGCCTGCGGCTGGTCCACGTGGTCAGCCGCTGCGAGCGGTCGCTGCGCGCGCTCGGCGTACGTCGCTCCGCCGCGACCGCGCGGGTCGGCGACTCCCCGCTCACCGCGCGCGAGCACGAGATCGTGATGCTGGCGGCCGACGGGCTGACCGACAAGGCGATCGCGGCCCGGCTCGGCATCGCGCACCGCACCGTGCAGACCCTGGTCGCGAACGCCCGCCGCAAGGTCGGGGCCGAGAACCGCCGCCACCTGATCAGCCTGGTGACCGGGGCGGGCTGATGACCCTCCCCTACGTCGTCGTCGAGGCCGGCCCCGACGCGCTCGCCGAGGCCCGCGGCGAGCTCGGCTCGCTGGGCTGGCGGGTCGTCGACCGCATCGCCGAGGGGCGCCGCGAGGGTGGCCTGGTCTACGCCCTGCCCGTGACGAACGAGGACGACGCCGCGGTCGCGCTGTTCACCGCGATCGAGGGCGTCGGCCTCCTCGTCGACGCCGCCGACGCGCCGCGTCCCGTCGTCGACCGGCTCTGCGACGACCTGCGCCGGCTGGGCCACCTCGACCACCGCGTCTCCGCGGCGGGTCCGCTGCTCAGCGACGAGGAGCGCGCGCTGATGGACCTGCTCGCCGGCGGCAGCAGCCTCGGCGCGGCCGCCGCGGCCCTCCACCTGTCCCGGCGCTCGGCCGACCGCCGGCTCGCCGCCGCCCGCGCCAAGCTCGGCGCCGACGCCTCCGGCCAGGCCGCCACCGGCCAGGCCATCGCGTCCTACCGCCGCCGCCTCGAGCGCCTCCCCCGCCCCGCCTGACCCCGTTCCGCCGAGTCGGCTCTTGGGTGCACCCGAAACACGCCGAGTCGGCTCTTGTGTGCACACCGCCGAGTCGGCTCTTGTCGACAAGAGCCGACTCGGCGCGATTCCTGTGCAGACTTCTGCCGACTCGGCGCAATTCCAGTGCAGACTTCTGCCGACTCGGCGGGGAGTCAGGCGGTGAGGCGGAGCTCCAAGCCACCGTCGGCGGCGTCGTCGGAGGCGCGGTCGACGACGACGGTGCCGCCGTCGGCGACGGTGCCGGCGAGGATCGCCTTGGCGAGCCGGTCGCCGATCGAGGTCTGCACCAGCCGGCGCAGCGGACGCGCACCGTAGGCCGGGTCGTAGCCCACCTCGGCCAGCCACTCCTTGGCCGCGTCGGTGACCTCGATCGAGATCCGGCGTACGGCGAGCCGCTTCTCGAGCGCAGCGAGCTGCAGGTCGACGATCCGGGTCAGGTCGTCCTTCGACAGCGCGTCGAACGTGACGATCTCGTCGAGCCGGTTGAGGAACTCCGGCTTGAAGCTCTGCCGGACGATGGCGAGCACCGACTCCTTCTTCTTCTCCTCGTCCAGCGTCGGATCGACCAGGTAGTGCGAGCCGAGGTTGGAGGTCAGGATCAGGATCGTGTTGCGGAAGTCGACCGTGCGGCCCTGGCCGTCGGTCAGCCGCCCGTCGTCGAGCACCTGGAGCAGCACGTCGAACACCTCCGGGTGGGCCTTCTCGACCTCGTCGAGGAGCACCACCGAGTAGGGCCGGCGCCGCACGGCCTCGGTGAGCTGGCCGCCCTCCTCGTAGCCGACGTAACCCGGAGGCGCGCCGACCAGCCGCGCGACGGCGTGCTTCTCGGCGTACTCGCTCATGTCGATCCGGACGATCGCCCGCTCGTCGTCGAACAGGAAGTCCGCGAGCGACTTGGCCAGCTCGGTCTTGCCGACGCCCGTCGGGCCGAGGAACAGGAACGAGCCGGTCGGACGGTCCGGGTCGGAGATGCCCGCCCGCGCGCGACGAACGGCGTCGGAGACCGCACGCACCGCGTCGGCCTGGCCGATCAGCCGGGCGCCGATGACCTGCTCCATCTCGAGCAGCTTGGCCGTCTCGCCCTGGAGCATCCGCCCGGTCGGGATTCCGGTCCAGGCCTCGACCACCTCGGCGACCTGCTCGGCACCGACCTCCTCACCGACGAGCTTGTCGCCGGTGTCCTGGCGCTCCGCGGAGACCGCCTCGGCGATCCGGCGCTCCATCTCGGGGATCCGGCCGTTGAGGTACTCACCGGCCTTCGCGAGGTCGCCCTCCCGGTAGTAGCGCTCGGCCTCGATCCGCAGCTGGTCGAGCTGCCGGCGCAGCTCGCCCTCACCCTCGAGCGAGGACTTCTCCCGCTCCCAGCGAGCCTCCAGCCCGCGCAGCTCCTCGGCCTTGTCGGCGAGGTCCTGCCGCAGCGCCGCGAGCCGCTCGACCGAGGCCTCGTCGGACTCCTTGGCGAGGACGAACTCCTCCATCTTGAGCCGGTCGACCTGGCGGCGCAGCTGGTCGATCTCCTCCGGCGAGGACTCGATCTCCATCCGCAGCCGGGAGGCGGCCTCGTCGATCAGGTCGATCGCCTTGTCGGGCAGCTGCCGGCCGGTGATGTAGCGGTCGGACAGGGTCGCCGCGGCGATCAGTGCGCCGTCGGTGATCCGCACGCCGTGGTGCGCCTCGTACTTCTCCTGGATGCCGCGCAGGATCTGCACGGTGTCCTCGACGCTCGGCTCGCCGACGAAGACCTGCTGGAACCGCCGCTCCAGGGCGGGGTCCTTCTCGATCCGCTCGCGGTACTCGTCCAGCGTGGTCGCGCCGATCATGTGCAGCTCGCCGCGCGCCAGCATCGGCTTGAGCATGTTGCCGGCATCCATCGCGGAGTCGCCGCCCGCGCCGGCACCCACGACGGTGTGCAGCTCGTCGATGAAGGTGATGATCTGGCCGCCGGCGTCCTTGATCTCCTCGAGCACGGCCTTGAGCCGCTCCTCGAACTCGCCGCGGTACTTCGCGCCGGCCACCATCGCGGCCAGGTCCAGGCTCAGCACCCGGCGCCCCTTGAGGCTGTCCGGTACGTCGCCCGCGACCACCCGCTGGGCGAGACCTTCGACGACCGCGGTCTTGCCGACGCCGGGCTCGCCGATGAGCACCGGGTTGTTCTTGGTGCGCCGGCTCAGCACCTGCACGACGCGGCGGATCTCGGCGTCACGCCCGATGACCGGGTCCAGCCGGCCCTCCTCGGCGGCGGCGGTGAGGTCGACGGAGTACTTCTCCAGGGCCTCGTAGGTCGACTCCGCGTCCTGGCTGGTCACGCGCCGGTTGCCGCGGACCGCGGTCAGCGACTCGCGGAGCCCGTCGGCGGTCAGTCCGGCGTCGTGCAGCACCTTCTGCGCGGAGCTCTCGACCGTGGCGAGCGCGATGAGCAGGTGCTCGCTGGCGACGTAGTCGTCCTTCATCGACCGCGCCAGGTCGATCGCGGACGCGAGGACGCGGGTGAGCGCGGCGGAGCCGGACGGCTGCTGCACGGTCGCGCCCGAGGCGGTCGGCAGGGCGTCGCGGGCGGCGGCCGCCGCGCGGACCAGGCCCGGCGCGTCGACGCCGGCCTTGGCGACCAGGCTGGCTGCGGTGCCGTCCTCCTGGAGGAGCAGGGCGACGAGCAGGTGGATCGGCTCGGTGGTGGAGTGGCCCGCGGTGGTCGCGGAGAGCTGTGCAGCCTCGATCGCCTCGCGGCTGCGCGTGGTGAACTTGTCGGCCCCGAACTGGCTCATGGGTGCGGCTCCTGGACGTGGGTGCTTGTTCCGATGGTGGCGTGCGGGCCCCCGGATCGCCAGGGACCTCCGTCATCGGTCACAACGTCCGCAAAGTTGAGTGCATTCCACTCAACTTCACCGAAATTCGGCACTCAGAGCGAGGGGTCCTCCGGCGGCGCCTGGTGCTCGGGGAGGTCGCTCGCGGCGGTCCGCTCGTCGACCAGCGCCTGCTTCACGAACTCCTCGCCGAAGGGCGTGAGGTGGATGCTGCGCCGCACCACCTTGGCGAACTTCACCGAGTGGATCGCCTCGAGCACGTCGGGCTGGGCCTCGAGCACCTGGTACTCCATGTGGTCGCGCAGCGACTCGCGCGAGAACCAGACCAGGCCGAGCCGGAACAGGTTGTTGAGGTAGGACGGCACCTGGTCGAGGTAGCGGAGCCCGGCGCGCGCACCCACCATGTTGAGCCCCGGGGCGATCAGCTGGCTGCTCACCATGCCGACCGGACCGCCGGTGCGGATGTCGACGCTCGGCTGCGGGCCGTTCTTGAGGAGCATGACCAGGATCCGCGCCTCGTCCGGGGCGAGCTCGGTGAGGATCCGGTCGAAGGCCGGGTGCCGGCTGTCGGTGCTCCAGACGTCGCGGGACCGCTCGAGCAGCTCCTGGCCCCGCTCCCGCAGCGACGTCGGACGGTTGTCGAGCACCTCGCCGTACGCGTCGGCCCGCGGCCGGTCCTGTACGCCGCCCAGCGACTCGCCGGCCCGGAGGAGGGCGGTCGCGACCGGCGTGCCGTCGGCGACCTGGCGCGCGATGTCGCCGACCGCGCCGACGACCGTGCCGACCTCGCGGATCAGCTGGGCCGCCTCGGCGCGGTCGGTGGCCGCCCGGCCCACCCGGCGCCAGTTGCGCGCGGTGGCGCGCAGGCCCCAGCCGGTGGTGTTGACGGCGGCGGTGGCGGCGACCCGGGCCAGGCCCGGCAACGACTCGACGACGGCACCGTTGGCGCCCGGCACCGCGGGCAGCCGGGAACGCGTGTCCTGGTCGCGTCTCTCGCTCATGCCAGCCCTTCGGTCAGTGCGGGGGGAACCCGGGGATCCAGCCCCAGGTGAAGAACCCGAGGTGGATGAAGCCGCCCGCTGCCCCCATGATCGCGCCGTGAGCGTAGAGCATCCACTCGTCCTCCTTGATCGCCGACCGCATCATCTCGACGAAGTCCTTGGGCGCGAGCTCCTTGGTGCGCCGGGCGATCAGGACCCGGATCTTGGCTGACTGCCGCCGGCTGAACTCGGGGTCACGGAACGGGGTGATCGTGCGGCCGACGGCCTCCATCGCGAACGACTCGCGGATGCTGTCGAACTTCTCGGCGCCGACGACGACGCGGGCCGCGCCGCGCAGCGGGCCGGCGGCCTTGTCGATGGCCGGCTTCATCGCGGTGGCGATCATCTGCCGCGTGCGGTCGCCGCGCGGGCCGTCCATGAGGAAGTCACCGATCCGCTCGAGGGTGATGACGTCGTCGGCGATGATCCCGGCGTAGACCTCGGCGCACTGGTCCTGGCGGCGCAGGAACAGCCCCTGCACCTTGATGCCGAGGATCCGGCGGGGCTCCGGCGGCTCGAAGATCAGCCACATGCCGAGGGCGTTGGTGACCCACCCGACGATCACGCCGAGGATCGGCAGCAGCCACCAGATGTGCCAGGTCTGGTCGACGACGGCCACCGGCACCCCGAGCAGGAAGCCGAAGATGAAGCCGAAGGCGACCATCAGGTTGAGCTCCCGCTGGCCGACGTCGCGGAAGACCTTGACCACCAGTGCCGGGTTGTCCCGGAAGTGGTCGATCACCATGATCTTGGGGTCGAGCAGCTGGTTGATGTGCACGCCGATCTCGTCGGTGATCGTGTTGACCACCGCGGGCAGCTGGGCCTGCACCCGGTTGATGACGCCCTGCTTGAGCGGGACGGGCAGGTCGCGCCACATCCGCGGGTGCTCGCGGGTCAGGATGTCGTCGACCATCTGCGGGAGGTCGGGCTCGAACACCTTGACGATGTGCGCCGCGATCTCCTCGGGCTCGAGCTGGGCGTAGAACTCCGCCGGCGTCCCGAGCTTGGCGATGACCTTGTCGACCGCGATGCTGCCCATCTTCGCCGCACGCGCGGGCACGATGCCCTGCCAGCCGACGCGCCCGAACGGCAGCCCGGGCACCTCCTGGATCTTGCGAGGGATGACCGTGGCGACCTCGCGCAGGCCGGGGACCTTGAACCCGTAGAACCGGACCGGGCTGAACAGCATCCACAGGCCCGACCAGTTGATCAGCCAGCCGATGATGCCGGTGAAGAACGGGATGGAGACGAACTCGAACCAGTCGACGCCCGCGGCCCAGTCGGAGAGCCACCCCATCACTGCGTCCACGCGAACCCCTTGCGGCCGTTCAGGTCACCCCATTGACCCCGGATGCCTGAGGGTAGTGGTTCGCGTGACACCCGGCACACTCATCCGGACACCGGACGGGCTGCCGTACGGCGCGCGCCGTCAGCTGTGGTGCCGGCGCCAGACCACGATCGACTGCTCGGGGACCGAGCGGCGGAGGACCGGCAGGTTCCCGGGCCGCTCGGCGCGGGCACCGAGGGCCTGCCGCAGCGCCTCGTGCACGGCGTCGAGCTCGGCGGAGAGCTCGGCGTTGCGGGCGCGGAGCGCGGCGACGGTGTTCTCGAGGTCGAGGATGCGGCGCACGCCCTCGATGCCGATCCCTGCCGAGGTCAGCTCGGCGATCGCGCGCAGCCGCTCGATGTCGACGAAGGAGTAGCGGCGGCCGCCGCCCGGCGTGCGGCCGGGCGTGATCAGGCCCATCCGCTCGTAGGTGCGCAGGGTCTGCGGGTGCAGCCCGCTCAGCTCGGCGGCGACGCTGATCACGAAGACCGCGGCGTCCGGCGGCGGCGTCTCGGGGCCCGGCGTGCGGCGCGTCGCCACGTCACTCACCGTCCGGGAACAGGTTGGCCCGCAGGGGGGCGCCCGCGGTCGCGGCGGCGTAAGCCTCCAGCGCCTGGCGCGCCTCGTCGCTGAGCGTCGCCGGCACCTGGACCTCGACGGTCGCCAGCAGGTCGCCGTGGGAGCCGTCGTGCCGGCGGGCTCCCTTGCCGCGGATCCGGAAGGTGCGCCCGTTGGGCGTGCCCGCCGGCACCTTGAGGGTGACCGGAGCGCCGCCCAGCGTCGGCAGCTTGACCTCCGCACCGAGGGCGGCCTCGGTGAAGGAGATCGGTACGTCGATCGTCAGGTTGTCGCCCTTGCGCCCGAACAGCCGGTGCCCGGTGACCTTGACGGTGACGTAGAGGTCGCCCGCATGGCCGCCGCGCTCCCCCGGCGCACCCTTGCCGCGCAGCCGGATCCGCTGGCCGTCCTTGACGCCGGCGGGGATCTTGGCCTGGATCGTGCGGACCGAGCTGCCGCGGCCGGTGCCGTGGCAGGTCGGGCACGGGTCGTCGTAGACCAGCTGGCGCCCGCCGCACGCGGGGCAGGTCTCGTTCATCGAGAACGCGCCGCCGACGGAGGCGACCACGAAGCCGGTGCCGTCGCAGGTCGGGCAGCGGTGGGGGCTGGTGCCCGGCTTGCCGCCGGTGCCGGCGCAGGTCGGGCACGCGCCCTCGGCGGCGATGCGCAGCGACACCGTGACGCCCTCGAGGGCCTCGGTGAAGCTGATCGTCGCGGTCGTCTCGAGGTCTCCGCCGCGGGTCGCCCGCTGGTGGTGCTGCTGCCGGCGGCCGAAGCCGCCGCCGAACAGGTCGCCGAACAGGTCGCTGAACCCGCCGCCCCCGCCCTGCTGGCGGAGCAGGTCCTCGACGTCGAAGCCGGCAGCGCCTCCCCCGCCACCGTCGAACCCGCCGGCCGGGAAGCCGCCGCGCGCGAACAGCTGCCGCGCCTCGTCGTACTTCTTCCGCTTGGCGGGGTCGCCGATGACGTCGTAGGCCTCGGCCACCGCCTTGAACTTCTCGTGCTTCGCGGTGTCGCCGGGGTGGGAGTCGGGGTGGTTGGCGCGCGCGAGCTTGCGGTAGGCCTTCTTGATCTCGTCGGCCGTCGCCGTCTTCGCGACGCCCAGCTCCTTGTAGAAGTCCTTGGTCGCCCAGTCCGACCGGATGCCTCCGTCGCCGGTGTCACTCATCGCACGCCTCCCTTCCCTCGTATCGGTCCGCTGCTCAGCTCTCTTCGGGATCGACGACCAGGACCTGCGCCGCGCGCACGACCCGTTCGCCGATCTTGTAGCCCGCCTTGGCCACGACCTTGCACGTCGTCACCGCGACCTCGGGGTCGGTGCCGATGTGCGACAGCGCCTCGTGGACGGTCGGGTCGAACGCGTCGCCGGGCTCGCCGAACTTCACCAGGCCGAGCCCGGTGACGATCCGCTCCAGCTGCTCGGCGACCGCCTTGAAGCCGCCCTCGAGCGGCTCGTGCTCCCGCGCGCGGTCGATGGTGTCGAGCACCTCGATGATCGGGGCGAGCGCGGCGTACGTCGCGTTCTCCTTGACCAGCTCGCGGTCGCGCTCGACCCGGCGCTTGTAGTTGACGTACTCGGCCTGGAGCCGCTGCAGGTCGGCGGTGAGGTCGCCGACCGCCTTCTGGGCGCCGGCGAGCTCGTCGTCGATGGCCGCCTCGTCCGGGTCATCGGGCGCCGCCGGGGCGGCGGCCCCGCCCTCCGCCGGAGCGGAGGGCGGGTCGAAGTCCCGGGACGACCGTGCGGCGACGTCCTCGACGGGCTGTGCCTCCGGGGTCTCCTCGGGCTGGGTCACTTGGTGTCGTCCTCGCCAGTTGATGCAGCCTCGTCGTCGACAATTTCTGCCTCGACGACGTCGTCGTCGGCCTCACCGGTGGCGCCGGTGGTGCCACCGGCGGCCGCGGCGTCCGCGTCGGCGGCGGCGTACATCGCGGCACCCATCTTCTGGCTGGACTCGCCGAGCTTGGTGATCGCGGCCGTGAGCTCGTCCTTGTCGGACTCGGCGTTCTCGAGCACCTTCTTGAGCGCCTCGACGTCGGCGGTGACCTCGGTCTTCACGTCCTCGGGGATCTTGTCGCCGTTGTCGGCGAGGAACTTCTCGGTCGTGTAGACGAGCTGGTCGCCCTGGTTGCGGACCTCGATGACCTCGCGGCGCTTGGCGTCCTCCTCGGCGTACTGCTCGGCCTCGCGGACCATCCGGTCGATGTCGTCCTTGGACAGCGCGCTGCCGCCGGAGATCGTCATCGACTGCTCGCGGCCCGAGGCCTGGTCCTTCGCCGAGACGTGCACGATGCCGTTGGCGTCGATGTCGAAGGTGACCTCGATCTTCGGGACGCCCCGGGGAGCCGGCGGCAGCCCGGTGAGCTCGAAGTTGCCGAGGGGCTGGTTCTGCGCCCACATCTGCCGCTCGCCCTGCGCGACCTTGATCTCCACCGACGGCTGGTTGTCGTCGGCGGTCGTGAAGATCTCGCTGCGCTTGGTCGGGATCGTGGTGTTGCGCTCGATCAGGGTGGTCATCACGCCGCCCTTGGTCTCGATGCCGAGGCTCAGCGGGGTCACGTCGAGCAGCAGCACGTCCTTGACCTCACCGGCCAGCACGCCCGCCTGGAGCGCGGCGCCCACGGCCACGACCTCGTCGGGGTTGACGCCCTTGTTGGGCTCCTGGCCGCCGAGCAGCTCCTTGACCAGCTCGGTCACGGCCGGCATCCGGGTGGAGCCGCCGACGAGCACGACGTGGTCGATGTCGCCGACCTTGACGCCGCCGTCCTTGAGCACGCTCTCGAACGGCTTCTTGGTGCGGTCGAGGAGGTCGGCGGTCATCCGCTGGAACTCGGCACGGCTGAGCCGCTCCTCGAAGTGCAGCGGGCCGTTCTCGCCGTGGGTGATGTAGGGCAGGTGGACGGTGGTCTCGCTGGAGGAGGACAGCTCGATCTTCGCCTTCTCCGCGGCCTCCTGGAGGCGCTGGGCGGCGATCTTGTCGGCCGAGAGGTCGACGCCGTTGTTGTCCTTGAACTTCTTGACCATCCACTCGACGACCCGGTTGTCCCAGTCGTCGCCACCGAGGTGGTTGTCACCGCTGGTGGCCTTCACCTCGACGACGCCCTCGCCGATCTCGAGCAGGGACACGTCGAACGTGCCGCCGCCGAGGTCGAACACCAGGATCGTCTGGTCGTCGCCCTTGTCGAGGCCGTAGGCGAGCGCGGCCGCGGTCGGCTCGTTGACGATCCGGTCGACCTTCAGGCCCGCGATCTCGCCGGCCTCCTTGGTGGCCTGGCGCTGCGCGTCGGAGAAGTACGCCGGGACGGTGATCACCGCGTTGGTGACGGTCTCGCCCAGGTAGGCCTCCGCGTCCCGCTTCAGCTTCTGCAGGATGAACGCGCTGATCTGCTGGGGGGTGAAGTCCTTGTCGTCGATCTTCTGCTTCCAGTCGGTGCCCATGTGGCGCTTGACCGACCGGATGGTGCGGTCGACGTTGGTGACCGCCTGACGCTTGGCGACCTCGCCGACGAGCACCTCACCGTTCTTCGCGAACGCGACGACGGACGGCGTGGTCCGGGCCCCCTCCGCGTTGGCGATGACCGTGGGCTCGCCGCCCTCGAGGACCGCGACGACGCTGTTCGTCGTACCGAGGTCGATGCCGACAGCTCGTGCCATTGTTGTGCCTCCCAGTGCGTTCCTCCGACTGCCAGGAGCGGCGCCGGAGCAGATTAGTTGAGTCGCTCGGACTCAAGTCTTGCACATGGCACAACCCGTCCGGCCAGGGCCTTTGTTCCCTTCAAATGCACCGTCCTCGGACGGACGATCGAGAGGTGCTGGTCCGCGTCCTCGTCCTCCTCCTGACCTCGCTGGGCCTCTCCGTCCCGGCCCAGGCGGCGGCGGTGCCCGACCTCACCGTCCGGGACGGCTGGGCCCGCCAGCACGGCACGACGGCGGTGGCCGGGTTCAAGGTGCTGCGGCGCAGCGGGTCGGTGCGGCGGACCCGCTACGCCGTCGGCGTCCGGGCGCCGTCCGGCTGGGTCGAGCTGGGCCACGGCCGGGTGCGGGGCCTGGAGCTGGGCGTCCCCAAGGCCGTGCGGCTCGACCTCGACCTGACCCCCCTGCCCAACGGCCAGCAGACCCTCACCGGGTGCGTCGACACGGCCGGGGCGGTCCGGGAGAGCAACGAGGACAACAACTGCCGCCCCCTCGGCAAGGTGACCGTCGGGCCGACCACACCGCCGGACCCGGGTCCCCCGCGGCCCGTCGTGGACGGCAACCTCCTGAACGACGCCCGGACCGGGAAGGCCTGGATCCCGCGCGGGGCGAACTGGCCGGACCTGGAGTACTCCTGCGCGCAGGGCTGGATCCCCCAGCACCCGGCGGCGGAGGCGCTGGCGATGGCCGACTGGGGGCTCAACGTCGTACGGCTGCCGCTGAACCAGGACTGCTGGCTCGGTGTCGACGGCGACCCGACCGGCGACTGGGCCGGCGCGAGCGCCTACCAGGCGGCCGTGGCCACCCGGGTCGAGGACGCCCACGCCGCGGGGCTCGCCGTGATCCTCGAGCTGCACTGGGCCGCACCGGAGGGGGTCCAGGCGGCGACCGGCCAGCGCGCGATGGCCGACGCGCAGTCCGCGGTGTTCTGGTCGCAGGTCGCGACGGCCTACCGGGACGACCCCTCGGTGATGTTCGACCTCTACAACGAGCCCTACAGCGTGGCGAGCTACGGCGCCGCCGCCCTCACCTGGGGCTGCTGGCGCGACGGCGGGTGCCGGGTCGACACGGCGCCCGAGGGCCAGGCGCTCACCGGGCAGACCTACCAGGTCGTCGGGATGGCCGAGCTCCTCGCCGCGGTCCGCGGCGCGGGGGCGACGCAGCCGGTGCTGCTCAGCGGGATGGACTACGCCAACGACCTGACCGGCTGGCTGTCGCACAGGCCCGGCGGCGACCGCCAGCTGGTCGCCGCGTTCCACAACTACGCCCACCAGGGCTGCGGTCCGGCGTGCTGGGACGGCACCATCCTGGGCGTCGCGGCGCAGGTCCCGGTCGTGATGACCGAGTTCGGCTACTCCTCGCAGGAGCCCGGCTGGATGGACAAGGTCATGACCTGGGGCGACGACCACGGCATCGGCTACCTCGCCTGGGCGTGGTGGAACCTGCCCGCCGACGAGCAGCACAACGCCGACTACGCGCTGCTCCAGTCCGACTCCTACGAGCCGCGCTCACCCGCCGGCACGACGTACCACGACCACCTCGCGACGCTCCCCTGAGCGCCTCCGGCCTGAGCGGCGGCAGCCGGGTCACTCGACCTGGACGCGCACCTCGTTGGACGCGACACCGGTCGCGTTGTCGATGACGCGGAACCGGTTGAGGCCGCTGACACCGGTCTGGATGTAGGTCGAGAACGTCTCGTTGCTGACCGGGATCGTCGCCTCGAAGTCGGTCCACACGCCGCCCTCGAGCCGCTGCACCTGGAGGACCGCGCCCTCGCCGCCTGGGTAGACCCCGGTCAGGTCGATGTGCTCGAAGTTGCCCACGGAGGTCTCGACAGCCTGCAGCGAGATCCTGCCGGTGTCCGGGGACTTGCTCCGCGACGGCCGGGACTGCTCGGGCTGGGTGGACTGCGGCGCGGTGGGCTGGCCGTCCTCGGTCGCGAGGGTGATCGCCGGCCCGTTGTCGGTGGTCTTGTGGAACGGCGGCAGGTAGAGCGACTCCTGGTTGCTGGCGTCGCCGGCGGCGGACGAGTCGTCCCCCGCGAGCCCGAGCATCTCGCTGCCGACCAGCGCGACGCCACCCAGGACGAGCCCCACCGTGAGCGCGACCGCGGCCAGGGCGAGCAGACCGCTGACGACCGGGCGCAGGGTCCCGCCGCCGCGCTCGTGCTCCTCGTCGTCGGTCACCGGGACATTGTTGACGAGCGACCCAAGGGTCTCCAAACCCTGCCCGGCGGGCGGACGGGTCTCTAGAAGCCCCGGGTCCAGACCAGCTGCTCGTGCAGCCGGCGCGAGCGCCAGCCGTCCGGCGTCCGCGCCATCGTGTGGTGATAGAGCCCACCGACCTCGACCAGTCGCTCCCCGCCGGCGCCGTCGGCGACGAGCATCGGGTTGTGGAAGTACGCCGTCACCCGCGCCTCGTCGCGCGTGTTGGCGAACGCGATCACGACCTGCCCGAGGGTGTGCATCCGCTTGGCGGAGAAGGCCGGCAGGTTCTCCGCCAGCCACGCCTTCACCTCGGGGTAGACGCCCACGGTGCCGCCGGACTCGGAGTAGTCGATCCGCGCGTCCGCGGTGAAGACCTGGTCGAGCCGGTCCCACTCGCCGGTGTCGACCGCGATCGTGTACCGGTGCAGGGTGTCGTTGATCTCGGCGCGGTCGCTGAGCTCCTGGAGGTCCACGGACCCAGCGTGGCACGAACGCTGGCAGATTTCTAGAACACGTTCTAGTGTGGCCGCATGCGGTTCACCTACGCCGAGGCGATGACGCAGGCCACCTACTACGCACCGCTCGCCCAGGCGGCGGAGGCGGCGGGCTACACGAGCATGACCGTGGCCGACAGCCTCATCTACCCCGAGGAGTCCGACTCCCGCTACCCCTACACCGACACGGGGGACCGGGAGTTCCTGCTGGGCAAGGAGTTCATCGAGACGATGATCCTCTGCGCCCACCTGTTCGCGGTGACCTCGACGCTGCGGCTGACGCCCTTCGTGCTCAAGCTGCCGGTGCGGCCGCCGGTGCTGGTCGCGAAGCAGGCGTCATCGGTGGCGTTCCTGTCCGGCAACCGGCTCGGGCTCGGCGTCGGCCTCTCGCCCTGGCCCGAGGACTTCGCCGCCCTCGGCGTGCCGTGGGAGAAGCGCGGCAAGCGGATGGACGAGTGCATGGACATCCTGCGCGGCCTCACGTCCGGTGAGTTCTTCGGCTACTCCGGCGAGTTCTACGAGTTCGAGCCGCTCCAGCAGTGCCCCGCGCCCACCGAGAAGATCCCGCTGCTGGTGGGCGGCCACTCCGACGCGGCGCTGCGGCGCGCCGTGCGCAAGGGCGACGGCTGGATGCACGCCGGCGGCGACGGGGAGGAGCTCGACCGGCTGCTCACCCGGCTCGCGGAGATCCGCAAGGAGGAGGGCGACACCCGCGACGCCTCGGAGTTCGAGGTGCACGTGATCTCCTACGACGCCTACTCCCCCGACGGCGTGAAGCGGCTCGAGGACAAGGGCGTCACCGACTGCATCGTCGGGTTCCGGGTGCCCTACATCAAGGGCCCGGACACCGAGCCGCTGGAGACCAAGGTCAAGCACCTCGAGCAGTTCGCGGAGAACGTCATCCAGCGGGTCGGTGGTTGAGGTGCGACGAGCGAAGCGAGGAGCCTCGAAACCGTGAGCGAGTCCTTCGGCCTCACCAAGCCGCTCCAGGACGCGATCGCCGAGGCGGAGGAGCTGATCGCGAACGCGCCGTTCATCAAGTCCGAGGCCGACCGCCTGGAGGGCTACGACTACCTGTCGGGCCGGATCCGGATGGCGATGCAGACAGCGTTCGACTACGACCTCGACCACCCGCTGTTCGTGAACCCGACCCACCAGTTCTCCCGGCAGGGACTGGACAACCCGGACGCGATCTACCTCAACGCCTACCTGCGCGAGGGCGTCGAGTACGTCGTCCGCGGCCGCCGTGGCACCTCGGCCGACCTGTCCTTCCAGGTGATGGGCGGCGCCTACACCGCGGACTCGGCGGCCACCAGCCTGATGGCCTTCGACGACCGCGAGCTCGACATCCAGCCCGACGGCACCTTCGAGTTCACCTACGTCGCCGAGCCGGGCGCCAAGACCCTGATCGTCCGCGAGGTGTTCAACGACTGGGAGCGCGAGCAGCGCGGCACGCTGTGGATCGAGCGGCCCGACACCCTCGGTCGGCCGAGGAGGCCGCTGACCCGCGAGCTGCTCCAGAAGAAGTACGACGTCGCGGCCCGCTCGCTGGTCGGGTCGATCCAGACCTGGTTCGCGTTCCCCCAGTTCTTCCAGTACAAGGAGCCGGTCAACACGCTCACCGTGCCGAAGAGCACGCCGGGCGGGCTGTCCTCGCAGTTCTCCTCGATCGGGCACTACGAGCTGGCCGACGACGAGGCGATGGTCGTGACGCTGCCGCACTGCGACGACTGCTCCTACCAGGCGATCCAGGTCGGGTCGGACTGGTACGCCTCGACCGACTACGAGGGCCACCAGACCTCGCTCACCAAGGCACAGGCCGAGACCGACCCCGACGGGATGATGCGGTTCGTCATCAGCAGCCGGGCGCCCTACGACGGCCGCCCGGTCGCCAACTGGCTGGAGACGACGCACCACCCCACCGGCCCGATGATGCTGCGCTGGCAGCGCCTCGAGCGCGACCTCACGGCCGAGGACGGGCCGCGGGTCGAGGTGGTGAAGCTGGCCGACGTACCCGGTCTGCTGCCGCACGCCTCACCGCTCACCGACGAGCAGTACGCCGCCCGGATCGCCGCCCGGCAGCGCGCGGTGGCCCGGCGGATGATCAGCTGACGGGTTCCGGGGCCGTCAGGACGACGGAGGCCTGCCGCAGCAGGCGCCTAGCCTCCCGCAGGCCGGTCGCCATCGCTCCGTCCGCATAGCCGGCGCGCTCCACGGTGGTGTGCTCGCCGGCGAAGGCGATCCGCCCGACCGGCTCCCCGAGGAGCGCGAAGTCGGTCGCGGACCCACCGGCCCGGACGTGGGCGTAGGCACCCCGCGCGAACGCGTCGTCGGCCCACGCGGTGGCGCGGACCTCGATCGGGTCGTGGGGCAGCGGCTCGCCGTACAGCGCGGTGAGCTGCTCGACGGCCCAGGCCTGCGGGTCCGGGCGCATGGCGTCGACGGCACTGTGCGCGACGAGGAACATCATCAGCGCTCCGAGCCCGAAGTCCCAGGTCCAGGTCGCCGCCTGGCCGCGGTCCGCGGGGTAGATCACCGCGTGGCCGAGGCCGGGGTCCTCGGCCCTCCAGAACGGCTCCTCGAAGGCGAGGAAGACCTTCTCCATCGTCCCGAACCCGGTGCGGTCGATGACAGCCTGCCGCTCGGCGGGCAGCGGTGGCGAGAACGCGATGCCGCCGACCTTGAGCACGCCGAGCGGCACGGTGACGACGACGTGGGAGCCGGCCTCCGACCAGCCGTCCCCGTCGACGCGCACCCCTCCGGGAGTCTGCGTGATCCGGCGTACCGGCCGGCCGAGCCGGACCAGGCTTCCCTCCGCCAGCGGGGCGAGCACGCTGCGGTAGCCGTGGACCGGGACGTTGTCGACGACGTCGCCGACGAACATGCCCTCGGTGAGCGCCCACCGCGCGGAGATCTCGTGGAGGGGCCCGGCACCGTCCTGCTCCACCGCGGCGGCCATGAGCTGGCGCATCCGCGCGCGCTCGGGCCCCTCGAGGCCGGACGACGCGAGGTGCTCGTCGACCACCGCGGCGGCGGAGCGGTCGGCGGCGCCCTCGGCGAGCGCAGCGCCGAACGCCGCCGTCAGGGGGTCGAAGACGCCGTAGCCGACGTGCTCGAGCTCGGCCGCGGCCAGCCGCCTGCCCTCACCGAGGTCGGCCCCGGTGAACCGCGTGCCGGTCGGGTCGACGATCCACGGCACGCCCGCGAGGTCGACCCACTCCGCGACGACGTTGCCGTCCTCGGGGTGGTGGATCCACGCGCCGCCGAGGTCGGCGACGTACCCGCCGACCTCCACGGTGTGCAGCCGGCCGCCGATCCGGTCCCGCGCCTCGACGACGACGCAGTCCACGCCGGCCGTGGTGAGCGCGTTCGCGACGGTCAGGCCGGCGATGCCGGCGCCCACGACCACCACCCGCTCGACCTCGCCGGGCAGCACCGGCGGCACGACGGCGGAGCCGTCGTCGAAGGTCCGCCGGGCCACGCCTCATCCTCGCACGGCGGTCGCGGTCACGGCTCCGCGTCGAGCACCCTCGCCAGCAGACGACGCAGGGTCGCGCGTCCCTCCGCGCCGAGCAGCTCGTCCAGCTGCTCCTCGATCCCCTCGATCGTGGCGCGCCCGGCGGCGACGCAGGCGCGGCCGCGCTCGGTCAGGACGACCAGCTTGGCCCGCCGGTCGGAGGGATCGGGGCGTCGTACGACGTAGCCGAGCTCCTCCAGCTCGTCGACCAGCTCGCCCATCGCCTGCGGCGTCATGCCGGCGCGTCCGGCCAGCTGGGTGAGCCGGGTGCCGTCGAGGTCGATCTGCGCGAAGACCGCGGAGTGCTTCGGCTTCTGCGGGTAGCCGGCGCCGACGACGCCGTCGACGATCCGGAAGCCGAGCAGGCTGTAGGCCTGGCCCAGCATCGAGACGGTGTTGAGCTCCTCCGTTGACATGATGGAGCCATACTACTAAGGTCACCTGAAGTTAATGCATCCTGACCATCTCGGGCGGGTCGGGACCTTCCCTCCGTGGAGCAGCCATGACCACGACTCCCGAGCTCGGCACCGACGGCAGGGCCGCCTGGCAGATGCCGCTCATCCACCGGATCTTCCGGACCGCGTTCCGCGAGGTCCGACATCGGGCGCCCGAGGTGCCGCCGACCGGGACCGCGCGGGCCCGCGCCGTCGCCGACCACCTGGGGTTCACCCTCGACGGGCTGCACCACCACCACACCACCGAGGACGAGCTGATCTGGCCGCTCCTGCTCCGACGGGTCGGACCGGACGCGCCCCTGGTCGCCCGGATGGAGGAGCAGCACCACGCCATCGACGAGGCGGTCGGCCGGGTCCGGGCCTGCGTGACCCCCTGGGCCGAGCGACCGGGCGCTGCGACCGCGGGTCCGCTCGTCGCCGCGATCGACACCCTCCTGGCCGTGCTCGAGCACCACCTCGACGAGGAGGAGCGCGAGGTCGTGCCGCTGATCGACCAGCACCTCACCCGCGAGGAGTGGGAGGAGATGGGCCGCACGGCCTTCGACAAGTTCGAGCCGCGCGAGCGCCCGATCGCGATGGGCCAGCTGCTGGAGGTCGCCACCCAGGACGAGGCCCGGCGGATGTTCGCCGAGCTCCCGGTGCCGGTGCGGGTCCTCTGGGCGGTGGCCGGCAAGCGGCAGTACCGGCGGCGGATGGAACGGGTGCGGGGCAAGCCGCTCAACCCGGTGCTGCGACGCGCCTTCCGGGCGGTCGGCCCGGTGGCGGTGCGCACCTACCGGCGCTCCGGCGGGCGACGGGCGGGCTCGGCCAAGGGGCTGCCGGTCCTCCTCATCACCGTGGCGGGGCGACGTACCGGGATCGACCGGACCACGCCGGTGGTCTACTTCGAGACCGACGAGGGCTTCGTGGTGTGCGGCAGCGGCGGCGGGATGCAGCAGGAGCCCGAGTGGTTCCGCAACCTGCGCCGGACCGACCGCGCCACCGTCCAGGTGGGCGCGGAGACCACGCCGGTCTCGGCCCGCGTGGCCGGCTCCGAGGAGCGCGAGCGGCTGTGGAACGAGGTGGTGCTCCCCCGCGCGCCGTTCTTCACCGACTACGAACGGCGGTCCGGGCGGGTGGTCCCGCTCGCCGTGCTGGCACCGGCCGGGGCGGGATGAGGGCGGCAGCAGCGGCGTCGTCGGCGCTGGTCGGCCTCGGGTTCGGCATCCCGTGCCTGCTCGGGATGATCCACCTCGCGCGCACCGGCGAGGTCTGGACCTTCCTCGGCTTCCCGACCTACGGCGGCGGACCCTTCGAGCGGATCGGTGTCCCGACCACCGTGCCCCTCCTCGGCGGCTACCTCGCGGTCTGCGTGGCCGAGCTGGTCGTCGCGGCGCTGATCCTCCTCGACAGCCCCGCCGCGACGGCCCTCAGCTGGGCGCTGCTGCCGCTCGAGGCGGTCTTCTGGATCGGTTTCGCGCTGCCGTTCGGGCCGCCGTTCGGCATCGCACGGGTGGTGCTGCTCGCGCTGGCGTGACCTCGCGCACCGGTAAAGAATCGCTACGCGACCGAACCCAGCGAGGCCACCGGGCGTGTCGGTCTGCAGAGCCGGCGCGAGAGGAGGTGTCCGATGTCGTCGAGCCGCGAGGACTCGTTCGCCGCCTTCTACGACGCCACCTGGCCGCGGACCGTCGCGTGCGCCTACGGCATGACGTCCGACCTGGGCGCCGCCGAGGACCTGGCGCAGGAGGCCTACTGCCGTGCCTGGCGGCGCTGGCGCACGCTGTCGGAGTACGACGACGCGGGCGCCTGGGTCCGGCTGGTCGCGACCCGCCTCGCCGTCAGCAGGTGGCGCCGCGTGCGCACCTCGATCGACTTCCTCGCCCGGTCCCGTGAGCCGGAGCCCGCCGATCCTCCGTCGGAGGAGACGGTCCTGCTGGTGACCGCGCTCAAGCAGCTCCCCGAGGACCTGCGACGGGCGGTCGTGCTGCACCACCTCGGCGACCTCCCGGTCGCGGTGATCGCCGAGATCGAGCACTGCCCCGAGGGCACGGTCAAGGGACGGCTCTCGCGGGGCCGCGCGGCCCTCGCCGAGCTGCTCGGCTCCGCCATCGCGTCGGACGGAGAGGCCAGCCATGCCTGAGACCCTGGACGAGCTCTTCGCGGCGGCCAGCGCCGAGATCGCCACCCGCACCCGGCCGCCGGGTGCCGCGCGGGCGGTCAGCCGGAGCAGGCGGCGCGCTGCGGGTGCCGTCGCGGCCGTGGTGACCGCGGTGGTCGTGGGCTCGGCGACCTTCGCGGCCCTCGCCGGCGACCGCTCGGACGGACCACCCGAGCCGGCGCCCCGCCCCACCATCGGCATCGACCTCGACGACGACGACGTGCCGGTCTGGTACGACGACGCCGGGCTCCACCGCGGCGACGACGTCGCCAGGACGGCAGTCCCGCTGACAGGTCCCCTGGGTCAGGGCGGGCTGACGCTGGTCCGCGCCGGCGCGCTCTACCGGGGAGAGACGACCGACGACGTCTGGTTCCAGCCCTGGGGCGGCGAGCCACGAGTGATCGGTCACGCGGAACCGAACGGTGGGCCGTGGGTCGGGGCCGGGGACCCCGACGGTGACAACGCGGCCTGGTTCGAGGGGGATCAGCTCGTCGTCTTCGACACCGACGCGGGCCGCGCGATCGTCCGGACCGCCGCACAGCCCGCGTCCCGGTTCGTGGACGTCTCCGTCGACCAGGTCGTGTGGCGACCGACCGGCCCGGCAGGCATGCCACTGATGAGGCTCGACCTGGCCACCGGCCAGGTCGCCGAGGTCGCACACAGCTCAGAAGACCTCCGCGACCCCGACGTCGCCGGTGTCATCGACCTGCGCGGCGACGTGGAAGCCTGGGCGTGGGGGCGGACGAGGCGGCCTTCTGCTGCGGCCCCGCGACGTCCGGAGGCGTCATCGTGCGAAGCGCCGGGCACGGCCCTCGGCGCTACCCGGCCTTCATCTCACCGATGGCCACCATCAGCCCCGATGGTCGCTTCCTCGCGGGGTGGACCGGGGACGCGCAGCGCGCTGCGTACGGCGGAATCAGCGGCGCGGGCTTCGTCGATGTCGCGACGGGCTCGTTCTTCGAGCTCCCCGGCGGAAGCGAGCACGGCCAGGGAGCGAGCTGGACCTACGGCAGCATGGCCATGGTGCCCACGCTCGCCGGCGGGGACGGCGGGGCACGGGCACTCTTCGCGTGCGACGTCGCTCAGCGCGCGTGCGCCGAGGTCGTGGCCAGCGGCGAGGTCGTCCTTCCCGACTGAATAGACGGACGAGGGCCCACTGAGGTCTACGAGCGCGGGATCCAGTCGAAGGTGTCCGGGTTGGGCCCCTGCCGACCCGCCTCGCCCTTGTCGAGCGCGGCGAGGTCGGCGACCTCCTGCTCGGTCAGGGCGAAGTCGAAGACGTCGAAGTTCTCGGCGAGGCGCTCCTTGCTCGTCGACTTCGGGAAGACGATGTCGCCGCGGTCGAGCGCCCAGCGCAGGAGGACCTGGGCCGGGGTCTTGCCGTGGCGCTCGGCGACGGCGGCGACCGCCGGGTCGTCGAGCTCGCCGCCGCCCTGGCCGAGCGGGGACCACGCCTCGACGTGCGAGCCGTGGCCGGCCGTCGCGGCCCGGACGTCCTCGTTGGCGAAGTACGGGTGCACCTCGACCTGGTTGACCACCGGGACCACACCGGTCTTCCCGACCACGAGGTCGAGGTGGTCCGGCTGGAAGTTGGAGACACCCACCGAGCGGGTGAACCCCTCGTCGCGGAGCTCGAGCATCGTCTCCCAGGTGGAGACGAAGTCGCCGCCGTACTGCGTCGGCAGCGGCCAGTGGATCAGGAACAGGTCGACCTGCTCGAGGCCGAGCTTCTCGAGCGAGACGCGCAGCGACTCCTTCGCGGCGGCCTTCTCGTGCCGGTTGTTGTTGAGCTTGGTCGTGACGTAGAGCTCGTCGCGCGCCAGCCCCGACGCGGCGATCGCGGCGCCGACGCCCTCCTCGTTGCCGTACATCTGCGCGGTGTCGATGTGCCGGTAGCCGATCTCCAGCGCGTCGGAGACGACGCGCTCCGTCTCGTCCGCCGGCACCTGCCAGACGCCGAGACCGAACTGCGGGATGGAGGTGCCGTCGTGGAGGGAGATCCGAGGAGTGCTCATGGTGGGCCCCAACGCGGCGCAGCGGCGGCTATTCCCTCAGGCACCCTGTGCCACGCTCGGGGACATGCCCGAGCGCATCGCACTGGACCTGCCCGACGGGCGGGTGCTCGACGTCCAGGTGTCCGGTCCCGACGACGGGATCCCGTTCGTCTGGCACCACGGCACGCCCGGGTGCAGCTACCAGCCGCCGAGCAGGCAGCGCGTGCTCCACGACCGCGGCCTGCGGTTGGTGAGCTACTCCCGGGCCGGCGCCGCCGGGTCCACCCGCAACCCCGGTCGGACCGTCGCCGACATCGCCGCCGACGTGGCGGCGATCGCCGACCACCTGGGCGCGGAGAAGCTCCTGACCGGAGGCGCCTCGGGCGGCGGGCCCCACGCGCTCGCGACGGCGGTCGGGTTGCCCGACCGTGTGCTGGCGGCGTTGGCGGTGTGCTGCGTGAAGCCCTACGTCGGCCACGACGACTTCCTCGAGGGCATGGGCGCCGACAACGTCGAGGAGTTCACCCTCGCCCTGCAGGGCGAGGAGGCGCTGCTGCCCTACCTGGAGGCGGACCGCGAGGGGATGCTCGACGCCGATCCCGAGGGCGTCATCCGCTCGATGGAGACCCTGCTCCCCGACGTCGACCGCGAGGTGCTGACCGGTGAGGTCGGGACCGACATCCTCTTCGACATCCAGGGAGGGGTCCGCGAGGTCCACGGCTGGATGGACGACGACCTCGCCTTCACCAAGGACTGGGGCTTCTCCCTCGACGCGGTCGCGGTGCCGACCTACCTCTGGCAAGGGACCGCAGACCTGATGGTCCCCTTCCACCACGGGGAGTGGTTGGCCGACAACATCCCCGGCGTGGTGCCGCACCTGATCGACGGCGAGGGGCACCTGTCGATCCTCGTCGGCGCCTTCGAGCAGATGGTGGAGGAGCTGGTCGAGCACCTGCCGGACTGATCTCTGGCAGAAAACTGGAACACGTTCTACACTTCGTGACGCTCGCTCGTCCCTCGCGAGCCCTCAGTGACCGAAAGGCGAGCGGTGATCAATCTCCTGGAAGACAAGGTCGTGGTCCTCTCCGGCGTCGGACCGGGCCTCGGCCGGGCCCTCGGCGAGCAGGCCTCGCTCATGGGTGCCGACCTCGTGCTCGCCAGCCGGACCGAGAAGCGGCTCGAGAAGATGGCCGCGGTCGTGCGCGAGCACGGCAGGCGCGCGCTCGTCGTACCGACGGACATCACGGACGAGGGCGCCCGGGCGCACCTCGTCGACGCCGCGCTCGAGGAGTTCGGCCGGGTGGACTGCCTGATCAACAACGCCTTCGGCATCCCGCCGATGGACCCGATCACCACCCTCGACCTGGACGGCCTCCGGGCCGCCCAGGAGACCAACGTCTTCGCGCCGCTGCGGCTCTCGGCGCTGTTCGCCGACGCCCTCGCGGAGACGCCGGACAAGCCGGGCGGGTCGATCATCATGGTCAACTCCTGCGTGCTCTACCAGAGCCAGCCGGAGTTCGCCGGCTACAAGCTCTCCAAGGGCACCCTGGCGCACCTGTCCTCGTCGCTGGCCACCGAGCTCGGCCCGCGCGGCATCCGGGTCAACAGCGTCGCGCCGTCCTACATCTACGAGGACGTCAACAAGGCCTACTTCGACTGGCTCGCCCAGGAGTCCGGGCGCACCCACGAGGAGGTGTACGCCGAGAAGGCCGCGCCGACCGACCTGAAGCGACTGGCCACGCCCGAGGAGGTCGCCCAGGCGACGCTGTTCCTCGCCAGCGACCTCGCGTCGGCGGTCACCGGCCAGGTCGTCAACATCGACTGCGGCGAGTTCCACACGAACTGATGAGTGAGCCCAGGCAGCGCCCCGACGTGGGCACCTACGACGACATCGCCGCCGCCGCGGTCCGCACCACCGGCCTGTCCGACTTCGGCGGCACCGAGCACGAGGCGGCCTTCCGGATCCTCGTCGACGACCTGGGCTCCGACGCTGCCGGGCTGACGGGCACCGGCAACTACTTCATGCGCTCGGAGGTCAAGAGCGCGCTCGTCGCGCGGCTGATGACCCAGGCGCGGTTCGCCGAGTTCCCGCAGCACGCCGAGGTGGTGATCGAGCGGCCGATCTTCGTGGTCGGCCTCCCGCGCACCGGGACGACGGCGCTGAGCCGCCTGCTGTGCGCCGACCCCGGCCACCAGGGCCTCGAGATGTGGCTGACCCTGTTCCCGCAGCCGCGCCCGCCTCGCGAGACGTGGGACGCGGACCCGGTCTTCTCGGGCATCCAGGCGGCCTTCCGCGAGCACCACGTCTCCAACCCGGAGTTCATGGGCATCCACTACTCCGACGCCGCCGAGCCCGAGGAGTGCTGGCGGGTGCTGCGCCAGACGGGGAAGTCGCTCGGCTTCGAGTCGCTGGCGCACGTGCCCCGCTACTCCGCCTGGCTGGCCGAGCAGGACTGGTCGGACGCCTACGCCCGACACAAGCAGAACCTGCAGCTGATCGGGCTCAACGACCAGGACAAGCGGTGGGTCCTCAAGAACCCCTCGCACCTCATCGCGCTCGACGCCCTGATGGAGACCTACCCCGACGCGCTCGTCGTGATGACCCAGCGCGACCCGGTGACGTCGGTCGCCTCGGCCTGCTCCCTGTCGGCCGAGGCGACGGCAGGCCACTCCACGACGTTCGTCGGCGAGACGCTCGGGCGCGACCAGCTCGGCCACCTGAGCCGGCAGTGGGAGGCGTTCTGGACGGCGCGGCCGAAGTACGACGAGTCGCAGTTCTTCGACCTCGACTACCGGTCGTTCGTCCAGGACCCGGTCGGCACCGTCGGCGCGATCTACGACGCGTTCGGGCTCACGTGGAGCCCGGCCGCGCAGGACGCCGTACGGCGGCTCGACGAGGAGTCGCGGAACGGGCCTCGCCGGCCGTCGCACCAGTACGACCTCGCGGACTACGGGCTCACCGAGGACGAGGTACGGGCCGCGTTCCCCGACCGGCGAGGTGTCCCCGCGGCGACGTAGGGTCGCGCGCGTGACCTACCGCGCGTGCCTGATCGACGTCTTCGACACCGTTCTCAGCGTCGATTTCGCCCAGCACAACGCCGGGCTCGCGAACCACGCCGGCGTCGACCCGGCGGCGTTCACGGCGGCGCTGGTCGACGGCTGGCTGCACCTGATCATGGACGGGCGCACCTCGATCGAGGAGGCGCTCACCGGGATCCTGCACGACCTCGGCAGCCCGATCGCCGGAGACGCGCTCGAGGGCCTGGTCCGCGCGGACGAGCGGCTGCTCCACGACCTGCACGTGCTCCACGACGACGCCGTCCCGTTCCTGGAGACGCTGCGCGCGGCCGACATCCGTACGGCGTTCGTCAGCAACTGCTCGTCCAACACGCGACCACTGCTCACCGCCCTCGGGCTCGCCGACCTGGTCGACGACCTGGTGCTTTCGTGCGAGGTCGGCGCGGCCAAGCCCGAGCCGGCGATCTACCGGGTCGCCCTGGACCGGCTCGGCGTGAGCGCGGCGGAGTCGGTGTTCGTCGACGACCAGCGCGCGTTCTGCGACGGCGCGTCCGCGCTCGGCATCGAGGCCGTGCTCATCGACCGCTTCACCGGCGACGGCGACATCGCCGCCCTCAGCGAGCTGGCTGCCCGCTTCTGACGACTCAACTCGCGAGGCAGAGGCAGAACGGGTGCCCCGCCGGGTCGAGGTAGACCCGGAACGTCGTACCCGGCTGGTGCGGGTGCTTGGTCGCGCCGAGCTCGAGGACGGCCTTCTCCCCCTCGTCGAGGTCGTCGACGTCGACGTCGAGGTGCATCTGCTGCGGCAGGTCCTGCCCCGGCCACTCCGGCGCGCGGAAGCCGTCGACCTTCTGGAAGAAGAACGCCTTGTCCGAGCCGTCTCCCGCCTTGACCGAGGTCCACTCGGGGTCGTCGCCGACCTCGACCTTCCAGTCGAGCAGCGCGCCGTAGAACTCGGCGAGCGCCACCGGGTCGGGGCAGTCGATGACGAAGTAGGGATCGCGTGCGATTGCCATGCCCGGCACGTTAGGTGCGGGCACCGACAGTCGCACGGGGGGCGGGTGGTCGCCGTCAGCGTCAGGCTCGGGGTTCAGACACTTTTTGGAGACGGGTGGGCGCTCGCCGCGGGGCGCGAGCGCGGGTGGCTGGTCGGCTGCGTGGGCTGGGCGTGGTCGGGGGTCGTCGATCTGTGGTCGCGGCCGTCGCCGGTGGTTGAGGTGCGAGGCGCCCCGGCGCCGAGCCTCGAAACCTCCGGCACCGGGCCCCGGGCATGCCGCAGGCCGTCGCCGGTGGTTGAGGTGCGAGGCGCCCCGGCGCCGAGCCTCGAAACCTCCGGCGCTCAGCCGGCGGTCGGGTCCTCGGCGGTGGCGCGTTGTTGGACGGCGTGCCGTCGGGACAGGCCGGGGAGCTGCTCCCACGCGCCGTTGATGAGAGCTTCGCGTTTGCGGCGGTTCCAGCCCTGGACCTGCTCTCGAACCGGTAGGCGTCCTCGATCCGGTCGAACCAGCAGCACCAGGCCAGGGTGACGGGGCGTCGGCGGCGGGTGTAGGCGGCACCGAGGTCGTCGCTGTGGTTGTGCTGCCACAGGCGGGCGTCGAGGTCGATGGTGCTGCCGACGTAGTAGGTGTCGTCGGCGCAGCGCAGCAGGTAGGTCCAGGCCATCGTCCTCAGCGTTCGGACGGGCCGGAGGTTTCGAGGCT
>DATMHR010000041.1:0-3962 GCA_035554955.1 Nocardioides sp. | reverse complement strand
CTCACCGCTCAAGGACTCGAGCAGCTCGGCCTCGGAGAGGCCGTCGTACAGCCCCTCCACACCACCGGTCCTCCCGAGATCCATGACTGGATTCTCCCACCGACCACCGACACAACCGAACGCCCAGAACCCGCCCCGCCTGTGGACGGGCGAAAGTCCTCTCCAGGATTGTGGACAGGGCGCGGCTCGCGGTGGTCGTCCGGTGGAGCCAGCGCCGCCCGCGCTCGCCGGGGCCGGGCCACGTCAGCTCACGTCACCTTCGGGACGGCCACCCGGCGCAGCGACTGCACGACACAATGACCCCATGTCCGAGATCGCGCTGTGGGCCGCCTCCGGGGCCATGGCGCTCACCGGCCGCGCGGACGGGCCGCCGGAGGTGGCGCCGGGCCGTCCCGCGACGGCCGTGCGCGACGCGCTGGACCGCCTCGAACGCCGCCATCCCGAGGCGCCCCTTCCCGACGTGCGTCTCCTCGGCGAGCGGGCTGCTGTCGCCGGCCTGCGGCGCAACGCACCGTGGTCGTGCGGGGGTGCGTTCCGCGCTCTGGCGACCAGGGACGGGCACCTCGGGCTCTCCCTCCCCCGACCGACGGACGTCGAGTCGGTGCCCGCCCTGGTCGAGGGACCGGTGGAGGAGCCCTGGGCGGCCGTGGCGGCCTGGGCCGCGCGGACCACGACCGAGGCGGCCGTCGAGAGAGCACGCCTCCTCGGGCTCGCCTGCACTGCGGTGAGCAGGACCACCGCCGGCGCGAAGCCCACCGAGCCCCCACGCCCACCCGTCGTCGAGACCCCGGGAGGCGCTCGACACGCAGCACGCGAACGCCCGCTCGTCGTCGACTTCACCTCGCTGTGGGCCGGTCCCCTGTGCGCCCACCTCGTCGCGGCCTGCGGTGCCGACGTGGTGAAGGTCGAGAGCACCCGACGCCTCGACGGCGCACGCCGCGGCCCGGC
Organism: Nocardioides sp.; assembly: GCA_035554955.1. Classification (GTDB taxonomy): domain Bacteria; phylum Actinomycetota; class Actinomycetes; order Propionibacteriales; family Nocardioidaceae; genus Nocardioides. Next base: position 3,014 of record DATMHR010000041.1, on the reverse strand, counting down.
GGCGTTCTACGACCTCCTGCACGCGGGACACCAGTCCGTCACCGTCGACTTCTCCGCGCCTGGCGAGCTCGCCGCGCTGAGGTCGCTGGTCGAGGGGGCCGACCTCGTGCTGGAGGCGTCCCGACCGCGAGCCCTGCAGCGCCTGGGTCTCCACGCCGACCGCCTCGTCGACCACGGGGTGAGCTGGGTGTCGATCACGGCGTACGGCCGTGACAGCGACGCCGTCGGGTTCGGTGACGACGTCGCTGCCGGTGCCGGCCTCGTCACCGCGGACCGCGCGCCGTGCGGCGACGCGCTCGCCGACCCCCTCGCCGGCGTCACCGCCGCGGCCCACGCCGTCGAGGCGCTGCACAGCGACCACGCCGTCCTCGTCGACCTCTCCATGCACCACGTCGCCGCAGCCGCCAGCACGTGCCCGATGGAGGAGCACGAGGTCCACCGCCGAGACGACCGCTGGTGGGTGGAGTGCGCCGACGGGCTCCTCCTGGTCTCCGACCCCGAACCCCGCGCACCCCGCGGGCGCGCCGCAGCCGCCGGAGAGCACAACCACCTCCTCGCGACGGCAGCTGCCCGATGACCCCGGCCGTGCACCACGTCGACCTCGCGACCCTGCTCCGCGACGGCGAGCTCCCCGGCCCCCTCGTGGCGGTGGACCTCGACGGCGTCGACTGGCTCCGCCTCGAGGAGTACGACGCCCGCCTGGCCACGCTGCTCGCCCACCCCGCGCGGCCGGTGGTCGTCGGGGTGGCACACGACTCCCTGCCGCCGCACGCAGGCGGGGTCCTCGCGCACCTCGACTGCACACTCGGCGACGGACCCGCCCCCTGGTGCGCAGGCTCCGCGGCCGACCTCGCCACCGTCGCGCAGACCGTGGCCGCGGCCCCGCTCGCCGCGCAGACCCTCGGCCAGGTGCTGCGGCTGACCGAGCGGGCCGGTCTCGACGAGGGCCTCACCGTCGAGTCGCTGGCCTACTCCCTGCTCCTCGCCGGCCCGGAGTTCCGCGCGTGGCGCGAGGCGACCCCGCGCCGACCCGTTCCGGACGTCGCGGACCCCGTCCTGCTGGAGCGCACCGGCGACGCGCTCTCGGTCACCCTCAACCGGCCCGAGCGCCGCAACGCGTTCGGCCGCGCGGTCCGTGACGGCCTGCTCGACGCGCTCGAGCTCGCGGCGCTCGACCCGAGCATCGCCGAGGTGGTGGTCAGCGGGGCCGGGCCGTCCTACTGCAGCGGCGGCGACCTCGACGAGTTCGGCAGCACCGAGCCCGCGCTGGCGCACCTCGTCCGGCTCGAGCGCTCACCGGGTCGAGCCGTGAGCGCGCTCGGCGACCGGGTCCGCTTCGTGCTGCACGGGGCCTGTGTCGGCGCCGGCATCGAGGTGCCGGCGTTCGCGGGCCGCGTCGTCGCTCGTCCCGACACCACGATGTGGTTGCCGGAGCTGCGCATGGGACTGATCCCCGGAGCCGGAGGGACCGTCAGCGTGACCCGCCGGATCGGCCGGTGGCGGACGGCGTGGCTCGCTCTCACCGGGCACCCGCTGGACGCGCTCACCGCGCACGCGTGGGGCCTGGTCGATGAGCTCGCCTGACGATGCTGACCTGCTGCTGCGTCACGTCGAGGTCGAGGGAGCGGTCCTCGACGTCCTCGTCCGCGACGGCATCGTCGTCCATCTCGGCACGCCCGGGAGCGCGCCCGCCCTCGCGCCGACCGCCCGCGTCGTCGACGGCCGGGGAGGCGCGCTCCTCCCGGGACTCCACGACCACCACCTGCACCTGCTCGCCACCGCCGCCGCTCGGACCTCCGTCGACTGCGCCTCGCTCGCCGACCGCGACGCCCTCGCCCGTGCCCTGCACACGGCAGAGGGCGCGTGGGTCCGGGCCGTCCGCTACGACGAGCGGCTGGCCGGACCTCTCGACCGACACGTCCTCGACGCGCTCGTGCCGGACCGCCCGGTGCGCGTCCAGCACCGCACCGGCGCGCTGTGGGTGCTCAACTCCCCGGCCCTCGCCGCCGTGGGCCACGTGCTGGACGAGTCGCCCGACGTGGAGCGCGACGACCACGGGCGGCCGAACGGGCGGCTGTGGCGCTACGACGCCCGCCTGCGACCTGCGCTGCGGCACACCCCGCCCGACCTGCGACCGGTCGCCGCCGACCTCGCGAGGCACGGCATCACCGGCGTCACCGACGCGACGCCCGACCTCGACCAGACAGGCCTGGACCTGCTCGCGACAGCCCACCGGACAGGGGCGCTCCCCCACCGGGTGACCCTCCTCGGCGCTCCCAGCGAGGGACAGCTCCCCGCGGGGCTCACCCGCGGTGCGTGGAAGCTGCACCTGCGCGACCACGACCTCCCGGCGCCCGCGGCCCTCACGCACGCGATCCGCACCCAGCACGCCGAGGCCCGACCGGTCGCCGTCCACTGCGTCACCGCTGAGTCCCTGCTGCTCACCCTCGCGGCCCTCGAGGACGCCGGCCCGCTCCCCGGCGACCGCATCGAGCACGCCTCGGTCGTCCCGCCCGGCGTCGCAGCGCGGATCGCCGAGGTGGGCGCCCGGGTGGTCACCCAGCCGGGCTTCCTCCATCACCGGGGCGACGCCTACCTCCGCGAGGTCGAGCCTGCCGAGCAGGCCTGGCTCTACCCCTACCGCTCGCTCCTCGACGCCGGCGTCCGCGTCGCGCCGTCCAGTGACGCCCCGCATGCACCGGCCGATCCGTGGCAGGCGATCGCCGCAGCCACCACGCGCCGGACCGCAGCCGGCCAGCAGATCGCCCCCGACGAGGCCGTCACCCCGGAGCAGGTGCTCGACGGCTTCCTCTCCCCCGCCGACGACCCGGGGGGTCACCCGCGCCGGGTCGAGGTCGGCAGCCCCGCCGACCTCGTCCTGCTGGACGTCCCGCTCGCGCACGCGCTGGCCGAGGTGCCACGCAACCCGGTCCGGCTCACCCTGCTCGGCGGCGCGACCTTCCCCGCCTGACCAGCACCGGACGCAGGCACTGCGCGTCCCGGCGCCGCAGCGC
>DATMHR010000040.1:0-27102 GCA_035554955.1 Nocardioides sp. | reverse complement strand
CGGTGACCTTGTGCCCTCCCGCGCGGCCGGCCCCGGCGGGACACTGGAAGCCGATGAGGGGAGGACCCATGAGAACCCCGAACCCGATGTGCCCGATCAAGCCGGGCGAGCCGTGCCTGCTGTGCGTCCCCGGCGCCACGGGCCCGCAGGACTGCTGGACCGTCGCGCTGGTGATGGGCGACCCGGAGCTGCGCGCCCGACTGGCCGAGCTGCGGGCGGAGTACGCCGACGAGGTGCGCGCCCACGCCCACGCCCACGCCTGAGGGCCGGCCTGGCCGAGCGGCTACTCCGGTGGGAGCGCCGCGAGCACCCGCCAGGTGCCTGGCACGCCCTTGAGCGCGTGCTCGCCCCGGTCCTCGAACTCGAGGCCGGACCCGGCGACCAGGTCCCGCACGGTCGAGGACGTCAGCACCTCGCCGGCGTCCGCGAGCGCCGAGATCCGCGCGGCGATGTGCACGGCGAGGCCGCCGATGTCGTCGCCGATCGTCTCCACCTCGCCGGTGTGCAGCCCCGCCCTGATCGGCAGCCCGAGCGGCTCGAGGAGCTCCGCGAGGGCGCGCAGGCAGTCCACCGCGCGGGCCGGACCGTCGAAGGTGGCGAGCAGGCCGTCGCCGGTGAACTTCACGACGCGCCCTCCGGCCGCGTCGACCTGGCGGGCCGCGACCGACTCGTGCACCTCCAGCAGGCTGCGCCACCGCGCATCACCGAGCTCGGCCGCCCTCCGCGTGGAGTCGACGATGTCGGTGAAGGCGACGGTCATCAACCGTCGGGCACTGGGTGTCGGCCGACGCGCGCCGGCGAGGAACCGGATGGTGAGGTCGCTGGTCCGGTCGGCCTCGGCCGAGAGCTGCGGCGTGTGGTCGGCGCCGGGGAGCACGACCAGCCGGGCGCCGGGGATGGTGTCCGCGAGGTAGTGCGCGTGCCCGAGCCGGGCGAAGGGGTCGCCCTCGCTGTGCAGCACCAGGGTGGGGGCGACGATGCTCGGCAGCGCGGCGCGGACGTCGATGTCGAACACGCTGACCTGCTTGCGCACCGCCGCGCGCGGTGACGACGTGGAGCGCTCCGCCCGGGCGGCCCAGTCGAGGGCGAGCGGACCTTCGACCATGCCGGGGTTGAACGAGGCGAGCACCTTCCCGGTGCCCCAGTTCTCCTGCATGAACCGCAGCACCCCGGCCTCCGCCGCGGGGGGATAGCCCCACGGGTAGTCCGGTGCGCGGCGCAGCCGGGCGAAGCCGTTGATCGTCACCAGCGCCGCGGTGCGTTCGGGGTGCGTGGCCGCGAACAGCAGGCAGGGCTGCGCCGCATGACCGTGCCCGACCAGGGCCGCGCGCTCCGAGCCGACCGCCGCCATCACGGCGCCGATGTCCTCGACCCACTCCTCGAGCGGCGGCAGGCGCTCGACCCGCTCGGAGAGGCCCGTCCCGCGGATGTCGAAGCGGACCAATCGGCCGATGCCGGCCAGGCCGCGCAGGAAGTGCTGCGACAGCGGAGGGTCCCAGGCGAGGTCGAGGCTGCTGCCCCACTCGAAGACGCCGATGATGTCGAGCGGGCCGTCCCCCATCACCTCGTAGGCGATGTCGTAGCCCCCGCTGTCCACGTAGCGCACCTCGCGCTGCGGCGTCATGATCGGAGTGTAGGGAGGCGCCGCCGCCCGGTGCAGCCATCATGAACGGGTGGACGACGTGCTCGCCTGGCTCCTGGAGGGTGACGTCGCGGTCGCATACCAGGCCCGCCGCGACCTGCTCGGCGACGACGACGCCGACCTCCGCCGCCGCATCGCCCGCGAGGGCGACGGTGCCGTCCTGCTCGCGGCCCGGAACCCGGACGGGCGCTGGGGCCGGGACTTCTACCAGCCCAAGTTGACCTGCACGCACTACACGCTGCTCGAGCTGAAGAACCTGGGCCTGCCGCCCGACGAGCCGGCGGCCGTCGAGAGCACGGCGCTGGTGCTGCGCGAGCACAAGGCGCGCGACGGCGGGCTCAACCCGCAGCGGGTCGACGCGGTCGGGGAGGCGTGCGTCACCGGGATGGGACTGGCCTACGCGGCGTACTTCGGCGCCACCGAGGACGACCTCGCCAGCCTGGTGGACTTCCTGCTCGGGCAGCGGCTCGACGACGGCGGGTTCAACTGCCGGCTCAACCGCACCGGCGCGCGGCACTCGTCGGTGCACACGACGATCTCGGTGGTCGAGGGGATCACGGCGTACGACGAAGCGGGCCGCGGCTACCGCCGCGGCGAGCTCCTCGCCGCCCGGGCGTCTGCCGTCGAGCTCCTGCTGCGGCACCGGCTCTACCGCAGCGAGCGCACCAGCGAGCCCATCCAGGCCTCGTTCACCCGGCTGCACCACCCGGCGCGGTGGCACTACGACGTGCTGCGCGCGCTCGACGCCTTCGTCGCCGCCGGGGTGCCGCACGACCCGCGGATGGACGACGCCCTGCAGGTGATCCGCGACCGGCGCCGGCCGGACGGGCGGTGGTCCGCCGCGACCTATCCCGGCGAGACGCACCTGCCGCGGCTGCCCGGGCGTACGGCGAGCCCGTGGGCGACGCTGATCGCGCTGCGGGTGCAGGGGGCGTACGGGCGCACCCGCGCCGCCACGCGTGGTGATCCGTCGGAAAGCCGGTCATGAAGAGGTGACGCGCCCCTAGAGTCGCCGTGCAACGTCGGAACCAGGCGAGGAGAAACGGCACTCATGGGGATCATCAGGAACTGGCGACGGGGCGCGGCCGCCCTGCTCGCGGTCACGGCCGTCGTGGCGGCCACCGCGTCACCGACGTCGGCCGAGAGCGTGACCTACGCGTTCGCCAAGAGTCCGTACGTGAAGTCGATCAAGATCTCGAACGGCTCGACGCGGGTCGTGGTCAGGTACGTCGCTCGGCCGACGCCCGCGTCGGTCCGCTTCACCGGCTGGAGCATCGACCTCGACACCGTGGCCGACCACTCCAGCGACGTCGGAGCCGGTGAGTTCACCGTGTACGGGCCCTGGCGTCGGGAGCGGGCGAAGGTCATCCGCTATGCCGACGACGGCTCCTACGACCAGTCGACGGTGTCCTGCGACAAGCTGAAGACCACACGCGTAGGCAAGGTGAAGACCGTCGTCGTGCCACGCTCGTGCCTGAAGTACGGCGATGCCAAGGCGGTCGGTGTCCGGGTACGCGCCGGTGTGTACGGAGACAAGGTCACGCCATCGGGCGGATCCTGCTGGGGCGTGGTCGCACCGCGACGCGGCTGGACCGACGTGCTCCAGCCCGGCGCGGCTCGGCTCTCGGCTCGGCAGAGCCGCGTCGCGGTCGCCGCTCGGGGCTGCTGATCCCCCTCGGCGCCTCAGTCGACCAGCCGCAACGCGAGGCGGGGGCAGGCGCGGACGGCGGCGCGCGCGTCGGGGAGCAGCTCGTCGGAGACGGTGCCGGCGACGACCGGGTAGCCCCACTCGTCCAGGTCGACCACCTCGGGCAGCAGCTCGTGGCACAGCCCGCGGGCCTGGCAGGCGGGCCAGTCGACCCGCAGCCGGCGGCTCACGACGCCACCTGCCGTCCGGTCGCGGCCAGGCAGGTCCCTCGCCGGTGCGCGTCGACCTCCTCGGGCAGCGCGGCGAACAGCGACCGCACCAGTCGGACGGTGCCGTCCGGATGGGCGCAGGCGCCCCGCCGCTCGACCAGCCGGGACAGCTCGTCGATCCGGGCAGCCGAGTCGCGCCCGTGCGCCATCGCGCGGACGGCGCCGGCCAGTGCCGGCAGACCGTTGAGGCAGGGGCCGCACCGTCCGGCGCTCTGGCCGGCGAGGTAGTCGACCACCGCGCTGGTGAACGCGACCGGGCAGGTCCCCGGGTCGGGGACGTGCACGACGCCCGCGCCCAGCGGCATCCCGGCCGCGGCCATCCCGGGCACCGACACCCGCGCGCCCCACAGGGTCTCGCGCGTCGCCCACGCGCCGTGGAAGCCGCCCACCAGCGCCGGGCTCCCGACCGCCCAGGCCGGCAGCACCTCGCGCAGCCGCGCGCCGTACGGCGCCTCGACGACCTCGGGCTCGAACCCGCGCCGGGTGACGGTGAGCAGGGCGGTGCCGGGCTCGTCGGGCGTGCCGTGGAGCCGGTACGCCGCCTCGCCCGCGAGGACGAGCAGCCCCACGTGCGCCCAGGTCTCGGCGTTGGACAGCAGGGTGGGCCGCCCCTGGTGGCCGGCCACGGCCTCCGGAGCCCACGCGGTGACCGGCAGGTTCGGCCGCCCGGCCATCAGCTCGACGACCGCTCGCGCCTGCCCGGCGACGAACCGCGGCTCCGCGGCGTGCAGCCGGAACCGCACCCGGTCGCGACGCTCGGCCACCGCGAGCCGCACCTGGTGCGCGGTCGCGGGGCGGTCGCCCGGCAGGACCAGGTGCACCTCGCGCGCTCCGAGGGCCCGCGCGGTCACGACCGCGCCGTCGAGCACCAGGTGCGGGCGGGACAGCGCGAGCGCGGTGTCCTTGGCGCTGGCCGGCTCGCCCTCGCTGAGGTTGACCACGACGACCGGCCGTCGGCCCGCGGCGGCCCGCAGCTTGGTGGCGAAGGGGAACGCCGCGCCGCCACGGCCGCGGAGCCCGATCGCGTCGACGAGCCCGACCAGCCCGTCGAGCCCGACCTGCGGCAGCGGCCCGTGGCGCTGCCGGTGCGCGGCGAGCGTCGGCCCGTCGCCGATCCCGGCGAGCAGGGCGGGGCCGGGGTGGATCCGGACCCGGTCGGGCACCGGCACCGGCGACGGGGCGCTCATGCGGCGCTCCGCACGACGTCGCCGCGCGGGGCAGCGAGCGCCCGGGAGACCCGCAGGACCAGGGCCACCCCGACCGCGCCGACGCAGGCCGCCGTCGGCAGCACCGCGAGACCGCTCGGTCGCGCGAGGTCGGTCCCGATCCCGATCGCGTGGGCGACCGAGAGCGCCCACGCCGCCCAGGCGGCCAGGTGCACCGCCCGCCACGCTCGCAGCCCGAGCCGGGGTCGCAGCAGGCTGGTCGCCACCACGACCACCACCACGTCGAGGGCGAGCGTCCCGAGGCCGAGCCAGAGCGGCTCGTAGGTCGCACCCCACGGCACCAGCGCCTGCCACCAGCGGATGTCGACGTAGGTGTCGACCACCGCCGAGACGACGTGGGCGAGGAGCAGCAGCACCGAGAGCAGCGCGAGGTTGCGGTGCACCGACTGGGTCACGAACCGCGGAACGCCACGTCCAGCGCGGCCACCCATCGCCAGCACGCCGAGCACCACGCTGAGCGTGAGCAGGACGAGCAGGACGACGCCGGTGCCGCGGTTGAGGTACCAGAGCAGGGGTCCGTCGGTCATGCCGCGCTCCTCTCCGCGGGCCAGCCGCCGACCGTGCGCACGGTGCCGTCGGCGGCGACCAGCCGCGCGGCCACGCCGTGCCCCTCGAGCCAGCCGGGAGCGTCGTGGCCGAGCACGATCGCGGCGGTGCTGGCGGTGTTGGCGGCGGAGCAGGTCGCCCCCGTCGCGGTCACGCTGCGCCACACCTCGGCGGCCGGCAGCCCGGTCCGCGGGTCGAGCAGGTGGTGACGACGTACGCCGCCCTTCGACCACCGCCGCACCTGCGTGCTCGAGGTCGCGAGGCCGCCGCGGTCCAGGGTCACCACGACGTCGGGCGCGGCGCCGGACCGCTCGGAGATCGCGACCGGCCACGGCTGGGACTGGTGGTCGTCGTCCGGTCGGGCGATCCGCAGGTCACCGCCCACGCTGACGATCGCCGGTGCCGCGAGGTGCTCCTCGAAGGCGGACGCGACGAGGTCGGCGGCCCAGGCCTTGCCCGTCGAGCCGAGGTCGAGCGAGGCACCCTCGGGGATCCGGACCCGGCCGGCGGGGTCGAGCCCGATCAGCTCCCAGGCCGCGAGGTCCGGCGGCGCCGTCTCGACGAGCGCAGCGCCGTCGACGTCGACCAGCGCGTCGAAGTCCCGGTCGTAGCCGAGCTGGACCAGGTGGCGCCCGAGCAGCGGGTGGACCAGGCCGTCGGTCGCGCGGGCGGCCCCGACCGCGACCTCGACGGCGGCGACCAGCAGCGGGTCGACCTGCACCCACGCGCCCGGGCGGGCGTTGACGAGCGACAGGTCGGAGTCGGGCCGGAACCGGCTGCACACCTCGTCGACGTCGTCGAGGACCCGCTGGGCGAGCCACCGCGCGTCGGGCAGCTCGCGCGGGTCGCGCACGGCGACGAAGACCGAGGTGCCGAGCGCGCCGAAGTCCGCGGACGTGGCGGTCATCGTCAGGACCCGTGCGACGGCGCCGGCGGGGGCGGCGGCGGAGGCGGCGGGGGCGCGGCCGGCGCGGGAGCGCCGCCCTGCGGAGCAGGGGCAGGCGGCGAGCCGGGGCTCACCGTGCCGCCCTGCCCGAGCGGGGCGCTGGCCGCGGTGACGTAGCGCGTGGTGACGCGGGTGCGCGTCGGTCGCGGCTTGAGGACGACGCGGGTGCGCGGGTGCCGGGCCTGGCGCGCCTGGTCGCCGTACTTGGCCTGCCAGGCGTCGTACTGCGCCTGGGCCAGGGCGTCGCGCTCGGCCTTGCGCTGAGCGTCCGCCTGGTCCTGGTCGTGCGCGGCCGCGCCGGCCAGCCAGCCGGTCGCCGTGATCGCCGCGGCCGCGGCGAGCGACGTGGCACCGGTCACCGCGACGCGGTAGCGGTCGCGGCTGCGTGAGTCGTAGGTCATGGCCGAGAGCATGCGGGCGTCGCCGACAAGCGGTCCTCATCGCGTTGTTAAGTCCGTCCTAGGAAGATCCTTGACGTCGACTTGAGGGTCTCGCGAGGTCGTCCTATCGCGTCCCGTCGCACGCTCTGCCCATGAAGCTGATCACCACAGGCGTCGCCACCGTCGCCCTGGCGGCCGGGGTCGCCGGGTCCGTCGCGGCCTACCGCACCCAGAGCGCCCAGGACGTCGCCGTCACCACCCCCACCAGCACGAGCACCGACGCGGCGCAGCCCGTCGCCTCCGACCCGCCGCGCCGCAAGGTCCGCTGGGCCCCCTGCCCCGACGGCAGCAAGCTCGAGAAGGGCGTCTGCGTGACCGACGTCGTCCGCACGGTCGTCGTGCCCGCGCCGGCCGCGCCCGCGCCGGCTCCGGCCCCCGTCCCGGTGGCCGCGAACGCCGGCACCAGCGCGGGGGAGGGCGACGACGGGGGGCGCGACGACAGCCCGTACGACGACCACGACGAGAGCGACGACCATGACGGCGGCGAGGACGGGCCGGACGACCACGGCGACGACCGCGGCGAGGACGACCACGACGACGACTGAGCGGCGCCCCTCAGCGGGTGGCCAGCGGCAGCCGGGCGGTGACCTGGACGCCGCCCGCGGGGCCGACGCCGACGGTCAGGTCGCCGCCGCAGCCCTGCGCCGTGCGGGTCGCGATGTCGAGGCCCAGGCCGGTGCTGCCGCTGCGGTCCGCCCGGGGCCGGCCGCCCAGCCCGGGGCCCGCGTCGGCGACGACGAGGACCGCTGCGCCCGCCTCCTCGCGCAGCTCGACGCTGAGCGCGGTGCCCTCCGGGGTGTGGGCGAAGACGTTGTCGACGAGCACGTCGAGCAGGTCCTTGAGGTCCTCGGCGGCCAGCGGCACCGGCAGCTCGCCGGCGGGGAGGCGCACGTCCATCCGGCGGCCCTGGTCCTCGGCGAGCGGCCGCCAGAACTCCACCCGCTCGTGCACCGTTGCCCGTGCGTCCGACGTCGGCGCCAGGTCGGTGCGGACCGGTCGCCGCGCCTCGCGGACGATCGCGTCGATCGTCCGCTGGAGCACGCCGATGTGGGTCTGCAGGCGCTGGGCGAGCTCGGGGTCCGCGACGGCCTCGGCGTCGAGCCGCAGCGCGGTCACCGGCGTCCGCAGCCGGTGGGAGAGGTCGCCGACCGCGGCCCGCTCGCTGGCGAGCAGCTCGACGGTGCGCTCGGCGAGGCCGTTGAGCGCGCGGGCGAGCTCCTGGGTCTCCGCCGGACCGGTCACCTCCGCGTGCGTCCCCAGGTCGCCCTCGCGCATCCGGTGGGCGGTCGCGGCCACATCGAGCAGCGGCTCGCTCACCCGGCGGCCGAGGCGGGACGCGATCACCGTGGCGACGAGGAGGAGCAGCACCCCGAGACCGATGATCCCGGCCCACGCGGCGGCGACGCCGCGGTGCAGGTCGGCCGGGGTCACCTCCGACCGCACGACGGCCGTCCCGTTCTCGACGATGACGGGCAGCAGCACCCGGCCGCCGTCGCCGTCGACGACGGTGAAGGCGTCGCCCTTGCGGGCCTTGCGCACGTCCGGGTCGTGCCGGAGATCGAGGTCGCCGCCCCCGAGCTGGCGCCCGTCGGCGGTCAGCACCCCGGTGGTCGGCGTACCGCGGCTGTCGATGTCCTCGACCAGCTCCGCCAGCTGGGGGTCGTCGTGCAGCCCGGCCACGAGGATGGCGACGTTGCGCGCCTCCTGGTCGGCCGCCGCCATCGCGCGGTCCTCGGCGAGGGTCCGCACGAGCAGGCACAGCGGGACCACGAACGAGACCACGACCGCCGACGTCGTGGCGACGACCAGCCATGAGATCCGGCGCCGCATCAGTCGTCCTCGGCGTCCGGGTCGACCAGGCGTACGCCGACCCCGCGCACGCTGATCAGGTAGCGCGGCTCGGCGGCGGACTCCCCGAGCTTGCGCCGCAGCCACGAGAGGTGGACGTCGACCGTGCGGTCCGAGCCGCCGTACGCCTGCTGCCAGACCTCCGCCAGCAGCTCGCGCTTGGTCACCACCTGGCCGCTCCGCGAGGCCAGCAGCGCGAGCACGTCGAACTCCTTGCGCGACAGGTCGAGGGGCCGGCCGTCCACCGAGGCGGTGCGCGCGCTCTCGTCGATGCGCAGGCCGCCGACCTGGAGGATCGAGGGCGTCAGGTCCCGGCCGGTGCGGCGCAGCACCGCCCGGATCCGGGCGGCCACCTGGTCGGTGCCGAACGGCTTCACGACGTAGTCGTCCGCCCCGCTGTCCAGCGCCTTGATCATCGTCGGGTCGTCGTCCTGGGCGGTGATCACGATCAGCGGCACGTCGCTCGCCGCCCGGATCATCGCGATCAGGGTGAGCCCGTCGACGTCGGGGAGGCCCAGGTCGAGCAGCACGACCTGGGGCCGCTCCTGCAGGACGTGCTCGAGGCCGGCGAGGCCGGTCGCGGCGCCCGCCACGGCGTGCCCGCGCTCCCGCAGCCCCCGAGTGACCGCGGTCCGGATCGCGTCGTCGTCCTCGACCACGAGGATGCTGCTCATGCCGGAACCGTAGACCCCGGCTGCGGCGGCCCACCTGCCAGGATGACCGCATGATCCGGTCGCGCCTGCTCGTGGCGATCGTCGCGTGGGTGGTCGTGGTCGCGGGCGCCTCGACCCTGGTGTGGGCGGTGATCTCCCGCGCCGGCCAGCAGGTCGTGTCCTCCGACCCGTCGGTGCCGACGACCACCGCCGGCTCCGCCCGCCACCCGGCCACGAGGTCGTCGCACGCGCCGTCCCGCACGCCCACCCCCTCGACCACGGCGCCGACGGTCGAGCGCCGGACCTGGCAGGGCCAGGGCGGCCTCCTCGTCGCCGAGTGCCAGGCGGGGGCCGTATCGCTGGTCTCCACCCAGCCCCAGGTCGGCTTCCACGCCGAGGTCAAGAAGAGCGGGCCCGAGGAGCTCGAGGTCGAGTTCGACGGGCGCGAGGACGACGCCGGCACCAACGTCACCGTCACCGCCCGGTGCGTCGACGGCGTCCCGACGTTCGCGGCGCAGGTGGAGGGCGGCGAGGACGACTGAGGGGTCTCGATACGCCGTCGCTCGTTCCTCGCGACGGCTACTCGACCAGCGAAACGTGGGTGGCGCGCTACCGTCGACAGCCGACCGAAGGAGGCGCATGACCGACGGGCCGTTCGACACGCGTCGTGCAGGGGTGCTGCTGCACGTGACCTCGCTGCCGGGCAGGGGCGACCTGGGGGAGGAGACCTACCGGTTCGTCGACTTCCTCGCCGAGGCCGGCTGCAGCGTGTGGCAGGTGCTGCCGCTGGTGCCGACCCACGAGGAGGACGGGTCGCCGTACAACTCCTTCGCCGCGATGGCGGGCAACCCCGACCTGATCGACCGCGAGCGCGACGTCATCGCCGGCGCCGACGAGGATGCCTTCGCGACCTGGTGCGCCGAGCAGCGCGCCTGGCTCGACCCGTACGTCGAGTTCGTGGCCCTGCGCGAGCTGCACGGGGGCGCGAAGTGGTGGACCTGGCCGGCGGCCCTGCGCGACCGCGACCCGCAGGCCGTGGCCGCCGCGCTCGAGCCGGCCGCCGACCGCGCCGCGGAGCTGCGGCGCGACCAGTGGGTGTTCGCGCGGCAGTGGGCGCGGCTCCGCGAGCACGCGGCGTCCCGCGGCGTGCTGGTCTTCGGCGACCTGCCGATCTTCGTGTCCCTCGACAGCGCCGACGTGTGGGCGCACCGCGAGCTGTTCCAGCTCGACGCGGAGGGGCGGCCGATCACGGTGACGGGCTGCCCACCGGACTACTTCGCCGCCGACGGGCAGCGCTGGAACAACCCGCACTACGACTGGGAGGCGATGGCCGCCGACGGCTACGCCTGGTGGCGGCGCCGGATCGCCCGGCAGCGCGAGCTGTTCGACCTGGTGCGCATCGACCACTTCCGCGGGTTCGAGGCGGCCTGGCACATCCCCGCCGACGCGCCGACCGCACGCGACGGCGCGTGGGTGAAGGCTCCCGGCGAGGAGGTGCTCGCGGCGCTCGTCGAGACCGCCGGCGCGGGCACGCTCGTGGCCGAGGACCTCGGCCTGATCACCCCGGAGGTCGACCAGCTGCGGCTGCGCTTCGGCCTGCCCGGGATGAAGGTGCTCCAGTTCGCCTTCGACGGCAGCTTCGACAACCCCTACCTGCCCGAGCACCACGGGGAGCTGAGCGTCGTCTACACCGGCACCCACGACAACGACACGACCGTCGGCTGGTGGGCGGAGGTCGACGAGCGCACCCGCGAGCAGGTCCGCTCGCACCTCGTCGACCCCGACGAGCCGATGCCGTGGGCGCTGGTCCGGCTGGCGATGACGTCGACCGCGCGGCTCGCCGTCGTCCCGGCCCAGGACCTGCTGGGTCTCGGCAGCGAGGCGCGGATGAACACCCCCGGCACCGATCGCGGCAACTGGTCCTGGCAGGCGCCGGCCGGCGCGTTCGACGCAGCCCTGGCCGCGCGGGTGCGGGCGCTGGCCGCCGACGCGCTGCGCGACCGGGCCGCCACCACCCGAACGGGCTAGCCGTTCCGGGGGTCCCGGGATCCTCCGACAAGTGGGTGACGGGACTTCATCCCGAACGTAGGCTGCTGCGACGGGAAGACCTGGCAGCCGCCGGGTCGGAGGGAAGATCCATGCTCGGGGACTCGGGAGAGAGCTCGACGCGCCATCTGCGCGACAAGTCGCACCGCCTGGACGAGGCGGTGCGACGTGAGGAGCGCCTCGACGCGCTCGGGCGCACGGCGCGCGCGCTCTCGGCGCTGCCCGGCGACGAGTGGACCGTCTTCGACGACATCCGCTGGCCGGGCCGCCGGTTCGCGGGCATCGACCACGTCGTGGTCGGACCGCCCGGGGTCTTCGTGGTCCAGGTCAAGGACTGGACCGGGCGGATCACCTCACCCGACGGGAAGATCCGGCTCGACGGCAAGCGGCGGGACACCGAGGTCATCGCGGCGACCGAGGCGGCGTTCGCCGTCGCGCAGCTGGTGCCCGAGATCCCGCCGACCCAGGTCCAGCCGGTGCTGTGCTTCGTCGGCGGGGTCCAGATCGCCGGCTGGTCGGACTCGACGCTGCTCTGCGACGCGGCCCACGTCGCGGACAGGCTTGCCTCGCGACCGCCCGTCCTGGACGAGGCGGTGCGCGAGAGCGTCGTACGACGTCTCGACGCGCAGCTCGCCGAGGTGCACCACGCGCCCAAGGTGGTCGAGGCGCGGCGCAGCTCCGCCCTGCGCACCCTCGTCGCCCCGCTCGTCGGCGGCATCGCGGCGCTCGGCCTCGTCGCCGTGCTGCTCACGCACCCGAACGTGCTCCACGAGATCGGCGACGCCGTCGTGAGCATCGTGGAGCCCGACGACGCACCGCCCCAGGCGCCCGCGGACCGGCACGACCGGGACCACCGCGACGGCCCCCAGTGACCGGCCGGCGGGCACTCCTGCGTGTCCGCCGGTCAGCTGGGATCAGCCGCGGGCGTGCAGGTCGCGCTGGGCGCGGCGGTACTCGACCTCGAGGATGAGCGCGATCCGGGCAGGGCGCAGCGCCGCGGCCGCCGGACGGCGGGCGGTGTAGCGGCGCTGCTGGGTGCTCATGGGTCCAACAGTGGGGGATGAGGGTCCCCGTCCGCCAACGAATATGGCGTCGTTCCTCCGGGAGGAGCGGTGAATGCGTCCTCGAGGCGGAGGATGCGGCCCGGGTCGATCAGTGGACGCGTTCGGAGGAGCCGCGCCGGTGGTGGGCGGGCAGCGTGCCGGTGTCGACGAGCTGCTGGGCGATCACGTGCAGCTTGATGTTGAGCTCGGAGGACATCCGCCGGAGCACACCGAACGCCTGGTCGCTGGTCAGGCCGAACCGCTCGCGCAGGATGCCGGTCGCCTCCCCGATCATCCGGCGGGTCTCCATCGCCCGGGTGAGCTGCTCCTGCTGGAGCGTCCCTGACAGCGCGACGGCGGCGTGGGCCGCCAGCACGAGCCCGTCGAGGACGTCGTCGTTGCCGAAGGCGTCGGGCTGCTTCGCGTAGAGGTTGAGGACGCCCATCGTGTGGTCCTCGGTGAACAGCCGGAAGCTCATCGAGGAGTGGACGTCGAGCTCGCGCGCGATGTGCAGCCCCCAGTGCGGCCAGCGGTGGTCCTCGGCCAGGTTGGTCACGGTCAGCACGTCGGTCTGCCGCAGCGCGTCCAGGGAAGGTCCCTCGTCGAGCTCCACCTGGAGCTGGTCGATGAGCCGGAGCTCCTCGTCGCTCGCCGCCACGGTGTGGATGCCGTCGGGCCGGACCAGGGAGATGCCGGCGAGGTCGCAGGGCCCGATCAGGTCGGTCGCCATGCGTACCGCGCGCTCCAGGGTGTGCTGGGTCCCGTCCTCCTCGGCCATGGCCCGTGCGGCCGCGGCCAGCTGTCTGTTGAATTCGTAGCGGTCCATCGTTTTCTCACTCCACGGTGGTCATCACCTGGTGATGCCGTCGTGCTTGCAGTACGGCGAGCCCTGCGCACGTGGCTCGTGCGAGGGGCTCGTGACCGTTCTGTTACCCACAATTCTGCCGAACCATTACTCTCCGCGTGGCGCTGTGATCGCCTTCACGGCTCGGGGGGCGCCGGCCGAGAGGAGCAGGATGGACGTCGTACGCACCCCGGAGGCGCGGTTCAGGGACCTCCCGGGCTACCCGTTCGAGCCGCACTACGTCGAGGTCGCGGCGTCGGGCACCGCGCCGGTGCGGATGCACTACCTCGACGAGGGTCCGCGCGACGGACGGCTGGTGGTGCTGCTCCATGGCGAGCCGACCTGGAGCTACCTCTACCGCACGATGATCCCGCCGCTCGTCGAGGCGGGCTACCGGGTGCTGGCGCCGGACCTGATCGGCTTCGGCCGCTCCGACAAGCCGACCCGGCCCGAGGACTACACCTACCTGCGGCACGTGGAGTGGGTGACGGCGTGGTTCGAGGCGCTGGACCTGACCGACGTCACCGCGTTCGTGCAGGACTGGGGGTCGCTGATCGGGCTGCGCATCGCCGCCGAGCAGGAGCACCGGTTCAGCCGGATGGTGGTCGGCAACGGCTTCCTGCCGACCGCCGACCGCGGGACACCGCTCGCGTTCCGCGCGTGGCGGACCTTCGCCCGCTGGACGCCGGTCTTCTCCTGCGGGTTGATCGTCGGCGCCGGCACGGTGACGAAGCTGCCCCGCGCGGTGCGGGCGGCGTACGACGCGCCGTACCCCTCCGCGAAGTTCCAGGCCGGCGCCCGCCGCTTCCCGCGGCTGGTGCCGACTGACCCGGCCGACCCGGCGGTGCCGGCCAACCGCGCCGCCTGGGAGGCGCTCGGCCGGTGGGAGAAGCCGTTCCTGTGCGTGTTCGGGCTCAACGACCCGATCCTCGGCGGGGCGGACAAGCCGCTCATCGCCCACGTCCCCGGAGCGAAGGGCCAGCCGCACGACCGGATCCGGGCCGGCCACTTCATCCAGGAGGACGCCGGTCCGGAGCTGGCCCGCCGGATCATCGCCTGGGAGGCGTAGCGCGGGTCAGGCGGCCGCGCCCGCGGCGGCGCCCCTCCGCGAACGCAGCTTGCCGCGGACGAACGCGAACGGCACCCAGCAGAACGGCAGCCCGAGGCCGATCAGGATCAGCGGCAGGGCGAGCGACCGGGAGTAGAGCACGCCGTCGCGCTCGGTGGCGGTGATCGTCTCGCCGACCTCCTGGTCGCCGGAGGCCTCGATCGGGCCGGTCCGCTCCACGCCGTCCTCGGTCCAGCGGGCGGTGCAGTGCTGCGACGCGCGCTTGTAGCCGATGTCGGTGTCGCACCCGATCACCTCGGCGCGCACCTTGTCACCGGTCTGCCGCTGCCACAGCAGCCAGCCGCCCGAGCCGAGCATGACGACCGGGATCAGCATGATGGCGACCACCAGCAGGTTGACGACGATCTTGATCGGCAGCGACTCCTGCGGCGGCTGCGCGGGCTCGGTCATGGCGTCAGCGTGGCACCTGGGCGGCACCGGTGGACCCGAATGACCGGACCGCGTCCGGAACGGGGCGCCTCAGAACCCCGGCAGGGTGACGAGCGCGAACGCGATGTAGGTGACGAGGGCGACGGCCGTGATCAGCGTGATGACGAGGCTGCTCCTCGCCAGCGCTGCAGTCACCTGGTCGGCGAGGCTCACGAAGTCCCCGGGCGCGTAGCGCCACTCCACGACCTCGGACCGCCCGCCCTGGATCGGTACGAGCACGTAGATCCGGTCGCCGGCGTAGCACTTCGCGGGCACGTCGACGACGCGCGCGACCTCCCCGAGCGTCTGGATGTGATCACCCGGCCGCAGCTGCTCCACGAGAACTTGCTTCACCACGGCTCCCTCCCCGTGGCCACAGGGTCACACGGGAGGGCTGAGAAATCAGCGATCTTGAAAGTAAATTCTCGGGAGTGGCGCGGGCCTCTATCCTGCCGGCATGGACGCCGCAGCCGCGGTTCCCGGGCCGTCGTGGCCCGAGCTCCTCGGGGCGGTGTCGCTCGCCTGCGACCGGGCGATGGGCCTCCCGCTGGAGACCGGCCTTGCGACGTGCGTGGTGGCGACGCGGTTGGCCCACGTCGCCGGGCTCGACGCGGGCGAGCGCGGCCGGGCCTACCGGTTGGCTCTCCTGCAGCACATCGGCTGCACAGTCGAGAACGCCGAGCTGGCGGAGATCGTCGGCGACGAGCTGCTGATGCGTCAGCACTCGTCCATCCTCGACTTCACCGACCAGCGGGCGATGTTCGGCTTCATGCTCGCCCACGTGGCGCGTGCCAACCCGGTCCTGGCCCGGCCGGCGGCGCTGCTGCGTGCGATGGCGGGCGGCAAGCGCATCCTCGCGTCGGCCGTGGACATCTGCGAGGGTGCCCAGCTGCTGGGCCGCCGGTGCGGGTATGCCGCTGACGAGCTCGCCGACCTCGCCACCGTCTACGAGAACTGGGACGGCACCGGCGTCCCGGCCGGTGTCGTCGGCGAGGACATCCCGCGGCCGGTCCAGGTCGTCCAGGTGGCAAGCCTCGCGGTCAACGCCGAGCGGTTGCTGGGAGCGGGCGCAGCCGAAGCGCTGCTGACCGTGCGTCGCGGACGCACGCATGCGCCGGGCCTGGTCGACGCGTTCCTCGCCGACCCCGCCCGGTGGGAGCCGCTGCGCGGCACCGGGTCGTTGTGGGACGCGGTGATCGCCGCCGAGCCCGAACCGGTGCCCGCTCCGTCGCAGGAGGACGTCGACCGTGCCCTCGCCGCCCTCGGGGACCTCGCCGACCTCAAGTCGCCGCTCCTGCTCGGACACTCCTCGGGGGTCGCCGACCTCGCGGCCGCCGCCGCGAGGGCCTACGGGCTCCAGACCGCGGACGTCCACCTGGTGCGACGGGCCGGCTGGGTGCATGACGTCGGTCGGGTGGCGGTGTCGTCGCGGATCTGGAACGCCCGCGCGCCCTTGCGGGCCGACGATCGCGAGCAGGTCCGGCTGCACCCCTACTACACCGACCAGGTCCTGACGCGGTCCTCGTTCCTCGCCTCGCTCGCCGAGGTCGCCTCCGCCCACCACGAGCGGCTCGACGGCAGCGGCTACCACCGCGGGACGACCGGCGCCGCGCTCGGCGTACCCGCGCGGATCCTGGCGGCGGCGGACGCCTATCGCACCAAGACCGAGGAGCGGCCGCACCGGCCGGCGCTGTCCGCGGCGGACGCGGCGACCCACCTCCTCACCGAGGCCGCCGAGGGCCGGCTCGACGAGCCGGCCGTGGAAGCCGTGCTCGAGGCGGCGGGCCAGGCGCAGCGGCCCACGTCCACCAGGCTGACGCCCCGGGAGATCGAGATCCTCGCGGTCGCCGCCCGGGGCTCGTCGATGCGCGAGATCGCCCGGGAGCTCGGCATCTCGCCGAAGACCGTCGACGGCCACCTCCAGCGGATCTATCCCAAGATCGGGGTCTCCACCCGCGGCGGCGCGACCGTCTGGGTGCTCGAGCACGGCTTGCTCCGGCACGAGCCACGCGTCCGACCGGGGGAGAACTCCCCGTAGAGGCAGGAGCTCCACCTGACGAGGCTGGTGACGACCGGCCGCACCGGCCGGACGACCACCAGCCGAGGAGCAGATCATGAGCGAGCACACCGAGTTCGTCGAGACGGTCCACCGCCACCTCAACGACGACGACTTCGATGCCCTGCGGCCCCACTTCGCCGCCGACGTGGAGACCCAGACCCCGGGGGGCACCCTGAAGTCCTTCGACGACTGGCGCGCGATGGGCGAGGTGTTCCAGGTCGCCGCCCCCGATGCCCGCCACCAGAGCCTGCGGGTCTTCGAGGACGGGGACAGCGTCATCGTCGAGGGGATCTACGCCGGGACCCACACGGGTCCGCTCGTCACCGAGGCCGGCGAGGTCCCCGCGAGCGGCAACTCGTTCGCGCTGCCCTACGTCGACATCTTCCAGCTGCGCGACGGCGTCTGCGTCAGCCACCGGGTCTACTGGGACAACGTCGGATTCATGATGCAGCTGGGCGCGATGGGCTGACCGGCACGACGGGGCACGTCACTCGACGCCGAGGCCGCCGAGACCGCCCGGGTCGTCGGGCACGTCGACCGAGTGCTCGCGCAGCGCCTCGATCGGGATGACCTCGAGCGCGCGCTCGTTGGTGGAGGCGAGCACGACGGGGGCCGCGGTGCCCTCGGCGTACGCCTGCAACCAGCGGACCGCGACCACGCACCACCGGTCACCCGGCCGGAGGCCGGGGAAGTGCCACTCGGGCCGTGGTGTGGAGAGGTCGTTGCCGATCGCCTGCTGGTGGGCGAGGAACTCCTCGGTCATCACCGCGCAGACCGAGTGCAGACCCTGGTCGTCCGGCCCGCAGGAGCAGCTCCCGTCCCGGTAGTAGCCGGTCACCGGGTCCGTCCCGCAGGGTTCGAGCTCACCGCCGAGAACGTTGCGCTCCGTCACGGCACCACCCTAGGGCTCCCGCGGGGTCAGCCGCAGTTGTCGCAGATCCCCGTGGCGGGCAGCGCCATGAAGCAGGTCGGGCAGACCTTCACCGTCGGCTCGGCGGGGCGGGCCGGCTCCTTGCGCGGCTTGGGTGCGCGCGGGGTCGTCGTGCGGGTCGGGCGCGCGGCACGGACCGGCGTGGGGACCTCCACCACCGGCGGGGGAGGCGGCACCCAGCCGGGCGGGACCGGGTCGTCGAGCCCGAGCCCGGCGAGCACCTCGCGGGCGGCCTCGGTGGGGCGGTGCTTGGGCCGGGTCACGATGTCGTGCGGGGAGGGACCGCCCTCGAGGAACGTCTGCGCGGCGGGGCCCATCTTCGGGGGCAGCCGGCGGTGCCGCCAGCGCTGCGGCGCGGCACCCCGCTGGGTGATCGTCACCAGGTCGGGCCGGTTCCAGCCGACCAGCGTCCAGTCGTTCTGCGCGCTGATCGCCCACACGGCGACCGCGTGCTCGCCGACCTGCCCGGCCGCCTGCAGCGCGATCCGCTCGGGGTTGAGGAAGCGTCCCTTGACGAGGATCACCCCGTCCTGCGGCCGTTCGACGCGGTAGCCCTCGTCGTGCATCGTGTCGACGACGTCCGCGTAGGGGTCCTCGGTCGGCTCTGCGGTCTCCATCGGGCACGACCTTACGTGGCCGCCGGGCGTCTCGGAATCGCGGTGCCGGGTATTGGCACGGCATGGCAACCAACGTCGCGGTCACCCGCGGAACCACCGTGCAGAAGGCCGCCCTCGTCGTGGCGGCGACCTTCGCGCTCGTCGGTGTGCTCGGGTTCATCCCCGGCATCACGACGAACTACGACCAGATGGAGTTCGCCGGTCACCACTCGGGCGCCGAGCTGCTCGGCATCTTCGGCGTCTCCGTGCTCCACAACATCGTCCACCTGCTGTTCGGCGTCGTCGGCTTCGCGCTGGCGCGCACCTGGGACGGCGCCCGCGCCTTCCTCATCGGCGGCGGGGTGATCTACCTCGTGCTCGCGCTCTACGGAGCGGTCATCGACCGCGCCGGCGCGGCCAACTTCGTGCCGGTCGACGTCGCCGACAACTGGCTGCACCTGCTGCTCGGGCTCGGCATGGTCGCGCTCGGCATCATCCTCGGCAAGCCGCGCGAGGACCGCTTCTGAGCGACTGACCCTGACAAGCTGGCGGACGGCGGCCCTCTCGGGGGCCGCCGTCCGCTTCCGTCGTGGGGCCAGCTAGGGGCGGCGGCCGAGACCGGTTGCGACCTCGTGCAGCCGGAACCGCCCGCTCGTGCCGGGGGCGAGCGGTGGGTTCGGTCCGCCGTCGCCGGACCGGAAGCCGCGCCACAGCTCCCGGAACGTCTCGGCGGCGTCGCGGGTCGGCTGCCAGCCCAGCTCCTCGCGGGCCCGCTCGGTCCGCATGACCGGCATCTGCAGCACCAGGTCGAGCAGGCCCGGTGCGGCGGGCACCAGGTGGGCCGCCCACGCGGCCGCGAGCGCGGCGCGGGTCAGCCCGGCCGGGACCGGCAGGACGCCCCGGGCGCCGAGGACCTCTCCGATCGCCGCGACGTCGAGGACCGGGTCGGTCGCGATGTTGAACGCCCCGCTGACCTCCTGCAGGAGGGCCAGCCGGTAGGCCTCCGCGACGTCGTCGGTGTGGACCACCTGCAGGGTGACGCCGGGGTCGGGCAGCACCGGCAGCGGCAGGTGCGAGACGAGCTTGGTCGGCGCGAGCGGTCCGCCGAAGAGGCGTCGCTGCTGCACGGCCGACTCCTGCCGGAAGATGAACGCGGGACGCAGGCGCACCACGCGGGTGCGTGGGTGGCGTGCCTCGAAGGCGTCGAGCAGGCGCTCGACGTACGCCTTCTCGCGGCTGTAGGCCGCCGTGGGGATGCCGTGGGTGGGCCACGACTCGTCCACCGGGTGGCCGGGGCCGCGGCTGTACGCGCCGACCGAGGACGCCTGGACGAAGGTGGCGACGCCGGCGTCGCCGGCCTCCCGCAGCAGCCGCGCGGTGCCCTCGACGTTGGCCCGCCAGGTGGCGTCCGGGTCCCGGGTCGGCTGGAACAGCCAGGCGAGGTGCACCACGGCGTCGGCGCCGGCCAGCAGGCCGGCGGGTACGTCGTCCGCGAGGTCGACCGGCGTCCACCGGACCCCGTCAGGCAGCGCGTCGGGCTCGCGCCGGGAGACGCCGGTCACCTGCTCGACGTCCGGGTCGGCGGCCAGCCGCTCGACCAGGCGTGAGCCGACGTTGCCGGTCGCTCCCGTGACCACGACGCGCATCAGGCACGTCCGCTCTCGTCGCGCGCGGCGCCGTACGCCGGCTCCCGCAGCCGCCGCACCCAGCTGTAGACCTCGAGGTCGGGCAGCGGGTTCTCGATCGGGTCGAAGGAGATCGTCGGGTCGGGTCCGACCTGGTCGCTCACGACGAGCTCGCCGAACCGGGTCCACCGGCCGAGCCCCAGTGACCAGAGCAGGTCGAACTGCAGCGGGTCGCCCACGCCGTCGGCCCGCGGCCGGGACGGGCGCGCGGCGATGAGCAGCGGGCCCTGCGGGCTCCGGTAGGGCAGCAGCGTGGTGAGCGGGCGGGAGGTGACCACCCGCCCTGCGGTGAGGACGAAGCGGGTGACCGGACCCAGCCCGGTGCTGGCAAGCAGGAGGTCGGCGGGCCGGCCGCCGGCGGGCACCCGCACGGCGAGCCCGTAGATGTCGGGGAGCGCGTCCGGCAGGCCCACTGCTCGCGACAGCCGCACGACCACGTCGTCGGTGCCGGTCGACTCGAGCCACGGCACGCCGCACCCGGCGCTGCCTGTGCGGCGGAGGGTGCCGCTGACGACCTCGCCCTCCGGGTGCAGCGGCTTGGGTCCGCGACGCAGGTGGGTCAGGACGCGGGACGCACCCGCCAGGACGCCGCCGAGCGCCCCGGCCGCGGTGTCGGTCACGAGGCTGGTGGGTGTCGTTGCCATGGCTGGGCGGTACCCCTCCGCGGCCAAGGGATGCCACGATGCGGCATGGACTACTTCGACACGCCCGCCGCGTCGTACGTGCGGTTCATGGGCCGGTTCTCCGCGCCGCTGGCGACGTCGTTCGCCGAGCTCGGGCTCGCCGGCGTCGACGCGGACGCCCGGGTGCTCGACGTCGGCTGCGGTCCCGGCATGCTCACCGCGGAGCTGGCCCTGCGGCGGCCCGAGGAGCAGATCGCGGCGGTCGACCCGGTGGCGTCGTTCGTGGCGGCGACCGCGGCGACGTACCCGGCTGTGGACACCCAGGTCGCCGGTGCCGAGGACCTGCCCTACGAGTCGGCGACGTTCGGCGCGACCCTCGCCCAGCTGGTCGTCCACTTCATGAGCGACCCGGCGCGCGGGATGCGGGAGATGACCCGGGTGACCGTCCCGGGCGGCCGCGTGTCGGCCTGCGTGTGGGCCCACGCCGAGGGGATCGGCCCGCTGTCGGGGTTCTGGCACGCGGTGTCCCGGATGGACCCCGACGCGGACGACGAGAGCGGTCTGGCCGGCTCGGCGCGCGGCCAGCTCGTCGCGCTGCTCGAGGACGCGGGTGCGCGCGAGGTCACCGAGGAGCTGCTGACGGTGCGGGTGGGCTTCGCGTCGTTCGACGACTGGTGGCGTCCGTTCACCGAGGGCGTCGGCCCCGCGGGGGCCTACGTCGCCGGGCTCGACGAGGCCGGGCGCGAGCGCCTCGTCGGCCTCCTGCGCGAGGAGTACGGGTACGGCCCGTTCTCGGTGGAGGCCTCCGCCTGGGCGGCGACCGGGCTGGTCAGTCCTCGCTGATCTCCACCTTCTCGGGGTAGAACGCGAGGTAGCGCGCGATCTGCGCGACCGCGTCGTGCGGCTCCTCGTAGGACCACACCGCGTTCTCGAGCACGCCGTCGTCGGTGCGGACGCTGAAGTAGGACGCCTCGCCCTTGTAGGGGCAGTAGGTGTGGTGGCTCGTCGGCTCGAGCCGGGACATGTCCACGTCCTCGCGCGGCAGGTAGCGCACCGGGCGGTAGCTCGCCTCCTGCAGGGTGAGCGCCTGCTTGGTGTCGACGACGGTCGTGCCCCCCGCGGTCACGGTCACCCGGTGCGGGTTGGGCGTCACCGTGATCGGGTGGTGCGGGCCGGGCTTCAGGTGCGGCTTCTTCACCTCTCAGACCGTAGCGCGGCGAGGAATGGGTCCCGCTCCACGCGGGTAATGAGCAGCCCATGGCCAGCATCGACCTCGGTCGCCCCACGAGCGGCGACGTCCTCGACCTGATCACCGACGACCACCGCCACTTCGAGCGGCTGCTGGCGCAGCTGCGCGACTCCACGGCCGACCGCGACGCCGTGCGCCGTGCGTTCGCCGACGTGCTCATCGCGCACGGCGAGGCCGAGGAGGAGATCGTCTACCCCGTCCTGCGCCGCGCGGCCGACGACGTCGGCGAGCACGAGGTCGAGCACGGGCACGAGGAGCACGCCGAGGGCAACCAGGCGCTGCTGGCCGTGCTCGAGCTCACGGGCACCGACACCCAGAAGTTCGCCGACGCCGTCGAGGAGCTCAGCAACCTGATCGCCCACCACATCGCCGAGGAGGAGCTCACCATCATCTCGCCGGCGCGCGAGTCGGTCGGCGAGCGGCAGCGTGCCGAGCTCGGCGAGAAGTGGGCAGCGCGCCGCAACGAGCTGATCGACCAGGGGTGCGGCTCGGTCGAGAACGTCCGGCGGATCGTCGCGGAGGCCGAGCGGGAGGGGCTCCTCGACGAGGACGAGGACGAGGACGACTCCGACGACGAGGAGTGACCCTCCTCAGATCATGGTCGAGCCCTGCTCGACCACGTCGCGGCCGAGCGCACGGCGTACCCGGGTGCGGTAGCGCCAGATCTGGACCGCGCCGAGCGCCCAGAGCACGTACTGCACGCTCATCGCCCACCGGAACGCGTCGGGGGAGTACGTCGCCCCGCCGGGGGTGAGCGCGTCGAGCACGCCGCCGACGGCGAACACCGCGACCAGGGCGGCGACGAAGCCGCCCTGGTTGATGATCCCGCTGGCGCTGGCGAGCCGGTCGGGCGGGTTGCTGGTGCGGCCGACGTCGAAGCCGATCATCGACGTCGGTGCCCCGCAGCCGCAGACGACCATGAGCAGCACGAGCAGCCACAGCGGCGCGGGACCCGACCACAGCAGCACGGCCGCCCAGACCAGGGCCATCGCGGCCACGACCGACAGCGAGACGCTCGACCGGTGCCACGGGTGCCGGCCGACGAGCCAGCCGAGCACCGGCCCGGAGGCGATGGTCGCCACCACGATCAGGCTCAGCAACGTGCCGGCGGTGGTCTTGGTGAGCCCCTCGCAGAGCACGAGGAACGGGAAGCCCCACAGCAGCGAGAGCACGTGGGTGCTGAACGGCGTCGCGAAGTGCACCCAGAACCCGAGTCGGGTGCCCGGCTGCGCCCAGGACGCGCGCAGGCTGGCGACCAGCCGGCGCCGTGACATCGGGTGCCCGTGGAGGTGCGTGTGGTCCGGGGTGTCGCGGACGGCGAGGAGCAGCGCGACCAGCAGCACGGGGCCGACCCCCGCCGCGACCAGGTAGGCGCCGGTCCAGCCGAGCTCGCCGAGCGCCCACGTCATCGGGACCGCGGCGACGATCGCGCCGACCTGCCCGGTGCTGCCGGTGAGCTGGGTGACCAGCGGGATCCGCCGCGGCGAGAACCAGCTGCTCACCAGGCGCAGCACGCAGATGAACGTCATCGCGTCGCCCATGCCGACCAGGACGCGTGCTGCCAGCGCCGCGGGGTAGTTCTCCGCGAGGGCGAACCCCGCCTGGGCGAGGCTGATCGTCACGAGTCCGACGGTGAGCACGGTGCGGGGTCCGAACCGGTCCACCAGCAGCCCGACCGGGACCTGCATCGCGGCGTAGACCAGCAGCTGGAGCATCGTGAAGGTCGCGAGCTGGCTCGCGGAGAGGTCGAACCGCTCGGTCGCGGCGAGGCCGGCGACCGCGAGGCTGGTGCGGTGGAAGACCGCGAGCACGTAGATCCCGAGCGCGACGCCCCACACCAGCCAGGCCCGGCGCGGGGTGGTGGGCGGCGGGGTCACTCCTCGCCGTCCGGAGGGTCCGCCATCGCGTCGGTCGCCTCGTCGATGATGGCCTGCATCGCGGCGCGGGCGGCGGCCGCGTCGCCGGCGCGCACGGCGCGCGCGACCCGCTCGTGCAGGTCGACCGCCTCGTGCTTGGGGTGCGCGGGCATCAGGTCGTGGTGGGTGCGGCCGGCCAGCACCTCGGCGACGACGTCGCCCATCGCGGCGAGCATCTCGTTGCCCGACGCCTCGAGCAGCACCCGGTGGAAGACCACGTCGGCGGCGAGGAACGCCTCCAGGTCGCCGGAGCGGCCGTGCACGACCATGTCGCCGGCCGCGGCCGTCAGGGCGCCGCACTGCTCGGGCGTGGCCCGCTGCGCGGCGAGCGCCGCGGCCACCGGCTCGAGCCCGCTGCGCAGCTCGCCGAGCGAGCGGAGCTGACCGAGCCGGTCGCCGGAGTCGAGCCGCCAGCGGATCACCCGCGGGTCGAAGACCTGCCACGCGGTCCGGGGGAGCACGGTCACGCCGACCCGCCGCCGGGAGGCGACCAGGCCCATCGAGGCGAGCACGCGGACCGCCTCGCGGGACACCGAGCGGCTCACGTCGTACTCGCTGTCGACGGAGTCGAGGGTCAGCACGGTGCCGGGCGCGAGCTCGCCGCCCACGATGCGCCGTCCGAGCGCCTCGAGGACGTCGTCGTGGAGCGCGCTGCCGGCCATGGCGGCCACCCCTCTCCGGCTCGCGTCCCGGCTCGTCCCGGAACAAAGATCAGATTATTTCCCGTTACAGGCTTGCAAAAAGCATATCAATCACTGCACCCTGTGACGACCCCCACACCAGCACCCGCTGGTGTGCCGACCGCGGAGGCACGATGACACACACCGCACCTCTCCTCGTCGTGATGGGCGTGTCCGGCTCGGGCAAGTCCACCGTCGGCGCGGCGCTCGCGCAGCGCCTGGGCGTGCCGTTCGCCGACGCCGACGACTTCCACCCGCCGGCCAACATCGCGAAGATGACCGCCGGCGTCGCGCTCGACGACGCCGACCGGCTGCCGTGGCTCGACGCGATCGGCACCTGGCTCGCCGACCACGACGCCGGCGGCGGCGTGATCAGCTGCTCGGCGCTCAAGGTCGCCTACCGGTCGGTGCTCCGCGACCACGCGCCGCGGGTCGGCTTCGTGCACCTCGCCGGCACCCGCGAGGTGATCGCGCGCCGCCAGGCCAGCCGTCCCGGGCACTTCATGCCCGCCTCCCTGCTCGACTCCCAGTTCGCGACCCTCGAGCCGCTCGGGCCCGAGGAGCGCGGCGTCGTCCTCGACGTCGACCAGCCGGTCGACACGCTCGTGGAGCAGGCCGCGGCCTACGTCGCCGCTCCCGACTCCGTCTGACCTGCTCTGACCCGCTCTGGCCCGTTCTGACCCGTCCGATCCCCGGATCCCTGGAAGGAAGTCATGTCCCACTCCCTCGCCCTCGCGGCCGGCACCGACCTGGTCGAGCCGGTCGCGTCCGACGGCCGGCTGGTCGCCGCCGCGCTGCTCGGCATCGGCGTCATCGTCGCGCTGATCATCGCCGGCAAGGTGCACCCGTTCCTCGCCCTCACCGCGGGCGCGCTCACCGTCGGCGTCGTCGCCGGCGTCGACGTCGAGACCGCGCTCGCGAGCTTCTCGACCGGCTTCGGCACGACCGCCGCGGGCGTCGGCGTCCTGATCGCCCTCGGTGCGATGTTCGGCAAGCTGCTCGCCGACTCCGGGGGCGCCGACGAGCTGGTCGACACCATCGTCGGGCTGGCCTCGCCGCGCGCGCTGCCGTGGGCGATGGCCCTGGTCGGCGCGGTGATCGGCCTGCCGATGTTCTTCGAGATCGGCCTGGTCCTGCTGATGCCGGTGATCTACCTGGTCGCCCGGCGCTCGCAGCAGTCGCTGGTCACCATCGGCATCCCCGCACTGGCCGGCCTCTCCGCGATGCACGGCCTGGTGCCGCCGCACCCCGGACCGCTGACCGCGATCGACTACCTCGGCGCCGACCTCGGCGTCACCCTCGCGCTCGGCGTCGCCGTCGCGATCCCGACCGTGATCATCGCCGGCCCGGTCTTCGGGCTGGTCGGCCGGCACGTGCCGGTGCCGGTGCCCGACCGGTTCGAGGCCCGCGACGCCGAGACCATGGAGCAGCGTCCGTCGTTCGGCGTGACCCTCGCCTCGGTGCTGCTGCCGGTCGTGCTGATGATGGGCAAGGCGCTCGCCGACATCATCATCGACGACGCCGAGGACCCGGTGCAGCGCACGCTCGACGTGCTCGGCACCCCGCTGATCGCGCTGCTCATCGCCGTCGTCGTCGCGATGTTCACCCTCGGCCGCGGCTCGGGCATGGGCCGCACGGAGGTCGCGAAGTCGCTGGAGTCCTCGCTGCCGCCGATCGCCGGCATCATCCTGATCGTCGCCGCCGGCGGCGGCTTCAAGCAGTCGCTGGTCGACACCGGCATCGGCACGCTGGTCGCCGAGTGGGTCTCCGACAGCAACATCTCGGTGCTGCTGCTCGCCTGGGTCGTCGCCGTGCTGATCCGGCTCGCGACCGGCTCCGCGACCGTCGCGACCGTGACCGCGTCGGGGCTGCTCGCCCCGCTCACCGACTCGCTGTCCAACGGCGAGGTCTCGCTGATGGTGCTGGCGATCGGCGCCGGGTCGGTGTTCTTCTCCCACGTCAACGACGCCGGCTTCTGGCTGGTCAAGGAGTACTTCGGCATGACCGTCGGGCAGACCCTGCGCACCTGGTCGGCGATGGAGACGCTGCTCTCGGTGACCGGGCTGGCCTTCGTCATGGTGCTGAACGTCTTCATCTGACCCGTAGGTTGGCCGCATGAGCGAGCGGGCCGAGGTGGACGAGGTCGTCCCCGCGGCCCGCTCGCTGCTCGGCCGGCTGATCACCGCGCACGGCGTCACGGCGCGGATCACCGAGGTCGAGGCGTACGGCGGCCGGCACGACCCCGCCTCGCACGCCTCCACGCGCACGCCCCGCTCGGAGATCATGTACGGCCCCCCGTGGCGGCTCTACGTCTACCGCTCCTACGGAATCCACTTCTGCGCCAACGTCGTGACCGGGCCGACCGAGCACGGCGCCGCCGTGCTGCTGCGCGCCGGCGAGGTGGTCGACGGGCTCGACCTGGCCCGCGAGCGGCGGGCCGCCGTACCGGACGGGCCGGACCACCGGCTCGGCCGCGGCCCGGGCAACCTCGCCCAGGCGCTCGGCATCACCCTGGCCGACCTGGGCACGCCGGTGCTCGAGGACGGCAGCGCCGTGCGGCTCGGCCCCGCCGTCGACGACCCCGGCCCGATCGTCGAGGGCCCGCGGGTCGGGGTGTCCAAGGCCGCCGACGTGCACTGGCGGTTCTGGCTCAAGGGCGAGCCGAGCGTGTCGGC
>DATMHR010000039.1:0-44089 GCA_035554955.1 Nocardioides sp. | reverse complement strand
GCGGTGCTTCTTGTCCTGCCGGCTGTAGCCCCAGAACGGCATGACCACGGTGATCCGCTTGGCGGAGGCGCGCTTGAGCGCGTCGACCATGATCAGGTGCTCCATGATCCACTCGTTGATCGGAGTGGTGTGGCTCTGGATCACGAAGGCGTCGCAGCCGCGCACGGACTCCTCGTAGCGCACGTAGAGCTCGCCGTTGGCGAACGCGTAGGCCTGCGTCGGCACGAGCGACTGGTCCAGGAGCGCGGCCACCTCGTCGGCGAGCTCGGGGTGGGCCCTTCCCGTGAAGACCATGAGGTTCTTCTCGGTCGTCCGCTTCAGTCCGGTCACACGTCGCTCCTGGCTCACCCGAGAGAGGGGTTACGTGGGCGATTGTGCCGTGTCGGGGCGACCAGACCCAACACGGCGCGACCGATTGAGACGCCTGGTGTTCATTCCGGCGTCACGCACGGCGCGCGAGGGTGCGCCGATCGGGTTCGCCCGGCGCCGATCTGGGTTAGGTTCCTTGGCAGTCGGCGCCGGCTCGGGCGGCGGAACCTGCCCGGAAGGAACCCCCATGGTCAAGCGCATCATCGGCGGCGTCGTCAGCATCGCCCTCGCCCTCGCCGTCTACTTCGGGTGGGACACGCTCCGGGAGAAGAAGGCGGAGGCCGACGCCCCCCAGGTCGGCGACTGCCTCATCATCACGGGCAGCCTCAGCAACGCCGACGACAAGGACGTGGCGTGCGACGACGCGACCGCGACCTACGAGGTCGTCGGCGACGACGGCGAGTGCGACAAGACCGAGCTGTCCTACACGATCACGCTGGGCGACACGAGCGACCAGGGCAACGTCGCGGACCTCTGCCTGGCCTGGAACGCCCGGGAGGGTGACTGCTTCCGGATCAACGGCGTCACCGAGCCCGACGAGAAGGTCGCCTGCACCACCGAGGGCGACACGGTCTACAAGGTCGTCGCGGCGTTCGACAGCGCGTCGGAGAAGTGCCCCAAGGGCAGCAAGGGCTTCGCGAACAAGAAGCGCGACCGGCTGGTCTGCTTCGGCCCGAACGCCTGATCAGTCCGCGGCCGCGTCCCCCGACGAGCTCGACGACCCCGGGGACTCCGACGACTCTGGCGAACCGGAGGACGGGCCCTCCTGCGCGGCCCGGGCCGCGTCCGCCTGGGCGGTGCCGGGGCGGCGCGACTGGGCCCAGCCCGGCAGGTTGCGCTGCTGGCCCGCGCTGACCGCGAGCGCACCCGGAGGGACGTCGCGTCGTACGACGGTGCCGCCGCCGGTGCTCGCGCCGTCGCCGATCTCGACGGGCGCCACGAACGTGTTGTTGGAGCCGGTGCGGGCGTTGCGGCCGACCTTGGTGCGGTGCTTGGCGACGCCGTCGTAGTTGGCGAAGATCGTGCCCGCGCCGATGTTGGTGGCCTCGCCGATCTCGGCGTCACCGACGTAGGACAGGTGCGGCACCTTCGCGCCCGCCCCGATCTCCGCGGCCTTGGTCTCGACGAAGGCGCCGATCTTGCCGCCGGCGCCCAGGTGGGTGCCGGGCCGCAGGTAGGAGAACGGGCCGACCGTCGCGCCGGCGTCGATCACCGCGAGCTGCGCGTGCGTGCGTACGACGCGCGCGCCCTCGCCGACCTCGCAGTCCTCGAGCGTGCTGTCGGGGCCGATCACCGCGTCCTCCGCCACGACGGTGGCGCCGAGCAGCTGCGTGCCCGGCAGGATCGTGACGTCGGGCGACAGCTGGACGTCGGCCTCGATCCAGGTGGTCGCCGGGTCCATGACCGTGACCCCGTCGCGCATCCACCGGCCGACGATGCGGCGGTTGAGCTCGCGCCCGATCGCCGCGAGCTGCGCGCGGTCGTTGGCGCCCTCGGTCTGCCAGACGTCCTCGATGGGGTGGGCCGCGACGGTCAGCCCGGCGTCCCGCGCGAGCTGCACGGTCTCGGTCAGGTAGTACTCGCCCTTGGCGTTGTCGTTGCCGATCCGGGTGATGGCGTCGGACAGGAAGCCCGCGTCGAAGGCGAGGATGCCGGAGTTGATCTCGGTGATCTCGCGCTGCGCCGCCGTCGCGTCCTTCTCCTCGACGATGGCGACCACATCGCCCTCGTCGTCGCGCACGACCCGGCCGTAGCCGAACGGGTCCGCGACGACGCCGGACAGGATGCTCACCGCGGCCTGCGCCGCCTCGTGCTGGGCCGCGAAGTCACGCAGCGTCTCGCCCTCCAGGAGCGGGGTGTCGCCGTACGCGACGAGGACCGTGCCGCCCTGCGGCGACCGGTCGGCAGCGTCGAGGGCCTCCAGCGCGACCCGGACGGCGTGCCCGGTGCCGAGCTGCTCCTCCTGGACCGCGAGCACGGCGTCGGGCAGCAGCTCGCTCACGTGCGCCTCGACGACGTCGCGCTGGTGGCCGACCACGGTGCAGACGCACTCGGGCTTGACCACGCTCACCGCGTGCAGCACGTGACCGACCATCGAGCGTCCGGCGACGCGGTGCAGCACCTTCGGCGTCTTGGACTTCATCCGGGTGCCGCCACCCGCGGCGAGCACGATCACGGTGAGCTGGTCGGCCATGAGGCGAGCCTACGGTGCGGTCACTGCACCTTGATCGGGGTGATCGGGTTGCCCCGCGGGATCGCGCCGCAGCTGCTCGGGGCGGGGCTGCCGCCGAACCGCGCGAGCAGCCAGGCGTACGACGCGGGCAGCCACTGCGCCACCGACGTGAAGTGCGAGAGGGCGTACTCCTCGTAGTGCACGACGACCCCGCGGGCGCAGTAGCGCCGCGCGAGCGTGCGGACGTCGCCGGCGATCATCACGCCGTCACCGGGGCCGATGCCCTCCTTGTCCCCCGGCGTCCCCTCGAGCTCACCGCCGGTCCCCTGCCCGATGAACATCGGCGCGCTGGGCGTCCCGCCGGTGCTCATGATCAGCTGGTTGGCGACGTGCACGAAGAGCGGGACCTGCTCGGGCACGGCGTAGCGCGGCTTGGCGAGGTCGGCCCAGGTCAGGCCGGGGTAGGCGCCGAGCACCTCGGAGATGGTGGCCCGCCGCATCCCGGCCATGACCTCCTTGCCGTGGGCGCTGAGGTAGGGCGACAGGTCGATGTGGAAGGAGCGCGCGATGCCGACCAGCGCCATCGGAATCACCCCGGCCCAGGTGGAGGACCCGTCGATGTAGTGCAGGTTGTGGCCCGGGTGGACCAGCACGCCGCCGATCGCGGTGCCGACGATCCGGGCCGCGAGGCGGGGGGTGTACGACGCCGCGAGCTCGGCCGCCCACTCGCTGGCGATCGCGCCGCCGGAGTAGCCGATCAGGCCGATCGGCGCCTTCGTGCCGACGCCCGTGGCGGCGCTGCCCGAGATGGCGCGCAGCGAGTCGAGCGTGTTCACGCCGTACTCCGGCCCGGCGGCGAAGTCGGCGGACTGGCCCTCGGTGTCCGGGATGTTGATCGTGTAGCCGGCCAGCAGCAGCGGCGCGAAGAGCAGGGTCTCGATGTTGACGATGCCCGCGCCCAGACCGGAGCCGCCGGCGATCACCGCGGACGGCTGGTCGGCGGGGTCCAGCGAGTCGTAGAAGGACTGGTAGGAGACGACCTTGGCCGACGCGCTGAGCGGCACCACCGGACGCACCACCGTGGTCACGTTGACCACGGCGCGGCCGACCTGGTTGGTGGTCCGGTAGAGCAGCTGGACGGCCTTCAGCGGCAGGTCGAGGCCCTGGATGCTGTAGGGGATCGTGCGCTTCTTCAGGACCGTCCCCGCCGGGACGTCGCGCAGCGGGGTCGAGCCGGTGTAGTCGAAGAACGGGTCGTCCAGCGGCGCCGCTGCCGCGGCGCGGACGGAGGGACCCTCCGGCACGGCGGTCGCGTCCGGCAGCTCCGTGACTCCGAGCGCGACCAGCAGCGCACCCGCTGCGGCCGCTGCGACCGCGCGGCTCCGACGACGTCCCATGTCAGTCCCTTCCCCTGGATCCCGGCCGGACCCTAGCGGGAGCGCGACCCTCGCCGACGAGGGCGCCGCCCCGTGGACGGAGCGCCGGAGCGCCCGCCCACGGGACGGCAGGGAGCAGCGACTGGGTCAGAAGGCCCCGGTGCCGTTCGGCGTGCCCAGCCCGGTCGGGCCGTCCCAGCCGGCGCGTGCATTGCACCACTGGGTGGTCGGGCAGGTGCCGTTGCTGCCGGTCGTCACGTCGAACAGGTTGGCGGCGTGGGAGTACGGGATCGCGTTGGCGTAGCCCGCGGTGTTGCCGGACAGCGCGTAGACCGACGCGATGATCGGCGCCGACTCGCTGGTGCCGCCGACCTGCGCCCAGGTCGAGCTCCTCCGGCTGGTCGGGTAGTAGACCGCCATGCCGCCGTTGCTCGGGTCGGCCGCGGCCGACACGTCGGCCATGGCGCGCTTCGCGCAGCCGGTGTCGAAGCCGGCGGCCGCGCTCAGCGCCGCGTTGTACGACGAGCACCCGGACCCCGCCCCGCTCCACACCGACTCGGTCCAGCCGCGGGTGTTGCTCGCGGCGAACAGCGAGGTGCCGCCGACGGCGGTGACGTAGGACGAGGACGCCGGGTAGGAGCCGCCCTGGTAGCCGTTGTCGCCGGTCGACGCGGTGACCGCGATGCCCGGGTGGTTGTAGTAGGCGCCGTAGGTGGAGTCCGCGGCGTCGCTGCCGCCGTAGCTGTTGGAGATCGCGACCACACCGGCCTGCTTGGCCGCCGTCTGGACGGCGGTGCCGAGGTTGGCGAAGCTCGGGGTGTCCGCCTGGACGACCAGGATCTTGCAGTCGGGGCAGATCGCGGACACGGCGTCGACGTCGAGGGCCTGCTCGCCGGCCCAGCCGGTGTCGAACCGCGGGTACGCGGTGCCGCCGCGCTGGTCGATGACCCGCAGGCAGCCGTTGGCCTTGGTGCACGCCGGCAGGCCCCAGTAGGACCGGTAGGTCGCGAGGTCCTGCTCGAGGCTCGGGTAGCCGTACGCGTCGACGATCGCGACCGTCCGGCCGCCGGAGGTGGCTCCGGCCAGCTTGTAGGCGTCCTGGAGCTCGGCGGGCGACATCGCCGAGGCCGCCGGCGTGGTGCTCGCAGGGACGGCGCCCTTGGCGTCGACCAGCACCTTGGCGTGGCACGCGGCCACGCCGGAGGCAGGGAGCGCGCAGACCCGCTGCGCGTGCAGGGCGTTGGCGTTCCCGCCGCCCGCCCCGGCTTCTGCGGCGGGCACGGTTGCCGCCAGTCCCGACACCACCACAAGGCTCGCTCCGAGAGCGGAAAGCCACCAGCGCTTCATGCACAGACCTCCGATATGCGACGGCCGGCGACCGGTGTCGTGGGCCCGCCTGATTTGTACGCCCATCGGCACGTTCCGTCCACGGTCCAAGTGATTCAAGTTGTTGCAGGAAGATCGCGCGCGATTTCCTGAAGGAAGCGGCAGATCTTCGGCGACGCGCCGACCCCGGAGTCATTCACCGGCCCGGCGGGTACCGACCGGCCGGTGCACGACGTCACCAGCTGCCCGACCACGGCCCGACGCGAGAGGAAGAGATGTCACCCAGGACGATCGCCGGCCGGTACGAGGTGGAGACCGAGGTCGGACGAGGCGGGATGGGCGCCGTGTGGCTGTGCCGCGACAAGGTCCTCGGACGTCAGGTCGCGGTCAAGCAGCTCGGCGGCCTCCCGGGCGAGACGGCGCCCGCCCTCGCGCGGGCCCTGCGGGAGGCGCGCGCCTCGGCCGCGCTCAACCACCCGCACGTGGTCGCGATCTACGACGCCGTCGAGTCCCAGGACCACGTCTGGCTGGTCATGGAGTACGTGCCGTCGCAGACGCTGTCCGCGATCCTCACCGAGGAGGGCACGCTCCCGCCGCGGCGCGCGGCGTACATCGGCGCGCAGGTCGCCGACGGCCTGACGGCCGCCCACGCGCACGGCACCATGCACCGGGACGTCAAGCCCGGCAACATCCTGGTGGGAGCCGACGACCACACGAAGGTCTCGGACTTCGGCATCGCCCGCCACGTCGACGACGAGACGCTCACCGAGAGCGGCATGGTGACCGGCACGCCGATGTACTTCTCCCCCCAGCTCGCGCGCGGCGCGGCGCCGACGCCGGCCGACGACGTGTGGGCCCTGGGGGCGACCCTGTTCGCGGCCGTCGAGGGCGGACCGCCGTGGCCCGCGGAGCTCAACTCGATCGCGCTGCTGGTGCACATCGCCGAGAACGCGCCGCCACGACCCACCGCCGCCGGCCCGCTCGCCGACCTGATCGGGCAGATGATGTCCGTCGACCCGGCCGACCGGCCGGAGATGGCCACCGTCGCCCGGCGGCTGCACGAGCTCGCCGGCGAGGACACCGGGGCCGACGCCGCAACGGTCGTGGACGAGCACCCGACCGTCGCCTTCGCCACCCCGGACCCGCCGACCCGGGAGCGGACACCCGCCGCTCCTCCGGCAGCTGCGCCGGCGGCTCCGCCCGCGGTTCCGCCGGCGACGCCGGAAGGTCCGCCCGGCCGGAGGCGGGTGCTGCCGCTCGCGGCGGCCGCGGCGGCCGTCGTACTGGTCGCCGTCCTCGGTGCCGCCCTCCTCCTCGCGAACGGGCAGCAGGACGACCCCTCGGGCGGACAGGACCGCGTGCGGACCAGCAGCTCGCGGACGGCCGCGGACGACGCGACGCCCGACGCCGACACACCCAGCGGCAGCACCCAGGCGGCCCCGCCGCCCACCACCGAGCAGACGACCGACAGCGGCTCGACGGCACCCGCGACGGACGCCGCGCAGTTCGTCACCGACTACTACGCCCTGCTTCCCGACGACACCAGGTCGGCGTGGAGCCTGCTCTCGGACGGGACGCAGCAGGAGGTCGGCGGCTACGGGTCCTACAGCGGGTTCTGGGACACCATCGACTCGGTCTCGGTGGACGACGCGACCGAGACGTCGCCGGGGACGGTGTCGGTCGACCTGACCTACACCTCGAGCCGGGGCACCGAGTCGGAGACCCGGCAGATCACCGTCGCCGACACCGGCGACGGTCTGCAGATCGTCGGCGACCGGGTCAGCTGACCGCGCAGGGCGTCAGCCGGAGGCGGCCGGCCCCGCGCGACAATGCGCGCATGCGAGCGGTCGTGCAGCGGGTCGCCTCGGCGGCGGTGACGGTCGAGGGTCGGGTGGTCGGGGCGATCGAGGGACCCGGCCTCCTCGTCTACCTCGGGATCACCCACGGCGACGGACCCGACGAGGTCGCGTGGATGGCGCGCAAGATCCGCGACGTACGGGTCCTGCGCGACGAGCGGTCCGCCTCCGACGTCGACGCGCCGGTGCTCGTGGTCAGCCAGTTCACGCTCTACGGCGATGCGCGCAAGGGCCGTCGTCCGACCTGGACCGCCGCCGCCCCGGCCGTCGTCAGCGAGCCGCTGTACGACGCCGTGTGCGCCGAGCTCGAGCGCTTGGGGACGCACGTCGAGCGCGGGGTCTTCGGCGCAGCGATGGAGGTCGCCTCGGTCAACGACGGCCCGTTCACCGTGCTCCTGGAGCGCTGATTCTGCTTTGGTGACAGCCTGTCGCTATGATGCCGACATGCTGTCACCAAGAGGAGGAGGCGTGCGGTGTACGTCGCGCTGAGGGACCTGCGGGCCGCGCGCGGCCGCTTCGTGCTCGTCGGCCTGGTCATCTCGCTCGTCGCCCTGCTGACCACGCTGCTGAGCGGCCTCGCCGCCGGCCTCGTCGACGACGGGATCTCCGGCCTGCGGCGGCTGCCGCTGACCCACCTCGCCATGGAGGACGGCTCGGACGGGACGTTCAGCCGCTCCACCCTCACCGACGACGACCTCGCGTCGTGGGAGGACGTCGACGGCGTCGAGGCGACCCCGCTGGGCGCCTCGTTCGTCAACGCCAAGGACGGGGACGGCACCTCGGTGAGCCTCGCCCTCTTCGGCGTCACCGAGGACAGCTTCCTGGCCCCGCGCCCCGAAGCGCGGGCGGCACTCGCCGGCCCCGACGGCCTGGTGCTGAGCGACGAGCTCGAGGGCCAGGGCATCGAGGTCGGCGACGAGCTCACCCTGGCCGGAAGCGACGTCACGGTCCCGGTGCTGGGCTTCACCTACACCGGCTCCTACGGTCACGTGCCCATCGCGTTCACCCAGCTGGACACCTGGCGGCACCTGTTCTACGGCGACGGTGCGCGCGGACGGTTCTCCGCGATCGCGCTGCACGCCTCGGGCACGGGCGACGACGTGGCCGCGGCGCTCGACCGGGCGGCGCGGGAGTCCGGCACCGAGGTCCTCACCAAGGAGGAGGCCTACGCCGGCTCCCCCGGCTACACCGGCGAGACACAGACGATGACACTCATCCGCGGGTTCCTCCTGGCCATCTCGGCGCTGATGGTCGGGTCGTTCTTCACCGTCTGGACGATCCAGCGCGCCAAGCAGATCGCGCTGCTCAAGGCCCTGGGCGGTACGACGGCCTACGTCCTGCGCGACGCGCTCGGCCAGATGGCCGTCGTGCTCCTGGCCGCGACGGTCGTCGGGGCCGGCGTCGCCGTGGTGCTCGGCCTGGCGATCCAGCGCAGCGACGTCCCGTTCCGGCTCGAGGTGGCGCCCGTGCTCGGTTCCATCGCCCTGCTCATGACCCTGGGCCTGGCGGGCTGCCTCGTCGCCGTCCGCCGCATCACCCGGGTCGACCCCGCCGGCGCCCTGCGCAGCATCGACTGAAGGAGGAGCCGTGTCGCTCGAGCTCGACCAGATCACCGTCACCGTCCCGGACGGACCAGAGACGCGCACCATCCTCGACACCGTGACCCTGCGGGTGGAGGCCGGCGAGACGGTGGCCGTCACCGGTCCGTCCGGTTCGGGGAAGTCGACCCTGCTGGCGGTCGCCGGGCTGCTGCAGCGTCCCACCGCCGGCCGGGTCCGGATCGCCGGCACCGACGCCTCCGCGCTCGGGGACCGCGCCCGCACGCGGCTGCGTGGCGCGACGATCGGCATCGTCTACCAGGCGGCCAACCTGCTGCCGTCGCTGACCGCGCGGCAGCAGGTCGAGGTGGCGGCGCACGCCAACGGCCGGCTCGACCGTGCAGCCCGCTCGCGGGCCGAGGAGCTGCTGGTGCGGGTCGGTCTCGCGGACCGGATCGACGCTCGGCCGGAGGCCCTGTCCGGTGGCGAGCGCCAGCGGGTGGCGGTCGCGCGGGCGCTGATGATGGAGCCGCGCGTGCTGCTCGCCGACGAGCCCACCTCCGCCCTCGACGCGGCGCGCGGCGAGGCCGTCATGGACCTGCTGCTCGAGGAGGCACGGCGGCTCGGCGCCGCGACCCTGGTGGTGTCCCACGAGGGCGGGCACACCCGGTTGGTCGACCGCGAGTTCCGGCTCGACCCGGCCGGTACTAGCGTCCGATGACATGCCCCGCATCAACGCCGCGACGGTCGCCGAGCACGTAGCGCAGCAGGAGGCCGCGGTGATCGACGCGGCCCGCCGGCTGTTCGGCGCCCGCGGCGTGGCGCAGGTGAGCCTGGGCGACATCGCCGAGGAGGTCGGACTGGGGCGCACGTCGCTCTACCGCTACTTCCCGACCAAGGCGCACATCTTCCAGCGGTGGTTCGACACCGTGATGGACCCGCTGCTCGAGGCGACCGAGGCTGCCGTCACCCGTCCCGGCGGCGCCGGGGAGCGGCTCGACCGCTGGCTCCAGGTCCAGCTGGACTTCCTCCTCGACCCCGAGCACACCGCCCTGGCCACCGCGTCGCTGCAGGCCGACGAGCTGCCGGACGACGTACGGGAGCACTTCGGCGCGCGCCACCGGGAGCTCTACGCCACCCTGGTGCCGGTGCTGTCCACGGCGACCGACGACGAGGCCCTGATCCGCGCCCGGGTGCAGCTGATCGCCGGTCTCGTCGGCTCCGCCGCCGACCTGGTCCGCGCCGGCGCCGACCGGGCCACCGTCACCGCCGAGCTGTGCCGATCGGCCCGCGCCACCGCTGGCCTGCCAGCGCGGCGGGTCAGGGCGCGACCACCCGCCAGCCGCGCCCGAGCATCCGGGCAGCCCAACGGCTAGCGGTCCGGTACCGCGTCCCCACCCCGCCCTGCGTGTCGTACTTCGTCACCAGCGGGAGCACGAACGCAGTCCGACGCTGGGCGAACCACCAGCCCTTGAGCGCGCGGTGCGCGGCCGGTGCGTTCCCAGCAGGCACGTGGATGACACCCACGAACCGCTTGCCGTGACTCGCCGGGATGCGCGTGATCTCTGCCCACCGCCGCCCGTGGTAGCCGTACTGGTCGAGAACCGTCGCCCACCACGCACCGTGACCGTGACCGTGCAGCCGGTTGGCGATCCTGGTGGTCGTGCCGTCGCAGTAGGGCTCGCACGACGCAGCTGCACCGGCCGGCGGGACGGCGGCGACGGGCAGGAGCGCGAGG
The DNA here is from genome assembly GCA_035554955.1 of Nocardioides sp. Classification (GTDB taxonomy): domain Bacteria; phylum Actinomycetota; class Actinomycetes; order Propionibacteriales; family Nocardioidaceae; genus Nocardioides. The sequence continues at coordinate 33,713 of DATMHR010000039.1, read as the reverse complement.
ACGAGGAGGCCAGCAACAAGACCGAGACGGGTGACCATGCCGCGACTACGCACCCGTCAGGACGCGACCGCTGATCCGCCGTGCGGCGTACCGAGCGTTCTTGCAGTCGTACCAGTCGCCCGGGCCCGCTGGGACCACGAAGATCCGCTTGCGGTGCGCCACGCAGCCGCTGGACAGCCAGTCCTTCCAGTAGAGCGTGGCGACCCTCCCGTTGCGATAGCGACGAACCGAGTAGATGCCACGCCCGAGCTTCCGGGTCACGTAGCACTCGACGCCCCGATAGTCGGGGTCGGTGCTGGACACAGGCTCGCGCGAGTGGCAGCGCAGCTTGTCGGCCGCGTCGCTCACCGGAGTGGGCACCGTTGCTGCGGCCGGCGCGGCCGGGAGCATCGGGGCAGCCAGGGCAAGGGCGAGGAGAAGCCCGAGAATCATCTTCTTCACTGCGCCGATTCTAGGTCTCGCAGCCAGGTTCCATGGTCGAACGCCGACACTCTGTCCGCCGCCATCTTGCTCCCCGGGTAGGAGTCGAACCTACGTCGCTTGTCCTGATTCAAAGTCAGGCGGGCCCTGCCGGCAGACCAACCGGGGATCGGAGGTCAAGGTTAGGGCCCTCGCCTGCCGGACCCACAACGTCCTGCGGATCGAGCGTCATAGCGGCCAATTCGCAGGACCTGAGGCGGTGGTCCGGGACGGCGAGTCGTAAGGCATGCTGCCTCCGTGACTGACCTCTCGGGTTCCGCCGTTCGCCCGCGCCTCGCCGGCGTGGTCCTCGTGGAGGCGGCGGTCTTCGTCGCCTTCGCAGCCCTGCAGCTCCTGATGGTGTGGCTCACGAGCTCGACCGAGAGCGTGATGACGCAGTCTCCGCGGCACCGGATGCTGCTGCAGGCGGCGCCGTTCCTCGTGCTCGCGGGTCTCCTCCTCGGCGCCGGCCTCCTGGAGCGCCGCTGGTGGCAGGCACCGGCCGCGGCCGCCGCGGTCGTCGTCGTCGCGTGGTTGACCGGGGAGGCGCGGCTGGACGCTCCTCGGTGGATCGAGGACTACTCCTGGAGCGTCGACACGATGGACCACGTGCTCCGCGCGATCGCGGTGGTCGGCTGGGTCGTCTACGGCGTGGCGTGGGGAGCCGCCCGCCGGCGCGGCTGGTGGTGGCTGCTCGGCGTGCCGGTCGGCGTGGTGCTCATGGTCGCGGTCGACTGGTACGCGAGCAGGGCGTTCCATGACATGGCGACGCTGGACGACTACCGGGCGACCGCCCTCCGGGTCGCCGTGGTCGTGCTGCTCGCGTTCGCGCTGTACGTCGCCGCGTGCTTCCTCGCCGAGCGCCTGCTGACCCGGCCCGGGGCAACCAAGGCTCCGCGGACCACGAGGCCCGATCAGGCGCGGCCGGCGCCGCCCGCGTGGGCACCGGCTCCTCCCCCGCCGGCCGGGCCCGACCTGGCCGCCCAGCTGACCCGGCTGGCCGACCTGCACCGCTCGGGGAGCCTCACCGACGAGGAGTACGCCGCCGCGAAGGCACGCCTCCTGGACTGACGGGGCCCGCGCCCGTCAGCGCAGCAGGTCGCGCCCGATCACCATCCGCTGGATCTGGTTGGTGCCCTCGAAGATCTGGGTCACCTTGGCGTCGCGGAACAGCCGCTCCACGGGATAGTCCCGCGTGTAGCCGTTGCCGCCGAGCACCTGCACGGCGTCGGTGGTGACGCGCATCGCGGCGTCGGTCGCGGTGAGCTTGGCGATCGAGGCCTGGCGGGAGAAGGGGCGGCCGGCGTCCTTGAGCCGCGCGGCGTGGAGGTACGTCGCGCGCGCCCGCTCGACCTCGGCCGCCATGTCGGCCAGCAGGAATTGGAGGCCCTGGAAGTCGCCGATCGGGCGGCCGAACTGCTCCCGCTCGCGCGCGTAGTCGACGGCGTAGGACAACGCGGCCTGGGCGATGCCGGTCGCAACGGCGGCGATGCCGAGCCGCCCGGCGTCGAGGGCCGACAGCGCGACCCGCATGCCGGCTCCCTCCTCGCCGATCAGCTGGGCGGCCGGGACCCGCGCCGCGTCGAAGAGCACCTGCGTGGTCACGTCGCAGGCCAGTCCCATCTTCTTTTCCGGCGCACCGAAGGACATCCCCTCGGTGCCGTCGGGCACCAGGAACGCCGAGAGGCCGCGCTTCGGGTCGGCCGCGGTCCGGGCGAACAGGATGTAGTAGTCCGCGCACGAGCCGTTGCTGATCCACTGCTTCACGCCGTCGACGACGTACTCGTCGCCGTCGGCGACGGCACGGGTCCGGATGCCGCTGACGTCGGAGCCGGCCTGCGGCTCGGAGAGGCAGTAGGCGCCGAGCCAGTCGCCGGACAGCAGCCGCGGCAGCCATGCCTCCACCAGCTCGTCACTGCCGTTGGCGTGGACGACGGTGGCCGTCAGGCTGTGCACGCTCGTGCCCACGCCGACGCTCGGCCACGCGGTCGCGATCTCCTCGACGACCTGCAGGTAGACCTCGTAGGGCTGTCCCCCGCCACCGAGCTCCTCCGGGAACGGCAGGCTCAGCAGCCCCGAGCGACCCAGCAGCCGGTACGCGTCCGCGGGGAACTCCGCCGCCTCCTCGGCCTCGGCGACACGCGGCGCGAGCTCCTTGGTCGCGATCTCGCGCGCGAGCTCGAGGAGCTCGTAGGCCTCAGGGGAGGGCAGCAGTCGGTCCACGGTCCCAGGCTACGAGTCGTCGGAGCGGGAGTGACCTCGAGGTCACGCTCACTCCGACGGGCCGGGCGGGTAGGTCAGCGGGGCCCAGGGGCTGACGTCCCAGCGGCCGGTCGTCTGCAGCGTGATGCCCTGGATGCCGACCGGGCGGCCGTTGCGGTAGGTGATCAGCGACAGCCCTGCCGGGCGGCGGAGCTTGCCGATGGCGATGGCGTACGCCGCCCCGCCGGCCGTGCCGGTCGTGTAGGTGTAGCCGACCTCGCCGTTCTCGCCGCGCACCCGGGTCGGCCCGTCCTGCACGTGCGTGTGGCCGCCCACGACCAGGTCGACGCAGCCGCGCGCGAGCGCCTCGTCGCCGAGGTTGGCGTCGTGGACGAGGACCGTGCCGACCCGGTCGCCGTTCTCGGCGGCGTCGCAGGCCGCGTCGGCCAGCCGGTGCTCCACCTCGTCGAAGGTCAGGCCGGTCTCGTCGCGCCAGTTGCCGAGGCCGCTCGAGCGCGGGTCGTCGACGCCGAGCACCCGCGAGCCGCCGGGGCCCGGCCGCGGCTCGCCGTCGAAGTAGGTCCAGCCGCGGTCCTCCAGGTGCTCCCGGACGAAGGTGCCGTGGTCGTGGTTGCCGGCCACCGCCCAGCGGGGCAGGTCGTCGTACTCGGACGCCAGCGAGTCCAGCGAGAAGGCCTCCCACGGCTCACCCGTCGACGTGTCGTCGCCGGCGTCGAAGACGGCCGTCGCCCCGCCCCGGTCGGCCACCGCCCGGGCGACCGGGTCCATGCCGATGTTGTCGTGCCGGTCCGAGACCAGCAGCACCACGGTCTCCCCCACGCTCGGCTGGCGCAGCGAGAGGTCGGCCGCACTGTCCGCCGCCTCCTGGTAGAAGTCGTTGCCCGCCTGGTAGCCGCTCACCGCGCTCTCGACCAGGCGCCGCGACTCCTTCGTGGTCGCGTCGATGCGCACCTCGACGCCCTTCGCCTCGGACGGCAGGTCGACGTCCGGCCCCACGAACGCCGCGAGCGACTCCCACTGCTCACGGGGGGCGTCACGCTCGACGTACCTCCAGGGCGCGACGATCGCGGCGGCCACCAGCCAGACGGCCAGCGCGGCCGCGAGCCCGGCGGGCGTGCGGACCTTCGCTGCCAGCACGCGCCGGCGGTCGCGGCCGATGGCCTTCCAGACGAGGAGCGGCACGACGCCGGTCGCCGCTCCCCGCAGCCCGCTCTCCACCGCCATCCCCACGATCGCGTCCTGCACGTTCTCGATCTGGGCGTCCGGGTTGGCGGCGATGGCGGCGTAGCGCTTCGACAGCTCGTCCAGGGAGGCGGCGTCGGTCTTGCCCAGGACGATCTCGACGCCCACCAGGGAACCGGTGGAGTCCCGCAGGTCGGGCAGGACCGGCCCGGTGCGCACGACGGCCTGGCCGGTCAGCGTGGGCCGCAGCGTCGCCTCGTGGCTGGCCACGTCGATGGTGCGCTCGCTGCTGAGGAAGAACAGCACCGAGGCGACCACCGCGACGAGCAGCCAGGTGCCCGCGACCGCGGCGATCCAGTGCCACCGGACGGCGCGCAGGTGCCCTCGGAGCACGCGGAGCCGGCCGTCCATGCTCCCACCTTGCCAGTTGCGGCGTGACCGCCGCTGTGTCGGCTCAGGCCCGGGCGCGGTCGATCGCGTAGAGCGCGACCGACGCGGCGACACCGGCGTTGAGCGACTCGAGCCCGCTCGCCATCGGGATCGAGACCAGGTGGTCGCAGGTCTCGGCGACCAGGCGGGAGAGGCCGTCGCCCTCCGAGCCCACCACGACGACCAGCGGCCCGGTGGCCAGGTCGTCGGCCGCGAGCTCGGGCAGGCTCAGGTCTCCGTCGGCCGCGAGCCCGACCACGAAGCAGCCCGCGTCCTGGTAGGCCTTCAGCTGCCGGGTGAGGTTCCCCGCCTGGGCGACCGGGATCCGCGCCGCGGCTCCGGCCGAGGTCTTCCAGGCCGACGCGGTCATGCTGGCCGAGCGCCGCTCGGGGATGACCACGCCGTGCGCGCCGAATCCGGCGGCGCTGCGGACGATCGCGCCGAGGTTGCGCGGGTCGGTGACGCCGTCGAGGACGACGACCAGCGGCGCCTCGCCCTGCTCCGCGGCCGCGTCGAGCAGGTCGTCGGGGTGGGCGTACTCGTAGGCCGGGATCTTCGCCGCGAGACCCTGGTGGACCGCACCGTTGGTGAGCCGGTCCAGCTCGGCCCGGCTGACCTCGAGCAGCCCGACACCGCGCTCGGCGGCGAGCTTGAACGTCTCGCGCAGCCGGCCGTCGCGCTCGGCGCCCTCGGCGACGTAGACCGACACGATCGGGACGCCCTCGCGCAGCGCCTCGACGACGGGGTTGCGACCGGCGATCCACTCCGCGTCGGAGGAGGTACGGCGCCGCGGGCCACGGCCCGCCTTCTTGGCGGCGGCCTCCTTGGCCACCTTGGCCTTGTGCGCCTTGTGGTAGACGCGGTCCTCGGCCCTCGGCGTCGCCTTCTTGCCCTCCAGGCCGCGCTTGACGCGCCCGCCCGAGCCGGCAGCCGGCTTCTTGCTGGTCTTGCGGATCGCGCCGCGGCGCGAGGAGTTTCCGGGCATCAGCCAACCGTCCAGGTAGGTCCGTCAGGGGTGTCGGTGACCTCGATGCCGGCCGCCTTGATCCGGTCGCGGATGGCGTCGGCGCGGGCCCAGTCCTTGGCCGCGCGGGCCGCCGTACGCTCCTCGAGCAGGCCGGCGACCAGGGCGTCGACCGCGTTGCTGAGCCGGTCGTCGCTCCGGGCGCCGCTGCTCTCCCAGGCCGGGTCGGCCGGGTCGAGGCCGAGCACGTCGAGCATCGCCCGGACCGACGCGGCGTTGCCCCGCAGCGCGGCCGAGTCTCCACCCGCGATCAGCTTGTTGCCCTCGCGCACCACGTCGTGGATCGCGGCGACCGCACCCGGCGTACCGAGGTCGTTGTCCATCGCCTCGATGAACTCGGCGCACAGGATGCCGTCGGACGGGACCTCGCCGACGATCTCGGCCGCGCGCTGCAGGAAGGCCTCCAGCCGCTGGAACGCCGTGGCCGCCTCGTCGAGCGCCTCGAAGCTGAACTCCACGTGCGAGCGGTAGTGCGCGGCGACCAGGTAGTAGCGCAGCTCGATGCCGCGGTAGCGCTCCAGCACGGCGGGAATGGTCAGCGAGTTGCCGAGCGACTTGCTCATCTTCTCGCCGGCCGTGGTGATCCACGCGTTGTGCATCCAGTACGTCGCGAACGGCCTGCCGGCCGCGCGGGACTGCGCCTGCTCGTTCTCGTGGTGCGGGAAGCGCAGGTCGACGCCGCCGCCGTGGATGTCGAACGCGGGACCGAGGTACTTGCCGGCCATCGCCGAGCACTCGATGTGCCAGCCGGGACGGCCGGGGCCCCACGGCGAGGGCCAGGCAGCCGTCTCGGGCTCGACGCCCTTCTTGTGGCCCTTCCACAGCGCGAAGTCGCGCGGGTCGCGCTTCCCGCGCGGGTCGGCGTCGGTGGCGGCCTCCATGTCGTCGACCGCCTGCCGGGTGAGCTCGCCGTACGCCGGCCACGACCGCACGTCGAAGTAGACGTCACCGGTGCCGTCCTCCGCCGGGTAGGCGTGGCCGCGGGCGATCAGCTCGCCGATCAGCTCGAGCATCTCCGGCACGTGCCCGGTCGCCAGCGGCTCGTAGGTCGGCGGCGCGACGTTGAGCGCGTCGTAGGCCCGGTCGAGCTGGCGGTGCATGTCGTAGGCGAGGTTGTACCAGGCCCGGCCCTGGTCGGCCGACTTCAGCAGGATCTTGTCGTCGATGTCGGTGACGTTGCGGATGAAGGTGACCCGGTAGCCCAGGTGGCGCAGCCACCGCTGCAGCACGTCGAAGTTGACGCCGGAGCGGACGTGGCCGACGTGCGGCTCGCTCTGCACGGTCAGACCGCAGACGTACAGACCCGCCTCGCCCTCGACGAGGGGCACGAAGTCACGGACTTCGCGGGTCTGGGTGTCGTACAGCCTGAAGGTCACCGGGCAAGTCTAGGGAGAGTCGGCGGTCCGCCCCGCATCCCCGACACCCCGGCCGGACCCTGTGACTGGAGTGACCACTGTGACGTACCGTCGAGACATGCGACGCGTCGCCCTTCCCCTCCTGACCGTGCTCGCCACGACCGCCCTCGCCACTCCGGCGGTGGCCGCTCCGGCCGGCGCCGCGCCCCAGGGGCCGTCCTCGCCGCCGCGCGCGGGCGACGCGGCCGACCGCCACATCCGGCTGCGCACCTGGGACTCCGGCGACCAGTGGCGGCAGGGCACGCTCGACGGCGCGGTCGTGCGCAAGGGCCGGCTCGTCTTCGACCAGGCGACCGGGACGACGACCTACGCCGGGCACTCCTACGACCGCGCGACGTGGACCTCGGACTGGGCCGAGCCGGGCTTCTCCTTCGAGAACCTGATCCCGTCGTGGTCGGCCCTGACCGCCGGCGACACCTGGCTCGGCATCGAGGTCCGCGGCCGGACCGCCGGCGGCGATACCACGAGCTGGGACCTGATGGCCCGGTGGAAGGCCGGGCACCTCCACCTGAGGCGGAGCAGCGTCTCCGGGCAGTCCGACGACGGCACGACGGTCAACGTCAACACCTGGGTGACCTCCGGGCTCAGCGCCTACCAGCTGCGCATCGACCTCATGCGACGCACCGGGACCAACGGCCGGCCGAGCGTCGACATGGCGGCCGCGATGGCCTCCCGGATCCCCGACCGTGCGGGGGCGACCTCCGACCCGGGCGTCGCCGCGGGCAAGGTGCTGGCCGTCCCGCGCTACTCCCAGATGGCGCACCTCGGCCACTTCCCCGCTTTCGGCGGCGGTGGCGAGGCGTGGTGCTCGCCGACCTCGACCTCGATGGTGCTCGGCTACTACGACGCCCTGCCCGCCCCGAGCCGCTACCGGTGGGTGCCGTCGAGCGACCCGGCGTCGTGGGTGGACTACGCCGCGCGCGCGACGTACGACCACGACTACGACGGCACCGGCAACTGGCCGTTCAACACGGCGTACGCCGCCCCGCTCGCCGGGAAGGCGTTCGTCACGAGGCTCCGGTCGCTCGCCGAGGCGGAGAAGCTGGTCAAGGCGGGGATCCCGGTCGTCGCGTCGATCGCGTTCGCCGACGGCGAGCTCGACGGGGCGCCGATCACCGCCTCCAACGGCCACCTCGTGGTGATCGTCGGCTTCCGCGACAACGGCAACCCCGTCGTCAACGACCCCGCCGCCGACACCAAGGCCGGCGTCCGTCGTACCTACCGCCGCGACCAGTTCGAGAAGGTCTGGCTCGACGCCTCCGGCGGCATGGCCTACGTCATCCACGACAAGGCCCACCCGCTCCCCCACCCGGGGAAACATTCGAACTGGTAGGCACATTGGTTTCGACTCGCCGTCGCAGCCTCGCGAGCTCGGCTGCGCCGCTCGCTCAACCCGCCTGAGCCCACGCGGCGCGCTCGTTCCTCGCGCGCCGCTGCTCAGGCGCCGTAGCCACCGTCCACGTCGAGCTTCTGGCCGGAGACGAAGCCGGCGCGCGGGGAGGCCAGGAAGCAGACCGCCTCGGCGACGTCCTGCGCCGAGCCGAACCGCCGCAGCGGGATGTTCCGCCGGGTGACCTCGAGGGCGGCGTCGTCGAGCTCGCCGGAGGAGATCAGCCGGTCCGCCATGCCGTCGGTGAGCATGCCGGGACCGACGCAGTTGACGCGTACGCCGTAGCGGCCCTCCTCCACCGCCAGCGCCCGCGCCATCGCCTCGACCGCGGCCTTGGGGGCCGAGGACAGTCCGTCGCGGACGGGGAAGCGGGTGGTCGCCGCGGTCGTCACGGCGACGAGCGAGCCGCCGGTGTCGCGCAGGTGCGGCACGGACGCCGCGGCGACGGCGAAGAACCCGGCCGCGTCCGCCTCCAGCTGGGCGGCCATCGCGTCCGGCGCGACCCGGGACAGGTGGGTCATCGGGACGTGCGGCCCGGCGGCGTAGACCACGGTGTGCAGCCCGCCGAGCTCGGCGGCGGCGAGCTCGACGACGGGCGCGACCCGCGCGCGGTCGGTGAGGTCCAGCTCGTAGGACAGCGCGTCGTCCTCCGCAGGCGCGCTGCGCCGGGTGACGGCGACCCGGGCGCCCCGCCCGGCGAGGAGTACGGCGACCGCGCGGCCGATCGCGCCCGACCCGCCCACGACGAGCGCACCACCGGGCAGCCCGGCGAAGTCGCCGGCAAGGTCGCCGGCGCCGAGGGCCGTCATGAGGCGGTGAACCCGATCGTGTGCCACCCCGTGGACCCGTCGGGCAGCACGTCCCGGATCACGCCGGTCTGCAGCTGGCCGTCCTTGTCCCGGGCCCGCACCTTCGCCTGGTGCTCGCCCTCGGCGACGTCGATCTCCACCCGCCACTGCACCCACGTGTCGTCGTTGGGGGTGCGCGCCAGGTCCGCCGTCGCCCACGTGGCGCCGTCGACCGACACCTCGACCGTCTCGATGCCGGTGTGCTGCGACCAGGCCGCGCCGGCGAACACGACGGTGCCCGCGTCGACCTTGCTGCCGGAGCCCGGGACGTCGATCCGCGAGGACATCTTCACCGGGCCCTGCTCCGACCAGCCCTTGCTGGTCCAGTAGGCCGTGACGTCGTCGAACCGGGTGACCTGCATGTCGACCACCCACTTGCAGGCCGAGACGTAGCCGTAGAGGCCCGGCACGATGGTGCGCACCGGGAAGCCGTGCTCGACCGGCAGCGGCTCGCCGTTCATGGCCACCGCGAGCATCGCGTTGCGGTCGTCGGTGAGCGCGGCGAGCGGCGTCGCGCAGGTCCACCCGTCGTCGGACGTCTGGAGCACGGCGTCGGCGCCGTCCTGCGGGCCGGCCTCGGCGAGGATCGCGGCGAGCCGTACGCCGCTCCACCAGGCGTTGCCGATCAGGTTGCCGCCGACCGGGTTGGACACGCAGTTGAGGGTGATCCAGTCCTGGGTGATCTCCCGGGAGACGAGGTCCTCGTAGGTCAGCGTGATCTCGCGGTCGACCGCCCCGTGGATGCGCAGCCGCCAGTCCTTCGGCTCGATGGTGGGCTTCGTGAAGGCGGTGTCGATCAGGTAGAAGTCCTGCGCCGGCGTGCGCCACGGCGCGACGCCGTCGACGCCGACCTCGACGCCCCGCGGCGGCGGCGCGTCGGTGACCTGGTCGAGCCGGAGCAGGCGGCGGCTCTCCTCGACCCGGCGCCGGCCGCTGCCGGCGAACCGGCCGAGCACCCAGCCGCCCGCCGCGACCGCTCCGGTGGCGCCGACCGCGGTGAAGAACCAGCGGCGGCTGTGCGTGGGCTCGTCGGACGGCTCCTTGCTGGCCTCGACCAGCTCCCAGCGGCGCAGCCACTCGGCGAGGACGGCCATCGCGACCAGCCAGCCGATCAGGCCGACGACCACCGGCACCATCTCGGTGCCCGGGGTGCCGGGCTTGGCGATGATCGCGACCGCCCCGACCGCCGCGAGCGCGAGGTAGGCACCCACGGCCAGCCACCACCGCTTGCGCGCCTGCTGGCCGATCAGCGCGAAGACGGCCGAGAGCACGACGAACAGGCCGACGGCGAAGACGGTCTTGTCGTTGTGCTGGAAGGTCTGGATCGCCCACTCGACGACCGCACCGGGGGTCAGCTTGATGATGCCCTCGGCGACCGCGACCACGGGTGAGTCGCGCACGTGCAGCAGTCCTGCGGCGAGGTAGCTCAGCGCGAGACCCACGGCACCGGCCACGACGCCGGAGATCGACCACCACCCGCGCGACGTCCTCACGCGGTGATTGTCTCCTATCGTCCCGAATCGTTACGGCGACGTCACGAGCGGCAGGTCTCAGGGCATGATCGGGGCCGTGGACGAGAGCAGCGACCCGGCAGCGCGCCGGTACTCCGGCCCGAGGGTGGGCATCGGCACCGACGTGCACCGCCTGGTCCCCCGGGGACCGGGCGACCCGCCGCTGGCGCTGGCCGGTCTGACCTGGCCCGAGGAGGAACACCGGCTCGAGGGTCACTCCGACGCCGACGTGGCCGCGCACGCGGCCTGCGACGCCCTGCTCTCCGCCGCCGGCCTCGGTGACCTCGGCAGCAACTTCGGCACCTCCGACCCCGCCTGGGCCGGTGCCGCCGGCGCGGCGCTGCTCGGCGAGACGGCCCGCCGGGTCCGCGCCGCCGGTTTCGAGATCGGCAACGTGGCCGTGCAGGTGATCGGCAACCGGCCCCGGCTGGGCCCGCGCCGCGAAGAGGCGCAGGCGGCGCTCAGCGGGGCCCTGGACGCCCCGGTCAGCCTGTCGGCGACGACCACGGACGGGCTCGGCCTCACCGGCCGCGGCGAGGGCGTCGCGGCGGTCGCGACCGCGCTGGTCCACCCGAGGGAGGAGCGCTGATGACCACCCGCGCGCACCGGCTGACCACGCACGACGGCCTGGACCTCCACGTCACGGTCCGCGGTCACGACGACGCGCCGCTCACGGTGGTCCTGGCGCACTGCTGGACCGCCGACGAGGCGGACTGGCACTACCAGGTGCACGACCTGCTGGCCCAGTACGGCCACGGCATCAGGATCGTCACCTGGGACCACCGCGGTCACGGCCGCTCGGACGCCTCGCCCGCCGCCGCGTGCACGATCGGCAACATCGCCGACGACCTCGGCCGGGTCGTCGACGCGCACGCCCCGACCGGGCCGCTGGTGCTCGCGGGCCACTCGCTGGGCGGCATGGCGATGACCGCCGTACCGGCGCAGCGACCGGACCTCATCGAGCGCGTGACCGGCCTGCTCTTCGTCTCGACCTCGTGCGGCCGGCTCGACACGGTCACCCTGGGCTTCCCCGACGCCGTCGGCAACGCCGCCCGCAACCGGATCCCGTTCCTGCTCGCCGCGCGGGCCCGCACCCTCACCCGCCGGCAGCGCCAGCGGATCCCGTTGATCGAGCGCCAGGTCACCCGCCGGTTCCTGTTCGGGGAGCCGAAGCGGCAGCGCGACATGAACCTGTACGTCGACCAGCTGATCAACTGCGCGCCCGACACCATGTCGGGCTTCTACCGCGACTTCATGACCCACGAACGGACCGCCGGGCTGCGCGCCTACGACGGCGTCCCGACGACCGTCCTCGTCGGCAGCCGCGACCTGCTCACCCCGCCGCACCACGCGCGGCGGATCGCCGGGAGCATCCGCGGGGCGCGGATGCTGGTCGCGCCCGACGCCGGCCACATGCTGACCCTGGAGCGGCCGCAGCTGGTCACCGAGGAGCTGTGCGCGCTGGTCGACGGCGCGCTGGCATCGCTGTCCGCCGCGGCCGAGCCCGCGCCGGCCGAGCCTGCGCCGGCCGGGCGGCGCCTCGCCCGGCGGCGTGCCAGCCGGGACCGTCAGGCGGCGTCCACCTTGCGGTGACCGACGAGGACCACGCCCTCGACCACCTTGACGTCGTAGGCAGGCACGGCGACGTGCACGTCGTCCAGGCAGCGGCCGGTGCGCAGGTCGAAGGCGTGCCTGTGCACCGGCGACGCCACGAACGGCACGTTGCCGCGCCGCCCCACGATCCCCTTCGCGATCCCGGCGCTCGCCACGCTCCTGCCGAACGGGTCGTGGTTGCCGAGCGCGTAGACGGTGTCCTCGTCGACCCGGAAGACCGCGACCGCCTGGCCGTGCACCAGCGCCGTGACCCCGCGGGCGACCTCGAGCTCCGCAAGCCGGCACACCGGCTGCCACTCCTCCGAGGGAGCCGACCGAGCTGTCATGGGGCCGAAGTTAGGCGCGCTCTGTTCTCGCCCGCGTTTCGGTTTGTAACGGGCGCGAAAACGAATCCTCTCGGTACGGTCGCGGGGTGAGCGCAGCGATCGTGGTCCTGGCGGCGGGGAGCGGCACCCGGGTGGGGGCCGAGACCAACAAGGTGCTCCTGTCCCTGGGCGGGCGGCCGCTGCTGGCGTGGTCGGTGGCGGCGGCGCTCGAGGTCCCCGACATCGGCACCCTGGTGCTGGTCGGGCGGCCCGAGGACCGGTCCGCGATCGCACGGGCTCTCGCGCCCCTGCTCGGCGACCGGGAGCTGCTGCTGGTCGACGGCGGCAGCACCCGCCACACGTCGGAGGACGCGGCGCTCGCCGTGCTCGCAGCCGGCATCGAGGCCGGCGACATCGACGTGGTCGCGATCCACGACGGGGCACGGCCGCTCGCGGAGCCCGGGCTCTTCGCCCGGGTGATCGAGACGGCCCGCGAGCACGGCGCAGCCGTGCCGACGGTCGAGCTCCCGGGACTGGCCGACCGCGACCCGGACGCGCCCGCGCTGCCGGCGGGCAGGGTGGTCGGGGTGCAGACCCCGCAGGCGTTCCGTGCCGGCCCCCTGCTCGCCGCCTACCGCGCTGCGTCCGACGACGGCTTCGAGGGCACCGACACGGCCGCCTGCCTCGAGCGCTACACCGACCTGGCCGCGGTCGCGGTCCCTGCGGGGCCGACCAACCTGAAGGTGACCTACGCCGAGGACCTCAGCCTCGCCGAGGCGCTGCTCGCAGCCCGCTGACCCACCCGGGCTGGCTCACCGGGGCTGGGTCAGCGCCTCGAGGACGCGGATGTCGTCCTCCGTCGCGACCCGGCGGGCCTCGGGCGGCGCCTCGACGAGCTCGACGTCGTACGTCGAGCGCAGCCACGCGAGCAGCGCGGGGAAGTCCCGCGTCGGGAGCCCCTCCACGTCGGCGACGACCCGGTGCGGCAGGACGACCGGCGAGCACACGGCGACCAGCCGGTCGCGGTCGACGGTCGCGCCGAGCCGCCCGTCGGCGACCTCCTTGACCGTGTCGGTCACCGGCCGCACGGCCACCACGGCGACGTCGCGCTCCTCGGCGATGCGGGCACAGTCGGCCAGGAACTCCGGCGGCGTCATCGGGCACAGCGCGTCGTGCAGGACGAGCGGCGTACCGCGCTCGACCGCCACCTCCCACGGCGTCGTCTGGTCGAGCAGGTCGATGCCGGCGGCGCCGGCCGCCCACGCGGCGGCGGCGACCAGCGCCTCGCCGTGCACGAGGTGGTAGGGCAGGTCGCCCCGGTCCTCGTCGAGGATCAGCCCGGACACGGGGACGTCATAGGGATCGAAGCTCATGGCGCTCTCCAACCTAGGGCCCCAACGACGAGCGCCCCCGACCCGGTGGGTCGGGGGCGCTCGTGACGGGCTGTCAGGACGCGAGGACCTCGTCGAGGATCGTCTCGGCCTTGTCCTCGTTGGTGTTCTCGCACAGGGCGAGCTCGGAGACGAGGATCTGGCGGGCCTTGGCCAGCATCCGCTTCTCGCCGGCCGACAGGCCGCGGTCACGCTCGCGGCGCCACAGGTCGCGGACGACCTCGGCGACCTTCATGACGTCGCCGCTGTGCAGCTTCTCCAGGTTGGCCTTGTAGCGACGCGACCAGTTGGTCGGCTCCTCGACGTGCTCGGCACGCAGGACGCCGAACACCCGGTCGAGGCCCTCCTTGTCGACGACGTCGCGCACTCCGACCAGGTCGAGGTTGTCCGCGGGAACCCGGACGACCAGGTCCTGCTGGGCCACGATCCGAAGTACGAGATACTGCCGCTCTTCTCCCTTGATCTTCCGCATCTCGATGTCTTCGATTACTGCGGCCCCGTGATTGGGGTAGACGACCGTTTCGCCGACGGTGAAAGTCATATGAGATGAACCCCTTCCTAGGCGTTCATCCTACCACGTTTCAGGATTCCCTCAGGAAGCGTTTTCGCAGGTCAGCACGGCAATCGCGGTCTTGACACAGGCGTTTGAATGTGTTCCACGCGGGTACGGCCCGCCGAAATCGCCGATGTGGTCGATACTGCACGCCATGGTGAGACTGCAGCGCAGCCGACGACGCGGCGCCTCCGGGGAGGGAGACCCGGTCCCGACCGACGAGCTCGTCGACGACGCCGGTGACCACGATGTCGCCGACGAGGTCGAGGAGCCCGACGAGGAGCCCGACGAGGAGCCCCGGCGGACCTCGGTGGTGACGGAGGGCCTCGGCCGCCGGCGGCTCTCGCCCCGGTCGTGGACCCCGCTGCTCCTCCTCCAGACCACCCACCCCAAGCAGGCGGTCGTCACCGCGCTGGCCCTGGGCGGCGTGGCCGTGCTGACCGGGCGCGAACCGCGCGAGGTCGGGGTCATCGTGTGCACGGTGCTCGTCGGCCAGGCGATGCTCGGCTGGCACAACGACGTCGTCGACCGGCGCAAGGACCAGGACAACCAGGCCCCCGGCAAGCCGGTCGCGGACGGCCGGCTCGACCCGGGCACGGTCTGGTACGCCATCGTCGCGGCGTTCTGGGTGCTGCTGCCGCTCGCGGTCACGACCGGCATCACCGCCGGCTGCATCTACATGGGCTCGGTCGCGGTCGGGATGCTCGGCAACGTCCTGCTGCGCACCGGCTTCTTCTCGTGGTGGTCCTGGGCGGTCTCGTTCGCGATGCTCCCGGCGTACCTGTCCTACGGCGGCTGGGGCGGCCAGGCGCTGGGCTCGCCGCCGGAGACCTCGATCACCGTGCTCGCCGCGCTGCTCGGGATCGGCGTCCACTTCACCCGCTCGGTCTGGGGCCTCGTGGCCGACCACGCGGAGGGCTGGACCTACCTCCCGCTCAAGCTGGGCCTGAAGATCGGCGCCACCCGGCTGCTCATGCTGTCCACGCTCTACACGGTGGTGATCGTGGTGCTGGTGGGGGTCTTCGGCGCTCGCGACGGACTCGCCCGGTGACCCGCAACCCGTGACCGCTAGAGTGTGGCCGCCCTGACCAGCACCCCGATCAGCGGAGGCCCGCCGCACATGCTTCACCGTCGCCCGACCGCACGGCACCGCCGTCTCCTGGCCGCACTGCTCCTGACGGCGACCGTCGGGACCGCGCTGAGCTCCTGCGGCTTCGACTACCCGACCAACCGGGTCAACCAGATCGCGGCCGGCGCCAACAACCGCGACGGCGACGTCGAGCTGCTCGGCATCCGCGTGCTCTCGACCGCGGAGGGCCAGGGGCAGCTCATCGGCTCGCTCGACAACCAGCTCTACGACACCGTCAAGCTCACCGCCGTCGCGTCGACCGGCGCCGACTTCACCGCGGACTCGCTGCCGCTGGCGGTGGACGGCGACACGTCGCTCAGCCTCACCGCGACCGGCGGCCTGCCGGTCACCGGCGACTTCAAGGCCGGTGACGTCCTCCCGCTGAAGTTCACCTTCGACAACGGCGAGACGGCGGAGATCAACGTGCCGGTGGTGAAGAACTGCTACCAGTACACCTCCGTCCCCACCCCGTCCGCGTCGGAGAGCACCGGCAAGGCGAGCGAGGGCTCGGCCGGCACCGAGGAGAGCGCCTCGCCGAGCGCGGAGTCCTCCGACGCGACCTACGCCTGCAGCGACCAGGAGAGCGCTCCGGCCACCGGCGAGGGTGAGTGATGACCTACACCCTCGTCCTGCTCCGCCACGGCGAGAGCGAGTGGAACGCCAAGAACCTCTTCACCGGCTGGGTCGACGTCGCCCTCACCGACAAGGGCCGCGCCGAGGCCGTGCGCGGCGGTGAGCTCCTCAAGGAGGCCGGCATCCTGCCGGACGTGGTGCACACCTCGCTCCAGCGCCGCGCCATCAACACCGCCGTGCTCGCGCTCGACGTGGCCGACCGGCACTGGATCCCGGTCCGCCGGTCCTGGCGCCTCAACGAGCGCCACTACGGGGCGCTCCAGGGCAAGGACAAGAAGCAGACCCTCGAGCAGTACGGCGAGGAGCAGTTCATGCTCTGGCGGCGCTCGTTCGACGTACCCCCGCCGCCGCTGGACGACGACGACGAGTTCAGCCAGGCCGGTGACCCGCGGTACGCCGACCTCGGCGACGAGATGCCGCGCACCGAGTGCCTCAAGGACGTGATCGCGCGGTTCCTGCCCTACTGGGAGGCGTCGATCGTCCCCGACCTGCGGGCCGGCAGCACCGTGCTGGTCGCCGCGCACGGCAACAGCCTGCGCGCCCTGGTCAAGCACCTCGACCAGATCAGCGACGCCGACATCGCGGGCCTCAACATCCCCACCGGCATGCCGCTGGTCTACGAGCTCGACGAGCAGCTCGCCCCGACGGTCCCGGGTGGCCGCTACCTCGACCCCGAGGCGGCCGCCGCCGCCGCGGCCGCGGTGGCTCAGCAAGGGCGCTGACCGCGCGCGGCCTGACGCTCAGGCGTCGGCGGCCAGCGGCTTCTCGCCGGTGACGACGTAGACGACCCGCTTGGCGATCGACACGGCGTGGTCGGCGATCCGCTCGTAGTAGCGGCCGAGCAGGGCGACGTCCACGGCCGCCTCGACGCCGTGCGACCACTCGTCGCCGAGCAGCTGGGTGAAGCTGACCCGCCGCAGCTGGTCCATCTCCTCGTCCATCTCGGCCATCGCCCGGGCCTGCTCGGCGTCGCGGCCGGTGATGACGGCGTGCAGCTTGCACACCATGCCCTCGGCGACCTCGGCCATCCGCGCGATCGTCGGCCGGACGGGCTCCGGGACCGCGAGCTCGGGCACGCGCAGGCGGGCGATCTTGGCGACGTGGACCGACAGGTCGCCCATCCGCTCCAGGTCGGTGACGATGCGGAGCGCGGCGACCACGGTGCGCAGGTCGCCGGCGACCGGGGACTGCAGCGACAGCAGGCTGAAGGCGTTCTCCTCGACACGCTCGCGCGCGGCATCGATCTCGACGTCGGCGCTGATGACCTGCTCGGCCACCGCCGAGTCACCCTCCATCAGGGCGGTGGTCGCCAGGCGCACCTGCTCCTCCACCCGGCCGCAGATGCCGGCAAGGTCGGAGAAGATGGCATCGAGCTCGTCTTGGAAGGCCTCACGCATGGGGCGCAGCGTACGGCGAACAGTTGACCAATCAGCGTGGACGGGTGAACGGGCGGTGAACATCGCGAACGTCGGCTCCGGCGATTCGCGGACGGAACGGCGCGCCGCCGTACGCTGGACACGTGGATCCGACGACGCAGGCGTTCCTCGCCGCGCTGCTCGGGGCCGCGGTGGCAGGCCTGGCCTTCCTGGCCTGGCACATCAGTGACCGGCAGCAGCACCAGCAGCCCGCCACCGAGGAACCGCGGCTGCCGGCCGGCGTGGCGACCGTGCTGTCCGTGCTGCGCAGCAGCGCGGTGGTCGTCGACGACCACGACACGGTCGTCAAGGCGTCAGCACCGGCGTTCGCGATGGGGTTCGTCCGTGGCACCGCGCTGGTCTCCGAGGAGCTCAGCAAGCTCGTGCACGACGTACGGCGCGACGGGCAGATCCGCGAGACCGAGCTGATCGTCCCGCGGCACAACGGGCCCGCCCGCAACGTCACCGCGCGGGTGGCGCCGCTCGGCCCGCGGCTGGTGCTGGCGCTGGTCGAGGACCGCACCCGCGAGCGCCGGATCGAGGAGGTCCGGCGCGACTTCGTCGCCAACGTCAGCCACGAGCTGAAGACGCCCGTGGGCGCGATCCGGCTGCTCGCCGAGGCGGTTCACGACGCCGCCGACGACCCCGAGGCGGTGCAGCGCTTCGCCGACCGGATGCTCACCGAGAGCGACCGGCTCACCCACCTGGTGCAGCAGGTCATCGAGCTGTCCCGGCTCCAGGGCGACGAGCCCGTCGAGTCGCCCGCGCCGGTGGTCCTCGACGCCGTGGTCCGGATCGCTGTCGACACCAGCTCCATCGACGCCGGCGCGAAGTCGATCCAGGTGGTCACCGAGGTCGAGCCGGGCCTCGCGGTCGTCGGCAGCGAGGAGCAGGTCACCGCCGCCGTCGCCAACCTCGTCGCCAACGCCGTCGCCTACTCCGACCCCGGGTCGAAGGTCCTGGTGCGCGCCCGGGCCGTCGACGGGTTCGTCGAGATCTCGGTCGTCGACCAGGGCATCGGCATCCCCAGCGACGAGATCGACCGGATCTTCGAGCGGTTCTACCGCGTCGACCCCGCCCGGCACCGGTCGACCGGCGGCACCGGTCTCGGCCTGTCCATCGTGAAGCACGTCGCCGCCACCCACGGGGGCGACGTACGCGTCTGGTCCGTCGAGGGACAGGGCTCGACGTTCACGCTCTCGCTGCCGCAGCACCAGCAGCGCACGACGTACGGCGAGACGCCCGCTGCGTCCGCCGAGGCGGGGACGCCGTCCCCCGCGGTGCCCGCGCCCGTCGGGGCACCGCTCCCGGAGAATCAGGAGAACAACCAGTGACCCGAGTGCTCGTCGTCGAGGACGAAGAGAGCTACAGCGACGCCCTCGCCTACATGCTCCGCAAGGAGGGGTTCGAGGTCGCGATCGCCGCCGACGGCAACGCGGCCCTCACCGAGTTCGACCGCAACGGCGCCGACATCGTGCTGCTCGACCTGATGCTGCCCGGCATCCCCGGCACCGAGGTCTGCCGCACCATCCGGCAGACCTCCAACGTGCCGGTGATCATGGTGAGCGCCAAGGACGACGAGGTCGACAAGGTCGTCGGGCTCGAGCTGGGCGCCGACGACTACGTCACCAAGCCCTACTCCCCCCGCGAGCTGGTCGCCCGGATCCGCGCCGTCCTGCGCCGCGGCACCGAGGCCGACCTGATGCCCGACACGCTCGAGGCCGGCCCGGTGCGGATGGACGTCGAGCGCCACGTGGTGACCGTCGACGGCCAGGAGCAGCGGCTTCCGCTCAAGGAGTTCGAGCTCCTCGAGATGTTCCTGCGCAACCCCGGCCGGGTGCTCACCCGTGGCCAGCTGATCGACCGGGTCTGGGGCTCCGACTACGTCGGCGACACCAAGACCCTGGACGTGCACGTGAAGCGGCTGCGCGCCAAGCTCGAGCCCGAGCCGAGCGAGCCCAAGTACCTCGTCACGGTGCGGGGGCTCGGCTACAAGCTGGATGTCTGAGGGCCAGCCCGGCTGCGAGGAACGAGCAGTCGGGCGTCGGCCGAAGAGGTTGAGGAGCGTCGGCTCGGACCGGCGCGGAGCGACGGCCCGAGCGACGCGTCTCGAAACCTGTGTGCGTGCGGGACATCGGCGCGCGGACATTGGCGCCCGATCCCGCCACCCTGTCCGAAAACCGCGCGACGACTGTCGGTGCCGCCACCTAGCGTTGGACCGTGAACCAACCCACCGGGCCGAACGCGCGCACCTGGCTTCCCGTCGCCGCGGTGGCGACCACCATGGTCCTGTGGGCCTCGGCGTTCGTCGGCATCCGGCACCTCGGCCACGACTTCTCCCCCGGCGCGCTGTCCCTCGGACGGCTGCTGGTCGGCGCGGTGGCGCTGGGCGCCGTGGGCCTGGCGCAGGGCCTGCCGCGGCCGACCGGGGCGCAGTGGGCGCGGATCGTCACCATCGGCGTGCTGTGGTTCGGCGTCTACAACGTGTCCCTCAATGCGGGTGAGCGGCGGGTCGACGCCGGGACCGCGTCGCTGATCCTGCAGACGTCGCCCATCCTCATCGCGGTCCTGGCGGCGATCTTCCTCGCCGAGCGCTTCACCCTCCAGCTGGGCATCGGCCTGGTGCTCGCGTTCGGTGGCGTCGCGGTGATCGGCCTGGCCGGCGACGGGAACGGCGGAGGCGCCGACCTGGTCGGCGTGCTGCTCTGCCTCGTCCCGGCGGCCGTCTACTCGACGAGCGTGATCCTGCAGAAGCCGCTCATGGGCGAGCTGTCCGCCGTGCACGTCACCTGGCTGGCCTGCACGGTCGGCATGGTGGCGTGCCTGCCGTGGGCCGGGGTGCTCGTCCGCGAGGCCGCCGACGCCCCGCTGTCGTCCTCGCTGTGGCTCGGCTACCTCGGGCTGTTCCCGACGGCGATCGCGTTCACCACCTACGCCTACGCCCTGCGGCACATGAGCGCCTCGTCGCTCGGTGTCACGACCTACCTGGTGCCGCCGCTGACGATCGTGATGGGGCTCGTCCTCCTCGACGAGACACCCCCGACGATCGCCTACGCGGGCGGCGCGCTCGCGCTGCTCGGCGTGTGGGTGGCCCGGCGCAGGAGGCTCTCTCCCGCGGTCGCGGTCACGGAGTCGGAGGCCGCCCCGTCCCGGGCCTGAAGGCCGCGAGCCACGCTCGTTGCGCGGTCACCCGCCTCCCCCCGATTTCGTGAAGATCTCGACCCCGGCGGTCGGGTGGGAGCACGATGGTCGTCCCCCCGAGCGACCCAGGACGTGCTCATGACCGCGACCGAGACCGGACCCACCACACCCTCGGAGCGACTGGCGGCAGCCACGTTCTGCGAGGCCTTCCAGAACACGGTCGCGGCGAGGCCCGACGAGGTCGCGCTGCGCACGCCGGGCGGCGCCGTGCAGATCACCTGGCGGGAGTACGCCGACCGTGTCGGGCGGCTCGCGGCCGGGCTCGCCTCGATCGGCGTCAGACGCGGCGACACGGTCGGCCTCATGCTGGTCAACCGTCCCGAGTGCGCGCTCGTGGACATGGCGGCGCTGCACCTCGGTGCGATCCCCTTCTCGGTCTACAACACGTCCTCCCCCGAGCAGCTCGAGTACCTGTTCGCGAACGCGGGCAACGACGTGGTCGTGACCCAGCAGGCGTTCCTCGGGGCGATCCGGTCCTCCGGGGCGTCGTTGGGCACGGTCGTCAGCGTCGACGGGGGCGACCGCACGCTCTCGCTCGACGACCTGGAGTCGCGGGGCGACCCGGACTTCGACCTCGAAGGATCGTGGCGCGCGGTGGGGCCGGACGACGTGCTGACGCTGATCTACACCTCGGGGACGACCGGCCCCCCGAAGGGGGTCGAGCTCACCCACGGCAGCATGCTGGCGCAGCTGCGCGGCTCGGGGCCTCGGCTCGGGATCTCCCTCGAGGACCGGGTGGCCTCCTACCTGCCGACCGCGCACGTGGCCGACCGCTGGTCGGCCTACTACGGCCCGACCGTGTTCGGGAGCCAGGTGACCTACGTCGACGACCCGAAGATGATCGTCGGCGCGCTCGCGGACGTCCGGCCGACCCTGTGGGGCGGCGTCCCGAGGATCTGGGAGAAGCTCAAGGCGGGGCTCGAGGCGAAGGGCGTCACGGATCCGGCCGCGATGCCGGAAGAGGTGCGGCGCGGGGTCCTCCAGCTGATCGGGCTGGACCAGGTCCGGGTCAGCGTCTCCGGCGCGGCGCCGATCGCCGTGGAGGTGCTCGAGTACTTCGACGCGCTCGGACTGCCGATCTGCGAGCTCTGGGGCATGTCCGAGACCTCCACCATCGGCACGCTCAACCCACCCGACGACATCCGGTTCGGCACCGTCGGCACGGCGATCGACGGCGTCGAGCTCCGGATCGCCGACGACGGGGAGCTGCTCCTTCGCGGGCCGGTCGTGATGAAGGGCTATCGCGGCCGGCCGGACCAGACCGCCGAGGCGATCGACCCCGACGGCTGGCTGCACACCGGCGACATCGCGACCATCGACCAGGACGGCTACGTCCGGATCGTCGACCGCAAGAAGGAGCTGATCATCAACGCTGCGGGCAAGAACATGTCGCCCGCCAACATCGAGCAGGTGCTCAAGGCGGCGCACCCGCTGATCGGCCAGGCCGTGACGGTCGGCGACCGGCGGCCCTACAACGTCGCCCTGATCGTGCTCGACCCGGACGCCTCGGCGGCGTACGCCGAGCAGGCAGGTCTCGCGGACGGGTCACCGACGGCGCTGGCGGAGTCGGCGGAGGTGCGGGCCCTCGTCGGCGCAGCCGTCGAGCAGGCGAACGCGCGGCTGTCCCGGGTGGAGCAGATCAAGCGGTTCCGGATCCTCCCCACCGACTGGCTGCCGGGCGGCGACGAGCTGACGCCCACGATGAAGCTGAAGCGCCGGCCGATCGCGGAGAAGTACGCCGCGGTCATCGACGAGCTGTACGCCGCGCCCGGCGCGGAGTGACCCGGGTTCAGTCGGACTGCGGCGCGGGGTCGTCCCCGGCCTCGAGCCAGCCGCGGAACGCCTCGAGGTTCTTGGTGGGCTCGCCACGCAGCTTGCGCCACTCCCACTCCTTGCGGATGGAGGTGGCGAAACCGAGCTCGAGGATGCTGTTGAACGACTCGTCGGCGTAGGTCAGCACGGACCCGAGCAGCCGGTCGAGCTCGTCCGGGCTCGCCGTGGCGAGCGGGAGCCGCGCGTCGAGGTAGATGTCGCCGTGCTCGTCGAGCGCGAAGGCCACGGCGTACATCCGCATGTTGCGCTCGAGCAGCCAGCGGTAGACCCGCTCGTGCTCCTCGTCGGGGCGGCGGCACACGAACGCGTGCACGGCCAGCGAGTGCGGGCCCACGTCGATCCGCACCGGCGTCTGGAGCTTGCGCTCCCCGGGCAGGGCGAAGGTGAACATCCCCGGCTCGGGCTCGTCGTACTCGATCTCGGCCTCGGCGAGGTGGTCGCGCACCGCCGCGGCGGCCTCCTCGTCGAAGCGCGGGCCGATCTCGTCGCTCATCCCGGTCGATGTCATGCGGCCGAGGATCGCATGAGGGCGTGCGCGCGCTCGTAGACGGCCAGCGTCTCGGTCGCCGTGACGTCCCAGGAGAACCGCTCCGCGTGGCGACGGGCGCCGACGGCCAGCCGGTCGCGGAACGCGGGGTCGCCGGTGACCCGGCCGAGGGCGGCCGCCCAGGCGAGCGGGTCGTGCCCGTCGACCAGCAGGCCGCTGCGGCCGTCGCGGACCGCGGTGGTGAGGCCGCCGACCGCGGCCGCCACGACCGGTGTGCCGGCGGCCTGCGCCTCCACGGCGACCAGGCCGAACGACTCGTTGTACGACGGCACGGCGACCAGCGTGGCGGCGGCGTACCAGCCGGCGAGCTCGTCCTGCGCCACCGGCGGCACGAACCGGACCACGTCGTCGATGCGCAGCGCCGTCGCCAGGTCCGCCAGGGCCGTGGGGTGCTCCAGGCCGGAGCCCGACGGGCCGCCGACGACCGGCACCACGAGCCGCTCGCGGAGGGCGGGGTCCTGCTCGAGCATCACCGCGACGGCCCGGAGCAGCACGTCCGGCGCCTTCAGCGGCTGGATCCGGCCGGCGAACAGCGGCACGATCGCGTCCTGCGGGATCCCCCGGGCGGCGCGGGCGGCGGCCTGGCCGGCGCGGTCGAGCGGGCGGAACAGCTCGGTGTCGACGCCGGGGTGGACCACCTCCACGCAGGAGGGGTCGGCGTCGTAGAGCTCCAGCAGCTGCTTGGCCTCGATGTCGGTGTTGGCGACGAGCACGTCCGCGGCGTCGACGACCTGCTCCTCGCCGATCACCCGCTGCGTGGGCTCGGGGCAGTCCCCGTCGGCGAGCGCGGCGTTCTTCACCTTCGCCATGGTGTGCATCGAGTGCACGAGCGGGACGCCCCAGCGGTCGCGCGCGAGCGCGCCGACCTGGCCGGAGAGCCAGTAGTGGGAGTGCACGGCGTCGTAGTGGCCGAGCGGGAACGTCGCCTCGGTGCGCAGCACCTCGCGGGCGAACGCGCACATCTGGCCCGGCAGCTCGTCCTTCTTGAGCCCCTCGTAGGGCCCGGCGTGGACGTGGCGGACCGTGACGCCGTCGGCGAGCGGCACGACGTGGTCGAGCGAGGAAGAAGTCGCCCGGGTGAACACGTCGACCTCGATCCCCTGCCGCGCCAGGCGGCGGGCGAGCTCGACGACGTAGACGTTCATGCCGCCGGCGTCGCCGGTGCCGGGCTGGTCCAGGGGTGAGGTGTGGAGGCTGATCATCGCCAACCGCCTGATCCGCTGCACCGGGCCTCCTCGGGAGCTCGCCTACTCGTCCGAGAACCGACAACCCACCGGCACCCGTCGGCATTCCCGTCCGCGAGAATGGGTCCATGAGCACCCGTCTGGCAGTCGTCACCGGAGCGTCGAGCGGGATCGGGGCGGCCACGGCCCGCGACCTCGCCCGGGAGGGCTTCGAGGTGGTCTGCGCGGCCCGCCGGACCGACCGGATCGAGGCGCTGGCCGCCGAGATCGGCGGTCGCGCGGTCGCCTGCGACGTGACCTCCGAGGAGTCGGTCGGCGCACTGGCCGAGGTCGTCGGCCCGCGGCTCGACGTACTCGTGAACAACGCGGGCGGCGCGTTCGGGCTGTCCACCATCGCGCAGGCCGAGAGCGACGAGTGGCGCCGGATGTACGACGTGAACGTCATCGGGCTGATGCAGGTGACCCGGGCCCTGCTCCCGGCCCTGATCGCCAGCGGCGACGGCGTGATCGTCAACGTCGGCTCCACGGCGGGCCGGATCGCCTACGAGGGGGGCGCGGGCTACACCGCGGCCAAGCACGGCACCCAGGTGGTCACCGAGACCCTGCGCCTGGAGCTGTGGGACCAGCCCGTCCGGGTCTGCGAGGTCGCGCCCGGGATGGTCCGGACCGACGAGTTCGCGCTGGTGCGGTTCGGCGGCGACCAGGAGCGGGCCGATGCCGTCTACGCAGGGGTCGAGGAGCCGCTGACCGCCGACGACGTGGCCGACGCGATCACCTGGGTCGCCACTCGGCCGTCGCACGTCAACATCGACGAGCTGGTCATCAAGCCGCGGGCGCAGGCCGCCCAGCACAAGGTGCACCGCACCCACCCCTGACCCGCGAACCGCCTCCCGGAGGCCCCGAGATGGGGGCGTCCGGGGTCATGTTCCGTTTTGTGGAACTTCTGTGGTGCCGGCGTGGACCTCGCGTCGGAGGGCCGTGGCCCTCGGCTTCCTAGCGTTGCTGTCATCGGGAAATCCCCGCTGAAACCACAGGAGCCACACCATGTCCATCGCCTCCACCAAGGTGCTCGTCCCGCTCGCCACCCTGCTCGCCGCCGGTGCCGTCGCCGTCGGCTCGGGCGCGACGTTCTCGTCGACGAGCAACAACACGATCAGCGCCGTCACCTCCGGCACGCTGACGCAGACCAACTCCAAGGACGGCGCGGCGATCTTCAACCTCACCAACATGAAGCCCGGTGACACCGTCAACGGCACGCTGACGCTGACCAACTCCGGCAGCCTGCCCGCCACCTTCAGCCTCACCGAGACGTCGTCCACCAACACGTTCGCCGGCGCCGACCTGACGCTGTCGATCACCAACACAACGACGGGCACCACCGTCTACTCCGGCACCTTCGGCGGCCTGACCGACGGCGCGAAGAACGACCTGGGCCTGGTCCAGGCGGGGGCCGTGAACAGCTACAAGTTCTCGGTGCACCTGATCGACACCGCGCCCAACACCGACCAGAACAAGACGGCCTCGGCTGCCTACACGTGGGACTCGGTCCAGCAGAACGGCGAGACGTTCAACCAGTGATCGTCGGCTAGACCCCCGTCCGACCACCAGCGCAGAGGAGCACCGCCATGACCAGCCACCGCGGGAAGAACCGGGCACGTCGCCTGCTCGACCACGCCGTGACGCTCGTCCTGGTCGTGCTCACCGCACTGGCTGCCGCCTACCTCGCGCCGTCCGCCCTGGGCTACGAGCGCTACGTGATCACCGGCGGGTCGATGACGGGGACCTACGACAAGGGCTCCGTGGTGTTCGAGAAGGTGGTCCCGGTCGAGGAGCTGCAGGTGGGTGACGTGATCACCTACCAGCCGCCCGCCTCGAGCGGGGCCACCACGCTCGTCACGCACCGGATCATCAAGATCACCGAGGGTGCCGACGGCCGCACGGTCTACCGCACCCAGGGGGACAACAACCCCGACCCGGACCCGTGGCGCTTCTCGCTCACGAGTCCCGACCAGGGCGTGGTCACCTTCTCCGTGCCGTACGTCGGCTGGGCCCTCGTCGGGCTCGCCGACCGCGACACCCGGATGCTCGTGATCGGCATCCCGGCCGGCCTGATCGCCCTGATCAGCCTGGTCCAGCTCGTCGGAGCGCTCCGGAACCGCCGCCACCCGGCGAGCGACGCGCCCGCCGTCGACAGCGAGGCGGCCGACAGCCGCCCGCTCGTCGACGCGTAGGACCCATCACCGCACCACCCGAGGAGGACGGCACATGAGCCAGCGCAACGCGGCCCTGGTGCTGATCCTCCTCGCCGTCGTGGGCCTCGGCCTCGGCCGCACCGGCATGTCCTCGGCCACCTTCGTCAGCCGGACCACCAACACCGCCACCGTCAGCGCCGCGTCCGACTGGACGCCCCCCACCGTGTCGATCTCGGACCCCGGCTCCTCCGTGCAGGGCACCGTCACCCTCGGCGCCACCGCCAGCGACGGCGAGACCGGCGTCGCGTCGGTCGAGATCCAGTACCAGCCCGTCGGCGGCAGCACCTGGGTCACCGTCTGCACCGACACCACGAGCCCCTACAGCTGCTCGTGGAGCACCACCGCCGTCACCGACGGCCAGTACGACCTGCGGGCCCGCGCGACCGACGTCGCCGGCTACGCCACGACGTCCACCACGGTCCGCACGACGGTCGCCAACAACATCGTCGTCGTGCTCGCCGACCCGGGCGAGGTCGTGCGCGGCACCGTCCCGCTGTCGGCCACCATCTACGGCGGAATCTCGCTGACCTGGACGGTCACGATCGAGTACGCACCCACCGGCACCACGACGTGGAAGACCGCGTGCGGCAACCTCGGCCTCCTCGGCGGCACCTACTCCTGCAGCTGGGGCAGCACCGCCGTCGCCAGCGGCGACTACGACTTCCGCGCGGTCGCGAAGGCGACCGGCGGCAACACCTACTACTCCAACGTCGTCAGCCTCGTGACGGTCGACAACACTGCTCCGACCGTGACCATGACCGATCCCGGCAGCCCGCTGAGCGGCGCGGTCACGTTCAGCGCGACGGCGGCGGACGCCCACTCCGGCATCGCCTCGGTCGAGATCCAGTACTCCCGCGGCGGCGGCGCCTACCAGACCCTCTGCAAGGTCACGGCCGACCCGTTCTCCTGCCGCATCGACACCACGACGCTGCCCGACGGCGGCTACGCCTTCCGGGCGATCGCCACCGACGTGGCCGGCAACACGACCACCTCCAACACCGTGCTCAACCGCACCGTCGACAACACCGTGTCCTCGGTGTCGGTCGACGACCCCGGGGCCTACCTGTCGGGCACCGTCACCATCACCGCCACGGCCAACTCCACGGCCGGCGTGACGTCGGTGCGGATCCAGCGCGCCCCGAGCGGCACGACGACCTGGACCGACCTGTGCACGGACCAGACCGCGCCGTACGCGTGCAGCTGGAGCACCACGACCGTGGCCGACGGGCTCTACGACCTCCGCGCGATCCTGACCGACGGCCGGGGCACCGTCACCACCTCGGCGACCGTGGCGGCCCGGCGGGTCGACAACAGCCCGCTGCGCGGCTTCGACGTGCAGACCGCCAACGGCACCGGCACCGCCGGCAAGGTCGACAACGGCGACACGGTGACCTTCACCTACAGCGAGCCGGTGACGCTCACCTCGATCCGCTCGGGCTGGAACGGCACCGCGCTCGCGGTGACCGCCCGGCTGCGCGACGGCAACGTCAGCGGCCTCGGGACGGGCAACAAGGGCGACACCCTCGACGTCCTGGTGGGCGGGACCGCGGTGAACCTCGGCTCGGTGAACCTCAAGGAGGACTACCTCAAGTCGGGCAAGACGGTCACGTTCAACGCGACGCTGACGGCCGCGACGGTGACGGTCAACGGCGTCGACCGGACCGTGGTGACCCTCCGGATCGGCACCGTCGCCTCCGGCTCCGGGCTGCGCACGGTGAGCAACGTGTCCGCGATGGTGTGGACCCCCTCCACCGCCGCCACCGCCCTCGACGGCACCGCGTGCTCGAGCGCCCCGGTCACCGAGACCGGCGCGTCGGACCGGGAGTTCTGATGAAGGTCGAGCACTCCTGGGCCTCGCGGAGCGCGGTGGTCGTGACCGCAGCCCTCGCACTCGTGCAGCTCGCCTGGGTCCTCGACGGGGGCGACGCGCTCGTCGTGACCGTGGGCGGCTTCCTCGGCCTGCTGACCGCCCTGGCCACGGCGAAGATGGCCCGCGACAACTGCTTCGAGTCCCGGCTCGCGGCCTGCTCCGTGGCGTCGATCCAGGTCGCCGCCGTCGCCCTCGCGGCGACGCTGGGGCTCCCGGGGGCCGAGCACCGCGCGCTGTCCGGGCACCTCGCCCTCGCCGGCGCGCTGGCCGCCGCGGTGCTGGTCCTGGTGCCGCTCGACCGACTCGCGCGGTCGCACGGCCGCGGGCACGTGCCGCCGCCCTATGCTCTCTGAGGTGGTCACGCAGCTGCTCATCGTCGAGGACGACGACGGGATCGCCGAGCCGCTGGGCCGTGCGATGGAGCGCGAGGGCTACCAGGTGGAACGGGTGACCACCGGTTCGGCCGCGCTCGACCGCGTCGCCACCGGAGGCGTCGACCTGGTGCTGCTCGACCTCGGCCTGCCCGACATGGACGGGCTCGACGTGTGCCGCCGGCTCCGTGCGACCGGGTTCGACGCCGGGATCATGATCCTGACCGCGCGCGGCGGTGAGCTCGACCGCGTGGTCGGCCTCGACGTCGGCGCGGACGACTACCTCGGCAAGCCGTTCAGCCTCTCCGAGCTGCTCGCCCGCACCCGCGCGCTGCTGCGGCGCACGGCTCGCAGCGAGGCGCCGGTCGCCGCAGCCGAGCCGGGGCCGGTCGTCCTGGCGCCGTCGACCTCCGAGCCGTCCGCGCTGCGCATCGACGTGGCCGCCCGTCGCGCTTGGGCCGGGCCGGACGAGCTCTCGCTGACCGCGAAGGAGTTCGACGTCCTCGCCCTGCTCGACGAGCAGCGAGGTGCCGTCGTCAGCCGCGAGACCCTGATGGCCGAGGTCTGGGACGAGAACTGGTTCGGCTCGACCAAGACCCTGGACGCCACGGTCGGCCGGATCCGCCAGAAGCTGCAGGACGTGGACGCCCGGATCTCGCTCGTCAACGTGCGCGGCGTGGGCTTCCGGCTGGAGGACCGGGCCGCCGATGCGTGAGCGGCTGATCGCGCTGACGGTCGGGCTCACCCTCGCCGTGATCGCGCTCTTCGGCGTGCCTCGGGCCTACACCCTCTCGGCCCTTGTGCGCGACCAGCAGACCGCGCAGGTCGACCGCACGGCCGACGACCTCGCCCTGCTGGTCGCCGAGCGCGGACGCGGCGGCGGGACCGTCGACCCGACGCTCCTCGGCTCGATCCTCGACGAGGGCGACCGGGCGGAGTACGTCGCCGCCGACGGCACCCGCGTGGCCTCCGGCTCGCCGGTCGACGGCGACGGGGCGATCGTGGAGACCCGCAGCGTCGGCGACGGCGCCACGGTGACCGTCACCCGGCCCGGGCAGGTCGTCTCCGACCGGGTGAGCAGGGCGCTCCAGCCGCTGGTCACGGTCGGGCTGCTGCTGGCGCTGGCGGCCGCGCTCGTCGGCTACGTGCTCGCCCGCAGGATCTCCCGCCCGTTCCGCGAGCTCGCCGAGGCGGCGTCGATGCTGGGTCGCGGCCGGTTCGACCTGGCGGTGCCGCACTACGGGGTGCCGGAGGCGGACGAGATCGGTACGTCGCTGCGGCGCACCGCCACCGAGCTGGAGCAGATGGTCCGGCGCGAGCGCGAGTTCGCCGCCAACGCCTCCCACCAGCTGCGGACGCCCATCACCGCCCTCCGCCTGGGGCTGGAGGACCTCAGCCTGTGGCCGGAGGCGTCGCCCGCCGTGCGGGACCAGCTGGAGGTGGCGCTGGGCGAGGTCGACCGGCTCTCGGCGGTCATCGACGACCTGGTCGCGCTCGCCCGGGAGACCCGGGACGGGATGATGGCCGACGTCGACCTGGTCGCGCTGGTCCGCGACTCCACCGACCGCTGGCGGTCGCCGCTGAAGGCCCAGGGCCGGGGCCTGCGGATCGACGCGCCGGAGACCATGCCGGCGCGGGTGGCGCCCGGCCCGGTCTCCCAGGTCCTCGACGTGCTGGTCGACAACGCGCTCACCCACGGCGTGGGCCCGGTGACCGTGACCGTCCGGGACCTCGAGACGCACCTCTCGGTGGCCGTCGCGGACGCTGGGTCGCCACCCCCGGGACCGGAGGTGTTCCGGCGCGGCGTGTCGACCAGACCCGAGGCGGGCGACGGCCACGGCATCGGCCTGGCGGTCGCGTCGGAGCTCGCCGAGCTCTACGGCGCCAACCTCTCGATCGACCCGGGCTCGCCGACGACGACGTTCGTCCTGCTGCTGCCGCAGCGCCGGACGAGCGACCGGCCGGTCCTCGAGGACTAGCGGCTCACCCCAGCGCGCGGTCCAGCGCGGACTCCACGTGCAGCGTCGTGCACGGCAGCACGGGGAGCTCCGAGTCGGCCTGCTTGACCAGGAGCTCCAGCTCCGAGCAGCCGAGGATGACCCCGCCGGCGCCGGCGTCCCACAGCTCGTCGATCATCGCGACCACCTGCCGGCGGGAGTTGTCGAGGACCTTCCCGTGCACCAGCTCGTCGTAGATGATCCGGTTGAGCTCGTCGTGGTGGGCGGGGTCCGGGACGAGCACCTCCAGCCCGTGGCTGGCGATCCGCTCGGTGAAGAACGTGCGGGACATCGCGAACTTGGTGCCGAGCAGCGCCACGGCCTCGACGCCGTTCTCCTTCGCCGCGTCGGCGACGACGTCGCCCAGGTGCAGCAGCGGGATCTGGACCGCCGCCTGGACCTGCTCGGCGACCCGGTGGAAGGTCGTGGTGCAGAGCATCAGGAAGTCGGCCCCGGCCCGCTCCACCGCCTGCGCGGCCGAGCTGAGGACGTCGGCGACGCCGTCCCAGTCCTCCGCCTCCTGCATCGCGGTGACCTCGGCGAAGTCGACCGAGGACATCACCGTGCGCGCCGACGACAGGCCGCCGAGCCGTGCCTCGACCCCCCGGTTGAGCAGCTCGTAGTAGGCGGCGCTGCTCTCCCAGCTCATCCCGCCGACGAGTCCGATGGTCTGCATGGGCCGCATGCTATCCGGCTCGGGCCAGGTCGGCCGGGGGCAGACCGGTCAGGCCGGGGCGCGGTCGGGCGGGAACCCGCCGCGGGCGATCGGGCCCCAGTCGTCGATCGTGATCCGGATCAGGGACTTGCCCTGGCGCCGCATCGCGGCCCGGTAGTCGTCCCAGTCGGGGTGCTCGCCCGCGATGCAGCGGTAGTAGTCGACCAGCGCGTCCTCGGCCTCGGGCATGTCGAGGACCTCGGCGGTGCCGTCGAGCTGCACGTAGGGGTCGTCCCAGTCGTCACCGTGGACGAGCACGGTGGCCGTCGGGTCGCGGCGCAGGTTGGCCGCCTTGGCCCGCTCGGGGTAGGTCGACACCACGACCCGGCCCTGCTCGTCGACGCCGCCGGTGACCGGCGAGACCTGCAGCCGGCCGTCGCGGCGCCGGGTGACCAGGGTCAGCCGGTGGCGCGGACGGACGAAGTCGAGGAGCGCGTCGCGGTCCACCCGCTCGGCCTTGGCGATGGTGACCATGCCGTCGACACTAGCTCCCGGCCCGAGGGGGGCCGGGATCCGCGGATGCGAGGCTCAGCGGCTCGCACGGATAGGCTGTCCCCTCGTGTCCCAGACCCTTCGCACCGACCTCCGCAACGTCGCCATCGTGGCGCACGTCGACCACGGCAAGACCACGCTGGTGGACGCGATGCTGCACCAGGCGGGCGCGTTCACCGCGCACGAGGCCGAGGGCGTCGCCGAGCGCGTGATGGACAGCGGCGACCTCGAGCGCGAGAAGGGCATCACGATCCTCGCCAAGAACACCGCGGTGCACTACCGCGGGCCGGCCGCGCAGGAGCTGGCCGACGGCGACATGACGATCAACATCATCGACACCCCGGGCCACGCCGACTTCGGCGGCGAGGTCGAGCGCGGCCTGTCCATGGTCGACGGCATCGTGCTCCTGGTCGACGCCTCCGAGGGCCCGCTCCCGCAGACCCGGTTCGTGCTCCGCAAGGCGCTCAACGCCGACATGCCCGTGATCCTCGTGGTCAACAAGACCGACCGCAGCGACGCACGGATCGACGAGGTCGTCGACGAGACCTACGAGCTGTTCATGGACCTGCTCGACGACAGCCACAGCCAGGACGCGCTCGACTTCCCCGTCGTCTACGCCTCGGGCAAGGCCGGGATCGCGTCGCTGGAGAAGCCGGCCGACGGCACCCTGCCGGAGGGCAAGGACCTCGAGCCGCTGTTCCGGACGATCCTGGAGACGATCCCCGCGCCGTCGTACGACGAGGGGGCGCCGCTGCAGGCGCACGTCACCAACCTCGACGCCTCCCCGTTCCTGGGCCGGCTGGCGCTGCTCCGGGTCAAGCAGGGCGAGCTGCGCAAGGGCCAGACGGTCGCCTGGATCCGCCGCGACGGCGAGACCAAGAACGTCAAGATCACCGAGCTCCTCATCACCGAGGGCCTGGAGCGCAAGCCCGGCGAGAAGGCCGGTCCCGGCGACATCGTCGCGGTCGCCGGCATCCCGGACATCACGATCGGCGAGACCCTCGCCGACCCGGAGAACCCGGTCGCGCTGCCGCTGATCCACGTCGACGAGCCCGCGATCTCGATGACGATCGGCACCAACACCTCCCCGCTGGTGGGCAAGGGCGGCAAGGGCCACAAGGTCACCGCGCGCTTGGTGAAGGACCGCCTCGACGCCGAGCTGATCGGCAACGTGTCGCTGCGGGTGCTGCCCACCGACCGGCCGGACGCGTGGGAGGTGCAGGGCCGCGGCGAGCTGGCGCTGGCGATCCTCGTGGAGCAGATGCGGCGCGAGGGCTACGAGCTGACCGTCGGCAAGCCGCAGGTGGTGACCCGTGAGGTCGACGGCAAGCTCCACGAGCCCTTCGAGCGGCTCACCATCGACGCGCCGGAGGAGTTCCTCGGCACGATCACCGAGCTCCTCGCCAACCGCAAGGGCCGGATGGAGGGGATGACCAACCACGGCACCGGCTGGGTGCGGATGGAGTTCGTCGTCCCCGCCCGCGGCCTGATCGGCTTCCGCACCGACTTCCTCACCGAGACCCGCGGCACCGGCATAGCGCACTCGATCTCGGAGGGCTACTTCCCGTGGGCCGGCGAGATCCGCTCCCGCCAGTCCGGCTCGCTCGTCGCCGACCGGGCGGGCGCCGCGACGGCGTACGCCATGACCTCGCTGCAGGAGCGCGGCGTGATGTTCGTGGAGCCGACCACCGAGGTCTACGAGGGCATGATCGTCGGCGAGAACTCCCGCG
>DATMHR010000038.1:0-13621 GCA_035554955.1 Nocardioides sp. | reverse complement strand
GGCTGGTTCATAGAGTTACGGCGGCCATAGCGACAGGGAAACACCCGGTCCCATACCGAACCCGGAAGTTAAGCCTGCCAGCGCCGATGGTACTGCAACCGAGAGGATGTGGGAGAGTAGGACGCCGCCGGACATACATTCCGAAAGGGCTGTTCACCTTGCGTGGACAGCCCTTTTCGGCTTTTCGGTTGGGGCCGTTCGCGGTCCACAGGCGGCGCTGCGGCAGCGGTTCTCCACAGCTCGGACCGGACGGTGCGCCACGTGTCGGAGCCGACCGGGAGCGTCGGGTCCGAAGGAGGTGCCCCGATGAGCACTCACGAGGAGATGCAGGACAACGAGGTCCGTCTGCGCGGCACGGTCTCGGGCGACGCGGAGCTGCGGGAGCTGCCCAGCGGTGACCAGCTGTGCGTGGTCCGGGTGGTCGTGCCGCGCACGACGGTGCGGGTGCGGCCCGACGGTCGCCGCGGGCCGAGCGTCGACGTGATCGACTGCGCGGCCTGGGAGCGGCGCCCGCAGCGGTCCATGCGGACCTGGCGGGATGGTGACGCCGTCGAGGTCGTCGGCGCCCTGCGGCGACGGTTCTTCAAGGCCGGCGGGGCGACGGCCTCGCGGGTGGAGGTGGAGGTGAGCTCGGCGCGTCGGCTGCGTCGCTCAGTCGTCCTCGAATGAGCGGATGAACACACCGAGGCTCGGCTTGGGCTGGAACGAGGTCGCCTTCTCGGGGAGCAGCCGGTCGGCCTCGGCGATGCCGAGGACCTGGTCGAAGGACGGTGCGGGCATCAGGACCGCCACGGTGCTGCCGAGCGCGGTCGTGGCGAGGGCTTCGTCCACCGTGTGGTGGTAGCCGATGCTGGCGGGCCCGTGGGGGAGGGCAGGCACCAGCTGGCGGTGAAGGACCTCCACCGCCGCCAGGTCGGCCGTCGCGGCGCCGAGGTCGACGACGGCCCACGCGTCGCCGTCGGTCGCGGCGAGACGGTGCGGACCCAGCGCGGCGACCGCCTCGGCGTGCGTGTGCGAGGAGCACTGCATGCCGACGCTCTCGCTGGCCGCCCGCAGGTCGTCGAGCGAGGTGCCCGCGAGGCTGCGGTGGATGGCGCCGAGGAACAGCGGCGTGGTCGCCTGGTCGACGAGCATCGCGAGCCCGTGGTCGCACGGGCCGCCGGGCTGCCGTCGCTGGAGGCGCAGGTAGGCCGCGTAGCGGTGGTGCCCGTCGGCGATCAGGGCACGGGTGCCGGCGAGGTCGTCGCGGATCGTCGCGAGCGCGGCGGGGTCACGGATCGCCCAGATCCGGTGCTGCTGCTCCGACCGGTCGACGAACTGGTGGTCGGGCTCGCCGGAGGTCACGCTCGCGAGCAGGGTCCGGGTGGCGGTGCCGCCCCGGTGCACCAGGAGGATCGGGGCGGGGTTGAGCCCCATCTCCGCCATCCGGTCGGCGAGGTCGTCGGCCTGTGCCGGGTGGATGCCCTCGTGCGGCAGCACGGCGCGGTCCTCGTGGCGGGTCGCGCGCCGGGACACGTCGAGCGCCCCCACCAGGCCGCGGATGCTCATCCCGCCGGCGGTGTACTCGTGCAGGTAGAGGGCCTGCTCCTCGTCCCGCACCAGCAGGCCGCGGCGCTGCCACCGGGTGAGCCGCGCCGCGACGTCCTTGTAGGGGCGCGCGAACGCGCGGCCGGTGGACGGGTCCCCGACCCTCCGCGGCACCAGCATCAGCGCGCGGAACGGCTCGAGGCGCAGCGGACCCGCGACGTACGGCGGCACGACGGTGTGCGGATCCATCAGAGCATCCTAGGAGGGCCGTTCGGTGCGACTGGCAGGCTGGGGCCGTGTTGACCGGAAGCAGCGTGCCCCTGGCCGAGAAGTACGACCTGGCGATGCTCGACCTGGACGGAGTCGTCTACATCGCGGGCGATGCCGTTCCCGGTGCCGCGGAGCACCTGGCCGCGGCGCGGGACCTGGGCATGCGGACGGCGTACATCACCAACAACGCGGCGCGGCCACCCGCCGACGTCGCGCGCCACCTCTCCGAGCTCGGGGTGCCGGCGGAGCCGGACGACGTGGTCACCTCGGCGCAGGCGGCGGCGCGGATCCTGCTCGACCGGTTCGGGCGTGGGGCGCCGGTGGTGTGCGTCGGCGGCCCCGGCCTCGCCTGGGCGCTGACCGACGCGGGGCTCACGCCGGTCGAGGCGGACGACGACGCCGTCGCGGTCGTCACCGGCTACGGCCCCGACGTCCCCTGGCGGGCGATCATGCGAGCGGCGGTGCGGATCCGGGACGGGCTCCCGTGGGTGGCGTCGAACACGGACGCCACCTTCCCGACCGAGTTCGGCGCTGCGCCCGGCCACGGCGTGCTCGTCGACACGCTGCAGCGCTTCGCCGATGTCGAGCCCGTGGTCGCCGGGAAGCCGCAGCGCCCGCTGCTCGACGAGACGGTCCGCCGCGTGGGGGGTGAGCACCCGCTGATGGTGGGGGACCGGCTCGACACCGACATCGAGGGCGCGCACAACGCCGGTCTGCCCTCCCTCCTCGTGATGACCGGGGTGACCGGGCTGTCCGAGCTGGTCGCCGCCACCAAGGAGCTGCGGCCGACCTTCCTGGCGCCCGACCTGGGCGGCCTGCTGGTGCCGCACGCGGAGCCCGAGCGCGACGGCGACGAGTGGCGTGCCGGCGACTGGCGGGCCCGGGTCACCGGCGGCCGGCTCCTGCTCCGCGGCAGTGGCGAGGCCGCGGACTGGTGGCGCGCGGTCGCCGCCGCGGCCTGGGACCACCGGGACGCCGCCGGCGACATCGTCGACGTCGCGGGACTGGTGCCGGGTTCGGCGTCCGGGGAGCGGTAGCCTCGCGGACATGACCGAGGTACCTGCAGCTCCCGACCAGGGCGGCGCCGCGCCGTCGCCGGTGACCACAGGCATCACGTCGATCGACTCGGTGCTCGACCTGGTGGCGGGGCTCGAGGCCCGTCCGGTCGCCGAGCACGCCCCCGTCTTCGAGGCCGCGCACGAGGAGCTCCGCCGGGTCCTCGACCACCCGCCCGCCTCCTGACGTGCCACCGCGCCGCCTGCGCCTCGACGCGGAGCTGGTCCGGCGCGGTCTCGCGCCCTCGCGGGAGCGCGCCGCGCGGATGATCGCCGACGGGCGGGTCAAGGTCGGCGGCGTGACGGCGGCGAAGCCGGCGACCGGGGTCACGACCGACGTCGCGATCGTGGTGTCGGAGGGCGACACGGGCCCCGACTACGTCTCGCGCGGTGCGCACAAGCTGGCCGGCGCCCTCGCCGCGTTCACGCCGGTCGGCCTCGAGGTCGCCGGACGCCGCTGCCTCGACGCGGGCGCGTCGACCGGAGGTTTCACCGACGTCCTGCTCCGGGAGGGCGCGGCCGAGGTGGTCGCGGTCGACGTCGGCTACGGCCAGCTCGACTGGTCGCTGCAGCAGGACCCGAGGGTCCGGGTCCACGACCGCACGAACGTGCGCACCCTGACGCCCGAGGAGATCGGCGGGACCGTCGACCTCGTGGTGGGCGACCTCTCGTTCATCTCGCTGACGCTGGTGCTCGACGCGCTCCTGGGCGTCACCGGGGACGACGGGGACCTGGTGCTGATGGTCAAGCCGCAGTTCGAGGTCGGCAAGGACCGGGTCGGGAAGGGCGGTGTGGTCCGTGACCCCGACCTCCGGGCCGAGGCGGTGCTCGACGTCGCGGCGGCGGCCGCGGCGCGCGGGTGGGGTGCCCGCGACGTGACCGTGAGCCCGCTGCCGGGCCCGTCGGGGAACGTGGAGTTCTTCCTGTGGCTCCGGCGCGGGCCGGCCGAGATCGACGAGGAGCGGATCGCCGCCGTGGTGCGAGCCGGAGTTGACGGGGGTGGATGAGACGATGGCGGACGTGACGTTCCCGACCAGCGAGCCACGCCGGGTGCTCGTGCTCTCGCACACCCAGCGGGACGCCGCGCGCGACGTCACCCGCGCGTTCGTCAAGGAGCTCACCGGTCACGGGATCGTCGTCCGCCTGCTCCGGGCGGAGGCCGCCGACCTGGGCCTCGACCCGGAGGGCTACGTGCCGGAGATCGAGCTGACCGACTCCGAGACCGACGCCAGCCGCGGCTGCGAGCTGACCGTCGTGATCGGCGGTGACGGCAGCATCCTGCGGGCCGTGGAGCTGACCCACAAGCGCCTGACGCCGGTGCTCGGCGTCAACCTCGGCCACGTCGGGTTCCTCGCCGAGGCCGAGCACGAGGACGTCGCCGCCACCATCGAGGCGATCGTCGAGCAGCACTACACGACCGAGGACCGGCTGACCCTCGACGTCCGCGCGTTCCACGACGGGGAGCTGGTCTACTCGACGTTCGCGCTCAACGAGGCGAGCGTGGAGAAGGCGGCCCGCGAGCGCATGCTCGAGGTCGTCGTCGAGATCGACGGCCGGCCGCTGTCGCGGTGGGGCTGCGACGGCGTCGTCTGCGCGACGCCGACCGGTTCCACGGCCTACAACTTCAGCGCCGGCGGGCCGATCGTGTGGCCGCAGGTCGAGGCCCTGTGCATCGTGCCGCTCAGCGCGCACGCCCTGTTCGCCCGGCCGATGGTCGTCGCCCCCTCGTCGATCATCGCGATCGAGGTGCTGGCCGGCACCCAGAGCGCCGGGGTGCTGTGGTGCGACGGCCGGCGCAGCGTCGACCTGCCGCCCGGCGCCCGGATCGAGGTCAGCCGCGGCCTGCGCCCGGTCCGCCTCGTCCGGCTGCACCAGGCCCCCTTCACCGACCGGCTGGTGGCCAAGTTCGGGCTCCCGGTCGAGGGCTGGCGAGGCTCGGCCGAGCGCCGCCGGCGGCTGCTCGGCAACCTGGGCGAGGAGGCCCCGTGATCGAGGAGGCCCCGTGATCGAGGAGATCCGGATCAGCTCGCTCGGGGTGATCGACTCCTCGACGCTCGAGCTCGGCCCCGGACTGACGGTGATCACCGGGGAGACCGGGGCCGGCAAGACCATGGTCGTCACGGCGCTCGGACTGCTGCTCGGCGGTCGCGCCGACTCCGGCGCCGTGCGCTCCGGGGCCCGGCAGGCGCGGGTGGAGGGGGTCGTCGACGTCACCGCGCTCGACGGGCTCGCATCCGCGGTCGACGAGGTGGGCGGCGACACCGACGACGGACGGCTGGTGCTCGCCCGCAACGTCAGCGCCGAGGGGCGCTCCCGGGCCTTCGTGGGTGGCGCCGCCGTGCCGGTGGCGACCCTGACCGAGCTCGCCGAGCCGCTGGTGGCCGTCCACGGGCAGTCCGACCAGCACCGCCTGCTGAAGCCGCAGATGCAGCGGCTGGCGCTCGACCGGTTCGCCGGCGAGCAGGTCACCGCGCTGGCCGACCGCTTCGCCGTGCTCTACGACGAGCTGGGCACCTGCGAGCGGGAGCTGGCCGAGGTGGTCGCGTCCGCGCGCGAGCGCGCCCGGGAGGCCGACCTCCTGCGGTTCGGCGTCGGCGAGATCGAGGCCGTCGCGCCGCAGTCCGGCGAGGACGACGACCTCGCCGCGGAGGAGGCCAGGCTCGGCCACGCCGACACCCTGCGGGTCGCCGCCGAGCAGGCCCGCGAGGCGCTCTCGAGCGAGCAGGGCACCCCGGACGCGCTCGGTGCGGTCGCCGCGGCCCGCGGGCTCCTGGACGGCGTCCGCGACCACGACCCGGCCGCGGCAGAGCTGGCGGACCGGGTCGCCGAGGTGACCTACCTGCTCTCCGACCTGGCCGCCGACGTCGCGTCCTACGCCTCGGGCATCGACACCGACCCGCAGCGGCTCGCCGCCGTCTCCGAGCGCCGCGCCGCGCTCACGGCGCTGACCCGCAAGTACGGCGAGACCGTCGACGAGGTGCTGGCCTGGGCCGAGCAGTCCTCGGCCCGCCTGCTCGACCTCGACTCCACCGACGAGCGGATCGCCGGGCTCGACGCCCGCCGCCGCCAGCTGCGCGAGGAGCTCGGGACGGTCGCGGAGCAGCTCAGCGCGGCGCGCACCGAGGCGGCCGGCCGGCTCGGTGCCGTGGTGACCGCGGAGCTCGGCCTGCTCGCGATGCCGCACGCGCGCGTCGAGGTCGCCGTGCGCCAGCACGAGTCCGAGACACCGGCCGACGCGCCGCCGTCCGACCGGCTGCTCGTCGGAGGACGCTGGCTGCGCGCGGGCCGGACCGGTGTCGACGAGGTCGAGCTCCTGCTCGCCGCCAACACCGGCGCCGAGCCCCGGCCGCTGCACAAGGGCGCCTCCGGCGGCGAGCTGTCCCGTGTCATGCTCGCGGTCGAGGTCTCCCTCGCCGGCACCAGCCCGGTCCCGACGTTCGTCTTCGACGAGGTCGACGCCGGCGTGGGCGGCGCAGCGGCCGTGGAGATCGGACGCCGGCTCGCGTCCCTGGCCCGCTCGGCGCAGGTCCTCGTCGTCACCCACCTGCCGCAGGTGGCGGCCTACGCCGACCGCCACGTCGTGGTGGAGAAGTCCAGCGACGGCACCGTCACCAGCTCGGGCCTCACCACCCTCGACGACGAGGGCCGCGAGCACGAGCTGTCGCGGATGCTCGCCGGCCTCGCCGGGTCCGACACCGCGATGGCCCACGCCCGCGAATTGCTCGACGTTGCGCGCGACACTGCGCGTCAAGGTGCCGGAGAGGGCACTTAGCGGATAGCATGGAATCCCGTGATGATGACGCCCGGTAGGGACCAGACCAAGCACCTGTTCGTCACCGGAGGCGTCGCCTCCTCGCTGGGCAAGGGTCTGACGGCTTCCAGCCTCGGCCGGCTGCTCCGGTCACGGGGCCTGCACGTCACGATGCAGAAGCTCGACCCCTACCTCAACGTCGACCCCGGGACGATGAACCCGTTCCAGCACGGCGAGGTGTTCGTCACCAACGACGGCGCGGAGACCGACCTCGACATCGGTCACTACGAGCGCTTCCTCGACACCGACCTGAGCCAGATCGCCAACGTGACGACCGGGCAGGTCTACTCCTCGGTGATCGCCAAGGAGCGCCGGGGTGACTACCTCGGCGACACCGTGCAGGTGATCCCGCACATCACCAACGAGATCAAGGACCGGATCCTCGCGATGGGCCGCGGCCCCGAGCCGGTCGACATCGTGATCACCGAGATCGGCGGCACGGTCGGGGACATCGAGTCCCTCCCGTTCCTCGAGGCCGCGCGCCAGGTGCGGCACGAGATCGGCCGCGACAACTGCTTCTTCCTGCACGTCTCCCTGGTGCCCTACATCGGACCGTCCGGGGAGCTGAAGACCAAGCCGACCCAGCACTCGGTCGCCGCGCTGCGCCAGGTCGGCATCCAGCCGGACGCGGTCGTGTGCCGCGCCGACCGCGAGCTGCCCGCCTCGATCAAGCGCAAGATCTCGTTGATGTGCGACGTCGACGAGGACGCGGTCGTCACCGCGGCCGACGCGCCGTCGATCTACGACATCCCGAAGGTCCTGCACCGCGAGGGCCTCGACGCCTACGTCGTGCGCCGCCTCAACCTGCCGTTCCGCGACGTCGACTGGTCGGTGTGGGACGACCTGCTCCGCCGGGTCCACCACCCGGTCGAGGAGGTGACCGTCGCGCTGGTCGGCAAGTACGTCGACCTGCACGACGCCTACCTCTCGGTCGCCGAGGCGCTGCGCGCCGGCGGCTTCGCCCACGAGGCGAAGATCGACCTGCGCTGGATCCCGTCCGACGAGTGCGCCACCCCGGCCGGCGCCGCCAAGCACCTGCAGGACGTCGACGCCATCTGCATCCCGGGCGGGTTCGGCATCCGCGGCCTCGAGGGCAAGCTCGGCGCGCTCACCTACGCCCGGACCCACGGCATCCCGACGCTGGGCCTGTGCCTGGGCCTGCAGTGCATGGTCATCGAGTACAGCCGCAGCGTGCTGGGCCTGGAGAAGGCCGGCTCGACCGAGTTCGACCCCGATACGCCGGAGCCGGTGATCGCCACGATGGAGGAGCAGAAGGAGTTCGTGGAGGGCGAGGGCGACCTCGGCGGCACCATGCGCCTCGGGCTCTACCCCGCGGAGCTCGCCGAGGGGTCGATCGTGCGCGAGGTCTACGGCACCGCCCGGGTGGAGGAGCGTCACCGCCACCGCTACGAGGTCAACAACGCCTACCGCGAGCAGCTCGCCGAAGCGGGCCTGGTCTTCTCCGGCACCAACTCCGAGCTCGGCCTGGTCGAGTTCGTCGAGCTGCCGCGCGACGTGCACCCCTACTACGTCGCCACCCAGGCCCACCCCGAGCTCCGCTCGCGGCCCACCCGGCCGCACCCGCTCTTCGCCGGCCTGGTCGGCGCGGCGCTGGCCCGCCAGCGCGAGCTGCTGATCCCGCTGGACGAGTCGGTCCTGCACCCGCCGATGGTCGACGACCCGGAGAGCCGGGTCGAGGCACCCGGCGAGTGAGCCCGCTCCGATGAGCCCGCT
This sequence comes from Nocardioides sp., assembly GCA_035554955.1. Taxonomy (GTDB): domain Bacteria; phylum Actinomycetota; class Actinomycetes; order Propionibacteriales; family Nocardioidaceae; genus Nocardioides. The sequence continues at coordinate 5,224 of DATMHR010000038.1, read as the reverse complement.
CCGATGACCCTGGCCGACACGCCCGGGTCCTGGCCGGTCGTCGACTCGACCGACCTGCACCGCGACGACTGGGTCGTGGCGCTGCGCCGCGACCGGATCACGACGCCGTCCGGCGACCCGGACGACCCCGACCAGGTCTTCGGCCGGCTGGTGCTGGAGCACCCCGGGGCCGCCCTCGTGCTCGCCGTCGACGACGAGGAGCGCGTCTGCCTGCTCCGGCAGTACCGCCACCCCGGCGCCGGCACGTTCGTGGAGCTCCCCGCGGGCCTGTGCGACGTCGAGGGAGAGGACCCCCTCGAGACCGCGCGCCGCGAGCTCGCCGAGGAGGCCGGCCTGGCCGCAGGGGAGTGGCGGCACCTGCTGACGACGTACCCCTCGGTCGGCATCACCGCCGAGCGCCACCACTTCTACCTGGCCCGCGACCTGCGCCCCGTCGAGCGGCCGGACGACTTCGTCGCCGCCCACGAGGAGGCGCACCTGGAGCTGGTCTGGGCGGGGTTCGACGACGTCCTCGACGCGGTCCTGGACGGGCGCGCGCAGGAAGGTCCGTTGGCCGTCGCGGTGCTGGCATACGACGCGATGCGGCGTCGGGGCCTAGTATCCGCAGAGTGATCGTCGGCATCCCTGCGGAAGTCAAGAACAACGAGTACCGGGTGGCCATCACGCCCATCGGCGTGCACGAGCTGGTCGCCCACGGCCACGAGGTCGTGATCCAGGCCGGAGCCGGCGTCGGCTCCTCGGTCCCGGACGACGAGTACGTCGCCGCCGGGGCGCGCATGCTGCCCGACGCCGACGAGGTCTGGGGCACCGCCGAGATGGTGCTCAAGGTCAAGGAGCCGGTCGCCGAGGAGTACCACCGGATGCGGGAGGGGCAGCTGCTCTTCACCTACCTCCACCTGGCCGCGGACAAGCCGCTCACCCAGGAGCTGCTCGACCGCAAGGTCACCGCCATCGCCTACGAGACCGTGCAGCTGCCCTCGGGCGGGCTGCCGCTGCTCTACCCGATGTCGGAGGTCGCCGGCTGCCTCGCGCCCCAGGTCGGCGCCCACTCGCTGATGAAGGCCCAGGGCGGCCGCGGCGTCCTCCTCGGCGGGGTGGGCGGCGTGGCCAACGCCAAGGTCGTCGTCATCGGCGCAGGCGTGGCCGGCCAGAACGCCGCCAACATCGCGCTCGGCATGGGCGCCGACGTCACCCTGCTCGACACCGACCTGGACAAGCTCCGGATGTCGTTCTGGCGCTACAACAACCGGGTGCACGGGCTGGCCTCGTCCAAGCTCGCCATCGAGCGGCAGGTCATGGAGGCCGACCTGGTGATCGGCGCCGTGCTGATCCCGGGCGCCGCCGCGCCCAAGCTGGTCTCCAACGACCTGGTGTCCCGGATGAAGCCCGGCTCGGTCCTGGTGGACATCGCCGTCGACCAGGGCGGCTGCTTCGAGGACACCCACCCGACGACGCACGCGGACCCGACCTACCAGGTCCACGAGTCGATCTTCTACTGCGTGGCGAACATGCCGGGCGCGGTGCCGAACACCTCGACCTACGCGCTGACCAACGCGACCCTGCCCTACGTCGTCGCGCTGGCCGACAAGGGCTGGCAGCGTGCGTGCCGCGACGACCACTCGCTGGCGCTGGGCCTCAACACCCACGCCGGGAAGCTCACCAACGGCCCCGTCGGCGCGGCCGTGGGCATCGACGCCGTCGCGCCGGACGAGGTGCTGGGCTGACGGTGCAGCAGGAGGCCACCGCACCGTCGGCGCCCGCTCCGCCGACCGAGATCGAGCGGGGCATCCGGACCTACCTCGACCACCTCGGGATCGAGAAGGGTCTCGCGGCGAACACGCTCACGTCGTACCGGCGCGACCTGCGTCGCTATCGCGAGTTCCTCGCCGAGCGGGGCGTGGCCGACTTCGGCGGGGTGAGCGAGGCGACGGTCACCGACTTCCTGGTGCGGCTGCGGGAGGGCGACGCGGCGCACCCGCCCCTCGGCGCGTCCTCGGCGGCGCGGACCGTCGTGGCGGTGCGCGGGTTCCACAAGTTCGCGGTCGCCGACGGCCTGGCCACGCTCGACCCGGCTGCCGCGGTCAAGCCGCCCACCCCGGCCAAGCGGCTGCCGAAGGCCCTGCCGCTGGGCGACGTGGAGGCGATCCTCGAGGCCGCCGGCTCGCCCGGCACCGCGCTCGCCCTGCGCGACCGCGCGCTGCTGGAGCTGCTCTACGGCACCGGCGCCCGGATCTCCGAGGCCGTCGGCCTCGACGTCGACGACATCGACCTGACCGAGCCGGACAGCGGGGGAGCGGGCACCGTCCTGCTCCGGGGCAAGGGCAGCAAGGAGCGGATCGTCCCGGTCGGGTCCTACGCGCGCGAGGCCCTCTCGGCGTACCTCGTGCGGGCCCGGCCCGAGCTGGTCGCCGCCGGCAGGGGTACGTCGGCCCTGTTCCTCAACGCGCGCGGCGGACGGCTCTCGCGGCAGTCTGCCTGGGCGGTGCTGCAGAAGGCCGCCGAGCGCGCAGGCGTCACCCGCGACGTGTCCCCGCACACCCTGCGGCACTCCTTCGCCACCCACCTGCTCGACGGTGGCGCCGACGTCCGGGTGGTCCAGGAGCTGCTCGGCCACGCGTCGGTGACCACGACGCAGGTCTACACCCTCGTCACCGTCGACAACCTGCGCGAGGTCTTCGCGACCTCCCACCCTCGCGCCCGCTGAGAGGAGCACCCATGGACATCGCAGTCCTCGGCACCGGCATGGTCGGCCGCACGGTCGCCGGACGTCTCGACGAGCTCGGCCACGCCGTGACCGTCGGCACCCGCGACCCGGAGGCGACCCGGAGCCGCACCGAGGCGGACCCCGGCGGCTCCTACCCGGAGTGGGCCGCGGACCACCCCGACGTCGCGCTGGCGACCTTCGCCCACGCGGCCGCGGCCGCCGAGCTCGTCGTCAACGCGACCAGCGGCGGCGCGTCGCTCGACGTGCTCGGGCAGGCCGGCGCGGAGAACCTGGCGGGCAAGGTGCTGCTCGACATCTCCAACCCGCTCGACTTCAGCCAGGGCTTCCCGCCGACCCTGACCGTGAAGGACACCGACTCGCTCGCCGAGCGGATCCAGCGCGCCTTCCCCGACACCCGGGTGGTGAAGTCGCTGAACACGCTCACCGCGGACCTGATGGTGCATCCCGAGACGCTGCCCGAGCCGACGAGCGTGTTCGTCTCCGGTGACGACCCGGACGCGAAGGCCACCGTCGCCGGCCTCCTCGCCGAGCTCGGGCACACCGACGTGATCGACCTCGGTGACATCACCAGCGCCCGCGGCGCGGAGATGGTCCTGCCGCTGTGGCTCCGCCTGATGGGCGCCTTCGGGTCCGCGAACTTCAACTTCAAGATCGTCCGGTAGCGGGCGTTGGCGGACAGCGCGGCGGACGCGGCGTACGAGCGGATCCTGGCGTACGCCGAGGCCCGCGACCTCTCGCTCTACCCCCACCAGGAGGAGGCGGTCCTCGAGCTGCTCGCCGGCAGCAACGTCGTGCTCGCGACGCCGACCGGGTCCGGCAAGTCGCTGGTGGCGCTCGCCGCGCACATGGCGGCCCTCGCCGAGGACCGGGTCAGCTTCTACACCGCGCCGATCAAGGCACTGGTGAGCGAGAAGTTCTTCGACCTGTGCGCCGTGCTCGGTGCCTCGGAGGTGGGGATGCTGACCGGCGACGTCTCGGTCAACGCCGACGCGCCGGTCATCTGCTGCACCGCCGAGGTGCTGGCCAACATCGCGCTGCGCGAGGGCGCGCAGGCCGACGTCGGCCTGGTGGTGATGGACGAGTTCCACTTCTACGGCGAGCCCGGTCGTGGCTGGGCGTGGCAGGTCCCGCTGATCGAGCTGCCGCAGGCGCAGTTCCTGCTCATGTCGGCCACGCTCGGCGACGTCGACGAGCTCGCCAAGGACCTGACCCGGCGCAACGGCCGCGACACCGCCGTCGTCGACGAGGCCGAGCGCCCGGTGCCGCTGACCTTCAGCTGGTCGCTCACGCCCCTGCTGGAGACCCTGGAGGAGCTGGTCACCACCGGCCAGGGCCCGGTGTACGTCGTGCACTTCACCCAGGCCAGCGCGGTCGAGCAGGCGACCAGCCTCCTCAACGCGACGGTCTTCGACGCCCCGGCGGCGACCAGGGAGGCGATCGCGGAGCGGCTCGCCGGCGTCCGGTTCGCCGCCGGCTTCGGCAAGACCCTCGCCAAGCTCCTGCGCCGCGGGATCGGGGTGCACCACGCCGGGATGCTGCCGCGCTACCGACGCCTCGTGGAGCAGCTGGCCCAGGCGGGGCTGCTGACCGTGATCTGCGGGACCGACACCCTCGGGGTCGGCATCAACGTGCCCATCCGCACCGTGCTGTTCACCGGGCTGGTGAAGTTCGACGGGACCCGGCAGCGGGTGCTCAGGACCCGCGAGTTCCTCCAGATCGCCGGTCGTGCCGGTCGCGCCGGGTTCGACACCGCGGGCTACGTCGTCGTCCAGGCGCCCGAGCACGTGATCGACAACGAGCGCGCCAAGGCGAAGGCGGCGGCCAAGAACGCCGCGATGGGCGCGTCGAAGGCGGCCAAGCGCGGCTCCAAGGCCCAGCTCCGCAAGCCGCCGCCGGGCACGGTGGTGTGGACCGAGCAGACCTTCGACAAGCTCGTCGAGGGGCGGCCCGAGACACTGAAGTCGCAGATGAAGGTCGACAACAGCATGCTCGTGAACGTCCTGTCCCGGGAGGAGGACGCGTTCCCGGTCATGCGGCGGCTGATGACCGACAACCACGAGGACCGCCGCACCCAGCTCCGGCTCGCCAAGCGCGCCGTCCGGCTGGCCCGCAGCCTGGTCGCGTCGGGCGTCGTCACCCGGCTCGACGAGGTCGACGAGCTCGGCCGCCGCTACGTGCTCACCGAGGCGCTGCCCGAGGACTTCGCGCTGAACCAGCCGCTGGCGCACTTCGCGCTGGCCGTCTTCGACGTGCTCGACCCGGAGTCGCCGACCTTCTCGCTGGACCTGCTCTCGGTGGTCGAGGCGATCCTGGAGGCGCCCCGCCCGCTGCTCTTCGCCCAGCAGCACGCCGCCCGCGGCGAGGCGATCGCGGCGCTGAAGGCGGACGGGGTCGACTACGACGAGCGGATGGCCCTGGTCGAGGACGTGACCTGGCCGCAGCCGCTCGCGGAGCTGCTCGAGCCGCTGTTCGAGACCTACCGGGAGCGCCATCCCTGGC
>DATMHR010000037.1:0-82196 GCA_035554955.1 Nocardioides sp. | reverse complement strand
GCCGGCGTGCGCAGGTTGCACCCGCCGACGGGGTAGAGCCCGTGGTCGCCGGGGCCGTCGGGCTTCGCGTCACCGCCGAGGATGTAGTCGTCGAGGCGCTCGTCCATCGCCCGTGCGCGCCAGTAGCGCTGGGCCTTGTTGAACGGCTCGTTCCCGAGCTCGACGTAGACCCGGTGCTGGTTGGTGGCGCTGGCGATCTTCTTGACGTAGGCCACGGCGCGCTCGACCGGCGCGTTGATCATCGGCACCATGATGTTGGTGGCGGCGTGCGCGTCCTTCGCGAACTGCGCGTGCCGGCCGATGGTGTACTCCGAGGCCGGAGCCGGGATCGACGCGAACGTCGGGCGGAGCAGCCCGCCGCTGGTCTGGCACTGCGGCTTGCCCTCGGCGCGGCGGTAGTCGAAGAGGTTCGCGACGGTGCCACCCGGGTAGCGGATGCTGCCGATGCCGATCTTGCGCACCAGCCGCGCGACGTCACCACGGATCCGGTTGTGCTTGGCGTCCCACGCGCCGTCCGCGCCGCCCAGCCAGCGCAGGTTGCCGCCGACGATCTCGCGCGGCACGACGCCGGTGTCGCGGGGCTGGTCGGTGATGGTCATCGTCGGTACGCCGCGGCGCGCGGTGCGCGGGTCCGTGGCCGAGTCGTCGGCGACGGAGCTGCTCACCGGCAGCTGGGTGAGGACGAGGGCAACCAGCGCGAGCAGCGCGAGAACAGGGGTACGAGCGCGCACGGCGGAACATTAGGTGACACCTACCGCCCTGCGAGGCGGTTCCGCACAATCCGGGCTGGTCGGCCACCGGGTCTAGTGCTCGCGGGCCACCTTGCGGCCGGTCAGCGGATGACCCGGTGCACCAGGTCCTCCCAGCCGGCCTGGATGCGGGCCAGGGGGACGTTCTCGCGCTCCACCTGCTGGCGCAGCACGATGATCTCCAGCGGGGCCACCAGCGCGGTCGCGAGGTAGGGCAGGTCGCCCTCCACGCCGAGCTCGCCGAGCAGGTAGCGGACGTGCATGGTGGGGAAGGACAGGGCGGCGAGGCTGCGCGCCCCGGGATGGCGGGCCGCCTCGATCAGCTCGGCGTGGCGGAGGTTGAGGACCATCCGCGACGCGCCGAACGCGAGCAGGCGCTCGAGCGGTGGCGCGCCGGGACCCAGGGGCGGCGGACCGCCGATGACGGCGGCCTGCCACTCGCGCTCGGAGTGGTCGAGCAGCTGGCCCATCAGGCCCTCGCGGCTGCCGAACCGGCGGAAGAGGGTGCCCTTGCCCACGCCCGCCCGGCGGGCCACGTCGTCCATGGTCACCGCGCAGACGCCGCGCTCCTCGACCAGCTCCACCGCGGCGCGCAGCAGCACCTCGCGGTTGTGGGCCGCGTCGCTGCGCTCGGCCCGTTCCGGCTCGAGCAGCGGCAGCGCCCGGTCGGCCGGGACGAGGATCGGGTCCATGACGCGGGCCACTCTAGGGGCGTGCGGCGACAGGCACTCCGGAAATTCCTGCGGTGACCCGGGAATGAAAGCGGACCATGGTCCGTTTCGATCTGCATGACTGCAACCACCACCCGCATCGCCGTTCTCGTCGGCAGCCTGCGCGCCGACTCCTACAACCGTCGTCTGGCCGAGGCGCTGCGCGACCGCGCGCCCGAGGGTGCCACCGTCGACCTCGTCGAGGGCCTGGGCGACCTGCCGTTCTACAACGAGGACCTCGACGGCGAGAACGCGCCGGCGTCGGTCGTCGCGCTCCGCTCCGCGATCTCCGCGGCCGACCGCGTGCTGGTCGTGACCCCGGAGTACAACGGCACGATGCCCGCCGTGCTCAACAACGCCATCGACTGGGCCTCCCGCCCGTTCGGCGAGGGCGCGATCAAGGGCAAGCCGGTCGCCGTCATCGGCGCCTCCGGCGGCCAGTACGGCGGCAAGTGGGCCCACGAGGACGCGCGCCGCTCTGCCCGCGTCGCCGGCGCCGTCGTCGTCGAGGACGTCGAGCTCGCGCACGCCTTCGCCTGGGGCACCGACCCGGCCGCCGACGCCGAGGTCGTGGAGAAGTTCATCGGGGCGGTCCGCACCCTCGTGGAGTGGGAGCAGGCGGACGCTGCCGCCTGACGGTGGTCGAGGAGGTCGCGCAGCGACCGTCACGAGACCTACTACGGTCGGACCGTGACCCAGCTGCACGACCTCACCGCGCTCGAGCAGGGCGACCTCGTCCGGAGGGGCGAGGTCAGCCCGACCGAGCTCACCGACCACTACCTCGGACGCGCCGAGCGACTGGACCCCGGGTTCGTCGCCGGCGCGTTCGCCTACCTGGGCGCGGACGAGGCGCGGGCCCGCGCCCGCGAGGTCGCCGCGGTGGGACCGGTCGGGGAGGGGGCGTCCCCGCTGGCCGGCGTACCGACCGCGATCAAGGACCTCAACCTCACCCGTGGCGTGCCCACGGCCTTCGGCTCGGCGGCGTTCGCGGGGTTCGTCCCCGAGGTGTCCGACGCGGTGACCCTGGCGGTCGAGGCGGCCGGGATGATCAGCCTCGGCAAGACCAGCACGCCGGAGTTCGGCTCGCCCTGCTACACCGAGCCCGAGGGCCGTCCGCCCGCTGTCACGCCCTGGGACACCACCCGGATGGCCGGCGGCTCCTCGGGGGGCGCCGCGGCCGCGGTCGCCGCCGGGCTGGTGCCGGTCGCGCACGGGTCCGACGGCGGCGGCTCGATCCGGATCCCCGCCGCCTGCTGCGGCCTGGTCGGCCTCAAGCCGACCCGCGGCCGGATCAGCGCGTTCCCGATGTACGGCGACCCGGTCGGCCTCGCGACGTCCGGCTCGATCGCGCGGACCGTGGCCGACGCCGCCGCGATGCTCGACGTGCTCGCCGGCCGCCGCGCCGGTGACCCGTTCTGGGCGCCCGAGCCGGGCGGGACGTTCCTCGAGGCGACCCGGCGCGAGCCGGGCCGGCTGCGGGTCGCGCGGTTCCACGAGCCGGTCATCGCCGAGACCGACGTGCACCCCGAGGTGCGGCGGGCCTACGACGACGCGTCCCGCCTGCTCGCGTCCCTCGGGCACGCCGTGGAGGACGTCCAGGTGCCGATCCCGCCCGAGGCGGTGGCGGTCTTCGAGACGTGCTGGGCGGTGCTGACCGCCCTCTCGGTGACCCCGCTGCCGGAGGACAAGCGAGCGCTTCTGCGCCCGCTCACCCGCTGGCTCGGTGAGCGCGGCGAGGCCGTCTCCGGGCCGGAGTTCGGGCTGGCGGTCGGTGCGCTGCGGCGGCACGCCTCCGACGCGCTGGTCGCGCTGGCGCCGTACGACGTGGTGCTGACGCCGACCCTCGCCCAGCCGCCGCTGCCCGTCGGCGCGATCCGTGACGACGCCGACCCGGCCGCGGACTTCGAGGCCCAGAAGCGGTTCACGCCGTGGACGTCCGCGTGGAACGTCACCGGGATGCCGGCGATCAGCCTCCCGCTGCACCAGACCGCCGACGGTCTGCCCGTCGGCGTGATGCTCGCCGCCCGGCCCGCCGAGGAGGAGCTGCTGCTCTCGCTCGCCGCCCAGGTCGAGGCGGCCAGCCCGTGGAGGGACCGCCACCCGCCCCTGTGGTGAGCCTCGCCATTCCGGCGTGAGGGGACCCTCTCCTCGGTTATGGTCGCGACCGGGGGGAGGTGATGACCGTGGGTGATTTCCCGGTCCGGGTCGTGCTGGCGCTGACCGACCACGACGAGCGGGCGGCGCTCGCGAGCGCGCTCGCGGCCCACGGCTGCACGGTCTGCGGCGCTGCCGACGCGGTGGAGGCGGTCGTCGCCCTCGCGGTCGAGCACCGGCCGGACATCGCTCTCCTCGACGTCGAGCTGCCCGGGCGCGGCATCAGCGCCGCGCGCGAGATCGCGAGGCGGCTGCCGGCCTCGGCGGTCGTGATGATCGCCGCGACGGTCGACGACGAGGAGCTCCTCGACTGCCTGCGCGCCGGGGCCACCGGCTACCTGCCCAAGGACATCGCGCCCGAGCGGCTGGTGGCGGCGCTGCGCGGCATCCTCGACGGCGAGGCGGCGATGCCGCGTCGCGTGGTGGGGCGCATCCTGGAGGAGTTCCGCGCGCCCGCCGTACCCCGGTTCAACCGCACGTCCCCGGCCGCCGCCAAGCTGAGCGCCCGGGAGTGGGAGGTCATGGAGCTGCTCGCCGAGGGGCTGGCCACCGCCCAGGTCGCGCGCCGCCTGTTCCTCTCGCCCAACACCGTGCGCGTCCACGTGTCGTCGGCGCTGCGCAAGCTGCGGGTGACCGACCGCGAGAGCGCGATCGCGCTCCTCCGCGAGGACTGACCCGAAGACGAACGGACCCCGGCGCGTCCTCCGACGCCGGGGTCCTGGTCGTCCTTGCCGCCCGCCGGGGAAACGGGCGGCAAGGAGGTCACTTCGCCTTGAACAGCGCCGAGATCGACGAGTCGTCCAGGGCGGTCATGGTGACGCGGTAGCAGAGGCCCGCGCCGGTCGGGACCTTCCAGTTCTGGACGAACTGGCCGGCGGTCGTGTCGTACCGCAGGCTGGTCGCGCCGGTGGTGGTGAACTCGACCGCGTCCAGGTCCGCGTTGGCGTTGCAGGCGATCTTGGTCGCGGTGAAGGACTTCACGTCGGCGGTGTCGGTGAGCTCCCGGCTCCCGGCGAACAGCTCGAACTTCAGCGGCACGGTGCTGCCGCCCTTGACCGTGTTGAGCGTGCCGCCCATGTCGACGGGGGCGTAGAAGCCCTTGAGCGTCCACGCGAGCACGGTGTAGCTCGTGGTCGCCGTCGCCTGGTTGCCGGCGTTGTCGGTGGCGGTCGCGGTCAACGTGTGGCTGCCGACGGAGCCGCCACCGCCGCTCACCGTGCAGCTGTCGAGCCCGGAGGTCGCGTCGGTCGCGTCGCAGCCGAACGGGCCGATGGTGTCGCCGAAGTATACGGGGGCCGTCGGCAGGCCGCTGAACGTGATGCCGGTCGGCGCGGTGGCGTCGCGCTTGATCGCCACGGTGGTGACCGAGTTGGTGCCGCCGCCGCTCGTCGCGCTGCAGGTGTAGGTCGTCGCCGCCTGGTCCGTCGAGATCGTGAAGTCGTCGCAGCCGGTGCTGGACGTGATCGACGACTCGTTGTCGGTGACCGTCCAGTCGACGGCCACGTTGCTCTTGTACCAGTCGTGGGCGCCGTCGGGCGAGGCCGGCGACAGGCTGTAGCTGATCGCGGGCGGCGTGGTGTCGGCCGGCGGCTGGTCGTCGCCGGGCTGCTGCGGCTGGTTGACCGTGATCGGGATGCTCACGTTGTTCTTGAACTCGCCGCCACCGGCAGGCACGGAGAGGATCGCGACCGTCGCCGTGCCACTGACCGCGTCGTCGGCGGCGGTGAACGTGATCTCGACGAAGTCGTTGCAGCCCGTGATCGACACCGGGTCCGGGTTCGCCGTGATCCCGGCCGGCGTCACCACGTCGAGCACCAGGGGTGAATCGCCGGCGTCGACGTTGCAGGCGGCGTCGGGATCTCCCTGCTGCAGGCCGGTCGCGACCAGCTTGACGCTCGCGGTCGCGCCGGTCGACGAGCCGGCGACCAGCGTCAGCGGCGCGTCGTCGTCCTCGATGGTGTCGGTGATGTTGTCCGCGGCGGCGGTGCCGGTCAGTGCCAGCACCGCCCCCGTCGCCAGCGCGGCGACCACAGCCGTGCGCGCCCCCCAGGTGTTCCTCTTGCTCCGCACGGCGTTCCTCCCTCGTGGCCCGGGTGGTGCACCCGGTTCCCGGACGCTATGCCGCCTGCGGGCGGGTGAAGGCGCTTATGCAGGCGCTGCCCGTTCAACCGCCTAAACGGCGGTGAACCACCGGGGCGCGGCCGCGAGGAAGTCGGCGCGGGGGAGCGATCCAACGCCCTCCGGAAGTACGGCGAGCACGGGCACGCGGGTGACGCGGGGGAGGTCGTCGCGGTTGCACGACTCGGCCAGGCCGGGCTCCTCGGGCCAGGAGCCGATGACCAGGCCGGACGGCTCGATGCCCCGGGCGCGCAGGGCGGCGACGGTCAGCTCGGTGTGGTTGAGGGTGCCGAGGCCGGGGCGGGTCACCACGACGACCTCCGCGCCGAGCAGCACGGCCAGGTCGAGCAGGGTGCCCCCGTCGGCGTCGAGGCGCACCAGCAGCCCGCCGGCGCCCTCGACGAGGACGGTGTCGTACCCAGCGGCCAGCTCGCGGACCCGGTCCGCGTGCGAGGCGACGGTCGGGATCGCGACGCCCTGCCGCCGGGCGGCCGTGTCGGGGGCGAGCGGCTCGTCGAGCCCGGCGAGCTGCCGCGCCGGGCAGCCGGTCAGCGAGCCCACCGTGTCGACGTCCGGCACGTCCGGCTCGGCCCCGCCGATGCCGGTCTGCACCGGCTTGACCACCAGCACATTGCGCCCGGCGGCCAGCTCGCGGGCGGCCAGCGCCGCCACGGCGACGGTCTTCCCGACGCCGGTGTCGGTGCCGGTGACGACGACCGTGCGAGGCACCCACCGTCCGGCACCCTCATCGTGCGGATCCACGTGCCGTTCGCTGGGTGCGTCGGGAGGGGTCACTGGTGCTCCTTGACCACGCGCCGCAGCACGTCGACCGCGCGGTCCCAGGCCTCGTCGGAGACGCCGGCACCGGCGGTGACGCGCAGCCGGGACACGCCGTCGGGCACCGACGGGGGTCGGAAGCAGCCGACCCGGACGCCGCCGTCGAGCGCTGCCGCCTGGGCGGCGACGGCCGCCGCGGGTGAGGGCATCGGCACCGAGAGCACGGCGCCGTCGGGGGCCACGACGCCGAGCGCGTCGGCGAGCTCGCGGACCCGTCGGTGCACGCGTGCGGAGAGCTCGGGGCGGTCCCGCAGGATCCGCAGCGCCGCGAGCGCGGAGGCCGTGGGCGCGGGCGCGAGGCCGGTGTCGAAGATGAACGGCCGGGCGCGGTTGACCAGGTGCTCGCGCACCGCGGCCGGGCCGAGCACGGCGCCGCCCTGGCTGCCCAGCGACTTGGACAGGGTCGCGGTCACCAGCACGTGGGGGAGTCCCGCGAGCCCGAGACCGGCGACGAGGCCGGGGCCGTGCACGCCGAGCCCGTGGGCCTCGTCCACGACGAGCAGCGCGTCGTGCTGCGCGCACAGGGCGGCGAGGTCGGTGAGCGGTGCGGCGTCACCGAGCACGGAGTAGACCGACTCGGCGAGGACCAGCACGCGCTCGCCCGCCGCGCTCGCCGCGACGAGACCCGCGCGCACCGCGTCGACGTCGTTGTGCGGCACCACGGTCAGCCGCGCGCGCGACAGCCGGACCGCGTCGACGAGGGAGGCGTGGATGTGCGCGTCGGAGAGCACCCGGGTGGTGCGGTCGGCCAACGCGGTGACGACGGCGAGGTTGGCGTGGTAGCCGGTGGACAGCACGAGCGCCGACGGCTGCCCGAGGTAGTCCGCGAGCTCGGCCTCCAGCGTCGCGTGCAGCTCGAGCGTCCCGGTGACCAGCCGCGACGCCGCGGCGCCCGCACCCCATGCCAGCGCGGCGTCCGCCGCTGCGCGACGTACGTCGGGGTCGTGGGCGAGGCCGAGGTAGTCGTTGCCGGCCAGGTCGACGGTCGGGTCCTCGGCCGCCCGGGCGCGGAGCCGGCGGGTCAGCCCGGCGGCCTCCCGCTCAGCAGCCTGCTGCTCGAGCCACTCGTGCCAGGTCATGCCGCCTTCACCGCCTCGGTGATGCCGCCGACCAGGACGTCGAGCTCCGCGTCGCTGGTGACGTACGGCGGCATGGCGTAGACCAGGTCCCGGAACGGCCGCAGCCACACGCCCGCGCTCACCGCCGCATCGGTCGCGGCGGCGACGTCGACCGGGTGGTCGAGCTGGACGACCCCGACCGCGCCGATCGTGCGTACGTCGGCCACGCCGGGCAGGTCACGCAGCGGGGAGAGGCCGGCCGTCAGGTGCTCGTTGACCCGGGCGACGCGACCGGCCCACTCGCCGGCGAGCAGCAGGTCGATGCTGGCGAGCGCGACGGCGCAGGCCAGCGGGTTGCCCATGAAGGTCGGCCCGTGCATGAGCACGCCGGACTCGCTGGCCGAGATGCCGCGGGCGACCTCGCCGGTGGTGAGGACCGCCGCCATCGTCAGGTAGCCGCCGGTGAGGGCCTTGCCGAGGCAGAGGACGTCCGGCGTGACGAGGTCGGAGGCGAAGAGGTGGCCGGTGCGCCCGAACCCGGTGGCGATCTCGTCGAAGACGAGCACCAGCCCGTGCTCGTCCGCGACCTCGCGGAAGACCCGCAGGCACGCGGGAGGGTAGGGGTGCATGCCGCCCGCGCCCTGGAGCAGCGGCTCGACGATGATGCCCGCGAGCTCGTGCTCGTGCTGGGCCGCGAGGGTCCGGAAGGCCGCCGACCATGCGGCGACCTCGTCGTCACCGGCGTCGTGGCGCGGCGGCTGCGGCGCGAACACCTGCTCCGGCAGGAGGCCCTTCCACATCGAGTGCATGCCGCCGACCGGGTCGGTGACCGACATGCAGTCGAAGGTGTCGCCGTGGTAGCCGCCGAGGACGGTGAGCATCCGGGTCCGCTCCGGCCGGCCGAGGCCGCGCTGGTGCTGGAGCACCATCTTCATCGCGACCTCGACCGACACCGACCCGGAGTCGGCGAGGAAGACGTGGTCGAGCCCGTCGGGCGTGACGTCGACCAGCCGCTCGGCGAGCCGCACCGCGGGCGCGTGGGTCAGCCCGCCGAACATCACGTGCGCGAAGTCGTCGACCTGCGCCGCCAGAGCGGCGTCCAGGACGGGGTGCCGGTAGCCGTGGATCGCGGCCCACCACGACGACATCCCGTCGACCAGCTCGACCTCGCCGAGCCGGTCGTCGCGCACCGTCAGCCGCGCGCCCCGCGCACCCGTCACCAGGCGGACCGGCGCCGGAGCGGTCATCGAGGTGTAAGGGTGCCAGAGGTGCTCGCGGTCGTAGGCGAGGAGCTCGGCGGCGGTCGTGGCGGTCACGGGGTCACGCGTTCGCGGGCACCTCGGTGCCGGCGCCGCGGGTCCGGATCACCGGCTTGGCGTCCGCGGCCTCCGCGGCCCCGTGCGAGCAGCCCTCGCAGCCGTCGCCGCACCCCGTGCCGCCGGCCGAGCCGCAGGGCGTGGTCACCACCGCGCCCATGCGGTGGGCACGTGCGTCCTGGTGGGCGGCGAGGATCTCGTCGAACGCGGTGTCCTCGAGGCCGAGGATGACGAAGCCGTTGTCGCGAAGCATCTCGAGGTCGGCCACCGCGTCCTGGCCCTCGGAGGTGAGGTAGTCACCGAGGAAGATCGAGTTGGCCACCTGGAGCGCGACCGGCTGGAGCGAGCGCAGGTGCATCTCGCGGCCGCCGGCGATCCGGATCTCCTTGTCGGGGCACACGAACCGCGCCATCGCCAGGATCTTCACGCACCGGGTGGGCGAGAGCTCCCAGGTGTTCTCGTAGGGCGTGCCGTCGAACGGCATCAGGAAGTTGACCGGGATCGAGTCGGCGTCGAGCTCCTTGAGCGCGAAGAGCGCCTCGACGAGCTGCTCGTCGGTCTCGCGCAGGCCCGCGATCAGCCCGGAGCAGGGGGAGAGGCCGGCGGCCTTGGCCTTGCCGATCGTCTCGACGCGGTCGTCGTAGGTGTGGGTCTGGACGATGTTGTCGTGGTTGGACTCGGCGGTGTTGATGTTGTGGTTGTACGCGTCCACGCCGGCGTCCTTGAGCCGCTCGGCCTGGCCGTCCTTGAGCAGGCCGAGGCAGGCGCAGACCTCGACGCCCTCGTACTCGTCCTTGAGCGCCTCGGTCATCTCCACGACCTTGTCGATGTCCCGGTCCGACGGCCCGCGGCCCGACGAGACCATGCAGACGCGGGTGGCGCCACCGCGCAGACCGGCGCCGGCCTGCTTCAGCGTCTCGTCCTTGGAGAGCCAGGAGTACTTGAGGATCGGTGCCTCGGAGCCCAGCGCCTGCGAGCAGTAGTTGCAGTTCTCGGGGCACAGGCCCGACTTGAGGTTGACCAGGTAGTTGACCTTCACCGTGTTGCCGAAGTGCTCGCGGCGCAGCCGGCCGGCGGCGGCCACGACCGACATCAGCTCGGCGTCGGGCGCCTGCAGCACGGCGAGCGCGTCCGCCTCCGACGCCGCGCCTCCGGCGAGGACCTTGTCGGCGATCTGATCGAACTGGCTGGGCATGGCTCTCCCTGGGTACGGCGACCTGAACGGCGTTCAGGTTAGCCTGGGGCCATGCCCCTGTCGACCGGCGACCACCCCGCGGCGTTCTGCGCCTGGTGCGGCGGCGTGCTCGACGCGGACACCGTCTGCGACTCCGACCAGGCGCGGGAGGCCTCCGACCACACCGCCTGCGGGCGGGCGCTGGCCACCGAGCCGCCGCGCTACTGCGGCACCTGCCGGTTGCCCGTCGGCGCGGGGTGCGGTCACCGGTGAAGGTCCGTCACCGGCGCGGCGACGTGGTCGCCCGCGCGATCCGGACCCTCGACGAGCACGGCCTGGCGGAGCTGACGATGCGCCGGCTCGCCGCCGACCTCGACGTCCAGCCGGGCGCGCTCTACCACCACTTCTCCGGCAAGCAGGCGCTGCTCGCGGCGGTGGCCGACGAGCTGCTCGACCGCGGCCGGCGGGCGACCGAGGTCGTGCCGTGGGACGCCGAGCTGCACCTGGTGTGCGTCGAGCTGCGCGACGCGATGCTCGCCCACCGGGACGCCGCCGCCCTGATCGCCGGGGTGCACGACGCCGGAGGCGCCCGGGAGCCGGAGCAGCGGATGGGCGACGCGCTGCTGCGCGGCGGCGCGGACGAGCGGCTCGCACGGGTCGGCGCGCGCACCCTCCTCGGCTACGTCTTCGCGCACGTCGAGGACGATCCTGCCGACTTCGCTCTCGGCCTGTCGGTGGTGCTCGACGGGCTGCGGACGAGGGTCAGCGCTCCGGGGTGAAGGTGATGCTCTGCGCGGTCGCGACGGCGCGGTCGAGCTCCTCGGCGCTGCAGCCCCAGCAGTTCTGCTGGACGACCACCCTCGTGCCGTCGACGTCGAGGATCCACCAGCGTCCGAGGTAGGGCGGCGCTCCGCCGACGGCGGTCCGCGGGTCCCCGGGCAGCTGGACCTGCTGGCGGTCGCACTGCGAGGCGTCGTAGGCACGGGGGACCCGGGCCTCGACGTAGCTGCCCTCGGCGCCGCCGAGCTCGACGGGCCGGGGGAGGGTGACCCGGTAGACCGGCAGCTCGCCGAGCGCGTGGACGAGGTCGTCGACGGTGGGGCCGACGGGGTCGATGGTCTGCCTGGTGCAGGGATCACGGGGGACGCCGTAGTCCGCGCCGGCCACCTCGGTCTTGAGCACGATCGATCCGCTGGCCAGGAACAGCCCCCCGTCGTGGGCGGAGGTGTGGTCCGGCAGGTCCACCTCGAACGCGAGACCGTCGTCGAGCGGGACCCGGTAGCGGCCCGCGTCGACGGTGGCGACGTTGGAGCCCGGGTCGGGCGCCGGCAGGGGCAGCACGCCACCGGGCGCGTCCGTGAGCCGACCGGTGGGGTCCTGCACGGGCTGGACGTTGTCGCGGTCGGTGCCGCCGACCGACGCGAGGCCGACGCCGCCGCCGAGCAGGACCAGCCCCGCGAGCACACCGACGGCCGCTCGGGCGCGGAGCTGCCGGTGGCGTGCGGTCCGCGCCAGGGACCTCAGCTCCGGCACCTCGATCTCGTGCGCCAGCTCCCTGAGCTGCTCCCAGTCAGCCATGGCTCGGCTCCTCCCGCTCCGTCAACAGCTCGCCCAGCCGTTCGCGTCCTCTGCTCAGCCGCGACTTCACAGTGCCGACCGGGATGCCCAGCTGGTCGGCGATCTCGGCCACCGAGAGGTCGCCGAGGTGGTGGAGGACCACCACCTCGCGCTGGCCGGGGTCGAGCAGACCCAGCGCGGTGACGAGGGCGACGTGCTCGGGCCCCACGCCGACAGCGGGCTCGGGCTCGCGCTGCGTCGCCTGGTGGCGACGTACGACGGCCAGGTGACGCCAGCCGCCGTGCAGCCGGCGGAGCGCCACCGTCCGGATCCAGGCCTCGGGGTTGTGGACCGACCGGAGCGTCCGTCGTTTCCGGAGCGCGGTGATGAAGGCCTCCTGCACGGCGTCCTCGGCGTCGGCGAGGTCGCCGCAGATCGCGTACATCTGGACGACGAGGCGGCGGTAGGACGCGGCGTAGAGAGCGTCGAGGTCCTCCACGTCGCGGCCGCCGTCCACCACCACCTCCGTCATCTCGGTCAACGGTCCCGCATCACGGTGCCGGTGTGAAGGTGATGCTCTCCGCGGTGGCTGCCGCGCCGTCGAGCTCGTCCGCGCTGCAGTCCCAGCAGTTCTGCTGGACGACCACGCGCTGGCCGTCGACGTCGAGGATCCACCAGCGCCCGCGGTAGGGCGGTGCCCCGCTGACCGCGGTGTCCGGGTTCCCGGGCAGCTGGACGTCCTGGCCCTCGCACTGCGAGGCGTCGTAGCTGCGGGGGATCCGGGCCTCGACGTAGCTGCCCTCGGCCCCGCCGAGCTCCACCGGCTCGGGGCGGCTCAGCTCGTAGACCGGCAGCTCGCCCAGAGCGCGGACCAGGTCGTCGACGGTGGGGCCGACGGGATCGATGGCTTGGACGCTGCAGGGATCGCGCGGCAGGCCGTAGTCCGTGCCGGCGACCTCGGTCTTGAGGACGACGGAGCCGGTGGCCAGGAACAGGCCTCCGTCGTGGGCCGAGGTGTCGTCCGGTACGTCGACCTCGAACGCGAGGTCGTCGCCGAGCGGCACCCGGTAGCGGCCCGCCGCCAGGGTGGCGGAATCCGCGCCCGGGTCGGGGCCGGGCAGGGCCTGGACGCCGTCGGCGGGCGCCGAGGCGGCAGAAGGGCTGTCGGCCGTCTCGGTCACCGGGTCGGCGTCGGTCTCGGAGCAGGCGGCCGCCAGGACCGCGACCGCGGCGACGGCGATCGGGGTGCGGACGGCACGAAGTCGTCGGGTCATCGGAGCTCTCCGTTCGAGCTGGGTTCGAGAGTGCGTTCGAGAGTGGGTTCGAGAGTGGAGAGGACGCCGAGCCGTCCCTGTCACCTGCACGAGTCCTCAGAGCGGCGCGGGGTTCCCGCCGGACGGATCTTTGTCTGGCACGGCGTGGTTCGATGGGCGTCAACGTCCGGAAACACCCGGGAGGCACAGTGGAGGACATGACGGTCAATCCGGTGACGGTGGTCCTGTTCGGCGCGACCGGCGACCTCGCGCGCCGCAAGCTGCTGCCGGGGATGCTCCACCTGTTCGAGTCCGGGCTGCTGCCCGACCTCCAGGTCGTCGGCACGTCCCTCGACGAGCACACGACGGAGTCGTTCACCGAGTTCGCGTTCGAGGCGGTCAAGGAGTTCTCCGACAACGAGGGCGACATGGACGCGTGGCCGGAGTTCTGCAAGCGGCTCCACTGGGCGCCGGGCTCCGAGGGCGCGACCGGCCTGCGCGAGGTCGTGGAGAAGGTCGAGGCCGCGGCCGGCGACGAGGTCGTCCGGCTCCACTACCTGAGCGTCCCGCCCAAGGCGGCACTCGCCGTGGTCCAGACGCTGGAGGAGGCCGGCCTGGTCCGGGGCAGCCGGATCGTCATGGAGAAGCCGTTCGGCGTGGACCTCGAGAGCGCCAAGAAGCTCAACGCCAAGCTGCACAAGGTCTTCGACGAGTCGCAGATCTACCGGATCGACCACTTCCTCGGGAAGGAGGCCGCGCAGAACATCCTCGCGTTCCGGTTCGCCAACGGCCTCTTCGAGCAGATCTGGCACCGCAACAACATCGACCACATCCAGATCGACGTGCCCGAGGAGCTCGGCCTGGAGCAGCGCGCCTCGTTCTACGAGTCGACCGGCGCCTACCGCGACATGGTGGTCACCCACCTGTTCCAGGTGCTCGCGTTCATCGCCCTCGAGCCGCCGACGTCGCTGTCCCCGGACGCGATCAACGAGGAGAAGAACAAGGTCTTCCGGTCGCTGATGCCGATCGACCCGGCCAACGTCGTGCGCGGGCAGTACCAGGGCTACCGGCAGATCGAGGGGGTCGCGCCGGAGTCGGAGACCGAGACGTTCATCGCGCTCAAGTGCTTCATCGACAACTGGCGCTGGGCCGGCGTCCCGTTCTACCTGCGGACCGGCAAGCGGATGGCCGAGGGCGCGCGGATCATCTCGATCGCGTTCAAGGAGCCGCCGCGCTCGATGTTCCCGAAGAACTCCGGGGTCGGCGACCACGGCCCGGACCACCTGACCTTCGACCTCGCGGACAAGGCGCGCATGTCGCTGTCGTTCTACGGCAAGCGACCCGGCCCGGGGATGAAGCTCGACAAGCTGTCGATGCAGTTCGCGATGCAGGACACCGGCTGGGCCGGCTCGGTCCTGGAGGCCTACGAGCGGCTGATCTACGACGCCGCGCGCGGCGACCGCACGCTGTTCACCGACGCCGAGGGGATCGAGCGTCTGTGGGAGGTCTCGCAGCCCCTGCTCGAGAGCCCGCCCATCGTGCGGCCCTACCGCCAGGGCAGCTGGGGCCCCAACCAGATCCACCAGCTGATCGCGCCGTTTGCCTGGCGGCTGCCGTTCGAGCGCGCCTGGCGCGACCCCAACCAGTTCGAGGTCTGATCTCGATACGCCCGGTCTCGATACGCCCTCGCCTGGCGGCTCGGGCTACTCGACCCAAGCGCCTAGCGGCTCGGGGCTACTCGATCACCAGCGGCGGAGAACGCGTAGTCGTCCACCGGGAACCGCACCGCCTCGCGGTGGGCGGCGATCGTCGAGGTCGGGCGCAGCAGCGTGGCCTCGCCGTGCTGGTTGAAGTAGTAGCTGCGCGACGTCGCGCAGCTGCCGGCGTTGAACACCGAGTTGCCCAGCAGCCCGGTCATCCGGTCCAGGAACGCCTCGTTGGCCTCCTCGCGCACCTCGAAGACGTCGGCGCCCTGCCCGCGCATGGCCGCGAAGAGCCGCTCCATGTGCGCCATCTGGGTCTCGATCGTCGTGAAGTAGGACAGACCCGAGTAGGAGTAGGGGCTGTTGAGCGAGAGGAAGTTGGGGAACTTCGGCACGGTGATGCCCTCGTAGGCGCAGAAGCGGTTGTCGCGCCACCACTTGCCGAGGTCGCGTCCCTCCCGGCCGATCACCTGGATCGCGGGGAAGTTCGCGTCCCAGAGGTTGAAGCCGGTCGCCAGCACCAGCACGTCGAGGTCGGCCCGGCGACCGTCCACGGTGACGATCCCGCTCTCGTCGACGTGGTCGATGGTCGTCGTCTCGAGGTCGACGTGCGGCCGGGTGAAGGTGGGGAAGTAGTCGTTGGAGAACGTCGGCCGCTTGCAGCCGAAGTCGTAGTCCGGCGTGAGCTTCGCGCGCAGCTCCGGGTCCCTGACCTGGCGGGCCAGGTGCCGGCGGCACACCTCGGCGCCGATCCGGTTGGCCCAGGGCAGGTCGCGGAAGTGCAGCACTCCGGCGACCATCATCACCTCGAGGATCGAGGTGCCGACCAGCCGCGCGGCCCGCTGGGTGAGCGGCACCCGGGCGAACGCGCCGCGGACCGGTGCCGGCACCGGGCCGTCGAGCTTGGGGCTCACGTAGATCGCGGTGCGTTGGTAGACGGTGAGGTGCTCGGCGACCTTCGCGAGCTCCGGGACCAGCTGCACGGCGGTCGCGCCGGTGCCGATGATGCCGATCCGCTTGCCCGTGAGGTCGAGGTCGTCCCGCCACCGGGTGGTGTGCACGACCTCGCCGGCGAAGTCGTCGACCCCGTCGATCTCCGGCATCTTGGGCTGCGAGAGGAACCCCGTCGCCGTCAGCAGGTAGCGGCCGCGGACGGTGCTGCCGTCCTCGAGCGCGACCACCCAGCAGGCGTCGTCCTCGTCCCAGCGCGCGCCGGTGACGACGGTGCCGAACCGCATGTGCCGCCGCAGGTCGTACTTGTCGGCCACGTGCTCGGCATAGCGCTTGAGCTCCGCGCCGGGCGCGAACAGCCGCGTCCAGTGCGGGTTGGGCTCGAACGAGTAGGAGTAGGTCGCCGACGGGATGTCGACCGCGAGGCCGGGGTAGCGGTTCACGTGCCAGGTGCCGCCGAGGTCGTCCTCGCGCTCGAGGACGACCAGGTCGTCGTACCCGAGCCGGCGCAGCTGGATCGCGGCGCCCATGCCGCCGAAGCCGGCGCCGACGACGACGGCGTCGTGGAGGTGGTCGGTCATCGGGTGCTCCGTCCGGTCGGGGGTGCGTCGTGGGTAGTGGCCTGGAGGCGCCGGTTGTACGCCGCGCGCTGCTCGTCGTCGGGGTGCAGGGCGCGGTCGTCGCGGAGCAGGCGCCGGACCCGGTCGAGGACGGGCACCGGTACCAGGTGGCTCGCGGCGGCGAGGGCGCCGACGTACCCGGGGACGGCCACCTCGGCCTCCCGGGTCCGCACCGACCCGACGATCGCCGCCGCGATCGCGGCCGGGGGCACCTTCGGGATCGGCTTCATGTCCAGGCCGGAGGCGAGGTCGGTGTCGACGGCGGAGGGCAGCACGGCGGTCAGGGTCACGCCGTGCGGCGCCATCTCCAGCCGGGTCGCGGCGGTCAGGCCGACGACGGCGAACTTGCTCGCGTTGTAGACCGCGAGGCCGGGGATCGCGAACTTGCCGGCCAGCGAGGCCACGTTGACCACGTGACCGCGCCTGCGCTCGACCATCGACGGGAGCACCAGCCGCATCCCGTGCAGCACCCCGCGCAGGTTGACGTCGATCACCATCGCGTCGGTCGCCTCGTCGCCGTCGAGGAACGCGCCGTTGGGCATCGCGCCGGCGTTGTTGACCAGCACGTCGACCGGGCCGTGCTCCGCCGTCGCGGCCTGCACGAGGGCGGCGTACGACGAGCGGTCGCGCACGTCGAGGTGGTGCCCGCTGGCACCGGTCTGCGCCGCGGTGGCGGCGGTCGCGTCGGGGTCGAGGTCGCCGAAGCTGACCCGGGCGCCGCGGGCGAGGAAGGCCTCGACCGTGGTCCGTCCGATGCCACGGGCGCCTCCGGTGACGACGACGTGGGCGTCGGCGAGGTCGATCCGGCCCGGGCGGGTCATCGGAGAACCGCCTCGCCGTCGAGCCGGCGCGCGACGAGCGCCGGTGCGGTGTGTGCCGCGGTCGCGAGCACGCGAGGTCGACGTCGCGCGTCCATGAAGTTGGCGCCCATGGCGTCGAGGTCCTGCTGGGTCGGCTCGATCCGGCGGACGTGGGCACCTGCCGCGCGGAGGTCGTGGACCTCACCGTCCAGGCGACGTGTCATGGGCCGGCGGAGCAGCCGCTCGGCACGGGCGAGGCCGGTCGCCGGGGCCCCGCCGAAGGTGGCCATCGGTGCGACCACGACCACCTCGTCGACCTCGCCGCGGCCGACGGCGGGCAGCAGCAGGTCGGCCGACGTCGGCGAGATGACGCCGCCGTCGAGGAGCGGCCGTCCGTCGACCTTCACCGGCGGGAACCACCCGGGGATGGCCCAGGACGCGGCGATCGCCCGGCCCAGCGGCGGCTTCGGCGCTCGCGGACCGCCGAGGGCGACCCGCCGGCCGCTGCGCGCGTCGGTGGCGACCAGCCAGGTGGCGGGGTGGTCGACCCAGCCCGTCGGCGACTGGAGGCTCGACCCGAGGTCGACCAGCCAGGCGGCGTCGCCGGACCCACGGGGGAGGAGGCCGGCCGCGCCCGAGAGCAGGTCGGTGCGTCGCAGGAGGGCGGACCGGGTGATGCCGACGCCCGGCAGCCAGGGCCGCGGCACTCCGGGGCGGCCGCCGGGGGCGAGCGGCGAGTGCAGGTGGGCGGTCACCCGCCGGTCGCCGCCGGGCCGCTCCCGCAGCGAGGCGAGCACCACCTGCGCGCTGATGCCGGCGCCGAGCATCGCGGCGGCCTCGGCGCCCGCCGAGGTCCCGATGATGACGTCGGCGGTCCGCGGGTCCCAGCCCTGCCGCTCGAGCTCGGCCAGCACGGTGGCCGTCCAGGCGAACCCCAGCGTGCCGCCGCAGCCGAGGACGAGTGCGCGCCCCATGGCCCACCTCCACAAGTCGGAACCAGATGTCAGAAACGGAATCTAGTGTCATTTTCGGTGCGACTGCAATAGGCTGACCGCCATGACGGCGATCTCAGCGGCGGACGGCGCGGGGCTCACCCGCGCTGAGCGGCGCAAGGCCGAGACGCGCCGCGAGATCATCGACGCGGCCTTCGCCTGCTTCGCCGAGCAGGGCTACCACGCGACCGGGATCGCCGACATCGCCGCGCGGCTCGGCATGGGCCACGGCACCTTCTACCGCTACTTCGAGAACAAGCGCGACATCGTCGAGCACGTGATCACCGACCTCATCGACAAGGTGGTCGGCGCCCTCGCTGCGGAGAACGCGCCGGGCGCGGTGCACACGCTGGAGGGATACCGGGCACAGACCGAGCGGATCGGCACGGCCCTGGCCCGGATCTTCTCCGAGGACCCCCGGATGGCACGGATGCTCCTGCTCGAGGCGCCGGGCATCGACCAGGGCATGGGGGAGCGGATCCTCGGGTTCTTCGAGCTCGCGACGTCGCTGACGGCGTCCTACCTCGCCCACGGGGTCGAGCTCGGCTACCTGCCCGCGGACCTCGACGTCGACAACACCGCGCGGGCGATCAACGGCATGATCCTCGGCTCTGTCCTCGCCTCGCTCCAGCAGCCCGAGCTCGACCAGCGCGCCCTGAGCGCCGCGATCCGGCGGGTCATGTACGACGGCATCGCCGCCCGCTGACCGAGATCGCACGACTTCCTTCTCAAGAAGGCAGCGGGCCCACCGATCCGGTGACACCCTTTGCGCATCCTCTCGGGATCAGCTCACTTCCAAGGACAACCCATGCGCCTCCGACTCCCCGTCGCGCTCGCGACTCTCGGTCTCGTGCTCGCCGCAGCTCCTGCGGCAACCGCCAACCCGGATCCCGGCCCGGGGTCTCCCGATGCGTCGGCCCGACGTACGGAGGCGGTCGCCGCGCTCCGAACCGCCAGTGACGCCATGGCGGGCACGGGCGATCCGCGCGAGGTGACCCTGGCACTACGCGACCTGTGGGTCTCGATGGACGACCTCGCGCCCGCCGACCGCGTGACCGCCCGGGCGCTGCTGGCCCGACCGAACCTGACCAACGGCAAGAAGGTCTGCAAGGGCACGATCTGCATCCACTACACGACCACGGGCAGCGACGCGGTCAAGAAGCGGGACGTGAGCCCCCACAACGGCATCCCCGACTACGTCGACCTGACCCTCAAGACCGTCCGGCACATCCACGACGTCTACATCAACGCCGGCTACCGGGCACCGCTGCCCGACGGCGGCAAGAGCGGCAGCAACGCGCTCGACGTCTTCCTGGAGGACGACGGCGCGCAGGGCTACTACGGCTACTGCGCACCGGACCAGAACACGCCGCAGGGCGTCTACACGTCGTGGTCCTACTGCTCCTTCGACAACGACTTCAGCCCTACCCAGTTCCCGACCAACACCCCCCGCGAGAACCTCCAGGTGACCGCGGCCCACGAGTACTTCCACGCGACCCAGTTCGCCTACGACGCCTACGAGGACCACTGGATCCTGGAGGCGACCGCGACCTGGGCCGAGGACGAGCTCTACCCCGACGTCAACGACAACCTGCAGTACCTCCCCGACGGCCCGATCGGACGCCCCGAGGCCCCGCTCGACCTGTTCGAGAGCTGCTGCCACCAGTACGGCACCTGGATCTTCTTCCGCTACCTGACCGAGGAGTTCCCGACCGAGCGCGGCGCCCTGCCGGAGCTCATCCTGCAGCTCTGGAAGCGCCTGGACTCCAAGGGTTCGGCCCCGGACGACTACTCGATGCAGGGTGTCGAGAACGTCCTGGCGAGCCACGGGACCGACATCGCCCACGAGCTCGGGGTGTTCGCGGTCGCCAACCGCTTCCCGGCGCTCGCCTACGCCGAGGGCTCGCTCTACCCCACGGCGAACGCCGCGGTCGTCGACGTCTCCGGCTCGTCCCTCGACCCGGCCACGTTCTCGAAGACGCTCAAGCACCTCTCGACGTCGACGGTGCGGTACGAGCCCGACGGCCTGACCGAGGCCAACTGGAACCTCGACCTCGCGTTCGACCTGGCGCCGACGGCCCAGGGCTCCGCAGCGGTGATCGCCACGGAGACGCCCGGCCAGGTGAACTACCAGATCGTCTCGCTCGACGCCAACGGCGACGCGGACGTCGCGGTTCCGTTCAGCTCGCAGAACGTCACGGCGGTCGAGGTCACCCTGGTCAACGCCGGGACGGCGTACGACTGCTGGAACGGTGGCAACTTCTCCTGCCAGGGAACGTCGCTGAGCGACGGCCTGGTGCAGCAGGTGAACCCGCTGGCCTACCAGGGCTGAACGGCCAGCAACCGCTCGCACTCGCCGAGCAGGCGGCTCCGCAACGGAGCCGCCTGCTCGGCGAAGCGCTTCTGCGCGGCGACGTACTCCTGCTTCCCCTCCGCGGTCTCGATCCGGACCGGCGCGAAGCCGAGGTCGGCGAGGTCGTACGGCGCCGCGCGCATGTCCATGACCCGGATCTCCCACGCCAGCTCGAAGCAGTCCGCCACCAGGTCCGAGGAGACCATCGGCCAGAGCCGGAACGCGTGCTTGTAGAGGTCCATGCCGGCGTGGAAGCAGCCCGGCTGCTCGAACGCGGGCCGGTCGTCCCGGCCGGGGGTGAGCGTGTTCAGGGGCCGCGCGGGGGCGGTGAAGAACCGGTAGGCGTCGAAGTGCGAGCACGCGATCCGGTGCGACTCCACGACCGCGTCGGTGCCCTCCGGCCCGAGCCGCAGCGGCCAGTCCGCGTGGCGGGTCTGGTCCTCGCCGAGCCGGTAGACCATGGCCCACTCGTGCAGCCCGAAGCAGCCGAGGTACGGCGCCCGGCCCGCGGTCGCGGCCAGCAGCCGGCGCAGGGTCTCGAGCAGGGTGCGCTGCGCCACGACGTGCTCGGCGGTGACGGCGGGGTCGCGCCCGAAACCCGGGGTCCAGCGGCGCAGCTGGGCGGGCCGGAACGAGTAGTAGGTGAACATGAAGTCGAAGACGGGGTGCTTGTCCCCCGCGGCGCGCCGCTCGAGGTGCGGCGCGAGGTAGGCGTCCACCCGGTCGGCGTGCGCGCGGGCGCACGCCTGCCACTCGTCGACCGTCAGGACCTCCACGGCCGCCAAGCGTAGGGACGCCCCGGCCGCGCGCCCAAGTCGTCCCCAAGCGGCCCCCAAGCGCACGGCGCCAGAGTCCTCCTCGACCACGAGATCCGATGGAGAACCCGATGCCCACACCGCGCCACGTCCCGAAATCCTCCGCGAGGAGGAGAGAAGTCCGCCTCCGGACGGCAGCCGCGGGCCCCCGCCCGTTGGTTGACTCCCGTCCCATGTCCCGAAAGCTCCGTGCGGTCCTCGCGGCCGCCGCCGTCACCGCGGCGACGGCCACCCTCGTCAGTCCCGCTCCCGCCGCGCACGCCGCGACGGCGAAGCCCGACCTCCGGGTGAAGTCGGCGAAGGTCGACCGCGCGACGATCACCGAGGGCGCCACCCTCAAGATCGCGCACGTGGTGCAGAACCAGGGGAAGGCGCCGGCCAAGGCGAGCGTCACCCGGTTCTACCTGACCACCGACGTGGCCGCGAGCCTGGCGGCGCGCAAGAGCAGCCGCACCAACCCGCGGTCGTCGCTGACCGACGTCCTGCTCAGCGGCGAGGCGTCCGTGGGCGCGATCAAGCCCGGCCGGACCGCCAGCGTCCAGCAGGTCGAGGTCACCGTGCCGGTCGGCACGCCCCCGGCCGACTACAAGGTGCTCGCGTGCACCGACGACCTCGGCGCGGTGAAGGAGTCCGACGAGGCCGACAACTGCACGCCTGCGACCGGCGAGCTCGAGGTCGAGGCGGCCGAGGGCTCCGACGGCCTGCAGGTGCAGTCCTTCTCCGACACCGCGCGGTGGCCGGACGACGAGGACGACAACCTGAGCTACATCAAGATCTTCTGCTCCAACGTCTACCCGACGAAGAGCTACACGCTGTCGGCGGCACTGACGAGCGTCCGCAACCACCTGGAGGAGCTGGCGCCCGGTGGGCTGGAGAAGGTCAGGAGCTCCGACCTCGCCTCGACGCCGATCGCTGCGCAGCAGCTCGCCGCGACCGCCCTCACCCAGGGCTCGCCGGGCCTGGCGCTCGCAGCCCTGCTCCGCGCCTACGAGCTGCAGCCGTCGCGAGGCACCCACCTGGTCAACGCCGCTGCGCTCGCGACGTCCATCGGTCTCCCCAACGAGGCGCTCGCGTTCCTCGACGCGTCGGTCGGCCGGGAGTTCCTGCGGACGCCGCTCGGCATCCCGCACGAGGCCACGGCGGCCGTCACCCGCGGCAACGCGCTGCTGCTCCTGGGCAAGTACGACGCCGCCCAGAAGCTGTTCGCCGGCGCCAAGCAGATGGCGCCGATCCTGAGCGAGGCCGACGCCGGCCTGGCCACGGTGGCGGCGTGCAAGGGGCAGGACGCGCTCGCGGCCCGCTATCTGCGTCGCTCCCGCATCCGGTCCGACGACCCGGTCCCGACGACGCCGCCGACCGAGGAGCCCACGCAGCCGGAGCCCGAGGTCGACATCACCCGCGGTCTGCCCTCGCCGCTGCGCCAGCTCCCGCTGCCCGAGACGCCCGCGCAGGGCGTGAAGCTCAACGACGTCTACAAGGGCATCCAGCAGGGCTTCCAGGGTGAGATCCAGGCCCACAACGACGAGGAGAACCAGATCCAGCAGCACCTGCGCGCCACCGACGACGCCCGCACGGAGGCGGAGATCGAGCGCCGGGACGGCCTCCTGGTGATGCTCTACCGCAGCGGCCAGGAGGGCGAGATCGCGGCGGCCCAGGACGCGGTGTTCCAGGTCGACGACCAGCTCACCGAGCTGCGCGAGGGCTTCTGGGGCGGGGGGACCGGCGAGGCGCCGTACACCTACGGCGACCTGCAGGAGGCTGCGTTCGCGGCCTGCGCCGGCTCGTCCGACGACAACTGCTTCCTCAAGGAGATGAACCGGACCTGCCGGCCGGCGCTGACCTCGGCGCACGACGCCTACCGCACCAAGCTGGCGCTGCTGCAGACCCGCGCCAACCACTACTTCGAGCTCCTCTCGAAGCGGATGAGCGGTGTCGCGGCCAACCTGATCGATGAGGAGGCGCACCGCCTCGCCCTGCTCACCATCGAGGAGAGCGAGTCGTCCACCTACGCGCTGATCGTGCAGGCGGCCCAGGCGTGGACGCACTACGAGAACCTGTTCCGGGCCGAGTGCGTCGACCCGCTGCCGGCCGAGGTGCTCAACCCGCCGACGGCGGACGGCGCCGCCGACCCGGGCGCGTGCCCGACCGGCCTGAAGGCAGCCTCGTTCAAGGTCGCCCTTGGCCCGTCGTCGCTGAAGATCAACTGCGAGCGGATCGAGCAGTCGATCTCGGCCGAGGTGGTCCCGCTCCTGCACCTGTTCCTCGACGTCAAGTTCGACTTCCGCACCGGGAACGTCTCGGCGTGGGCGGGGGTCAAGGGCGGCGGCAAGGTCGGCAGCGTGGTCGACGCCGGGTTCAAGTCCGGGCTCTACGTCAAGGTGAACCAGCAGGGCGACCTGGTGGACACCGGCTGGCGGGTCGGTCCGAACGTGAAGGTGATCGCCGGCTCCAACGCGGAGTTCACCGCCTACAAGGACGAGATCGACCTGTCCTTCACCGAGAGCACGACGCCGGGCTACTGATCGACCGGACGATGCGCGCCCGCGGGGCCTCGCTAGGCTCGGCGGGTGCGCATCGCCAGGTTCACCGCAGGGGAGGAGCCGTCGTACGGCGTCGTGACCGGCGACCTCGACGAGTACGGCCAGCTGCCCGAGGACGCGATCATCGTGGCCCTCGCCGGAGACCCGCTCTACGCGGGCATCAAGCTGCTCGACAAGGAGTACCGGCTCGGCGACGTCCGCCTGCTCGCGCCGGTGCTGCCGCGCAGCAAGGTGGTCGGGGTCGGCAAGAACTACGCCGCCCACGCCGCCGAGATGGGCGGCGACCAGCCGGCCGAGCCGCTGATCTTCCTCAAGCCCAACACCAGCGTGATCGGGCCGGGCGACGCGATCCAGTACCCCAGCCAGACCGCCGACCTGCACTACGAGGGCGAGCTCGCCGTCGTCATCGGGCGGATCTGCAAGGACGTCCCGCCCGAGCAGGCGACCGACGTGATCTTCGGCTACACGATCGCCAACGACGTCACCGCCCGCGACCTGCAGAAGACCGACAACCAGTGGGCGCGGGCCAAGGGCATGGACACCTTCTGCCCGCTCGGGCCGTGGATCGAGAACGACCTGGACCCGCAGGACTTCATCGATGGACGGCGGGTCCAGACCTTCCTCAACGGCGACGTCAAGCAGGACGGCACGACCGCCGACATGACCTGGGACGTCCCGAGCCTGGTCTCCTACATCTCCGCGGCGATGACCCTGCTGCCCGGCGACGTGATCCTCACCGGCACCCCCGAGGGTGTCGGTCCGATGCAGGTGGACGACGAGGTCGAGGTGTCCGTCGAGGGCCTCGGCACCCTGACGAACAAGGTGGTTGCACGTGGTTAGCAGTGACAAGCCTGTCCGCGTCCGGATGGCGCCGTCCCCGACGGGCAGCCCGCACGTCGGGCTGGTCCGCACGGCGCTCTACAACTGGGCCTTCGCGCGCCACCACCAGCGCCACGGCGCCGGCGGCACGCTGGTGTTCCGCATCGAGGACACGGACAAGGAGCGCAGCACCGAGGAGTCCTACGCCGCGATCATCGACCTGATGCGCTGGCTCGGCCTGGACTGGGACGAGGGCCCGGAGGTCGGCGGCCCGTACGCGCCGTACCGCCAGAGCGAGCGCGAGGACCTCTACCGCGAGGTGCTCGCCAAGCTGCGCGAGAGCCGCTTCGCCTACGAGTGCTACTGCACCAACGCCGAGGTCGAGGAGCGCCGCAAGGCGAGCGGCTCCAAGGTGATGGGCTACGACGGCTTCTGCCGCTCGCTCACCGCCGAGCAGCTCGCGGTCTTCGAGGCCGAGCACCGCTCCCACGTCACGCGCTTCAGGATGCCCGAGGGCACCATCACCTGGAACGACCTGGTCCGCGGCGAGATCTCGTTCGAGACCGAGTTCGTGCCCGACTACGCGCTGTGCCGCGCCAACGGCGACCCGCTCTACACGCTGGTCAACCCGGTCGACGACGCGCTGATGGACATCACCCACGTCCTGCGCGGCGAGGACCTGCTCTCCTCGACACCGCGGCAGATCGCGCTCTACCAGGCGCTGATCGAGCTCGGCGTCACCGATTTCGTCCCCGAGTTCGGGCACCTGCCCTACGTCATGGGGGAGGGCAACAAGAAGCTCTCCAAGCGGGACCCCGAGGCGCACGCGCTCGCCTACCGTGACCAGGGCTTCCTGCCGGAGGGCCTCCTCAACTACCTCGCCCTGCTCGGCTGGGCGATCGCCGCCGACCGCGACGTGTTCGACCTGGAGGAGATGGTCGACGCGTTCGAGATCGGCGACGTCAACCCCAACCCGGCGCGGTTCGACCTGAAGAAGTGCGAGGCGATCAACGCCTCGCACATGCGGCTGCTCTCGACCGAGGAGATCACCCACCGGGCGCTCCCGTTCCTCAAGCAGGCGGGCGTCGTCGGCGACCCTGTCCACGACGCCGACGCGCAGCTCCTCGAGCTGGCGATGCCCCTGGTCGCCGAGCGGATCAACAAGCTGACCGAGGCCACCAGCATGCTCGGGTTCCTGTTCGCCTCCGAGGAGGAGTTCACGGTCGACCCGGCCGACGCGGAGAAGCTGCTCGACGAGGCGGGCCGGACCGTCGTCCGGGCGGCCCACGAGGCCCTCGCGGCGCTGCACACCTGGTCCACCGCCGAGATCCAGGCGGCTCTCCAGGCCGCGCTCGTCGACGGGCTCGGGCTCAAGCCGCGCAACGCGTTCGGGTCGGTCCGGGTGGCCGTGACGGGCAGCCGGGTGTCCCCGCCGCTCTTCGAGTCGCTCGAGCTGCTCGGCCGCGAGCGCAGCCTCGGCCGGCTGCAGCGTGCCCTCGACTGAGCCGCCGGCCGCCCCGGTCGGCCTTCCCTTCCACCGTCTGCACCGCCTCGGCGACGCAGGCTGGTTGGGCGCGCTCGCGGGCGTCTTCGTGGTCGTCGTCGGCTGGTTCGCGCTGTCACTGGTGGTGGTCGGGCTCCTCGGCGCGGTCGACGTCGACGTCACGCTCGACCCGCTGGTCCCGGGTGCGCTGCTCGCGACCGACCTGGTCTGGGCTCTCGCGATCGTCCTGGTGGGGGTCGTCGCGCTGCTGGTCCACCGGCTGCCCTTCGGGCTCGTTCTCTCCGTGGCCGGCCGGATGCGGTGGACGTGGTTCGCCGGCTGCCTGGGTCTCGCGGCCGTCGCGCTGGCCGTCGCGGTCGGGGTGTCGTTCTTCTTCCCCCAGCAGCCCGGCACCGAGCTGGGCGACCAGCTCAACCCGTTCACCGACCGGATCCGCGACTTCACCCTGATCGTCGTGCTGCTGACGCCGCTCCAGGCCGCGGGGGAGGAGGTCGTGTTCCGCGGCTACCTCACCCAGGCCTTCGGCGGGCTCGCCCACGGCCGGGCCGCGACCGCGCTCGCGGTCGGCGTACCCGCCCTGCTCTTCGCCATCGCGCACGGTGCGCAGTCGGGTCCCGTCTTCGTCGACCGGTTCGTCTTCGGCCTGGTCGCCGGCGTCCTCGTCCTGGTCACCGGCGGCCTGGAGGCCGGCATCGCGATGCACCTGCTCAACAACTGGCTGAGCCTCGGCCTCGCGCTCGCGCTCGGCGACATCGATGCCGCCATCAACCCGGAGGGCGGCACCTGGGGCATCCTGCCCGGGACGCTGACGCAGTCGCTGCTCTACCTCGGACTGGTGGTCTGGGTCGCGCGAAGGCGTGGCGTCGCGACCCGCTCGGAGGGGGCCGTTTTGGCGGCCCGCGGAGGTGCCGGGTAGTGTTTCCCGTCGGTTCCCGGACCGCCTCGAAGGGGCGGATCGGAGCAGCCGAAACGCAGTGATGCAGTGGTCTATGGTGTAATTGGCAGCACGACTGGTTCTGGTCCAGTTAGTCTAGGTTCGAGTCCTAGTAGACCAGCGAGCTCCCCGCGAGAGCTGATCTGGAAGGCCCCGATTTGGCCGGTCAGGACAGGGATCGCTAGAGTTCCGAAGGTTGTTCGCGAGACATCGCGACACCACCTCGCCCCCGTTGTGTAGCGGCCTAGCACGCCGCCCTCTCAAGGCGGTAGCGCCGGTTCGAATCCGGTCGGGGGTACAGGTCCGGGAGGCCCTGGCCAGCGAAGAGCTGGGCAGGGCCTCTCGTTCATTTCGTCAGACGAACGTCGGGAGGGTCGGCGCGGGCAGCGGCCCCGAGGACGCGTCGCGCGCGACCTCGTAGCCGTGAGCGATCTCGACCAGGGTGGTCTCGCTGTGCGCCGTGCCCCAGAACGAGACCGCGACGGGAAGGCCGGCGGCGAGCTCGCTCGGGACCGTCAGGAGCGGGTAGCCCGCCACGGCCGCGGGGCCGCTGCAGGCGCCGGGGAACGACTCGGGGTTGACCAGGTCGATCGGGCTGGCGGGCGCGTAGGACGGCGTGACCAGGGCGTCGAGGGAGTGCTCCTCGAGCACCTGGTCGATGCCGCCGGCCCGGGTGGCCGCGATCCCGCGGGCGCGCGCGGCGAGGTGCTTGGGGCTGCCGGCCGCCGGCCCCGCCAGGGCCTTCTCGAACAGGGACTGGCCGAAGTGCGCGAGCTCGGCCGACGCGCGCTCGCGGTTGAAGTCGACGACCTCCTCCAGGGTCCGGGGGACGTCCCCGGGACGTGTCGCGAGGTAGTCCGCGAGCCCGGAGCGGAGCTCGGCCAGCAGCACCAGGACCTCGTCTTCCCACACGTCGTCCCCCAGGAGCGGGAGGTCGGTGCCGTCGACGATGGTCGCGCCGGTCGCCGCCAGCAGGCTCACCGCGCGCTCGGCGGCTGCGTCGGCGTGGGGCGAGTAGCCCCAGTAGGTCGTCCGCGGCACCCCGATCCGCTTGCCGGCGAGCCGGCCGGACGCGGCGTGCGCGGCGTAGTCGGTGCCGTCGGCAGCCAGGACCGTGAGCAGGGCCGCCGCGTCGCGCACGGTCGCCGCCATCGGGCCGGGGGAGTCCTGCGACCGCGAGATCGGCACGACGCCCTCGGTGGGGACGGTGCCGACGGTCGGCTTGATCCCGACACAGCCGTTGAAGGCCGCAGGGCAGCTGATCGATCCGTCCGTCTCCGTGCCGATCGCGTACGCCGCGAGGCCGGCCGCCACCGCCGCGCCGCTCCCGGAGCTCGAGCCGCCGGCAGAGCGGTTGAGGCCGTAGGGGTTGCGGGTCAGGCCGCCGTACGCGCTCCATCCCGACGTGGACGACTCGTCGCGGATGTTGGCCCACTCCGACAGGTTCGTCTTGCCGAGGACGACCATCCCGGCCGCGCGCAGGCGCTGCACGAGCGGTGCGTCGCGCGTGGGTGGCGGAGCGTCCGCCAGGGCCAGCGAGCCGGCCGTGGTCGGCAGGTCGTGGGTGTCGACGTTGTCCTTGACCAGCACCGCGCGTCCGTGCAGCGGGCTCCGCGCGCGTCCCTCGCGGCCCTCCGCGTCCAGCCGGTCCGCCTGGGCCAGCGCCTCGGGGTGGAGGGTGCAGATCGCGTTGACCGTGGGGTCGACCGCGTCGATCCGCGCGAGGAGCTGCTCGACCTCGGCGCGAGCGGTGGCGGGCGGTGGCGGGGTCGTCATCGGACGATCCTGCCTGATCTTCCGGCACGAGGTGCGCGCCACGGCCGACGCTCACCGGACCTACGATCGACGGATGCTGCCCAGGGGTGTCCCGGACGGTGTCGACGCCGAGACGCGTCGGCGGGTTCAGCGGTCCTTCCTGATGGTGCGCATCGTCCGCGGCGGCCTGCTCCTGGCCTTCCTCGCGATCGCCGCGGTTGCGGTCGAGCTCCGCGGGTGGCCGCACGCGGTGACGGTCGTCCTCGCGCTCGCCGCGCTTGCGCAGGCCGGAGCGCTGGTGGCGGGGTGCCGCCGCTACCGGAGCCTGCTCGGCCCCTGAGGTGGTCGACGAGGTCCGCGGGCACTTCGCCTCTGGCGCGGCTGCCGGTTCCGTGACGAGCATGAGGCGTCGGGACCTCACGGAGGGAGGCTCGTGATGACGTGGGACCTGGGCCTCGAGGGACTGGGCGTGCTCGGCCTGATCGCGCTCGGCTTCGGGGCGTTCGCTGCGTTGATCGTCGGACGGGGTGTGCGGCGCCGGGTCTGGGCGGCCGCGGCCACGGCGGTGTGCAGCTTCGTCCTGGGCCTGGTGACCAGCGAGCTGCTCTTCGGCTGGGCCACCGAGGAGGACCTGCAGCCCAACGTCGACGGCCTGTCGCGGGACGAGGTGCTGCTGGCCGGCCTGCTCACCACAGCCGTCGTGGTCGTGGTGGTGCGCTACCGCACCCGTCACGACACTCCTCGCGATGCCCCGCACGGCTGGCACCTGAGCGGGCATGGTCACGGCCGGCACGCCGGTCACGCCTGAGGAGGTCCGGTGAGGTGTCGCTGCTGCGCGCCCTCTACGCTTCCGCGGAAGGCGTCGCACTGCGCCCGCGTCCCTGACCGGGCGCGTGACCTGCACCTCGGTGTGCCGCGTGTCGTGCGGGGTACCGCCCGTCCAGGTCAAGGATGGAGGGCAGAACGGTGACGGAGACGGGGTACGCCGCGTCCGGGCCGGACGCGGCACTGCTGGGCGGCCGCTACGAGCTGCTCGACGTGATCGGCCGCGGAGGCATGGCGGAGGTCTACCGTGCCACCGACCACCGGCTGGACCGTCCGGTCGCCGTGAAGCTGCTCCTGAGCCACGCGACCGAGGAGGCAGATCGGGCGCGGTTCGTGGCCGAGGCGCGGACGCTCGCGATGCTCTCCCACGCGAACCTCGTCACCGTCCTCGACGCCGGGTTCGGCACCGACACGCAGGCGGGCCTGCCGGGCACCCCATCAAGCCCGGGGCGGCCGTTCCTCGTGATGGAGCTCGTCGACGGCCCGACCCTCGCGAGCCGGATCGGCCGGGGACCGCTGGGGCTCGACGAGCTCTCCGACATCGCCGGCCAGGTCGCCGACGCGCTGGTCTACGTCCACGCCAACGGCGTGGTCCACCGGGACGTCAAGCCGGCGAACGTCCTGATCGGGCCCGACCGCCGGGTCAAGCTCGGCGACTTCGGGATCGCCCGCCTGGTCGAGCAGACCACGCGGCACACCGGCACCGGCCAGGCGATCGGGACGGCCGCCTACCTCGCGCCGGAGCAGGTCGAGGGACGCGAGGTCCACGCGCCCGCGGACATCTACTCGTTCGGCCTCGTCCTCCTCGAGGCCATCACCGGACGGCGCGAGTACGCCGGCCCTCCCGCCGAGGCCGCGCTGGCCCGGCTGCACCGCGCACCGGACGTCCCGGCCTCTGTCCCCCCGGCGTGGCGCGACCTGCTGAGCGCGATGACGGCGCTCGACCCGGCCGTCCGCCCCACCGCCGCGCAGGTCGCGGAACGGCTGGCCGGTCGCCTGGACGGCACCGAGGACGCGGTCGTGGTCGCCGACGCGCCGACGTCTCCGGTCGACCCGGTCGCGGTCCCGCCGGCCGCAGGCGCGACGAGGCCGTTGACGGAGGGCGTGCTGCCCGTCGCACCCCCACGTGACGAGCCGCGAGTGCCCGAGGCTGTGGCACGTCGCGCGCGTGTCGCCGCCGACCGCCTGCGAGCGCTGCCGCGCGAGACCAAGGCCGCCCTCGGGGCCGTCGGAGCACTCGTGGCCTTCCTGGTGGTCATCGCGCTCCTCTCCGGGAACGACGCCGCGCCGTCCATCCCGGCGAACACGCCACCCGACCTGCGAGGCCCGCTGTCCGAGCTGCACGTGGCGGTGAACGGCGGCGACGGATGAGCGGCCGACCAGGAGCGCGCCGTGCCGCGCTGGTGGCCGCCGTGGTCCCGCTCGTGCTGCCCCTGACCGGCTGCGGGAGCGAGGAGACGCCGGGCCGTGCGGTCCCGGAGCTCGCCGCGCGGCTGGACAAGGTCGACGCGGCGATCGAGGGCGGCAACTACGACAAGGCCCGGACGGCCGTGCGGCAGCTCGTCGCCGACGCCGCGCAGGCCGAGCTGGCGGGCGACATCACCGGCGACCAGGCCGACCGGATCGTCGCGTCGGCGCGGGACCTCCTCGACGCGCTACCGGAGGACGGGGCTACTGGCGACCCGCCTTAGAACGTGTTCTACTTCCTCCGTGACGGTGACACACGAGATCCTCGGCCAGACCGTGACGATGCCGGTCGACGTCCGCGACGGGTCGAGCGCCACGGTGGTCTTCGACGTCCCGCTGGACGCCGCCCGTACGATCGCGCCCGCGGGGTTCGAGGTCGTCGAGTCGGGTCCGGGCCGCGCACAGCTCGCGCTGGCGCTGATCGACTACCGCGACAACGACCTCGGCGCCTACCTCGAGGTCGGCACCATCCTGTTCGTGCGCCCGGAGGGCGGCGGCGAGGACGGCACCTTCATCACCCACCTGCCGGTGACCGAGGAGTTCACCTGCGTGGCGGGCAACCAGATCTGGGGGTTCCCCAAGTCGGTCGAGCGCATCGAGGTCACCGACACCGAGACGACGAGCCGGTGG
Source organism: Nocardioides sp. (assembly GCA_035554955.1). GTDB lineage: Bacteria > Actinomycetota > Actinomycetes > Propionibacteriales > Nocardioidaceae > Nocardioides. Next base: position 50,562 of record DATMHR010000037.1, on the reverse strand, counting down.
GTGCTCACGATGGACGGCGAGCTCGTCGTCGACGTCACCGTGCCGCGCGGCGGGAGCGACGAGATGCCGGCGATGCCCCTGGCGGCGTACACGCTGATCGACGGACGGCCGCACGTCACCCGGTTCACCCAGGGCGGCACGGGCAGCGGCCTCTTCGTCGGCGCCGACGTCAAGCTGACCCTGGGCACCCACCCGATCGCCAAGGAGCTCGCCTCCCTGGGAGTCTCCTCCGAGTCGGTCGTGCTGAGCACCTGGACCGAGCGGATGCAAGCCCGCTTCGAGGAGCCGACCGCGCTCTGACCGCGCGTCAGGCGCGCGTGGCCGCGACGGCGCGCACGCGCCGCACCAGCGCGGTGAGCAGGACCTTGGAGATGACCGTGACGAGCACGCGGTCCACCAGCGGGAGCCTCGGGTCAGCGGTGATCGTGTAGCCGATCCTGGTGCCCTCGCCGCTGGCGGCGAGGGTGACCTCGCCCTGGTAGTTCCGCAGCGGGACGCCGCTCAGGGCCCGGTAGCCGAGACGCTCGCCCGGCTCGAACGCCGTGACCTCCTCGACGATGGTCGGCGCCGGTCCCGGCGCGTCGATGGCGCGCACCGCACCCACGCCGTTGCGGACCGCCGTGCCCTCCTTGCGGAGCGTGACCGTGAGGCCCGGTCCCCACGACGCCATGCCCTCGTGGTCGGACAGGACCGACCAGACCAGGTCGGGGGAGGCGGACACGGTCGCGGTGGAGGTTGCCTGCATGGCGGCAGTCTGCCGTCGTCGGCCGTACGTCGTGCGCCGCCGCCGACGCCTGAGACGGACCCTCGGGCGTCGGCCCGACGGAGCCGGGAGCCTCGTGAGAAGGTCGGCCGGTGACCCGTGCCTGGCTCCCTGCCGTCATCCTCGTGGCGACGGAGGCGCAGCTGGCCGTCGCGGAGCTCGTCCCCGGCATCGAGCGGTTCGAGGGGAAGGCGTTCGGGGCGCGGCTGGTCGCCTACCCCGCGCTGATGCTGGCCGTGCCGGCGGTGTGGTTCCTGACCCACCGCGGACGCGGGAAGCAGCCGCCCTGGGGTGCCTTCGCCCTGATCATGCTGCCGTTCCTCGTCGACGTGACCGGCAACAGCCTCGACCTCTACGACGCCGTCGCCTGGTGGGACGACGCCAACCACTTCGTGAACTGGATCCCGCTCAACCTCGGCCTCGGCCTGCTGGTCGCGACCGGTCTGCCGAGGGCCTGGCAGCAGGTGCTGCTGGTCGCCGGCACCGGTGCACTGCTCGCCATCGGCTGGGAGCTGGGGGAGTGGTTCACGTTCATCCGGCACGGCACCGAGCTGGGGACGGCGTACGAGGACACGCTGGCCGACGAGGCGCTCGGCTCCCTGGGTGCCCTCGTGGCGGGCCTGCTGCTCGCCGCGTCCGGCCGTCGACCGACTCATCCCTGAGGACGGGATTGCGCGCACCTTCGCCCGATCGTGGTTGAGAGAGGGGTGGAAGGGGGTAGGCATGGAGACAGCGCCGTCCGCACGGGACGGATCCACCAACGTCTCGGGCCGACCAGAAGAGGAAACCCACATGCGCAGCGATCTGTTCGCCCAGGAGCACCACGAGGTCGAGGGCCCGGGCAACTTCGTCAAGCAGAGCTCGAAGATGATGAAGGTCGAGCTGTCCCAGGGCAGCGTCAAGGCCCTCCAGGGCTCGATGGTCGCCTACCAGGGCGACGTCCGGTTCGAGGCCCAGGGCGCCGGAGGCATGGGCAAGTGGCTGAAGCAGAAGGTCACCGGCGAGGGCCTGCCGATCATGCGGATGACCGGCACCGGGGAGATCTTCCTCGCCAAGAACGGCATGGACGTGCACGTCATCGAGCTCGAGAACGACTCGATCTCCGTCAACGGCGCGAACATCCTCGCCTACTCCGAGTCGCTGCAGGACGACATCCAGCTGGTCCGTGGCGCCGGCATGCTGTCGGGCGGCCTGTTCAACACCACCCTCACCGGGACCGGCCAGGTGGCCCTCGTCACCGACGGTCCGCCGCTCCTGCTCAACGCCGGGGAGGCGGCGACCTTCGTCGACCCCGACGCGGCGGTGTGCTGGTCGGCGGGGCTGCAGATCCAGCTCAAGACCGACATCGGGATGAAGGCCCTCATCGGCCGCACCTCGGGCGAGGAGTTCCAGCTCGGCTTCAACGGCCAGGGCTTCGTGATCGTGCAGCCGAGCGAGAACATGCGCTTCGGCGGGGCGCAGGACGCCGGTCAGCAGGTCAACAACCAGAGCCCGCTGGGTGGCCTCGGCAACCTGCTCCGCTGACTCCGCGTCACTTCTTCGGAGCGGCCGTCTTCTTGGCGACCGGCTTCGTCGTGCTGGTCGGGTCGGCCGCGGCCCGTTGCCGCACGCGTGCGGCCCGGGACCTCGGCGCGGTCGGGTCGGTGCCGACGATGGCGAACACCGGCGCGGTCACCTTCTCCAGGGCGGTGACCGCGTCGGCGTGACGCTCGGCGAGCTTGGCGACGACCTGCGACAGCTCCGCCTGGGCCTCGGCGAGGGTGGCGACGGTGTCGGCGAGCTCGCGCTGGCGCACGATGAAGTCCTGGAGCGGCTGGGCGGTCGCGCCCGCGAGCCCGGTGATCGCCGCACCCATGCTGGCGACCGCCCCCGCGAGGTCGCCGACCTGGCGGACCAGCTCCTCGGGCTGCGTGACGCCGGTGACCGCCGTGTCGCGCACGGTGCGCAGCGTGTCCGTGGCGAGCTTGACGGCGACCTGTTGCGACTTCAGCAGCAGCTCCAGCGGGTTCTCGACCATGGCGGACAGCGTGGCAGAAGCCACGTCCCGCGCGTGGGAACCGCGCGGCGGCGGAAGGGCCGAAACGCCCTGGTGCCGGGACTTCGGTCCTTGCTCGGACCGTCCTTGGCCTCTCCCGATCGCGCACCGCTGACACGAGCCTGAGAAGTACCGCAGATCGCGGACCGGCCCCGTCGCGGGCCGATTTCTCAGGAGATGCGCCAATGAAGCACCGTCGTACTCTCGCCGTCTCGGTCGTGGCCGTTCTCGCAGGGGCCACCTTCGCTGCCTGTTCCAACGAGTCGGACGACGGTTCCGGGTCCGGCGGGGGTGGTCTGACGGACGTTCCGCAGATCTCCGCCTCTGACTTCTCGGCCGACTTCTCCGCCATGGAGCAGCTGAAGCCCCTTGCCGAGGCCGGCAAGGGCAAGATCGCCGTCCTGCTGCCCGACACCACCACCTCGGCCCGCTACGTCACGTTCGACGCGCCCTACATCAAGCAGGCCCTCGAGGCCGCCGGGCTGACGTCGGACGACTACATCATCAGCAACGCCGAGGGCAGCGCGAGCACCATGCAGACCCAGGCGGAGGCTGCGATGACCTCCGGCGCCTCCGTGCTGCTGGTCGACCCGCTCGACTCGGGCTCCGGCGCGGCCATCGAGGCCGCCGCGGCAGCCAAGGGCGTCCGCGTCGTCGACTACGACCGGCTGACGCAGGGCGGCAGCTCGGACCGGGTCTACGTGAGCTTCGACAACGTCTCCGTCGGCAAGCTGATCGGCGAGGGCATGGTCGCGGCGATCAAGGACTGGGGCGTCAAGGACCCCAACATCCTCGTCATGGCCGGCGACCCCACCGACAACAACGCCAAGCTGTTCGCCGAGGGCTACAACGGCGTGCTGCAGCCGTACTTCGACAGCGGTGAGTACACCCTGGTCGGCCAGCCCGCCGGCACGTGGGACCCGGACAAGGCGCAGACCACGTTCGCCCAGCAGTACACCGCCCACCCCGAGATGAACGCGGTCGTCACCCCGAACGACGACAACGCCAACGCCGTCATCTCCTACCTGCAGAGCAAGCAGATCCCGCCGAAGACGTTCCCGACCACCGGCCAGGACGCTTCGATCTCCGGACTGCAGAACATCCTGAAGGGCTACCAGGCCGGCACCGTCTACAAGCCGATCTACCTGGAGGCCCAGGCCGCGGTGGCCGTCGCCCTCTACATGCGCGCCGGTGAGGACATCCCCGCCGACCTCGTCAACGGGACGACCCACGACGACCAGGAGAACACCGACGTCCAGTCGAGCCTGCTGACCCCGGTGTGGGTCACCGCCGACAACATGGCGGACACCGTCGTCGCCGACGGCGCCGTCGACGTCAACGAGCTGTGCATCAAGGCGCTGCAGGACGCATGCGCCGCTGCCGGCATCAAGTGACGGCATCGCGCGGGCGGTCGGTCGGAGATCGACCGCCCGTGACGGCCGCCGTACGCCGACCTGGCCGCGGGGACGAAGGAGGCCTCCCATGACGCAGGCTGAACCCCTGCTCCGCCTGGAGAAGATCGACAAGCACTTCGGGCCCGTGCAGGCGCTCACCGACGTCGACCTCGACGTCCCCGCCGGCCAGGTCACCGCCCTCGCGGGCGACAACGGGGCCGGCAAGTCCGTGCTGATCAAGTGCGTGGCCGGCATCCACCGGCCCGACGGCGGCCGGATCGTCTGGGAGGGCCGGGACGTCCAGCTGCACAGCCCGCGCGACGCGGCCGCGCTCGGGATCGAGACCGTCTACCAGGACCTCGCGCTGTGCGACAACCTCGACATCGTCCAGAACATGTTCCTCGGCCGCGAGCGGCTGCGGCACGGGCTGCTCGACGAGGAGAACATGGAGATCGCGGCACGGGACACGCTGCGCTCGCTCGCGGTCACCACGGTCCGCTCGATCCGGCAACCGGTCGCCTCCCTGTCGGGAGGTCAGCGCCAGTCCGTGGCGATCGCCAAGTCGGTGCTGTGGAACTCCAAGCTCGTCATCATGGACGAGCCGACCGCGGCGCTCGGCGTCGCCCAGACCGAGGTCGTGCTCACCCTGATCCGACGGCTCGCCGAGCGCGGCCTGGCCGTCATCGTGATCTCCCACAACATGAACGACGTGTTCCGCGTCGCCGACCGGATCGCCGTGATCACCCTCGGCCGGATGGTGGCGGTGCGGCCGATCGAGGAGCTCGACCGCAAGATCGTGGTCGACCTGATGACGACCGGGCGGTCGGACCGCCTCGTCGGGACGGAGCCGTCGTGAGCACCGAGCAGACGCCCGAGCGCACCGAACCCGTGGCGGGCACCGAGGTCGGCGAGGAACCGGTCCTTCCCGCGCGTGCGGCCGCGGCTGCGGCCCGCGCCATCGACCCGGCGATCGCGGCCGAGTCGTTCGGCGAGTACGTCCGGGCCGGGTGGGAGCGGCTGCGCGGCGGGGAGACGGGCGCGCTGCCCGTGCTCGGCGGTCTGATCCTGATCAGCATCCTGTTCCAGTCGCTCAACCCCAACTTCCTGACCGCGGGCAACATGGTGAACCTGCTCATCCAGGGGTCGGTCTTCATGCTCCTCGCGATGGGCGAGATCTACGTGCTCCTGCTCGGCGAGATCGACCTGTCGATCGGCTACGTCGGCGGCATCGGCGGTGTCGTGATGGCCGAGCTGGTCAAGGAGTCCCGCGGCTGGCCGTGGTGGGCGGCGATCCTCATGGGCCTCCTCGCCTGCGTCGCCATCGGGATCCTCCAGGGCACGATCATCACCCGCATCGGGCTGCCGTCGTTCGTCGTCACGCTCGCTGGCCAGCTGGGCTGGCTCGGCGTGATGCTGCTGATCCTGGGCAGCGGCGGGGTGGTCCCGATCAACGACCCGACGATCAACAACATCGCCAGCGGCAACCTCACGGCGGCGATGAGCTGGGTCGTGATGGGCGCGATCGTCCTGGCCTGGGGCGTGTGGACGTGGCTGCGCGACGAGCGTCGGCGGCACTCCGGCCTGGTGGCGCCGCCGCGGAGCGTCTCCGCCCTCAAGATCCTGGCGGCCGCCGGGGCGGGCCTGGCAGTGGTCTGGGTCTGCAACACCGACCGCGGCGTGCTCGTACCGATCCGCGGCGTGCCGTGGGTGCTGCTCATCGTGCTGGGGGTGCTGGCTGCCTGGACGATGGTGCTCAACCGCACCCGGTTCGGCCGCTACGTCTACGCGATCGGCGGCGGGCCCGAGGCCGCGCGGCGCGCCGGCGTGAACCTCGCGATGATCCGCACGTCGGCCTTCGCCCTGGCGGCGCTGACCGCCGGTTTCGCCGGGATCGTCTACGCGTCGCGGCTGCGGTCGGTGTCGACGTCGTTCGACGGCGGCACGCTGGTCCTGTACGCCGTCGGCGCCGCGGTCATCGGTGGCACCAGCCTGTTCGGCGGACGCGGCAAGCCGCTGCACGCCATCCTCGGTGGGCTGGTGATCGCGGCCATCGACAACGGCATGGGGCTGCAGGGCTACAGCGCTCCCGCGAAGTACACGGTCACCGCGCTCGTCCTCGTCCTCGCGGTCACCATCGACGCGCTCGCCCGGCGAGGTCGCACGCCGCACTGACGGTCCGGAGGGACCGCTCGTGCCGTCGTGTCCGATTCCCGCCAGAGGATGTCGGTGGCGACGTACAGAATGGCTCCATGAGCACGGTGCCGACAGCGATCGCGGACCTCGACCCCGAGTCGTGCTACGCCGCGGTGAAGTCGCGCGACCGCCGCTTCGACGGCGTCTTCTACGTCGCGGTGCGCACCACCGGGATCTACTGCCGGCCCTCGTGCCCGGCGCGGACCCCGGCGTTCGGCAACGTGTCGTTCCACCGCAGCGCGGCGGCCGCGCAGGCAGCCGGCCACCGCGCCTGCAAGCGGTGCCTTCCCGACGCGACGCCGGGCAGCCCCGACTGGGACGTGGCCGCGACCGTCGCCGGCCGCGCGATGCGGCTGATCGCCGACGGCGTCGTCGACCGGGAGGGTGTCGACGGCCTCGCCCGGCGGGTCGGCTACACGGCCCGGCACCTCAACCGCGTGCTGACCGCCGAGCTCGGGGCCGGGCCGCTCGCGCTCGCCCGGAGCCAGCGCGCCCAGACCGCCCGGGTGCTCGTCGAGACGACCGACCTCGCGCTGGCCGACGTCGCGTTCGCGGCCGGCTTCGCGAGCGTGCGGCAGTTCAACGACACGATCCGCGAGGTCTACGCCGCCACCCCGTCCGAGCTCCGCGGCCGGCGCAGCGGACCGCGCACGGCGGGCGCCCTGGACCTGCGGCTGGCCGTGCGGACGCCGTACGCCGGGCGCGCGCTGCTCGGGTTCCTCGCCCCCCGCGCCGTGCCGGGGGTGGAGGTGGCCTCCGTCGGTCCCGACGGGTCGGGGTCCTACGCCCGCACCCTCGACCTGCCGCACGGCCCCGGCACGGTGCGGCTGTTCCTGACCGACCTCCCCGGTCCCGGCACCGGCTTCGTCCGGGCGAGCTTCACGCTGCACGACGTGCGCGACACCAGTGCCGCCGTCGCCCGGGTGCGCCGCCTGCTCGACGCCGACTGCGACCCGCTCGCGGTCGCCGACCACTTCGCCGGCGACCCGGTCCTCGGACCGCTCGTGCGACGCCGGCCGGGGCTGCGCGTGCCCGGTCACCCGTCCGGAGACGAGATCGCCGTCCGTGCGGTCATCGGCCAGCAGATCAGCGTCGCCGGAGCGCGCACGGTCGCCGGCCGGCTCGTCGCCGAGCACGGCCGGGAGGTCGGGACCACCACGCCGGGGCTGACCCACCTGTTCCCGGCCGCGGGGACGATCGCGGCCCTCGACCCGGCGTCGCTGCCGATGCCGCGCGCTCGCGGCCGCTCGCTCGTCGGGCTGGCCACGGCGCTCGCCGGGGGAGACCTCGCGCTCGACCGTGGCCCGGACCGCGACGACGTACGCCGTCGGCTCCTGGAGCTGTCCGGCATCGGGCCGTGGACCGCCGACTACGTCGCGCTGCGCGCGCTCGGCCACCCCGACGTGTTCCTGCCGACCGACCTCGGCGTCAAGCACGCCATGGCCAGGCACCCCGGTGCCGATCCCCGGCGCTGGGACTCGCTCGTCGAGCGGTGGAGCCCCTGGCGTTCCTACGCACTGCTGCACCTGTGGACTTCGTTGGAGGATGACTGATGTACACCGTGATCGACTCGCCCGTGGGGCAGCTGCGGATCGTCGAGAACGCCGGCGCGATCACCGCGATCGAGTTCGAGCCGTTCCGTGACGCCGACGGCCGGCCGCGCGGCGGGCGCGACGACGCGCATCCGCTGCTCGTCGAGGCAGCCCGCCAGCTCCGTGCCTACTTCGCGCGCGAGCTCAAGGAGTTCGACCTGCCGCTCGCGCCCGAGGGAAGCACGTTCCAGCGCCGGGTGTGGGAGCAGCTGTGCGGTGTCGGCTTCGGCGAGACCGCGTCGTACGGCGAGATCGCCAAGCGGCTCGGCATGACCACCGCCGCCTCGCGCGCCGTCGGCCTCGCCAACGGCCGCAACCCCATCCCGATCGTCATCCCGTGCCACCGCATCATCGGCGCCAACGGCACCCTCACCGGCTACGCCGGCGGGCTCGAGCGCAAGCAGACCCTGCTGTCGCTGGAGCAGGATGCGCTCTTCTGACCGCACGAGGAACGAGTGCGGCCAGAGGAAGAGCGCAGGTTGAGTGCGCCTGCGACCGACGAAGGAGGTCGCAACGGCGTGTATCGAAACCCGGTGAGACGACCGCGAACCTGGGGACGCCTACTCCGCAGCAGCGCGCCGCAGGGACTCCGAGAGTCGCTCGGCAGCGGCGAGGACCGCGGGGGCGTGCATCCGGCCCGGCTGGCGGGAGAGCCGCTCGAGCGGACCGGACACGGAGACGGCGGCGATGACCTTGCCGCCGGGGGAGCGGACGGGGGCAGAGACCGAGGCGACGCCCTGCTCGCGCTCGCCGACGGACTGCGCCCAGCCGCGGCGGCGGATCGCGGACAGCTCGGCGGCGGAGAACGCGGCGTTCTGCAGGCCGCGGTGGATCCGCTCCGGGTCGTCCCAGGCGAGGAGCACCTGGGCGGCCGAGCCGGCGCGCATGGTGAGCTGGGAGCCGACGGGGATGGTGTCCCGCAGGCCGGAGGGACGCTCGGCCGCGGCGACGCACACGCGGTGGTCGCCCTGGCGGCGCCACAGCTGCGCGGACTCACCGGTGATGTCGCGCAGCCGTGCCAGCACCGGGCCTGCGGTCGCGAGGAGCCGGTCCTCGCCGGCGGCGGCGGACAGCTCGGCGAGCCGCGGACCGAGCACGAAGCGGCCCTGCATGTCGCGCGCGACGAGGCGGTGGTGCTCGAGCGCCACCGCCAGCCGGTGCGCGGTCGGGCGGGCCAGACCGGTCCCGGCGACCAGGCCGGCCAGGGTGGCCGGGCCGGACTCCAGTGCCGTGAGTACGAGGGCGGCCTTGTCCAGCACGCCCACACCGCTCGAGTTGTCCATATGGCAATACTGCCGTCTCAGAGATTGGGATGCAAGAGTAGGCTGCGTCACGCAGGTCATAGCGGTCACGGATCAAGAGGAGCGAGTCATGGGCAAGACCCTGGCGGAGAAGGTGTGGGACGAGCACGTCGTCCGGTCGACCCCGGGGGAGCCGGACCTCCTCTACATCGATCTCCACCTCATCCACGAGGTCACCAGCCCCCAGGCGTTCGACGGTCTGCGCCTCGCCGGCCGCAAGGTACGGCGGCCCGACCTGACCCTGGCGACCGAGGACCACAACGTCCCGACGCTGGACTGGGACAAGCCGATCGCCGACCCGGTGAGCAAGACCCAGGTCGACACCCTGCGCCGCAACGCCGAGGAGTTCGGCGTGCGGTTGCACCCGCTCGGTGACATCGACCAGGGCATCGTGCACGTCGTCGGCCCGCAGCTGGGTCTCACCCAGCCCGGCATGACGATCGTCTGCGGTGACAGCCACACCAGCACCCACGGTGCCTTCGGCGCCATCGCGTTCGGCATCGGCACGTCCGAGGTCGAGCACGTGCTCGCGACCCAGACCCTGCCGCAGGCCAAGCCGAAGACGATGGCGGTCACCGTCACCGGCAGCCTCCACGAGGGCGTCACCGCCAAGGACCTGATCCTCACGCTGATCAGCAAGACGGGCACCGGTGGCGGGCAGGGCTACATCGTCGAGTACCGCGGCCAGGCCATCGAGGAGCTCTCGATGGAAGGCCGCATGACGGTCTGCAACATGTCGATCGAGTGGGGCGCCAAGGCGGGCCTGATCGCCCCCGACCAGACCACCTTCGACTACATCGAGGGCCGGCCCGAGGCCCCGAGGGGCGCGGACTGGGACGCCGCCGTCGCGCACTGGAAGACCCTGGTCACCGACGCCGATGCGTCCTTCGACAAGGAGATCGTGCTCGACGCCTCCGAGGTGACGCCGTTCGTCACGTGGGGCACCAACCCCGGTCAGGGTGTGCCGCTGGCCGCGAACGTCCCGTCGCCCGAGGACTTCGACGAGCCGAGCGACCGGATCGCCGCCGAGAAGGCCCTTGCCTACATGGGTCTCGAGGCCGGCACCCCGATGCGCGACGTCAAGGTCGACACGGTGTTCATCGGCTCGTGCACCAACGGCCGCATCGAGGACCTGCGCACCGCGGCCGCGATCGTCAAGGGTCGCAAGGTCGACCCGGACACGCGCGTGCTCGTCGTGCCGGGCTCGGTCCGCGTGCGCCTGCAGGCCCAGGACGAGGGCCTCGACGTGATCTTCAAGGAGGCGGGCGCCGAGTGGCGTGGTGCCGGCTGCTCCATGTGCCTGGGCATGAACCCCGACACCCTGGCGCCCGGCGAGCGCAGCGCCTCGACGTCCAACCGCAACTTCGAGGGCCGGCAGGGCAAGGGTGGTCGGACACACCTGGTGTCCGTGCCCGTCGCAGCGGCCACCGCGATCCGCGGCACGCTCTCCTCGCCCGCCGACCTGCCCGCGCTCTGAGAGAGGGACGACCCATGGACAAGTTCACCACCCACACCGGCGTCGGCGTCCCGCTGAAGCGGAGCAACGTCGACACCGACCAGATCATCCCCGCCGTCTACCTCAAGCGGGTGACGCGCACCGGCTTCGAGGACGGGCTCTTCGCGGCCTGGCGCAACGACCCCGAGTTCGTGCTCAACCAGGACGCCTACAAGTCCGGCTCCGTGCTGGTCGCGGGTCCCGACTTCGGCACCGGTTCGTCGCGCGAGCACGCGGTCTGGGCCCTGCAGAACTACGGCTTCAAGGTCGTGATCTCGTCGCGGTTCGCCGACATCTTCCGCGGAAACTCCGGAAAGGCCGGGCTTCTCGCCGCCCAGGTCGACGAGAAGGTCGTGCAGCGGCTGTGGGACCACCTCGAGCAGAACCCGGGCGCGGAGATCACCGTCGACCTCGAGAAGAAGACCGTGCGCACGGCCGACGGCTCGATCGAGGACAGCTTCGACATCGACGACTACACCCGGTGGCGGCTGCTCGAGGGACTCGACGACATCGGGATCACCCTTGGTCACGAGGGCGACATCGCTGCCTACGAAAGCACGCGTCCGACCTGGAAGCCCGTCACGCAGCACGCGTGACGCGCTGGCTCCCATCGCTGCGAATTCGCCGTAATTCGGCCGAATTCGCCCTTTCTGCCTGAAAAAAGGCCGGAAAACCCGGCGTGGTCGTTGTGACGATGCCCACGAATGCCTAGCGTGCCGGGCAAGGTGCTGGGCGGGGGCCCGGCCGGAACCGGCCCACGAACGGCATGATTGCCGGTCTGGCGGAAGGACAGGTAGTGAACAAGTCTCAGTTGATCGACGCGCTTTCCGATCGCTACGAGGGCAACCGCAAGGCAGCCGCCCACGCGCTCGACTCGGTGCTCGACACCATCACGCGACAGGTCGCCAAGGGCGAGAAGGTCGCAATCACGGGCTTCGGCTCGTTCGAGAAGGCAGTCCGCAACGCGCGGTGGGTGCGCAACCCGCAGACGGGCCAGCGGATCAAGACCAAGAAGAAGGCGGTGCCGAAGTTCACCCCGGGCGCTGACCTCAAGAACGTGATCTCCGGTGCCAAGAAGCTGCCGGCGATCAAGAAGGCCGCAGCCCCGGCGAAGAAGGCCGCGGCCTCGACGCCCGCCAAGGCGGCCGCGGCCCCGGCCAAGAAGGCCGCGGCTGCGGTGAAGAAGGCGGCCCCGGCCAAGAAGGCTCCTGCGAAGAAGGCGCCCGCCAAGAAGGCTCCTGCCAAGAAGGCTCCTGCGAAGAAGGCGCCCGCCAAGAAGGCGCCCGCCAAGAAGGCTCCTGCGAAGAAGGCTCCTGCCAAGAAGGCTCCTGCGAAGAAGGCGCCCGCCAAGAAGGCTCCTGCCAAGAAGTCCTGAGCCCCGCTCGCCGACGGGCCGTCCCCACGAGGGGACGGCCCGTCGGCATTTCCCGTTCCGGTGTCAGGAGACGTGGACCCATTCGCTCCAGACGGTGCGGTCCGACCAGCCGAACTGGTCGTCCCACGCGATGGCCTTGACCTTGACCGCCTTGGGCGGGCCGAAGCAGCTGCGCGGGAGCGTGAAGGTCAGCAGCTTGTCGTGGTTGCTCGTGTCCGCGTTCTTGCGCACGCACACGAAGGTCTCGGGATCGGCGTGCCGCTTCTGCACGTACACCTTGTGCGGGGTGTAGACGGCCCAGGTGACCAGGTAGCTCCACGGCTTCGGCCCGGGCACGTCGACCCGGATCTCGTACCAGTACGGCGTCTGGCTCTGCCGCAGCTCGAAGCTGATCCGCTTCGCCTTGTGCCGGATCCGCATCGAGGTGATGTCGTAGCCCAGGTGGTCCTGGGTGTCGCCCGTCGGGTCGTGGACCGTGACCGTCTCGGCCCGGGCAGGCGAGGTCGTCGACGCGGTCAGCACGCCGGCAGCCAGGAACCCGCTCAGGGTCGCGACGAGCGCGCGCTTGATCCGTCCCATGTCATCCTCCGCTCCGTAGAAAGGCTCTCGACGTCGGGACGCCCGACGGGCGCCCGCAGTTGTCACCGAACCTATGCCGAGAGGACCGCTCGCGTCGCGGGCCCGACGCCCAGGGCGAGGGCGGCGCGCAGACCCTCCGCGTCGTCGACGTCGCGGCGCAGGCTGGCCAGGTCGCCCTCGATCGCGACCGCGCCCGCGGCGGCGTGCGCGGCCGCGGAGTCCGGCCCGAACCGGGGCGCGAAGGCGTCGTGCGCCGCGGCGTAGAGCGTCGTGCCGGTGCCGTCCGCGTCCACGACGTACGACGTCGTGCCGTCCACCGCGTCCGCGACGTCGGTGAGCGCGGCGTCGAGGTCTGCGGCGCGCAGTGCGGGGAGGTCGGCCAGCAGTGCCACCGGCACCAGTGAGGGCCACCGTGCGTGCGCCTGCGCGGCGCCGTACCGCAGTGCGGGGTTGAGCCCCGGTTCCGGCCCGTCCGGGCACACGGCGGCGCCGAGCCGGACCACGTGGTCCGCCAGCCGTGCGTCCTCCGTGACGACCAGGACGCGGGTGACGCGGGTGGCCGCCAGGCAGGACCGGACGGCGTCCTCGGCGAAGGCGGCGGCCAGCTCGCGCCGATCGACGCCCGCAGGCGCGACCAGCCGCGACTTGCCGAGCGCGGGCGCCTTCACGGGCAGCACGACGACGAATCCCTCCGGAGCTGCGACCACGGGCCGATCCTCTCAGCCGACCACCGGGCGGGCGCACGTGGCGCCCGCCCGCGATCGGGGTGACGGACCGGTAACCTGCACCCTCGTGACGGTGCGGAAGATGCAGGAGAAGCGGGGTTGGCCGTTCTGGCTGGCCGTGTCGATCGTGAAGCCGACGCTCCTCACCACGACCAAGCGCACCTGGATCGAGCCGGAGCGGCTCCCGGTGACCGGCGGATGCGTGATCGCGATGAACCACCTCTCGCACATCGACCCGATCACGGCGGCCCACCTGCTCTACGACTACGGCCGGCTGCCGCACTACCTGGCCAAGGCGGGGCTCTGGAAGAACAAGGCGCTCGCCCGGTTCCTCACGGCCGCGGGCCAGATCCCCGTCGAGCGGGAGAGCGGCGGTGCGGGCGCGTACGCCGCCGCGGTGGAGGCCGTGCGCAACGGCCACTGCATCATCGTCTACCCCGAGGCGACGATCACCAGGGACCCGGACATGTGGCCGATGCGCGGCAAGTCCGGTGCCGCCCGGATCGCTCTCGAGACCGGGTGTCCCGTGATCCCGGTGGGCCAGTGGGGTGCGCAGGAGATCCTGCCGCCGTACACGAAGAAGCCGCTGCTGTTCCCCCGCAAGCACATCACGATGGCGGTCGGGGAGCCGGTCGACCTCGCCGACCTGGTGGACCAGCCCCGCACCACCGAGGTCGTCAACCAGGCCACCGACCGGATCATGGCCGCGATCACCCGGCAGCTGGAGCTGATCCGGGGTGAGGCCGCGCCCGAGGAGCGCTACGACATGCGCATCCACGGCGATCGCTTCAAGGACAGGAAGAAGAGCTCGTGAGCGGCAAGGTCGCGGTCCTCGGTGCCGGCTCGTGGGGCACCGCCTTCTCGATCGTCCTCGCCGACGGCGGCAACGACGTGACCCTGTGGGCCCGTCGGGAGGAGGTCGCGGCCGGCATCAACGACAGCCGGGAGAACGTCGACTACCTCCCCGGCATCGAGCTTCCGCCGACGGTGCGGGCGACGCACGACCCGGAGCTCGCCCTGATGGACGCCGACCTCGTGGTGCTCGCCGTGCCTTCGCAGTCGCTGCGCGACAACCTGCCGGCCTTCCTCCCGTTCGTGCGGCCCGAGGCGATCTTCGTGTCGCTGATGAAGGGCGTCGAGCTCGGCACGCTCGAGCGGATGAGCGAGGTGGTCTCCGAGGTCGGTGACGTCGGGCCGTCGCGGATCGCGGTGGTCAGCGGGCCCAACCTGGCGCGGGAGATCGCGCGCCGCGAGCCCGCGGCGTCGGTCGTCGCGTGCGCCGACGAGGACGTCGCGACGATGCTGCAGAAGCGCATCCACTCGCCGGCCTTCCGGCCCTACACCAGTGTCGACGTGCTGGGCTGCGAGCTCGGTGGCGCCTACAAGAACGTCGTCGCGCTGTGCGTCGGGATGGCGGTCGGGCTGGGCTTCGGCGACAACACCACCGCCTCGCTGATCACCCGCGGGCTGGCGGAGACGGCCCGGCTCGCGATGCACCAGGGCGCCAACCCGCTCACCCTGATGGGCCTGGCCGGTCTCGGCGACCTGGTGGCGACCTGCTCGTCCCCGCTGTCGCGCAACCGCACCTTCGGCGAGAAGCTCGGCCAGGGGATGACCGTCGAGGACATCTACGCATCCACCCGGCAGGTCGCCGAGGGGGCCAAGTCCTGCTCGTCGCTGCGTGCGCTCGCCGAGCGCACCGGCATCGAGGCCCCGATCGTCGACCACGTCGACGAGGTGGTCGCCGGCCGGATGACGACCACGGAGATGATGCGCTCCTTCATCGCGAGGGACACCAAGGCGGAGATGGGCTGATCAGCCCTTCTCGAGCGCCCGAGCGAGGTCGGCCCAGAGGTCCTCGACGTCCTCGATCCCGACCGACAGCCGCACCAGGCCCTCGGGGATCGTCTCGGACTCGGCCTTCCAGCGCCGTCGCCGCTCCAGGGTGGACTCGACCCCGCCCAGCGACGTCGCGTGGACCCACAGCTCGGTCTGCCGCACGGCGACGTCCGCCGCGTCGGCGGACGAGAGCACCATCGCGACGATCGCGCCCATACCGGGGTAGCGGACCTCGGTCACGGCCGGGTGGTCCGCGAGCCGCCGCGCGAGCTCGGCGGCGTTGGCCTGCGCCCGCTCCAGGCGTACGTCGAGCGTGCGCATCCCGCGCAGGGCGAGCCAGGTCTCGAACGGTCCCGGCACGGCACCGGCCAGGTCGCGGCGGCCCTTCAGGGCGTCGTGCACCTCGTCGTCGGCGACGACGAGCGCGCCGAGCTGGACGTCGCTGTGGCCGGCGAGGTACTTCGTCGCCGAGTGCACGACGATGTCGGCGCCGAGCGCCAGCGGCTGCTGGAGCAGGGGAGTGGCGAAGGTGTTGTCGACCACGACCCGGATGCCCAGGCCGTGCGCGGCCTCCGCGAGGGCCGCGATGTCGGCCAGCTCCAGCGCCGGGTTGGTCGGCGACTCGATCCAGAGCAGGGCGCAGTCCTCGTCGGCCTGCATCGCGGCGACGACGACCGCGGTGTCGGCGATGTCGACCAGCGTGCCGCGGGCGCGGCCGCGCGCCTCGAGGTCGGCCAGCGCCATGATCGTGCCGCTGTAGGCGTGGCGCGGCGCGACCACGCCGGCGCCCGGACCGAGCAGGTCGAGCACCGCGGTGACGGCCGCCATCCCGGACGAGAAGGCCAGCGCCCGGCCGTCCTCCAGCCGTCCCAGCACCTCCTCGAAGGCCGACCACGTCGGGTTCCCGTAGCGGCCGTACTCGACGTCACCGGTGGCGACGTAGGTCGCCGCCATCGTGATCGGCGGGTTGAGCGGGGCGTCAGGATCGCGCGGCGGGCGGCCGGCGCTGACGGTGACCGTCGCCGGCCGCAGGTCCTCAGGGTGGCTCCGATGCTCGGACATGTGCCCAACGGTAGGGTCAGCCGCGATGAACTCAGCCGCCGACCGCCGGATCCGCGTCGCCGTCGTCTTCGGGGGCCGCTCCAGCGAGCACGCCATCTCGTGCGTGACCGCGGGCAGCGTGCTCCGCGCCCTCGACCCGGATCGCTACGAAGTCGTCCCCATCGGGATCGCCACCGACGGCCGCTGGGTCCTGGAGTCCGGTGACGTCGAGCGGCTGCAGATCAAGTCCCCGGACCAGCTGCCGTCGGTCGACGGCGACCGCGCGCCCGTGACGCTCGCGCGGACCGCCTCGGGAGCCGGTCTCGTTGTCAGCGACCCCACCGCGCCGCCGCGGGAGCTGGGTGACGTCGACGTCGTGTTCCCGCTCCTGCACGGCCCGTGGGGCGAGGACGGCACCCTGCAGGGGATGCTCGAGATGGCCGGCGTGCGCTACGTCGGCGCCGGCGTGCTGGCGTCCGCGGTGAGCATGGACAAGGCGTACATGAAGATCGTGCTCGCCGACGCCGGCCTGCCGGTGATGCCGAGCACCACGACGACCACCCGGGAGTGGGAGCGCGACCCCGCCGCGGTGCGCGCGCGCTGCGAGGAGCTGGGCTACCCGCTCTTCGTGAAGCCCGCGCGCGGCGGTTCGAGCATCGGCATCGCGAAGGCCCACGGCCCCGACGAGCTCGCCGCCGCGATCGAGGGCGCACTGGTCCACGACCCGAAGGTCCTGGTCGAGGTCTCCGCCGAGGGCGCCCGCGAGATCGAGTGCGGCGTCCTGGAGGCCCTCGACGGCGGCGTCGAGACCAGCCTCCCGGCGGAGATCCGGATCACCGGGGACCACGAGTTCTACGACTTCGACGCGAAGTACCTCCCCGAGGAGGCCACCGAGCTCGACGTACCGGCCAAGCTCGACGACGACACGACGGCCCGGATGCGGGAGCTGTCGGCCGACGCGTTCCGCGCGGTCGGCTGCGAGGGCCTCGCCCGCGTCGACTTCTTCCTGATGCCCGACGGCTCGCTCGTCGTCAACGAGCTCAACACGATGCCGGGATTCACGCCGCTGTCGATGTTCCCGCGGATGTGGGCCGCCACGGGCCTGGAGTACGGCGCCCTGGTCGACCGCCTCGTGGCGCTCGCCCTGCAGCGGAGCACCGGCCTGCGCTAGGCACCGGCTAGCGGGAGCAGTGGCCCACGATGCGCAGGTGCCGCTCCACGACCGGGCTGAGCACGCCCGTGGCTGCCGCCGTCGCCTCCGGCCAGTAGTCCTCCGGGATCCGCACCTCCACGCGCGGGCGGCTCCACGCGCTGGTCAGCACGATCTCGCGGGGGGTGTCGCCGTACTCGTCCGCGGGCAGGAACCAGTCCACGCCGCCGACGGACTCGCAGGGCGCGCCGGCGCCGTACCCCTCCGGCTGGTCGACGCCGCAGGTGATCACGATCGGCGGGTCGCCGTACGCAGCCCCCGGCGCGTCGGCCGGGTCGACGTCGACCCGGTCGAGGTCGGAGAGCGTCGACGGGAGGTCGTCCACGAACGCCGCGCACGCCTTCGCGTCCGCGGCGGACAGGTCGGCGGTGTCGATCTCGACGGGGCCGCCGCAGGCCGCAGCCAGCGGCAGGAGCGCGGCGAGGACGACTCCCGTCCCGGTCAGCCGGCTCAGATATGCACCACGGGGCAGGTCAGCGTGCGGGTGATGCCGTCGAGGTTCTGCACCTTCGAGACGACCAGCTTGCCGAGCTCGTCGACGTTGCGCGCCTCGGCGCGCACGATCACGTCGTAGGGGCCGGTCACGTCCTCGGCGAGGGTGACACCCTTGATCTTGGCGATGGCCTTCGCGACCTCCGCGGCCTTGCCGACGTCGGTCTGGATCAGGATGTAGGCCTGCACCACCATTGGCACTCCTCGTGTCGGATGGGTCGGGCCCCACCGGGGCCCGGGACGACGCATCAACCTACCGCGCGCACCGGGGATCCGCCTCTTCGTCGCCGGCGGGCGGCGGGCCGCCGGACCGCACAGGGGCCCGCTCTGGTGGGATGGGCGCATGTCCGAGCAGACGCTGGCCGACCTGGGGGAGTTCGGCCTGATCACCCGCATCGAGGACCTCGTGGCGCGGCTCGCGCCGGGGGAGCAGGTGCTCGTCGGGCCGGGCGACGACGCGGCGGTGCTGCGGGTGCGCACCGGGCACGTCGTCGTCTCGACGGACCTGATGGTCGAGGGCCGGCACTTCCGCCGCGACTGGTCCGACGCTGCCGACGTCGGGCACCGCGCGGCGGCGCAGAACCTCTCCGACATCAACGCGATGGGCGGGCGCGCGTCCTGGCTCACCGTCGGCTTCGCCGCCCCGCCCGACCTGCCGGCCCAGTGGGCGCTGGACTTCACCCGCGGGTTCGCGGAGGAGTGCGCCCTGGTCGGAGCGGGACTGGTCGGCGGCGACGTGAGCGCCGCCGAGCAGATCGTCATCAGCGTGACGGTGCTGGGCTCCTGCACGGTCTCGCCCGTGCTCCGCTCGGGCGCCCGGCCCGGCGACGTGGTCGCCCTCGCCGGCCGCCAGGGCTGGGCCGGCGGCGGCCTCGCGGTCCTGGGCCGGGGCTTCCGGTCACCGCGGAAGCTGGTGGACGCCTACCGCCGCCCCGAGCCGCCCTACGACGCCGGCCGGGCCGCCGCCGAGGCAGGCGCCACCGCGATGATCGACGTCTCCGACGGGCTGCTCGCGGACGCCGCGCACCTCGCGCGGGCGTCGGGGGTGGCGCTCGACGTACGCAGGGACGCGTTCGAGGTGCCCGAGCCCCTCGTCGCCGTCGGCGCGGCGACCGGTGCCGACCCGATGTCGTTCATCCTCGGCGGCGGCGACGACCACTCGCTCCTCGCGACCTTCGCCCCGGACGTCGCCCTCCCCGACGGCTGGCTGCCCATCGGCTCGGTCGGCGAGCCCGGTGCGGCCGGTCCCGCGGTCACCGTCGACGGCGAGCCCTACGACGGCCCCTCCGGCTGGACCCACTTCTGAGTCGAATCGCAGGTTCTGGTTGCCCGAATCGCAGGTTTTGGTTGCTCGAATCGCAGGAAATGGCGAGAGGCCCGGCCGGATCGCTCCGCCGGGCCTCGCCAGTTCCTGGGTTTCGGCCAACCAAAACCTGCGATTCGACTAGCGGGTGACCTTGCCCGACTTCAGGCAGCCGGTGCAGACGTTCAGGCGCTTGGGAGTGCCGTTGACGACCGCGCGCACGCGCTGGATGTTGGGGTTGAAGCGGCGCTTGGTGATCTTGCGCGACCACGGCCGGTTGTTGCCGAAGGCCGGCTTCTTGGCGCAGATGTCGCAGACGGCAGCCACGATGACTCCTAGGCGTTGGATCAGTCGGTCGGTTCGAACGCACCGGGATGCGGTCGAGAGTCGAAGGTGCCCGTTCGGGCAACCGGAACAGACTAACGGAACCGGCGGCGCGGGCAGAAATCGGCGACGGGGTCGGTGCCACTACCCTGATCCCGATGGACAGGGGCACGGACGTGGGCGGTCGGGCGTCGTACGACGCCGCGCACGGCATCGCCCTGGAGACGGTCCTCCGGTTCGTCGACATCGCCGTGGACGCCCTCGCCGACGCGCGTGAGGAGATCGACGCGCTCAACGTCTACCCGGTCCCCGACGGCGACACCGGCACCAACATGTACCTCACGATGGCGGCCGGCCGTGACGCCCTCCGCGACGCGGCCACGCAGCCGCGGACCGCGGCGCTCGCGGCGCTCGCGCGCGGCGCCCTGCTCGGCGCCCGCGGCAACTCCGGCGTGATCCTCAGCGAGATGCTCGGCGCGCTCGTGCGGCGGATCGGTGCCGCGGCGGGTGACGAGCCGAACGCGCAGGTCCTCGCGGACGCGGTGCACCAGGCGACCGACGCGAGCTACGCCGCGGTCGGGGAGCCGGTGGAGGGCACCATGCTCACCGTGCTGCGCGCCGCCTCGGACGCGGCCCAGGAGCGTGCGAAGGAGCCCACGGTGCGCAGCAGCGACGTGGTCGCGGCCGCAGCGCAAGCAGCCCGCCAGGCGCTCGCCCGCACGCCGGAGCAGCTGCCGGTGCTCGCGCGCGCGGGCGTCGTCGACGCCGGCGGCCGCGGCATCTGCGTGATCCTGGACGCCGCGGAGACCGTGCTGACGGGGCGCCGACCGGTCCCCGTCACGACGCCGCTCGGCCGCCACGCGATCCCGGTCCCCGACCTCGCCGGCGGCGCCGGCGACCTCAGCGCGGACGGTCCCGCGTTCGAGGTCATGTACCTCCTCGACACCGGCGACGGGCTCGTCCCGCACCTGCGCGCGCGCCTCGCCGAGATCGGCGACAGCGTGGTGGTCGTGGGTGGTGACGGTCTCTGGAACGTCCACGTCCACACCGACGAGCCGGGCGCCGCGATCGAGGCGGCCGTCGCCATCGGCCGGCCGCACCGGATCCGGGTCACCCACTTCGCGCAGCAGGGGGCGGCCCAGCCCGGCGCGGGGCCGCTCACCCTCGGCGGCGCGCCGTCGGCGCCCGCCGAGCGTCGCGTCGTCGCGGTCGCAGCGGGCCCTGGCCTCGGCGCGCTGTTCGCCGACGCGGGTGCCGAGGTCGTCCACGGCGGCCCCGGCCGGCGACCCTCGACCGGTGAGCTGCTCGACGCGATCACGCGCTGCGGCGCGAGCGAGGTCGTCGTGCTCCCCAACGACCACGACAGCGTCCGCACCGCGCGGATGGCGGGCACCGTCGCGGAGGCCGACCACCCCGGGCTGCGGGTCGCCGTGATCCCGACCGAGGCGCAGGTCCAGGGCCTCGCTGCCCTCGCGGTCCACGAGCCCGGTCGCTCCTTCGACGCCGACGTCACCGAGATGACCGCGACCGCCCGGCACGCCCGGCACGGCGCGGTGACCGTCGCGGCCCGGGAGGCGATGACGATGGCCGGCCCGTGCCAGGAGGGCGACGCCCTGGGGGTGATCTCGGGTGACTTCGCCGTCGTCGGCGACGACCTCGGGGCAGTCGCGGTCGAGGTCATCGGGCGCCTCCTCGCCCCCGGTGGGGAGCTGGTGACGATCGTCCGTGGGGCAGACGCGGCCTCGGCCGACCTCGCCGACCACGTCACGACCTGGGTGGAGGAGCACCATCCCCATGTCGACGCCGTCGTGTACGACGGGGGGCAGGAGCGCTACCCGCTCCTGATGTCGGTCGAGTGAGGCCCGCCGGGCGGAGGGAGGCGCGATGATCACGCTCGACTCCCCGGTGGCCACCGTGCTCGGGGCGACCACGACGCACAAGCGCAACCGACTGGCGTCGGGTCTCGGCATCACCACGGTGGGCGACCTGCTGGGCCACTTCCCGCGGCGCTACCTCGAGACCGGCTCGCTCACCAGGACCGGCGACCTGCGGGTCGGCCAGATGCTCTGCGTGGTCGGCGAGATCAAGCGGTGCGACATCAAGTCCTACCCCGACCGGCGCACCGGGCGGATGGCCTACCGGGTCGAGGCCGTGCTGCGCACCGACGGTCCCGACCTGCGGATGACGTTCTTCGCCAAGCACCAGCACTCCGCCCAGTGGCGGGCCCGGCAGGTGGCGGTCGGCAACCGGGGGATCTTCGTCGGCAAGGCCGACCGGTTCAACAACAACTGGCAGCTGGTCAACCCGCAGCTCACCGTCTTCGGCGTGGCCGACGAGGAGATCGAGGGCGCGATGCCCGACGAGATCGGCGGGCTCTACCCGATCTACCCGCTGACCAAGGGCATCTACTCGTGGGACATCGCGCGGGCCGTGCGGTTCGCCCGCACGGTGCTCGACGAGGTGCCCGAGGTGCTGCCCGACTCCGTCCGGGAGGAGTACGGCGTCCTCGACGTGCGGCAGGCCTACGACTGGGTGCACGCACCCGACACCCGCGACCAGGTGACCCGGGCGTTCCACCGGTTCCGCTTCGAGGAGGCGCTGGTCACCCAGCTCCTGCTCGCCCGGCGCCGGCGCGCCATCCGCGAGTTCGGCGCGACGATCCGCACCGGGGGCTCGGGCGAGCTGCTCACCGCCTTCGACGCGTCCCTGCCGTTCGAGCTGACCGCGGGCCAGCGCAAGGTCGGCGAGCAGATCGCGGCGGACCTGGCCGAGCCGCACCCCATGAACCGCCTGCTCCAGGGCGAGGTCGGCTCCGGCAAGACGCTCGTGGCCCTGCGGGCGATGCTCCGCGTCGTCGACTCCGGCGGGCAGGCCGCCCTGCTCGCGCCGACCGAGGTCCTGGCGCAGCAGCACCACCGATCGATCGTCACGATGCTCGGCGAGCTGGCCCTGGGCGGCACGATCTTCGGCTCCGGGGCCGGGACCCGGGTGGAGCTGCTCACCGGCTCGATGACCAAGGGCCAGCGCACCGAGCCGCTCTCCCGGATCGCCAGCGGCGAGGCGGGGATCGTGGTCGGCACCCACGCGCTGCTCCAGGACCAGGTCATCTTCGCCGACCTGGGCCTGGTCGTCGTCGACGAGCAGCACCGCTTCGGCGTCGAGCAGCGTGCCGCGCTCACCGACAAGGCCGCGATCCCGCCCCACCTGCTGGTCATGACGGCGACGCCCATCCCGCGCACGGTCGCGATGACGGTGTTCGGCGACCTCGAGGTCTCCACGCTGCGCGAGCTGCCCGCCGGCCGCGCGCCCATCCAGACCAACCTCGTGCCCCTGGCCGAGCACCCCGGCTGGATGGAGCGGGTGTGGCAGCGCGTCCACGAGGAGGTGGACAAGGGGCACCAGGTCTACGTCGTCTGCCCGCGCATCGCCGGCGACGAGAGCGAGGCCGGCGAGACCGACGCGGTCGACCTCGACGAGGAGGGCGAGGTGATCGCGCCGACGGGCGGCCCGGCTGCCGTCGAGGACGTGGTCGGGCGGCTGGCCGGCGGCCCGCTGTCCGACGTGCGGATCGGTCGCATGCACGGCCGGCTCCCCGCCGACGAGAAGGACGCGACCATGCGCGCGTTCGCGGCCCGCGAGCTCGACGTGCTCGTGTCGACGACGGTGATCGAGGTCGGTGTCGACGTGCCCAACGCCACCGCGATGGTCGTGCTCGACGCCGAGCGGTTCGGTGTCTCGCAGCTCCACCAGCTCCGCGGCCGGGTCGGGCGGGGCGGGCTCCCGGGGCTCTGCCTGCTGGTCACCGGCGCCGAGGCCGGCACCCCCGCCCGCGAGCGGCTCGACGCCGTGGCCTCCACCACCGACGGGTTCGTGCTCTCCCGGGTCGACCTCGAGCAGCGCCGTGAGGGCGACGTGCTCGGCGCCTCGCAGGCCGGCCGCCGGTCGAGCCTGGAGCGGCTGCGCGTGCTCCGCGACGAGGACACGATCGTCGCCGCGCGCCGGGCCGCCGAGGAGCTCCTGGACGCCGACCCCGCGCTGCGCGACGCCCCGCTCCTGGCCGACGCCGTCGCCGCCCTCGAGCGCTCGCAGCAGGCCGAGTTCGTGGACAAGTCGTGACCGGCGCCCCGGCATGACGCGCATCATCGGCGGCACGGCGGGCGGCCGGCGCCTGCAGACCCCCCGCGGCGACCGCACCCGACCGACCTCAGACCGGGTGCGTGAGGCGCTGTTCTCCGCGATCGAGGCGTGGTCGGGCTCGCTGCAGGGCCTGCGCTTCCTGGACCTCTACGCCGGCAGCGGCGCGATCGGCCTGGAGGCCTGGTCCCGCGGGGCCGGCCACGTG
Organism: Nocardioides sp.; assembly: GCA_035554955.1. Classification (GTDB taxonomy): domain Bacteria; phylum Actinomycetota; class Actinomycetes; order Propionibacteriales; family Nocardioidaceae; genus Nocardioides. The sequence continues at coordinate 26,559 of DATMHR010000037.1, read as the reverse complement.
ACGCTCGTCGAGTCCGACCGGCGTACGGCGAAGCTGGTCACCGACAATGCCGCGTCCATCGGCTGCGACCGGGCGGACGTGCGCAGCCGCTCGGTGGCGGCCGTGCTGTCCGAGGCGGCACCGGCGCCGTTCGACGTCGTGTTCAGCGACCCGCCCTACCCGCTCACCGACGAGGCGCTCGCCGAGGACCTGGCACTGCTCCTCGACCACGGCTGGCTCGCCCCCGAGGCACTCCTCGTGGTCGAGCGCTCCGCCCGAAGCCCCGAGCCGCGGTGGCCGAGCGGGGTCGCCCGGCTGCCCGGCAAGCGCGGGGAGCGCCGCTACGGCGAGACCACCTTGTGGTTCGCGACGCGTGACTGACCCCGACCGGCTCCGCGGGGCCCGATACGCTCCCGTGCCATGACCCGCGCGGTGTGCCCCGGCTCCTTCGACCCGGTCACCTACGGCCACCTGGACATCTTCCGGCGTACGTCGGCCCTCTTCGACGAGCTGATCGTCGCCACCGGGACAAACCCCTCCAAGTCGCGGCTCTTCGGCCCCGAGGAGCGGCTCGAGATGCTACGGGAGGCCTGCGCCGAGCTGCCCAACGTCAAGGTCATGGGCTTCACCGGCCTGATCGTCGACTTCTGCCGGGAGATCGGCGCCCAGGCGATCGTGAAGGGCCTGCGCGGCGGCAACGACTACGAGTACGAGCTGCCCATGGCGCAGATGAACGCCCACCTCACCGGCGTGGAGACGGTCTTCGTCCCGACCACCGCCTCGCTCGGCTACGTCTCGTCCAGCCTGGTCAAGGAGGTGGCCTCGCTCGGCGGCGACGTCTCCGGGCTGGTGCCACCGGCGGTGCTCGACCGGCTCACCGAGCGGCTCGGCCGTCGGTGACCTCGGCGACCCGCGTTTTGCCGCGGGTCAGCCCCGCCACTACGATTGCTCCGATCTGTTGGTGCCTGGACCAGGAGTGATCGCGTGACCGGCCTGGACCCGAGAGCGCCGTTCGTGCTCGACACCCGCGAGCTCGGACGCCGCCCGGGGTCCCAGCGTCAGGTGACGCTCACGGTCCCGGCACCGGTGGATCTGGGCATCGAGGTTCTCAGTGTCCCCGAGGGTGCGCCGGTCGAGCTCGACCTGCGCCTCGAGGCGGTCATGGAGGGCGTCCTCGTCACCGGCACGGCCTACGCCACCGCCGAGGGGGAGTGCGCGCGGTGCCTGGAACCGATCCGCGACGAGCTCGAGGTGACGTTCCAGGAGCTGTACGTCTACGACGACCACCGGGACGCCCTGCGCGCCAAGCAGGACGTCGACGAGGGCAACGATGACCAGGAGACCAGCCTGCTCCAGGACGACCTGCTCGACCTGGAGCCGGTGCTGCGGGACGCGGTGGTGCTTGCACTGCCGTTCCAGCCGCTGTGCAGGGACGACTGTCCCGGCCTGTGCCCCGACTGCGGGGCACGCCTGGCCGACGACCCCGACCATGCGCACGAGGCGGAGATCGACCCGCGGTGGGCCGCGCTCACGGAACTCACCGGAAGCGGCCCGACCGAAGAAGACGAAGCCGAGCGGTAACGGCAGACCGAGCACAACGAGGAGATCACAGTGGCTGTCCCGAAGCGCAAGATGTCGCGCAGCAACACGCGGCACCGTCGCTCGCAGTGGAAGGCCGTCGCCCCGACCCTGGTGACCTGCGCCAACCCGGCCTGCGGTGCGAAGCACCTCCCGCACCGCGCGTGCGGCACCTGCGGTCAGTACGGCGCCCGCGCCGACCGCCGCCAGGTCCTCTGACCCACCTCACGCAGGCAGGGCAGCGGCCATCGCTGGCACCACGGGCTACGACGACCTGCGTCGTGCGCTCGGCGACCCGGAGCTCGACGCCGAGCTGCTGGACCGCGCCCTGACCCACCGCTCGTACGCGTACGAGCACGGCGGCCTGCCGACCAACGAGCGCCTGGAGTTCCTGGGCGACTCGGTGCTCGGCGTGGTCGTCACCGAGACGCTCTACCGCAAGCACCCCGACCTGCCCGAGGGCCGGCTGGCGAAGCTGCGGGCAGCGGTGGTCAACGCCCGTGCGCTCGCCGGGATCGCCCGCGACATCGGGCTCGGGCAGTACATCAAGCTCGGGCGCGGCGAGGAGGCCACCGGCGGCCGCGAGAAGGCGTCGATCCTCTCCGACACGGTCGAGGCGGTCATCGGCGCCGTCCACCTCAGCGGCGGCATCGAGGTCTCCTCGGTCGTCGTGCACCTGCTGTTCGACCCGCTGATCGAGGCCGCGTCCGCGCTCGGGGCGGGGCTCGACTGGAAGACCTCGCTCCAGGAGCTCGCGGCCGAGCACGGCCTCGGGGTGCCCGAGTACGTCATCGAGGACGAGGGCCCCGACCACCAGAAGACGTTCACGGCCCAGGTCCGGGTCGCCGACAAGCTCTACGGCAACGGCCACGGGCGCTCCAAGAAGGAAGCCGAGCAGGGCGCCGCGGAGACGGCGTACGGCGAGATCGTCGCCGCGCTCGGCGTCCAGGCCTGACCCTGCCGCAGGCCCGATGCCCGAGCTGCCCGAGGTCGAGACCGTCCGCGCCGGCCTCGCACGGCACGTCCTCGGAGCGCGCATCGACGCCGTCGAGGTCCTCCACCCCCGGCCGGTGCGCCGCGACCCCCGGGGTCCCGAGGGCTTCGCGGCCGCGCTGACCGGCCGGCGGCTGCTCGACGCGCGGCGTCGCGGCAAGTACCTCTGGCTCCCTCTCGATGGCGGCGACGCGCTGCTCGGCCACCTCGGGATGAGCGGCCAGCTGCTCGTCCAGCCCGCCGGGGCCCCCGACGAGCGGCACCTGCGGGTGCGGTTCGTCCTCGACTCCGCCCGCGAGCTGAGGTTCGTCGACCAGCGCATGTTCGGCGGCCTGTCCCTGTCCGAGGGCGGCGCGGAGCTGCCCCCGGAGATCGCGCACATCGCGCGCGACCCGATCGACCCCGGGTTCGACGACGCCGCCTTCGTGCAGCGGCTGCGGCGCCGGACGTCGGGGGTCAAGCGGCTGCTGCTCGACCAGGGCCTGATCAGCGGCGTCGGCAACATCTACGCCGACGAGGCCCTGTGGCGCGCCCGGATCCACGGCGACCGGCCGGGGGACCGGCTGACCCGCGGGCAGGTCGTGCAGCTGCTGGCCGAGGTGCGCGCGGTGATGGGGGAGGCCCTGGCCCAGGGCGGTACGTCGTTCGACGCCCTCTACGTCAACGTCAACGGCGAGTCGGGCTACTTCGACCGCAGCCTGCACGCCTACGGCCGCGACGGCGACCCGTGCGACCGCTGCGGCACCGCCATCCGCCGGGTGGCGTTCATGAACCGGTCGTCGTACTTCTGCCCCCGATGCCAGCCCGTCCCACGGGTCGGTCGCGCGCCGCGGTCGCGCAATTGACCGGAGGCGCTCGAAGTGGGACATTTGGAGACGGCCCACCATTCCCCCCGCGGGCCCTCTGAGTCTCTCTCAACCGGAAGGCACACCTTCATGGCCAAGGCGCTGATCGGTCACCTGAACAGCGACCTGCGCGACCCCCGCCTCGCCGTCGAGAACGCTCGACTGCGCAACCGGGTGGCCGAGCTGGAGTCCCTCGTCCTCCGCCTCAGCGAGGAGAACGACAAGCTGATGGCCGCCAGGGCCGCCGAGATCCTGACCGCCGGGTCGGACAAGGATCTGCAGCCCGCCTGATGCGGCCCGCCGCCTGACCGGCGGCGAGAGCCCGGCCCGAGGGCCGGACCCTCGGCGACGCCACGATCAGTGGGCCGCCTCCTCCCGCGGCCTCAGCGGCAGCAGGAACGCCGCCGCGAAGCTGATCGCGAAGCACGCCACCGTCACCCAGGCGATCGCCTCGGTGGCGTCGCCCCATCCGGACGTCGGCACCCATCGGAAGAACAGCGTGCCGAGGACGGCAACGCCGAGCGCGCCGCAGAACTGCTGCATCGCGTTGAGCAGTCCCGAGCCCGTGCCGACCTCGTGGTCGCCCAGGTCGGCCAGGATGATGTCGAACAGCGGGGCGAAGATCAGGCCGCTGCCCAGCCCGGCGAGCAGGAGCGCGGGCGCGAGGTCCCAGCCACCGACGCCGGTCCCGGTCGCGACCAGCCCGAACCACGCCATGCCGGCGGCCGCGACGCCCAGGCCGATGTGCAGCACGTGCCGCCCCAGCCGCGGACCGAGCGCGGCGCCGGAGAGCGCGGCGCCGATCGCGATGCCCATGGCGTACGGCGTCATCGCGATCGCCGCGTGCCGGGGGGTGAAGCCGAGACCGAGCTGCAGGTAGAGGCTGGTGATCAGCCCGGACCCGGCCATCGCCACGAAGAACGTGCCCAGGAAGACCACGCCCGCGACGAAGCCGCGGTGGCCGAACAGCGACGGCTCCAGGATCGGGTGGCTGCTGCGCCGCTCGCTCCACACGAACACGCCGAAGAGCACTGCCGACGCGGCCATCAGCCCGTAGGCCCAGGCGGGCCAGCCGAGCTCGCGTCCCTGCACCAGCGGGTAGATCAGCGCCGCCGAGGCCAGCGTGACGAGGACGGCCCCGAACGGGTCGAGCCGCGCGCCCTCCTCCTTCGGGACCTCGGGGAGCCAGCGCCAGGCGACGAAGGTCCCGGCCAGGCCGACCGGCACGTTGATCAGGAAGATCATCCGCCAGCCGGTGCCCCACAGGTCCGCGTCGATGAGGAACCCGGCCAGGATCGGCCCGAGCACGGCGGAGAGGCCCATGATCGGGCCGAACGGGATGAACGCCTTCTGCAGGTCCTCGGGCGGGAACGACTGCTTCACCATGGCGAGCCCCTGCGGGATCATCGTCGCCCCGAACAGCCCCTGGACGGCGCGGAACGCGATCAGGGCACCGGCCGAGGGCGCGAGGCCGCACAGCAGGGAGGCTGCGGTGAAGCCGGCCATGCCGGCGATGAACATCGGCCGGCGGCCGACGATGTCGCCGAGCCGGGCCGAGGTCAGCAGGCCGACCGCGAACGAGAGCGTGTACGCCGCGAGGACCCACTGCAGCGTGGTCTCGCTCCCGCCCAGGTCGGCCCGGATCGAGGGCCCGGCGAGGTTGGCGATCGTGGCGTCGAGCAGGTCCATGACGTCGGCGATGATCACCGCCGCCATCACGTGCCAGCGGTAGCGGTACGCCGTGGTGGCGGCCGCTCCGGAGAGGGAGGTGGTCATGGGGGCTCCGTTCGGGAGAGGATGGACTCGAACAGTGTTCGTCAGGACGAACGGTGTTCTACTCTCGAACGGTGTTCGTGTCAAGGTAGGGTGGGGGCGTGGACAAGCGGACGTCGTCGTTCTCGGCCGGGCCGGTGCGGATCCGGGTGACCACGGCCGCGCCCGCGAAGGCCCCCAAGGAGCGGCTGACGCGGGACCGGATCGTCGACGCGGCGCTCGACCAGATGCGGGAGCACGGCTACGAGGCGGTCAGCATGCGGTCGATCGCCCGTGCGCTCGACACCGGGCCGGCGTCGCTCTACGCCCACGTGGCCAACCGGGAGCAGCTCGACCAGCTCCTCGTCGAGCGCGTCACCCGCCTGGTACCGATCCCCGAGCCGGACCCCGAGCGCTGGGACGAGCAGCTCCGCACGATGCTGCTCGACCTCCTCGAGGTCTACCGGGCGCACCCGGGCGTGGCCCGCGCGACGATGGGGATGATCCCGACCGAGCCTGCCTCGCTGCGCGCCGCCGAGGCCCTGGCCACGCTGTGCCGGGTCGGCGGCATCGACGACCAGCACACCGCCTGGGCGCTCGACATGTTCTCCCTCTACATCGGCGCCGTCGCCGTCGAGGAGGACATCTGGATCGAGCGCGCCAAGGCCGCTGCGGCCGCCGGGGAGACCCTCGACGAGGAGCAGATGGTCGCGGAGGTGCGCAGCCTCTTCGAGTCGCTCCCCGAGGAGCAGTTCCCGGCGCTCACCTCGATGGCCGCGGTGATGACCTCCGGCACCGGGGAGGACCGGGTCAGGTTCGCCGTCGAGCTGCTGGTCGCCGGCCTCCGGGCGGTCTCGGCCGGGTCCGGCACCGCAGGCGGCTAGCGGAAATCGGTGGCAGGGAGCCGCCGCCCGGCATAGCGTCGCCTCCTTGTGAGCAGCCGCGTCCTCGAAGCCGTCGCCCCGGCGCGCCTCGGCCGCGGCTACCGGCTGCTGCTGGCGTCCAGCTGGGTCTCCAACGTCGGCGACGGCATCGCGCTGGCGGCCGGTCCGCTGCTCGTCGCCTCGCAGACCCGGGACCCGTTCCTGGTCTCGCTCGCGGTGCTGCTCCAGCGGCTGCCGTGGCTGCTCTTCGGCCTGCACGCGGGGGCGATCGCCGACCGGCTCGACCGGCAGCGGCTGGTCGTCGTCAGCGACCTCGCCCGGGTCGGCGTCCTCGTGGCGCTGTGCACCTCGATCCTGACCGGTTGGGTGGACATCCACGTCGTGCTGGCGGCGATGTTCCTCCTCGGGACGGCCGAGGTGTTCGCCGACACCACGACGAGCACGCTGCTGCCGATGCTCGTCGAGAAGCGCGACCTCGGCGTCGGCTACGCCCGGCTGCAGCTCGGCTTCATCACGCTCAACCAGATCGCGGGCGCACCCCTCGGCGCCGCGCTCTTCGCGGTGGGCCTGGCGGTGCCGTTCGGCGCGCAGATCGCCTGCGTGCTGCTCGCGATCGTGCTGGTGGCCCGGATCGAGCTGCCCGGCGGGCCGGTGCGCGGCGCCGTCGAGACGCACGTGCGGCGCGACATCGTCGACGGCGTGCGCTGGCTGCTGGGGCACCCGCCGATCCGCACGCTGGCGGCGGTGATCTTCTCGTTCAACATCACCTTCGCCGCGGCCTGGTCGGTGCTCGTCCTCTACTCGCTCGAGGTCCTCGACATGGGCCCGGTCGGCTACGGCCTGCTGACCACGATGGCGGCGGTCGGCGGGCTGGTCTCCACGCCCTGCTACGGCTGGCTGGAGCGCCACGTGCCGCTCGCGACGCTGATGCGGGTCTGCCTGCTGCTCGAGGTCTTCATGCACCTGGGCTTCGCGCTCACGACGACGCCGTGGGTGGCGATGACCATCATGCTCGTGTTCGGCGCCTACGCATTCGTCTGGGGCACGCTGTCCCAGGCGGTCCGCCAGCGGGCCGTGCCGGCGGAGCTCCAGGGCCGGGTGGGCTCGGTCTACGGGGTCGGCGTGTTCGGCGGCATGGTCCTCGGCAGCGGCCTCGGCGGCCTGATCGCCGGGGTCTGGGGCATCACGGCCCCGTTCTGGGTCGGCTTCGTCGGCTCGGCGGTCATGCTGGCGCTCTTCTGGCGCCCGCTCGCCCACGTGGCCCACGCGGACGCCGCGGCGAGCGAGCCTGCGGCGGACACCGGACCGGCCCAGGTAGGGTGACCAGCGCCGAGCTTCCCCCGCGACGGCCGCCCGACGGCTCGTCGCGTCCGCGACCGAGCAGACCAGCGTGAGACACAGGGAGCCTGCGTGTACCTGAAGAGCCTGACCCTCAAGGGGTTCAAGTCCTTCGCCTCTGCGACCACGCTGCAGCTCGAACCCGGCATCACCTGCATCGTCGGCCCCAACGGATCGGGCAAGTCCAACGTCGTCGACGCCCTCGCCTGGGTGATGGGCGAGGCCAGCGCCAAGAGCCTGCGCGGCGGCAAGATGGACGACGTCATCTTCGCCGGCACCTCCGGGCGCGCCCCGCTGGGCCGCGCCGAGGTGCTGCTCACCATCGACAACTCCGACGGCGCGCTGCCGATCGAGTACTCCGAGGTCACGATCAGCCGCACCATGTTCCGGTCGGGTGGTTCGGAGTACGCCATCAACGGCACCGCGTGCCGGCTGCTCGACGTCCAGGAGCTCCTCAGCGACTCGGGCATCGGCCGCGAGATGCACGTCATCGTCGGGCAGGGCCAGCTCGACACGATCCTGCACGCGACCCCGGAGGACCGGCGCGGCTTCATCGAGGAGGCCGCCGGGGTCCTCAAGCACCGCAAGCGCAAGGAGAAGGCGCTCCGCAAGCTCGACTCCACCGACGGCAACCTGACCCGTCTCAACGACCTCCTCAGCGAGATCCGGCGCCAGCTCAAGCCCCTCGGCCGGCAGGCCGAGGTCGCCCGCCGGGCCGCGACGGTGCAGGCCGACGTGCGCGACGCGCGGGCCCGGATCCTGGCCGACGACCTGGTCACCGCGCGCACCGCGCTCGAGCAGGAGCTCGCCGACGAGAGCGTGCTGGTGGCTCGGCGCGAGGAGGTCGAGGCCGCCATCGCCGAGGCCCGCGAGCGGGAGGCGATGCTCGAGGCGGCGCTCCGCGAGGACCTGCCCGCGCTGTCCGCGGCCCAGGAGACGCTCTCGTCGCTCGGGGCGCTGCGCGAGCGGCTCCGCGGCACGCAGAGCCTCGCCGCCGAGCGGGTCCGCAACGCGGCCGGTGTCGCCGAGGCCGCCGTCGAGCAGGGACGCGACCCCGACGAGCTCGACGCGGAGGCCGAGCGCCTCCACGCCCAGGAGCAGGAGATCGCGGCCCACGTCACCGAGCAGCAGACGGCGCTCGACGCCGCGGTCGCCGCGCGTCGCGCCGCCGAGGAGGCCGCCGCGGCCGAGGAGCGTCGGGTCCAGGCCCTGCTCCGCGCCGCGGCCGACCGCCGCGAAGGTCTCGCGCGGCTGCACGGCCAGGTCAACGCGCTGCGCTCGCGCGCCGGGGCTGCCGAGGAGGAGATCGGACGGCTCGAGGCCACCCGCACCGACGCGCTCGCCCGCGCCGAGCGGGCGCAGCGCGACTTCACCGCGCTGGAGACCCGGGTCGCCGGGCTCGACGCGGGCGAGGAGGGCCTCGACGCCGAGCACGAGGCGGCGGTCGCCGCCCTCGAGGACATCACCGAGCGGCTCGCCAAGACCCGCGAGGAGGCGCAGCAGGCCGATCGCGACCGGTCCGCGCTGACCGCGCGCAAGGAGGCCCTCGAGCTCGGCCTGGCCCGCAAGGACGGGGCCGGCGCGCTGCTCGCCGCGAGCGACGAGCTCTCCGGCCTGCTCGGCTCGGTCGCGGCGCTCGTCACCGTGCGCTCCGGCTACGAGGCCGCGGTCGCCACCGCGCTCGGCGCCGCCGCCGACGCCGTCGCCGTCGCGGACGCCGACGCGGCCGTCGCCGCGATCAGCCACCTGCGCGCCGAGGACCTCGGCCGCGCCGGCCTGCTGCTCGGCGGGGGAGCGGTCGACCGGTCCGACTGGCCGGCGCTGCCCGCCGGGACGTCGTACGCCGTGGACGTTCTCGAGTGCCCGGCCGACCTCCGCCCGGCGCTCACCCGGTTGCTGCGCAAGACCGCCGTCGCCGACGACCTGGCCGCTGCGCGGGCCCTCGTGGCCGCGCTGCCCGACGTCGTGGCCGTCACCCGCGACGGCGACCTGCTGGGCGTCTCCTTCGCGTCCGGCGGCTCGAGCAAGCAGCAGAGCCTGATCGAGGTGCAGGCCGCCGTCGACGAGGCCGCTGCCGCGCTGACCGAGGCCGTCGCCGACTCCGAGCGGCTGGGGTTCGACCTCGCCCGGCTCGAGACCGAGCGTGCGGAGGCCCAGCAGCGGGTCGACGTCGCCCTCGCCAAGCTGCACGAGTCCGACGCGACCCTGGCGGCCGTGGCCGAGGAGCTCGGCCAGTACGGCTCGCTCGCCCGCGCCGCGCGCGCCGAGGCCGAGCGGGTCACCGACGCCATCGCGCAGGCCCAGGCGGCCCGCGAGCAGGCGCTCACCGGTCTCGCCGAGCTCGAGGAGCGCCTCTCGTCGGCCGAGGAGGCGGGTGAGGAGGAGCCCGACACCTCCGAGCGGGAGCGGCTCGTCGAGGAGACCAAGGCGGCCCGGCAGGGCGAGATGGAGGCGCGGCTCGCGCTGCGCACCTCCGAGGAGCGGGGCCGGGCGCTGCACGGCCGGGTCGAGCAGATGCGCAAGGCGGCAGCCTCCGAGCGCGAGGCCCGGGCCCGTGCGGCCGAGCGTCGCGAGCGGCTGCTGCGCGAGGGGCGCGCCGGCCAGGCGGTGGCGCACGCGGCCGGCTACGTCCTGCAGCGGCTCGAGGTCTCCATCGACCGGGCCCGCGCGGACCGCGAGGCCGTCGAGGAGTCCCGCCGCGGTCGGGAGCAGGACCTGATGACGGTCCGCGGCCGGCTCCGCGAGCTCGGCAAGGAGCACGACGAGCTGGTCAGCTCGGTGCACCGCGACGAGATGGCGCGCACCCAGCAGCGGATGCGGATCGAGCAGATCGAGGGTCGGGCGCTCGAGGAGCTCGGGCTGGAGGCGGAGTCGCTCGTCGACGAGTACGGCCCCGACCAGCTCGTCCCCGTCGCCGCCGATCCGGACGCCGAGACGGCGGGGGACGCCGAGCCGGAGACGAAGGCCTACGACCGCGAGGAGCAGCTCAAGCGGCTCAAGGCCGCCGAGAAGGCCCTCGCGATGCTGGGCAAGGTGAATCCCCTCGCGCTGGAGGAGTTCACCGCGATGGAGGAGCGGCACAAGTTCCTCACCGAGCAGCTCGAGGACCTCAAGGCCACCCGCAAGGACCTGCTCGACATCGTGCGCGACGTCGACGCCCGGGTCGAGCAGGTCTTCACCGAGGCCTACCGCGACGTCGAGGTGGCGTTCGACCACGTCTTCAAGCGGCTGTTCCCTGGCGGCGAGGGCCGGCTGGTGCTCACCGACCCGTCCGACATGCTGGCCACCGGCGTCGAGGTCGAGGCCCGACCGCCGGGCAAGAAGGTCAAGCGCCTGTCACTGCTCTCCGGTGGCGAGCGCTCGCTCGTCGCGGTCGCGTTCCTGGTCGCGCTCTTCAAGGCCCGTCCGTCGCCGTTCTACATCCTCGACGAGGTCGAGGCCGCCCTCGACGACACGAACCTCGGCCGGCTGCTGGAGATCTACGAGGAGCTGCGAGAGAACTCCCAGCTCCTGGTGATCACCCACCAGAAGCGGACGATGGAGGTCGGCGACGCGCTCTACGGCGTCACGATGCGCGGTGACGGCGTCTCGACGGTGATCAGCCAGCGTTTGAGAGAGACGGGCTGAAACCGATGTCCGAAGGTGAGTGAGATGCCGGCTGAGCGTCCTCCCCGCTCGGCGTACGTCGCCTGGCGGACCGCGACCCTGCGCTGGGCCGACATCGACGTCTACGGCCACATGAACAACGCCCGCTACTTCGAGCTGATCGACACCGTCGTCAACGACGAGCTCGCCGAGGCGGTCGGCACCGACATCCGGCAGCTGCCCGCGATCGGCGTCGTCGCGGAGGTCTCCTGCCGCTACTTCAGCGAGATCACCTACCCCGGCAGCCTCGACCTCGGCATCGTGGTCGAGCGGCTCGGCACCTCGTCGATCGTCTACCGGGTGGGGATCTTCCAGGGCGACCCCGAGGGCGACGGCGCGCTCGCGGCCGCGGAAGGCCGGTTCGTCCACGTCTACGTCGACAACACCGACCCGGCCCGACCGGTGACGCCGCTGCCGGACGTGGTCCGCGCCGCGACCACACCGCTGTGCCGAACCTGATCCCGCCGGCTGCTCGGGATATCGTGCCACCGTGACTGAATCGACCGATGTGACCGCACCGGCCCCGTCGTCGGCTCCCGACACCGCCCCGCTTCCCGACGAGCTCCCCGACGCGGAGGCGATGGAGGCGGCGGAGGCGGCCGAGCTCGAGGAGGTCTACCCCCGCAAGGTGCTGTTCGTCGCCGGCGCCGGCCGCAGCGGCACCAGCACGCTCGCCGGCCTGGTCCGGATCCTCGGGCTCCACGTCCCCCAGCCCGAGGTGACCGCGGACGCCACGAACCCCAAGGGGTTCGGCGAGCCGGCCTGGGCGGTCGAGTTCCACAACGAGCTCCTGCGCCGCGCCGGCGTCCAGGTCAGCGACGCCCGGCCCGCCGCGTGGTTCAAGACCAGCCAGATCGGTGGCCGCGAGCGGCCCCGCGCCGCCGCGGCCGAGTGGCTCGAGGGCCACTTCGCCGAGGCCTCCGAGCTCGTCGTCAAGGACCCGCGCCTCGCGTGGTTCCTCACGATGTGGGAGGTGGCGGCGGTCCGCTCGAGCGCGACCCCGGTCTTCGCGACCATGCTGCGGCCGCCGAGCGAGGTCGTCGCGAGCAAGGAGACCTACTACTCCAACCGGCTCGGCTCGGCGCACCTCGCGGCGTCCTGGGTCAACATGATGCTGCACACCGAGCGCGCCACCCGGGCCCACGTCGACAACGGCGGCCGGGTCTTCGTGCGCTACGGCGACCTGCTCGACGACTGGACCAAGACGGTGATGCACGTCGGCGAGACGCTGCAGCTCCAGCACATCCTCCACGCCGGCACCGAGACGATCCGGGAGGGCCACCGCTTCGTCGACCCGGACCTGCGCCGGATGACCCGCAACCTCGACGACCTCGGCCTCCCGAAGCGGCTGCACGAGATCGTCGCCGAGTCCTGGGACGCCCTCGACCGCCTGGCCGAGCCGGGCGGGGACACCACCGACGTCCACCGCACCCTCGACCAGGTGCGCGACGCCTACTCCGAGCTCTACGAGGAGGCCGAGGCGATCTCGCGGTCCTCCGCGGTCGCCGCGCGCGCCGCCGCCGGCGAGCAGGTCGCCGCCGCGGAGCGCGAGGCGGAGCGGTGGGAGCGCAAGGCGCAGCGGCTCGCGGAGCGCGGCGCCGCTCGCGGCGCCGGAGGCGCCGGAGGAGCGCGGCGCGACCCTGCTGACCGCATCCCGCACCGGCTGCGCGCGATGGTGCCGGCGTCGCTGCGCCGCCGGGTCCGGCGGCGGTGGGCGCGACGCGCATGACCCCGCCGACCCCGTCCCCGGCGCCGTCGGCGACCGTCCCGATCGCCGAGGGGCTGCGCAACCTCGAGGGCATCAGCGACTTCGACATCGTCTGGCCGTGGCGGCAGGCCCCGCTGCGCCGCGGCGCCACCGCGGTGCTCCGGGTGCGCAACGAGGCGCCCTCGCTGCCGTTCGTGCTGCCGCCGCTGCTGCGCGCCTGCGACGAGGTGCTCCTCGTCGACAACGGCTCCGACGACGGCACCCCCGAGGTCTCGGTCGAGACGGCCGAGCGGATCGGGCTGGGGGAGAAGCTGCGGGTGATGGAGTACCCGTTCGCCGTCGCCCCTGCCGGCAGCGACCACCTCCAGGTCCACGAGCGCTCGATCCACTCCCTGGCCTACTTCTACAACTGGTGCTTCGCGCAGGTGCGCACGCGCTACTCGTGGAAGTGGGACGGCGACATGGTCCTCACCCGTGAGGGCGAGATCTCGATGGCCGGCATGAGCTGGCAGATCAACGGCACCGAGGCCGTGGTCCGCATCCCGCGGCACCCGCTCTACGTCGACGGCGACCGGCGGGCGTTCCTCGACCTCGGCCTGCGCAACCTCGAGGCCTGGGGCTACCCGATGGGTCCCGACTACCTCTACACCAAGGCGTTCGAGTGGGAGATCCGGATGGTCCCGGACAACGTGCCCACGATCCGCTGGCCCAACGGGCTGTGCGTGGAGGTCAAGCACCTCGACGCCGACGAGTTCGGGCACTGGACCGCCCCCGAGGCGTTCGCGACCAGCAAGCGCAACCACCGCAAGCGTCGCGAGTGGGAGGTCTTCAACGCGCTGGCCGACGGCATCGTCCCGGCTGGCGTCGTGGTCATCGACGCCCCGCCGGGCGTGCACGTGATCGACCACGTCACCCGCGACTGGCTCCCCGCGCTGCCGCGGCCGATCCAGACCAGCAACCACCCCTCGAAGATCGAGCCCTACCGCGCGACGTTCGACATCGGTCGGTAGATTGGGAGCCGTCCCGCGGCTAGCCCTGGTCGTTCCCACTCGGAGGAGTCGAGCCTCGTGCTTTACCTCGTGATCACGATGTTGATCTGCCTGGTCGTCGCCGGCCTGGTCACGCTGTACGTCGCCTACCCCCACCGGGGCGAGCGGATGCCCGCCGCCCCGTGGCTCGGTGACGCCATGGCCCGTGCCGCCGACCGGGCCCCGGTCATCGAGGACGAGGAGCTCGACCGGCTGCGGCTGCTCGACTCCGACCGCAGGTGAGCCTGCGCTGACCCCGCGGGGGCCGGAACCGGCCTCCTGATCGGCCTCCTGATTGGATGGTGCCCATGGAGTGGGTCTACCTCGTCATCGGTCTCGCGGTCCTCGCGCTCGTCGTCCTGGGCGCCGGGTTCGCCGGGCTGTTCCGTGGCCGCGAGCGGCCGCCGGCGCCGCCCCGGCCGGGTGCGGGCACCGACGTGCTGGCGCCGCCGGCCGAGCCCGAGGTCCTCGCCCCCGAGCAGCCGGTCCCGGCGCAGGTCCCCGCGCCGGAGCTCGAGAAGCCCGAGCGCCCCGCCTCCCGGCTGGTGCGGCTGCGGCAGCGGCTCGCGGGGTCGGGCACCCTGGGCCGGGGTCTCCTCGGCCTGCTCAGCCGCGAGCGCCTCGACGAGGACACCTGGGAGGCGATCGAGGACCTCCTCATCGGCGCGGACATCGGCGTCGAGCCGACCCAGCAGCTCGTGGAGAAGCTGCGCAACCGGCTCCGCGTCGAGGGCGGCGAGCTCCCCGACGCGCGGGAGGTCCTCCGCGAGGAGCTGATCGCCCTCGTCGACCCCGGCCTCGACCGGTCGCTGCGCGTCAGCGGCGAGGGCGACGCGCCGGGCGTGGTGCTCGTCGTCGGCGTCAACGGCACCGGGAAGACCACGACCGTCGGCAAGCTCGCGCGGATCCTCGTCGCCGAGGACCGCACCGCCCTGCTCGGTGCCGCCGACACGTTCCGCGCGGCCGCGACCGAGCAGCTCGCGACCTGGGGTGAGCGGGTCGGCGTCGAGGTCGTCCGCGGGCCCGAGGGCAGCGACCCCGCCAGCGTCGCGTTCGAGGCGGTCAAGGAGGGCATCGACCGGGGCGTCGACACCGTCGTCGTCGACACCGCGGGCCGCCTGCAGAACAAGCAGGGCCTGATGGACGAGCTCGGCAAGGTCAAGCGCGTCATCGAGAAGCAGACCCCCGTCACCGAGGTGCTGCTCGTGCTGGACGCCACGACCGGGCAGAACGGCCTGATCCAGGCCAAGGTCTTCTCCGAGGTCGTCGACGTCACCGGCATCGCGCTGACCAAGCTCGACGGCTCGGCCAAGGGCGGCATCGTCGTGGCCGTCCAGCGCCAGCTCGGCGTACCCGTGAAGCTCGTCGGTCTCGGCGAGGGGCCCGACGACCTCGCGCCGTTCGACGCCGCCGCCTTCGTGGACGCGCTGCTGTCGGGCTGAGTCGGAAACAGCCCCGTAACCGAGCCGGCGGACTCGTTACAAGCGCGAAACGTCGGTCACCGGGCACGGAAACGTCGCGCCAGGAGAGTTCTCGTCAACAAGGGGCGCATCCCGCCCCCCGATGACGTACATCCCTGGAGGTCTTGTGGACGGCTACTACGCGTTCATGCTGGTGGCGACCGCGCTGGTCCTGATGATGACCGTGCCCGCGCTGGCGCTGTTCTACGGCGGCATGAGCCGCTCCAAGTCCGTGCTGAACATGATGATGATGTCCTACGGCGCCTTCGCCGTCGCGGCCATCGTGTTCGTGCTCTGGGGCTGGTCGGAGGGCTGGGGCGCCGACGGCGCCGGCAACGCCGACGGCAACATCGTCAACAGCCCGTTCGACATGTTCGGTCTCGACGGCGTCAGCCACGCCAACTACATCTACGTGCTGTTCCAGCTCACGTTCGCCGCGATCACCGTCGCGCTGATCTCGGGCGCGATCGCGGACCGCGTGAAGCTCAGCTCCTGGCTCGTGTTCACCCCGATCTGGCTGACGCTCTGCTACTTCCCGATCGCGCACAACGTGTGGGGCGGCGGCTGGCTCGCCCAGCAGCTCGCCAAGGGCTCGACCTTCGCCCAGGACTACGCGGGTGGCACGGTCGTCCACATCAACGCCGGTATCGCGGGCGGCATCCTGGCCCTGGTCATCGGCCGGCGGGTCGGCTTCATGAAGGACCCGATGAAGCCGCACAACCTGACGTTGACCATGATCGGCGCCGGGCTGCTGTGGTTCGGCTGGTACGGCTTCAACGTCGGCTCGATCGTCTTCCTCCCCGACAACCTCGCCGACCCCACCCTCTTCTCGGGCCAGTTCCAGGGTGAGACCGGCGTGACGTTCATGAACACCACCATCGCCACCTGTGCGGCGATGCTCGGCTGGCTCCTGATGGAGCGGATCCTGCACGGCAAGGCCACCTCGCTCGGCGCTGCGTCCGGCATCGTCGCGGGTCTGGTCGCGATCACCCCGTCCTGCGGCGCGGTCGACCTGTACGGCGCGATCGCCATCGGCGCCGTGGCCGGCATGGTCTGCGCGGCCGCGGTGGGCCTGAAGTTCAAGCTCAAGCTCGACGACTCGCTCGACGTCGTCGGCGTCCACCTCGTGGGTGGTCTCGTCGGCACCCTGCTGATCGGCTTCCTGTCGACCTCGGACGCGCCGGGTGGGATCGACGGCCTCTTCTACGGCGGCGGGTTCGCGTCCCTGGGCGACCAGACCCTGGCCGCCCTGTTCACGCTCGTGTGGACCGGTATCCTCACCACCGTCATCGCCCTGGCGATCAAGTACACGATCGGCTGGCGCGTGGACGAGGAGGCCGAGGTCGAGGGCATCGACTTCGACCAGCACGGCGAGTCGGCCTACGACCTGCACACCAGCACCTCCAGCACGGGGTCGAGCGGCATCCTCGCCGCCTCGACCGCCGCGAAGACCGAAGGAGCGCACGCATGAAGCTCGTGACCGCGGTGATCAAGCCGCACAAGTGGGAGGACGTCCGCGAGGCGCTCGAGACCTTCGGCGTCACCGGGATGACCGTCAGCGAGGTCTCGGGCTACGGCCGCCAGAAGGGCCACACCGAGGTCTACCGCGGCGCGGAGTACGACATCGCGCTGGTGCCCAAGATCCGCATCGAGATCGTCGTCGACGACGACGACACCGAGGACATCGTCGGGATCATCACCAAGACGGCGCAGACCGGCCGGATCGGTGACGGCAAGGTCTGGGTCAGCCCCATCGAGACCGTCGTCCGGGTCCGCACCGGCGACAAGGACTCGGCGGCCCTCTGAGCCGGTGACCGCCTCGACGGCCCGACCGCTCCGTGCGGTCGGGCCGTCGTCGGTCCCGGGGCCGGACTGATCGATGACTGCAGCCGAACGCGCGACCCGCACCGACGCCGCCGACGCCCTCTGCGCGGGGGCGTACGACGCCGCCGGGGGACCTGACTCCGGCATCGCCCTGGTGGCGGTGGGCGGCTACGGCAGGGGCGAGCTGGCGCCGTACTCCGACCTCGACGTCGTGCTCGTGGCCGACGAGGGTGTCGACCAGGACATGTGGGCCGAGCTGGCGAGCGCCGTGTGGTACCCGATCTGGGACTCCGGCGCGAAGCTCGACCACTCCGTGCGCACGCTGCCCGAGATGATCGCGGCCGCCGCGGACGACGTCCGGGTTGCGTCGGGCCTGCTCGACGTCCGTCACCTCGCCGGCGACTTCAGCCTGACCTTGCGGCTGCGGACCACGATCCTGGCCGCGTGGCGGCGCAGCGCGCGGGAGCGGGTCCCGGAGCTGCGCGAGCTGGTGCGCAACCGGCACCGGCTGACCGGTGAGGTCGCGCACCTCTCGGTCCCCGACATCAAGGAGGCCGAGGGCGGTCTTCGCGACGCCACCGTCCTCAAGTGCCTGGCCGCCACCTGGCTGGTCGACGTGCCGGCGGCGGACCTCGAGCGCGGGCGCCAGCAGCTCCTCGACGTGCGGGACCTCCTCCACGCCGCGGCAGGTCGAGCGACCGACCGGATCGCGCCCGAGCACTGGGGACCGATCGCCGAGGGGCTCGGCCTGACCGGCACGGACGGTGAGCCCGACGACCGGGCGGCCCAGCGCCAGGTGCGGGAGCTGGGGCGTCGGCTGACCCACCTGTCCCGGTTGACCTGGCGCCGCGCGGACGACGCCGTACGACGCTCGCCGGCCTCCCTTCAGCGCCGGCCGGAGCTCGAGCCGCTCGCGCCGGGCGTGGCGCTCTCGAAGGGGGAGGTGGTGCTCGACCGCGGGGCGCGGCCGTCCTCCGACCCGACCCTCCTGCTGCGCGCGGCCGCCGAGGCGGCCGTGCGCGACGTGGTCCTCGCGCCGCCGACCGCGGCGCGGCTGGTCCGCGAGTGCCCGCCGCTCCCGGACCCCTGGCCGGACGAGGCCCGTCGCCAGCTCGTGCGCCTGCTCGCCGCCGGGCCCGGCCTGCTCGGGGTGTGGGAGACGCTCGAGGAGACCGGCGCGCTCGCCGGGATCCTGCCCGAGTGGGAGCGGGTCCGGCTGCTCCCGCACGCGTCGGTGATCCACCGGTTCACCGTCGACCGCCACTCGGTCGAGACCTGCGTCGAGGCGTCGGCACTGATCCGCGACGTGTCCCGGCCCGACGTCCTGCTCGTGGCCGCTCTCCTGCACGACATCGGCAAGGGCGGTCTGGTCGAGCACTGCCAGGCCGGGGCGCCGATCGCCCGGGCCGTGGCCGAGCGGATGGGCTTCGCGCCGACCGAGGTCGACCTGGTCGAGACGCTGGTGCGGCGCCACCTGCTGCTGTCCGAGACCGCCACCACCCGCGACCCCGACGACCCGGCGACCCTGCAGGTGGTCCTGCGCGACATCCGCGACGCCGACGCCCTCGCCCTGCTGACCGCGCTGACCGAGGCCGACGCCAAGGCCACGTCGCCGAAGGCCTGGTCGTCGTGGCGGGCCGGCCTGATCCACGACCTCGCGCGCCGCGTCGGGGCCGCCCTCGACGGCGGCACCGCGCCACCGGCGATGCCGCACGAGGAGATCCCGGTGCCCGACGACGTCGCGGACGGCGGGGTCGCGCTCACCGTCGAGCCGGTGGTCGACGGGTCCCGGGTCACCGCGGTCGCGCGCGACCGGGTCGGGCTCCTGGCCGACCTGGCGGCCACGTTCGCGCTGCGGCGGGTCCCGATCAGGGCGGCGCGGGTCTGGTCGCAGGGGGAGCTGGGCGTCTCGGTGTGGGAGCTCGCCGACGAGCACCTCGACGCGGGCCTGCTGCGCGACCAGATCGACAACATCGTCGCGCGCCGCGTCGACCCCGCCGTGCGACTGGCGCCGCGGGGTGCCCCGGAGCGCGCGGACCTCGCGCCCGCGGTCGTCGTACGCCCGGAGGCCAGCGAGCAGGCCACCGTCCTCGAGGTGCGCGCGGGGGACCGGGTCGGCGTCGTCTACCTGGTCTGCGCGGCCCTGGCCGAGCTCGACATCTCGGTCCGCTCCGCCCACGTCTCCACGCTCGGCCCGCAGGCCGTCGACGTGTTCTACCTGCAGGAGGCCCACGCCGGGGCGCTCTCCGACGCCCGGGCCGCCGACGCCGCGCACGCCGTGCGCGCCCGGCTCGCGGTGCCGGGCTGACCGCGGCGCCGAACCCGCCCGTAGACTCGGTCCACCACGACTGTCATTCCACCCGAGGGACTCCTTTTGTTCGCCACGCTCTCCGACCGGCTCACCGCGACCTTCAAGAACCTCCGCGGCAAGGGGCGGCTCTCCGAGGCCGACATCGACGCGACGGCGCGCGAGATCCGGATCGCGCTGCTCGAGGCCGACGTCGCGCTGCCGGTGGTCAAGGACTTCGTGGCCGCGGTCAAGGAGCGGGCCCGCGGCGAGGAGGTCAGCGGGGCACTCAACCCGGCCCAGCAGGTCGTCAAGATCGTCAACGACGAGCTCGTCAACATCCTCGGCGGCGAGACCCGGCGGCTGCGCTACGCCAAGTCCGGGCCGACGGTCATCATGCTCGCGGGCCTCCAGGGTGCCGGCAAGACGACGCTCGCCGCGAAGCTCGCCCTGTGGCTCAAGGAGCAGGGCAAGACCCCGCTCCTCGTCGCCTGCGACCTCCAGCGCCCCAACGCGGTCAACCAGCTCCAGGTCAACGGCGAGCGGGCCGGCGTGCCGGTCTTCGCGCCGGAGCCCGGCAACGGCGTCGGCGACCCGGTCGCGGTCGCCCGGGCGTCGGTCGAGGAGGCCCGGCGCAAGCTGCACGACGTGGTCATCGTCGACACCGCCGGCCGCCTGGGCGTGGACGCCGAGATGATGGCACAGGCGGCGGCGATCCGTGACGCGGTGCAGCCCGACGAGGTGCTCTACGTCGTGGACGCCATGATCGGCCAGGACGCGCTCACCACGGCGCAGGCCTTCCTCGACGGCGTCGGCTACGACGGCGTGGTCCTCACCAAGCTCGACGGCGACGCCCGCGGTGGTGCCGCCCTGTCGATCCGGCAGGTCACCGGCCGGCCGGTGATGTTCGCGTCGTCGGGGGAGAAGCTCACCGACTTCGACCTCTTCCACCCCGACCGGATGGCCTCGCGCATCCTCGACATGGGCGACGTGCTCACCCTGATCGAGCAGGCCGAGAAGGCGTTCGACCAGGAGCAGGCGCTCAAGGCGGCGCAGAAGCTCACCGGGCAGGGCGGCGAGTTCACGCTCGACGACTTCCTCGAGCAGATGCAGCAGGTCCGCAAGCTCGGCTCGATGTCCAAGATCCTCGGGATGCTGCCCGGGATGGGCCAGATCCGCGAGCAGCTGGAGAACTTCGACGACCGCGAGATCGACCGGATCGCCGCGATCATCCACTCGATGACGCCGGCCGAGCGCGCCAACCCCAAGATCATCGACGGGTCGCGCCGCGCGCGCATCGCGAAGGGCTGCGGCCGCACGGTGACCGACGTCAACGGCCTCGTCGACCGCTTCTTCGAGGCGCGCAAGATGATGATGCAGATGGCCAAGGGCGGCGGCTTCGGCGGCGTGCCCGGGATGCCCGGCATGCCGGGTGCGATGGGGCCCGGCGGCGGCAAGCGGGTCTCGGCCAAGCAGAAGGCCAAGCAGCAGGCCAAGGGCGGGAAGCGGCGCTCGGGCAACCCGGCGAAGGCCGCGCAGCAGGCCAAGGCGGCCGAGGAGAAGGCCTCCGCACCCGCCGCGAACCCGTTCGGGCTGCCCGCCGAGGACGTGGACTACGAGGCCGCCGCCGCCAACCTCGACCTGCCCAAGGACTTCTCGAAGTTCCTCAAGTAGGCGACCCGTGCCCAGCGTGCTGGTCGTCGACGGCGCCAACGTCGTCGGAGCCCGTCCCGACGGCTGGTGGAAGGACCGGGCCGGTGCCGCGCGCCGGCTGCACGACGCGCTGCTCGTCGCCGACGTGCCCTACGACGTGGTGGTGCTCGTGCTGGAGGGCCAGGCCAAGGGCGGCGTACGCCCGGGGCGGGACGCGCACGTGCGCACCGTGCACGCCCCCAAGGACGGGGACGCGACGATCGTCGCCGAGGCCCGGGCCGCCGCTGAGAAGGGCGACCGGGTCGCCGTCGTCACCGCCGACCGCGCGCTGAGTGCGAACGTGGCCCCGGCCGAGGTCCGTAGTCCGACCTGGCTGTGGGAGCACCTCACCTCGCCCTGAGGGAGCCGTGCTCGGTGGTGGTGTTGCCGCCCGCGTCGACCGCCGAGAGCTTCCACCGATAGGTGCCGGCGGGGACGAGGTGCCCGGCCCTCCTCCCGCTCCAGCCGAGCTGGGACGTGGTTCCCGCGTCGACGAGCTCGCGCCGCGCCAGGGTCGCGACCTTCGTGCCGTCGCGCGTGATCGTGACCGTCACCCGGACGTCCTCGCTCGGGACGAAGTGCAGCCTCCAGGTCTGCGTGCCCGCGGTGAACGGGCTCGGCCCGGAACGGATGCCGGTGAGCGAGGGCGCGAGGGTGTCGGGAACCGCCGGCGTCGCCTGCGCGACCGTCGAGCTGGTGAACGTGGTCCACGTGGTGATGGTGTCCCCGTCGGCGTTCGCGGCGCCGTAGACCTCGCCGACGTCCGCGCCGGCAGGAGAGCGCAGCGTCGGCGTTCCGAACCCGCCGCCAGCCGTGGTCGAGGACCACGCCTGGTTGACCCCGGCGTCGCCGTGGTCGTTCTCCCACACGGCGTAGAACTCGCCTCCGCCCGCGGGGCTCAGCTCCAGGTCGTCGTCCTCGAGCCCCGGGCCGGTCACGCGGTCGTGGGCACTGATCGACTCGAGCGGGCCGAGCTGACCGGTTGCGTCGGCGAGCGCTCCCGCGACGAGAGCCGAGCCGTGGTCGTTGATCGAGGCCAGGAGTGCCGCGCTGCCGTCGGGAGAGATCGCGGGCTGGTAGGCGTAGGCCGCCTGCCCGTCGCCGAGCATGGCCTGAGCCGCTCCGAACGCGCCGGTCACGTCGCCGGTCCGCACGGTGAGCTGGGTGTAGACGTGGTACTCGTAGGCGATCAGCGCGGCCCCGGTGGGGGAGACCGAGAGCCGGGGCGTGGCGGGGCCCTGCTCCACGGGGGCGAGGTCCTGGGCCGCGTCGAAGGCGGAGTCCCCGGGCGCGGCGGCGTACCGGACGGAGTCGTTGGTGCTGATGTCCGTGCGGTCCCAGACGGCGAGGGCGCGGCCCGCGGAGTCGATCCCGACCTGTGGGCTGCCGAGGTGGACCCCGGTGGACGAGGTCGTCTCGAGCGTCGTGACGGCGAAACCCGGGTTCCCTGGGCGATGGAGCGCGGCACGGATCCGGGTGGTGGCCCCGTCCTGCCACACCCAGGTCACCGCGGCCTGGCCGCCGGGCGCCGCGGAGACGGATACCGCGCTCTCGGTGGCCGTCGACGCCCCGCTCAGCGGCACGGCGGAGCCGAACCCGCCGCCGGCGGGTCGCACCGCCGCCATCACGCGGTGCTTGTCCAGGTCGGTCCACGCGAGCACCGCCGTGCCGTCGGCCGCCTCGTCGAAGGAGACGACGTCGGCCGTGCCGGCGCCGGGGACCGGTCGTGCGAAGCCCCACTGGCCGCCCGGGCCGCGCAGCGCCCACCTCAGCCGGCCGTTCTCGGTCCACGTGGCCAGCGCGGTGCCGTCGTCGGCCAGGCCGACGTAGGGGTCGTCGGCGGTCCGGCCAGGCGTGCTGAGCGTCTGGATGCCGTCGACGACGGCCGTGGCGTGCGCGGAGGTCGCGGCCAGGGGCCCGAGCAGCGGGACGGCGAGAGCGGCGGCGGTCAGGGTGCGAGCGTGCATGAAGTCCTCCGAGGGTGCTGGACTGGCAACGTACGTAGAGATCGTCGGGACGCCAGCACGTTCGACCAGAAGTTCATCCCAGCGGGGGAGGCGATACCGTCGGGCGGGTGAGCGCACTGCGGTTCTCCGGTCCGGTCCTTCCCGACGGCGAGCCGAGGGAGCTCTACGTCGTCGGCGGGCACGTCACCTACGAGCGGCCGCTCGGTGCCGAGACCGCCGGCAAGGGCTGGATCGTCCCGGGGCTGGTCGACGCGCACAACCACCTCGGTCTCGAGGACGGCGGCGCGGTCCCCGACGACGAGATCGAGCGGCAGGCGCTCGCCGACCGGGCCAATGGCGTGCTGCTGACCCGCGACTGCGGCTCGCCCGCGGACACCCGGTGGGTCCAGGACCGCGAGGACCTGCCGCGCCTGATCCGCTGCGGGCGGCACGTCGCCCGCACCAAGCGCTACCTGCGCAACTACGGGGTGGAGGTCGAGCCCGACCAGCTCGCCGGCACCGTCGCCGAGCAGGCCGAGGACGGGGACGGCTGGGTGAAGCTCGTGGGCGACTGGATCTCCCGCGACGAGGGCGACCTGACCCCGTCGTTCCCCGCGGACGCCGTGACCGCGGCCATCACGACCGCACACGAGCACGGGGCCAAGGTCACGGCCCACTGCTTCGGGCCGGACTCGCTCGGGCCGCTGATCGAGGCGGGCATCGACTGCATCGAGCACGGCACCGGTCTGGGTCCCGACCACATCGAGCAGCTCGTCGCGCGCGGGATCGCGGTCGTGCCCACCGTGCTGCAGACCGACAAGTTCCCGGAGTACGTCGACGCGGCGCGCGACAAGTTCCCCGCCTACGCCGAGCGGATGGAGACCCTGCACCGGGGGCGCCGCGACGTGCTGATGGCCGCCTACGAGGCCGGCGTCGACCTCTACGTCGGCAGCGACGGGGGTGGGTCGAGCCGCCACGGTGTGCTGCACGAGGAGATCGAGGCGATGGTCGCGATGGGCCTGCCCGCGTCGTACGTCCTCGGCGCCGCCTCCTGGCGCGCTCGCTCGTGGCTGGGGTGGAACGCCGGCCTCGACGAGGGCGACCCCGCCGACTTCGTGGTCTACCCCCGCAACCCCCTGGAGGACCTCTCGGTGCTGCGCGAGCCGGCCGCGGTGGTCCTCCGCGGCCGCGTGTGGAGCTAGCGGCCGGTCCGATTTCGGGCGGGGGCGGTCGGTCTGGCAGACTTGGCCGCTGAGTTCTGTGCCGTCCGGACCCTCTCAACCGGTCGGTACAGCGCCCATCGAGCCGCTTCGCCGGTGTTCCCCACCTGGTCGCGGCGTCTCACCCACACACGAATTCTCAAGGAGACACCACAGACCGTGGCCGTCAAGATCCGTTTGAAGCGCCTGGGCAAGGTCCGGGTGCCGCAGTACCGCATCGTCGTCGTCGACTCGCGCAAGAAGCGCGACGGCAAGGTCATCGAGGAGATCGGCAAGTACCACCCCAAGGAGGACCCGTCGTACATCGACGTCGTCTCCGACCGGGCGCAGTACTGGCTCGGTGTCGGCGCGCAGCCGTCGGAGGCCGTGGCCCGCATCCTCGAGATCACCGGCGACTGGCAGAAGTTCAAGGGCATCGACGGCGCCGAGGGCACCCTCAAGGTCAAGGAGCCCAAGCGCGACAAGCAGGAGATCTTCAACGAGGCGCTCCGCGAGGCCCAGAACGAGCCCAAGGGCGCGGCGGTGACCTCCAAGAAGAAGGCCGAGCCCAAGGCCGAGGAGCCGAAGGCCGAGGCCCCCAAGGCCGAGGCCACCGCCGAGGAGGCTCCGGCTGCGGAGGCCGCTTCGGAGGAGACTCCGGCCGAGGCGCCGGCCGACGAGGCCTGAGCCGATGCTCGCGGATGCGCTGGAGCACCTGGTGCGCGGCGTGGTCGACCACCCCGACGACGTCGTGGTGCGCGACAAGCAGCTGCGGCGCGGGTCCGTGCTCGAGGTCCGGGTGCACCCCGACGACCTCGGCAAGGTGATCGGCCGGGGCGGCCGCACGGCGACCGCCTTCCGCACCGTCATCTCGGCCCTCGCCGGCAACGGCGGCACGCGGGTCGACTTCGTCGACGTCGACCGTCCCGGTCGCCGTTGATCGAGGGTGGAGACGCTCGAGGTCGTCGTCGGTCGGATCGGCAAGCCGCACGGTATCCGCGGTGAGCTGACGATCGACGTCCGCACCGACGAGCCGGAGAAGCGCTACGTCCCCGGGGCCAGCCTGCTCGCGCAGGCGCCCCGGGGTTCGGCGTTTTCGCACCGGACGCTCACCGTCGCCCGCACCCGCTGGCACCAGTCCACGCTCCTCGTGGCCTTCGAGGAGCTCACCGACCGCACCGCGGCCGAGGGTGCACGCGGGGTGCTGCTCCGGGCCGTCGTACCGGCCGACGAGGAGCCCGAGGACCCCGAGGAGTTCTACGACCACCAGCTGGTCGGCCTGGCGGCCTACGACGTCGACGGGACCCGGCTCGGCGAGGTGGCCGGGCTGGTCCACGGCGCCCAGGACCTGCTCCGCATCGCCACCGAGGACGGGCGGGAGGCCCTGGTGCCGTTCGTGACCGCGCTGGTGCCCGAGGTCGACGTCGCCGGCGGCCGGGTGGTGATCGCGGACCGGCCGGGGCTGGTGCGGCCGGCGCCGGACGAGGGCGCGTCCTGATGCGTCTCGACTACCTGACGATCTTCCCCGACTACCTGGCGCCGCTCGGCCTGTCCCTGCCCGGCAAGGCGGTGGACGCGGGACTGCTCGAGGTCCACGTGCACGACCTGCGGCAGTGGACCCACGACCGGCACCGCACCGTGGACGACACGCCGTACGGCGGCGGCGCGGGCATGGTGATGAGACCCGAGCCGTGGGGCGAGGCGCTCGACGAGCTGGTCCCGGCCGGCTCGGCCGCCGGGACCACGCTCGTGGTCACCACGCCGTCGGGGGAGCCGTTCACCCAGGCAGTGGCGCGCGACCTCGCGACCCGCGAGCGGCTCGTCTTCGCCTGCGGCCGCTACGAGGGGATCGACCAGCGGGTCGCCGACTGGGCCGGCGACGCCGGTCCCGTCTCGGAAGTCTCGATCGGCGACTACGTCCTGGCGGGCGGGGAGTCGGCGGTGCTGGTCATGGTCGAGGCGGTCACCCGGCTGCTGCCCGGCGTGGTCGGCAACGCCGAGAGCCTGGTCGAGGAGAGCCACGAGGGCGGGTTGCTCGAGTACCCCGTCTACACCAAGCCCGCGTCCTGGCGCGGCCTCGACGTGCCCGACGTCCTGCTGTCCGGGCACCACGGCAACGTCGACCGCTGGCGGCACGAGCAGCGGCTGCGCCGTACGGCCGAGCGGCGGCCGGACCTGCTGCCCGGGCGCGCCGACCCCGAGCCGAGCAAGGGCACCGATTTCGGCCGCTGAGCACTCGTGTGGCAGACTGGGCAGCCGCGCACGTGTTCGGTCCCGCGTTCCTGCCACAGGGGAGACGCTCTGCCCGCACGTGAAGCACCACCCAACGACGACATGCCGTCGGTGCCCTGTGGCACCGGCGAGGAAGCGACGCGCCATGAACATCCTCGACTCCGTTGAC
>DATMHR010000036.1:0-199187 GCA_035554955.1 Nocardioides sp. | reverse complement strand
CACCTCCGGCACGTTCTCGCCCACGCTCAAGCAGGGGATCGGCCTGGCGCTGGTCGCCACCGCCGTCAACGACGAGGCCGAGGTCAGCGTCGACGTGCGCGGCCGACGCGAGGTGTTCCAGATCGTCAAGCCGCCGTTCGTCGACACCTCGGTGCGAGAGTCCTGACATGAACCTGCCCGAGCCGCCCCCGATCTTCCGCCCGCCCACGCCCACCGAGCGACCCTGGTGGTGGCGCCTCGAGGACGCCGACGGCGCCGAGGTGAAGCTGTCCGGCGCCGTCGCCGAGGAGTACGCCGGCCAGCGGTTCGCCAGCCAGGCGGACGCCGAGTCCTGGATCGGTGAGACCTGGTCGCCGCTCAAGGACGCCGGCGTCGCGCAGGTGACGCTCTTCGAGCTCGACCGCGAGGTCTACGGGCCGATGTCGCTCTCCGCCTAGGTCGGCGCGGACGGCTAGGCTGCTCGCTGTGCGGCAGTACCTCGACCTGATGCAGCGGATCCTCGACGAGGGCGTGGCGAAGGGGGACCGCACCGGCACCGGCACGCTCTCCGTGTTCGGCCACCAGATGAGGTTCGACCTCGGCGCCGGGTTCCCGCTGGTGACGACCAAGAAGATCCACACCCGCTCGGTCTTCGGCGAGCTGCTGTGGTTCCTGCGCGGCGACACCAACGTCAAGTGGCTCCAGGACAGAGGCATCACGATCTGGGACGAGTGGGCCGACGAGAACGGCGACCTGGGGCCGGTCTACGGCGCCCAGTGGCGCTCGTGGCCCGCGCCGGACGGGCGGCACATCGACCAGCTCGCCCAGGTGGTCGACCAGATCCGCACCAACCCCGACAGCCGCCGCCACATCGTGTCGGCCTGGAACCCGGCCGACATCCCCGAGATGGCGCTGGCCCCCTGCCACGCGCTGTTCCAGTTCTACGTCGCCGACGGGCGGCTCAGCTGCCAGCTCTACCAGCGCTCGGCGGACGTGTTCCTCGGCGTGCCGTTCAACATCGCGTCCTACGCCCTGCTCACGCACATGGTCGCCCAGGTGACCGGCCTCGAGGTCGGCGACTTCGTGCACACCCTGGGCGACGCCCACCTCTACTCCAACCACCTCGACCAGGCCCGGCTGCAGCTGACCCGCGATCCGCGGCCGCTGCCCACGCTCTGGCTCGACCCCGCCGTCACCGCGATCGACGGGTTCGACCTCGAGCACATCCGGGTCGACGGCTACGACCCGCACCCCGGCATCAAGGCGCCGATCGCCGTATGACGACCCCCGGGGGCCGGCGCGTCACGATGGTGGCCGCCGTCGCGGAGAACGGCGTCATCGGCGCGGACGCCAACATCCCCTGGCACCTGCCCGAGGACTTCGCCCACTTCAAGCAGACGACCACCGGCCACGTCCTGGTGCTCGGCCGGACGACGCACGAGGGCATCGGTCGCCCGCTCCCGGGCCGGACCACGATCGTGCTCACCAGCAGCCCCACCTGGTCGGCCGAGGGCGTGCACGTCGCCCACAGCGTCCCCGAGGCGCTCGAGCTGGCCGACGAGCTGCTCGCGGAGGAGCCGGCGGACCGCCAGGTGATGATCGGCGGGGGAGCGGCGGTCTACGCCGCGGCCCTGCCCTACGCCGACGAGCAGGTGATCAGCGAGATCCCGCAGCGCCCCGACGGCGACACCCACTACCCGGCCTTCGACCGGGGCCGGTGGCGCGAGGTGCGCCGGGAGCCTCGCGACGGCTTCACGATCGTGTGGTGGGAACGCTCGTTCGCCTGCGGGTGATGCGACGCACCCACCGTATGGGCTGCCGAGCGCCCTTCGGGACGACCCATACGCTGGGTGCCTCATGGACCGGCGGCTAGGTTCGGGCCCATGGAGCTCCGGGTCTTCACCGAACCACAGCAGGGCGCGACCTACGACGACCTCCTGGCGGTGGCCCGGACGGCGGAGGAGCTCGGCTTCGGCGCCTTCTTCCGCTCCGACCACTACCTGACGATGGGCGGCGACGGCCTGCCCGGGCCGACGGACGCGTGGACCACGCTGGCCGGCCTGGCGCGCGACACGAGCACGATCCGGCTCGGGACGATGATGACCAGCGCGACGTTCCGGCACCCGGGCGTGCTGGCGATCCAGGTCGCCCAGGTCGACCAGATGAGCGGCGGACGGGTCGAGCTCGGGATCGGGGCGGGCTGGTTCACCCAGGAGCACGTCGCCTACGGCATCCCGTTCCCCGACACCCGCGAGCGCTTCGAGAGGTACGCCGAGCAGCTCGAGCTGGTCACCGGGCTGTGGTCGACGCCGACGGGGGAGACCTACGACTTCACCGGCACCCACTACCAGCTGAAGGACTCGCCCGCGCTGCCCAAGCCGGTCCAGTCCGGCGGTCGCGCCGGGGGACCCCCGGTCCTGGTCGGCGGCCTCGGCAAGAAGCGGACGCCGGCGCTCGCCGCGACGTACGCCGACGAGTTCAACCTCCCGTTCGTCGACCTCGCGACGACCGCCGCACAGCTCGACCGCGTCCGCGCCGCGTGCGAGCGGGTCGAGCGCGACCCGGCGACGCTGACCCTGTCCAACGCCCTCGTGCTGTGCGTGGGGTCGGACGAGGAGGAGATCGCCCGCCGGGCCGCCGCCATCGGGCGCGAGGTCGACGAGCTGCGGACCAACGGGCTGGCCGGCACGCCCGAGGAGGTCGTCGACAAGATCGGCCGCTACGGCGAGCTCGGTGCCGAGCGGATCTACCTGCAGACGCTCGACCTGTCCGACCTCGACCACCTGCGCCTGGTTGCCGAAGAGGTCATGCCCCACGTCTAGCGATAGCCTTGCCGCATGACTGATGCGCCCTTCGGCACCGTGCTGACAGCGATGGTGACGCCGTTCCACGACGACGGCTCGGTCGACCTCGAGGGCGTGCAGAAGGTGGCCAAGCACCTGGTCGACCACGGCCACGACGGCCTGGTCGTCTCCGGCACGACCGGCGAGTCGCCGACGACGACCAAGGAGGAGGACGGCGAGATCCTCGCCGCGGTCAAGGACGCCGTCGGCGACCGGGCCAAGCTCGTCGCGGGCGTCGGCACCAACGACACCAGCACCTCCATCTGGCTGGCCCAGCAGGCCCGGAAGGTCGGCGCCGACGGGGTGCTGCTCGTGACGCCCTACTACAACAAGCCCGGCCAGCGCGGCATCCTCCACCACTTCCACCAGGTGGTCGACGCCGCCGAGCTGCCGGTCATGCTCTACGACGTCCCCGGCCGCACCGGCAGCCAGATCGCGTTCGAGACCTACCAGGCGGCCGCCGCGTGGGAGCCCGTGGTCGCGGTCAAGGACGCGGTCGGCGACCTGGCCCGCGGCATCCGGATCCGGGAGCTCGGTCTCGCCGTCTACTCCGGCGACGACATCGCCAACCTCGCGTGGCTCGCGCACGGCGCCGCCGGCTTCGTCTCCGTCGTCGGCCACGTGGTCGGCGACCGGCTGCGCCAGATGCACGACGAGTACCACCGCGGTGACGCGGCCGCCGCGCTCGACACGTTCACCGGGATGCTGCCCGTGATCGAGGCGATCATGGGGGCGCCCAACTACGGCGCCACCGCGGCGAAGGCCGCGCTGCAGCTCACCGGGGTGCTGGACAACCGCCGGGTCCGGTCGCCGCTCGTGGCCCTCGACGACGAGGAGCTCGCCGCGCTGCGGGCGGGCCTCGTCGCGGCCGGGGTCGAGCTGACCGAGGGCACCCGCGCATGAGCCACCCGCACCCCGAGCTCGGCACGCCGCCGGAGCTCCCCGAGCGCGGCCTGCGCGTGACGCCGCTGGGCGGTCTCGGCGAGGTCGGCCGCAACATGACCGTCTTCGAGTACGACGGCCGCCTGCTGATCGTGGACTGCGGCGTGCTGTTCCCCGACGACTCCCACCCCGGCGTCGACCTGATCCTGCCGGACTTCAGCTCCATCCGCGGCCGGCTGGACGACGTGGAGGCGCTGGTCCTCACCCACGGCCACGAGGACCACATCGGCGCGACGCCCTACCTGCTGCGCGAGCGCGAGGACATCCCGCTCGTCGGCTCGGAGCTGACCCTGGCGCTGGTGGGCTCCAAGATCCGCGAGCACCGGCTCAAGCAGACCGTCACCCACAAGGTCAAGGAGGGCGACCGGATCTCGTTCGGCCCGTTCGACCTGGAGTTCGTCGCGGTCAACCACTCGATCCCCGACGCGCTCGCCGTCGCGATCCGCACCGGCGCGGGGATGGTGCTGCACACCGGCGACTTCAAGATGGACCAGCTGCCGCTGGACGGCCGGATCACCGACCTGCGCGCCTTCGCCCGCCTGGGCGAGGAGGGCGTGGACCTCTTCATGACCGACTCCACCAACGCCGAGGTGCCCGGGTTCACCACCCAGGAGAAGAAGATCACCCCGGTGCTGGAGCAGGTCTTCCGGGAGTCGAAGCAGCGGATCATCGTCGCCTGCTTCGCCTCGCACGTGCACCGCGTGCAGCAGATCCTCGACGCCGCTGTCGCCCACGACCGCAAGGTCGCCTACGTCGGCCGCTCGATGGTCCGCAACATGGCCATCGCCCGCGACCTCGGCTACCTGACCATCCCGCCCGGCGTGATGGTCGACGCCAAGGAGCTCGCCGACCTCGCGCCCGAGCGCCAGGTGCTGATCTCGACCGGCTCGCAGGGCGAGCCGCTGAGCGCGCTCTCGCGGATCGCCCAGCGCAGCCACAACTTCGTGCACCTCGAGGAGGGCGACACCGTCGTCCTCGCGTCCAGCCTGATCCCCGGCAACGAGAACGCCGTCTACCGCGTGATCAACGGCCTGGCCCGCCACGGCGCGCGGGTCGTCCACAAGGGCAACGCGTTGGTGCACGTCAGCGGCCACGCCAGCGCCGGCGAGCTCCTCTACTGCTACAACATCGTCAAGCCGCGCAACGTGATGCCGGTGCACGGCGAGATCCGGCACATGCTGGCCAACGGGGACCTGGCCCGGGAGACCGGCGTCGACAACGTCGTCATCGCCGAGGACGGCGTGGTCGTGGACCTGGTCGACGGCACCGCCTCGATCGTCGGCAAGGTCGACTGCGGCTACGTCTTCGTCGACGGCCAGTCGGTCGGCGACGTCACCGAGTCCGAGCTCAAGGACCGCCGGATCCTCGGCGAGGAGGGCTTCATCTCGGTGATCGTGGTCGTCGACTCGGTGAGCGGCAAGGTCTCGGCCGGACCGGAGATCCACGCCCGCGGCCACGCCTGGGACGACTCCTCGTTCGACGACGTCAAGCAGCCGATCATCGACGCGCTCGACCGCGCGATCGCGGAGGGCAACACCGACGCCTACCAGCTCCAGCAGACCGTACGGCGCACCATCGGCCGCTGGGTCAGCAACACCCACCGGGCCCGCCCGATGATCATCCCGGTCGTCGTCGAGGCCTGAGGGACCGAGAGCCCCGCGCCACCACCACGACCAACGGGAAGGGCCCCGCCGGATCGCTCCGGCGGGGCCCCTTCACTCGTCTCGTGCTACCTCACGACCTTGACCGTGAAGCGGTCCTTGCTGGTCTTGAAGTCACCGTTGCCGGTGTAGGTCGCGACCAGCTCGTGCTTGCCGACCGACAGCGACTTGGTGACCGTGATGGTCGCCATGCCCTTGCCGTTCAAGGTGTCGGACCCGAGCTTCCTGTCGCCCGCCGTGAGCACGACCTTGCCGTCCGGGGTGCCGGCGTCGGAGGTCACCTCGACCTTGACGGTGAACGGCTTGCCCTTGACGACCGGGTCCGGCTTGACCGAGACGACCTTGGTCTTGGTCGCCGCCGCGACCGCCTTGCAGACGGTGACCGCGACGTCGTCGAGGTACCAGCCCTGGACGCCGTTGCAGCCGTCCCGACCGAGGTCGAACCGGAACTGCACGGTGTCACCCGACGCGGCACCCAGGCCGTGCAGGCTGATCACCGAGCTGCCCCACGAGCCGGTGACCACGCCACCGTCGGTGCCCGTGAACGCCGCCTGGCCGGCCATCGGGTTGGTGTTGCCCTCGGGCCAGGAGTTCAGCGTGCCGCCGGGGCCGTTGAACATCCACGCGTCGGCCGGGACCTCCTCGAAGGCGCCGCCGTTGACGCTGACCTTGACGTTGCCGCCGTCCCAGCCCTGCTCGGTCGCCACGTAGTGGTCGAAGGAGAGCCGGGGCTCCATGCCCGCGGGCACCGTCAGCTCGGGGCTGATCAGCCCGTCGCGGGAGGACTCGTCCTCGGCGTCGAAACCGCAGCTGCCCGTGGTCGGGTCGGCCGAGAACGCCACGGTGGACTGCGGGTGCTGGCCCGCGCCGCCCGGAAGGTCGGTCACCTCCGGGAGGTCCGTGGTGAGCTCCCACGGGTGGCTGGTGTGGCCACCGAGGTAGTCCGCCGACGGGTCGTCGGTCGTGGTCGGGTCGGCGTCGGGGCCGTTGTAGACGAAGAACTCCGCGTCCTTGGTCCAGCCGTCGAGACCGCTCTCGAAGTCCTCCGACCACGTCGTGACCGACTTGAACCCCTCGCCGCAGGTGACCTCGCCCTTCCGCAGCAGCGGCTGGAAGTTGCACTGGGCCGGGTCCTTGCGCAGCTCCGTCGTCGCGATCGCCGCGGTGACCGCGGCGCAGTCGGCGTCGGTGATCGGGGCCGCCAGCTCCGGGGTCGCGGCCCCGTCGGACTCGTCCGCCTGCTGCGGGTTGCCCAGCGTCACCTTGTTGATCGGCTGACCCTTCAGGTCGGCGCACGAGGCCTCCAGCCCGTCCGCCAGGTCCGGGAACCCGGACGTCGGCGTCAGGTAGTTGGTCTGCGTGTGCCAGAAGAGGTTGGCCGCCTTGTCCAGCCCGATCGCGGCGACCCCGCCGGGGTCGTAGCCGTCGACGAGGATCGCGTAGGTGCGGTTCACGATCCCGGAGTTGGTGTGCACGCCGCCGTTGTCCGAGCTGCCGTCACACACGTACTCCTCGTCCGAGACCTGGCCCGGGTCGCCGTAGCAATTCGGGTTCCACATGTCGCGGATCGCACCGCCGAACGCCGGGTCGTTCTCGCCCGACAGCCAGCGGTAGGTGTCGTCGGTGAAGTTGCTGGTGTCCTTCTGGATCGTCATCGTGACCGGACCGGGCACGGACTTGATCCGGGCACCGTCGGCCTGGCTCACCATCAGCGTGTAGATCGAGGCGGTGCCGGACATGTTGATCAGGCCCGTCGTGTTGTTGCCGACGATCATGCCGACCGCGCCGGCCGCGGTCGCGTTGTCCGCCTTCGTCTGGAACGCGCAGTTGCCGCGGTCGACGTACACCCAGTTGCCCGCGAGCGTCGCCGCGTTGTCGAGCGCGGCGCACCCGTCGGTCGTGCTGCCGGAGGTCGCGCTGTCGGTGCCGACGTAGACGGTCGCGTGGATCGGGTCCGTCGGCAGCTCGGTGCCGAAGCCGGGCGCGGCGTCACAGGCGCCGGCGATCTCCGCCGGGGCGTCGATCGTCACGTTCATGACGTACGGCGACACCTGGTGCTGCGAGCAGGTGCCGGGCGTCCGCTCGACCGGGTTGGCCTGGGTCTCACCGGGGTCGTTCATCCGCCCGTTGAGCATGTCGACGGTCTCGCCCCAGATGTCGGAGTAGGCCTCGTTCATCGCGCCGGGCTGCCACTGGTAGATGAGCCCGGAGGTGTACTCCGTGTAGGCGTGGGCCCACTCGTGGGCGACGGTGTCGTCGCTGCTGACACCGTTGCAGTAGTTGGTGGTCGAGCCGTTCCAGTTGGCGTTGGGGCAGTCGATCCGGCCGTCGTTGTTGACCGTGACCATCGGCGCGCCCGCGCCGTCGTAGGAGTCACGGCCGAACGTGTTCTTGAACATCCAGTACGCCTCGGCGGTGCCGAGGACCTCGTTCTGCTGGTCCTCGTCGAGACCGCCCGGGAACGGGTCGCCCTCGTGCCAGACCTCGGTGAAGGTGCTCGGGTCGTCCGAGCCGTTGGCCTCGACCAGGGTCCGGTCGAGGTCGTCGGCCATCATCGACCAGCGGTTGAGGAACTTGCCCGTCGTCGCGTCGAGGACGACGGTCTCGCGCACCGAGCTCTTGTTCCAGACCTCCGCGACCCAGGCCAGCCTCGCTTCCCCGTCGATGCCGCGCGTGGATCCCGTCCGGTAGACCTCCAGCTGGAGGGAGCGCACGGTGAGGCCGTGCTGGTAGCCGCTCGGGCCGCCGTCCTCCCACCCCGCCGGCTGGGCCTTGACCATGGCCAGCGCCCGCGAGCGGGCGTCGCCCTCGGAGACCGTCGGCGTGGTGGAGAGCGAGAGCCCCGGGACGGCGAAGCCGTTGACCGAGGTCAGGTCGCCCTCGTCGTCGACGTGCGCCTTGAGCTCGGCCCCGAAGACCGGGATGCCCCGGTAGGACTGGCTGAAGGTGACCGACCAGCCGGCCTCGTCGGCGACGACGTCGGCCTGCTTCAGCTCGGCCGGCCGCGCGCCGAAGGCGGGCGCGTAGCGGTCGAGGTACTGCGTGGCCTTCGCGACCGCACCCTGCTTGCCGGTGGCCGGGACCCCGGGCATCAGGTCCGCGTGGGCGCCCGTGGCGCGCGCGAAGCCGACCTCGCCGGTGGCCGGGTTGGCGCGCAGTGCGACCGTCCCCGAGGCGTCGTTCTTCATCTGGCCGACCAGGTTGGGGTCGGGTTTCGCCGCGGGCGCGGCGGGTGCGCCGAGAGCCGGCGGTGCCGCCAGGCCGGCGGCGACGAGGGCGAGGCCGAGAGCGATGCTCCGGCCCCGATTGACGATCTTCACCGAGAGGTCCCTTCACGTGGACGAATTGCGGGCGGTGCGACCGGCTGCGGCCACACCGTCCCGGCACCCTAAGAGTGACCTGGAGCACAGGTAAAGACCCCGAGGCCCGGGCGTGTCGATTTCGCAGACACGCTCGTGTGATCCCTGTGGCGGAAGTGGTGGATGGGTAGGTTGTCGACCATGGCGACCCGTACGTCTTCCCCGCCGGGGTCGCGCAGCCGGACCACGTCCTCCTCCCGCAGCTCCGCGAGCCGCGCGAGGAAGACCACCAGCTCGCGTTCCCGGAGTACGAAGAAGGCCCCCTCCCGCAGCCGCTCGGGATCGGGGGGCCGCTCCTCCGCGCGCCGCCCGGCGCCGCGGGCGGTCCGCAACGGGCCCGGTCCGGTCGCCCGCGCCTTCGTCGGCCTCGGCCGGGGGATCACCGCCGTCTGGCTGGCGGTCGCCCACGGTGTCGGCGCCGTCGTCCGCGGCCTGGTCGGCGGCGCCCGGGACATCGAGCCCGAGCAGCGCCGCGACGGCGTCGGCCTCCTCCTGTGCGCCCTCGCGCTGGTCGTGGCCGCCGCCGTGTGGTTCGAGGTGCCCGGCGGCGTCATGGACCTCGCCCGCGCGGCCGTCTCCGGCACGGTCGGCAAGGTCGGCTGGTTCGTCCCGCTGCTGGTGCTGCTCGCGGCGTGGCGGGTCATGCGCGACCCGGTGCACAACGGCCCCGCCGGCCGGCAGGTGATCGGCTGGACGGCCTTCGCCTTCGGCCTCCTCGGCATCGTGCACATCGCCAACGGCAGCCCCGAGCCCGTCGGCGGCGACACCACCGTGCTGCGCGACGGTGGGGGAGCGATCGGTTACGTCGTGTCCGCGCTCCTGCTCGACCTGCTGCGCTCGCCGTACGTCGTCGTGCCGATCCTGCTGCTGCTCTCGTTCTTCGGCGTCCTCGTGATCACCGCGACGCCGCTCTACCGCGTGCCGGAGAAGCTGCAGGCGCTCGGCGACCTGCTGCTCGGCCGCCCGCAGGCCGACGAGCCCGACGCCACCCGCCCGATGCGCGCCGACGACACGCTCGGCGGAACCGGCGACCCCGCCTACGACACCCCGCTCCTCGCCGAGCCCAAGGGGCGCAAGAAGCGCAAGCCGCCGGTCGACCCCGAGGAGAGCATGGAGCTCCTCGAGCCGATCGACTTCGCGCTCGACGAGCCGGCGCCGGCCCCGCTGCCCGTCGACGACGACGCGACCGGCGAGATGGAGCCGCCCCCGCACACCCCGCTCCCGCAGCGCGTCGAGCAGCTCGAGCTCTCCGGCGACGTCGTGTACTCGCTGCCGGACGCCTCGGTGCTCAAGCCCGGCGACCCGCACAAGGCGCGGTCCAAGGCCAGCGACGAGGTGGTCTCCCGGCTCCAGGCGGTGCTCGACGAGTTCTCGATCGACGCCCAGGTCACCGGCTACACCCGGGGCCCGACGGTGACCCGCTACGAGATCGAGCTCGGCACCGGCGTGAAGGTCGAGAAGATCACCAACATCACGCGCAACATCGCCTACGCCGTCGCGACCTCCGAGGTGATGATCCTCAGCCCGATCCCCGGCAAGTCCGCGGTCGGCGTCGAGATCCCCAACGTGGACAAGGAGATCGTCTCCCTGGGCGACGTGCTGCGGTCCAACGCGGCCCGCAACAACCACCACCCGATGGTGGCCGGCCTCGGCAAGGACGTCGAGGGCGGCTTCGTCGTCGCGAACCTCGCGAAGATGCCCCACCTGCTCGTGGCCGGTGCCACCGGCTCCGGCAAGTCGAGCTTCATCAACTCGATGATCACCTCGGTGCTGATGCGCTCCACGCCCGACGAGGTCCGGATGATCATGGTCGACCCCAAGCGGGTCGAGCTGACCGCCTACGAGGGCGTCCCGCACCTGATCACGCCGATCATCACCAATCCCAAGAAGGCCGCCGAGGCGCTGCAGTGGGTCGTGCGCGAGATGGACATGCGCTACGACGACCTGGCCAACTTCGGCTTCCGGCACATCGACGACTTCAACAAGGCAGTGCGGGCGGGGAAGGTCGAGGTGCCCGCCGGGAGCGAGCGGGTGCTCGCGCCGTACCCCTACCTGCTGGTGATCGTCGACGAGCTGGCCGACCTGATGATGGTCGCGCCGCGCGACGTGGAGGACTCGGTCGTCCGGATCACCCAGCTCGCCCGGGCCGCCGGCATCCACCTGGTCCTTGCGACCCAGCGCCCGTCGGTCGACGTCGTCACCGGCCTGATCAAGGCGAACGTCCCCTCGCGGCTGGCGTTCGCGACGTCCTCGCTCGCCGACAGCCGGGTCATCCTCGACCAGCCGGGTGCCGAGAAGCTGGTCGGCCAGGGCGACGGCCTGTTCCTGCCCATGGGCTCCTCCAAGCCGATCCGGGTGCAGGGAGCGTGGGTCGAGGAGCGGGAGATCGCCCAGGTCGTCAAGCACTGCAAGGGACAGCTCGAGCCCACCTACCGCGAGGACGTCACCGCGCCGGCGAGCAGCAACCGCGTGCTCGACGACGACATCGGCGACGACCTCGACCTGGTGGTGCAGGCGATCGAGCTGATCGTCTCGACCCAGTTCGGGTCGACCTCGATGCTGCAGCGCAAGCTGCGGGTCGGCTTCGCCAAGGCGGGCCGGCTGATGGACATCCTCGAGAGCCGCGGCGTGGTCGGACCCAGCGAGGGTTCGAAGGCACGCGACGTGCTCGTGAAGCCAGACGAACTCGACTCCGTGATCGCGACGATCCAGGGGGAGGCATGACCATGCCCGACGAGACCACCGACCACGAGATCCCCGAACCCGCCGACGGACCGACCACCGGGCCGAGCGCCGAGCCGACCACCGGCCCGAGCGTCGAGGTCCGGCGCAACCTCGCCCTGTCCGCCACGGTCGGCGGCCTCGCGGCCGTGCTCGCCGCGGCGTTCGCCGTGCGGGCGTTCCAGGGCGGCGACCTCGTCGACTGGGCGGGGTTCACCGTCCTCGGCGTGCTCACGCTCGTCTACCTCGCGGCCGTCGTCGACAGCCGCGCGCCGCTGCTCGTGGCCGACCGGCAGGGCGTTCGCCTGCGCGACGGGTCCCGCTGGCAGGGCGTGGCCTGGGACGACGTCGAGTGCCTCGAGCACCTGCCCCGGCACGGCCTCCTCAAGGACGGGCACCTCCTCGTGGTGAGCCACGACGAGCACCAGCTCATCGTCCCGCTGACCCTGGCGACCCGGGTCGTCGGCGCCCCGACGAGCGAGCTCAGCGACGTGCTGGCCGACCTCGCCGACGGCCGCGCAGACGTCGTCGAGGTCGTCCCCGGGCTGGACGAGGCCGAGCAGGACGTTCCCGACCACGTCCACGTGCCCACGCTCGCCGAGGTCTACCGCGACGAGGACGTCACCCCGACCGCCGGCCGACCCGCGCCGACGACGGGCGACGACATCGCCACGGGCGAGATGGCCGCCGTACGGCCCACGGTCCTGCCCGCGCGCTTCGACATCCACGTCGACCAGCACGTCGGCCAGCGCCACGACACCCTCGGCGCCAACGCGCTGCGCCTCGACCCCGTCGAGGACGAGGTCCGCGTCCTGCCCGAGGCCGAGCTGCTGCAGCGCGGCGAGGAGGCGACCGTCGTGCTCGCCGACGTCTCGGTCCAGCCCGCGCCGGAGCCGGTGATCGGTCCGCAGCTCGCGGCCGCGCGCGAGCGGCTGCGGCTGACCGTCGACCAGCTCTCCGAGCGCACCCGGGTCCGCCCGCACGTGATCGAGGCGATCGAGGTCGACGACTTCGCGCCCTGCGGCGGCGACTTCTACGCCCGCGGCCACCTGCGCACCCTCGGCCGGGTGCTGGGGGTCGACTCCGGGCCCCTCGTCGCGACGTACGACGAGCGCTACGCCGACGCTCCCGTCGACCCGCGCCGGGTGTTCGCCTCCGAGCTGGCGACGGGCGTGGGCGGGTCGATCCGCGGGACCCGCGGCGGCCGGAACTGGTCGGTGCTGGTCGCCGCGATCATGGCGGCCGTCCTCCTGTGGTCGGTGGCCAAGCTCGTGATGGACGGGCCGGTCCAGCTCACCCCGGCGCCGGTCCTGAACCAGAGCGGCGGCCTGCCCAAGGCCGGCGCGGGCAAGGCCGACCCGGTCGCCGTGACGCTGACCGCGGCCGGTGGTGGCGCGCAGCTCGTGGTGCGCGACGCCTCCGGTGACATCGTCTTCGACGGCAACCTGGCCTTCGGGCAGACCTCGAACCTGAAGGTCGTGCCTCCCGTGCGGGTGTGGACGTCCGACGGCTCGGTCACGGCCTCCGTCGACGGCCAGGACCCCGAGCCGCTGGGGGACACGGGCAACGAGGCCACCACCACGCTGGTGGCCCCGTAAGGCAGCCCACGTCGGTCCGGTTTCGTCGTCGGGGCCGCCTTCGCGGGATACTCGGGCGGACATGACCGATTCCGAACTCGCCGTCGCGCTCCTGACGCTCGGCTGCGCCCGCAACGACGTCGACTCCGAGGAGCTCGCCGGACGGCTCGCCGCCGACGGCTTCCGGCTCGTCGACGACCCCGAGGACGCCGACACCGTCGTCGTCAACACGTGCGGCTTCGTCGACGCGGCCAAGAAGGACTCGATCGACACGCTGCTCCAGGCCGCGGACCTGAAGGAGGGGGCGGACAGCCGGGTCAAGGCCGTCGTCGCGGTGGGGTGCATGGCCGAGCGCTACGGCGCCGAGCTCGCCGACTCGCTGCCCGAGGCCGACGCGGTGCTCGGGTTCGACGACTACGGCGACATCGCCTCCCGGCTCCGCTCGATCGTCGCCGGCGACCGGCCGCACCCGCACACGCCCCGGGACCGGCGCCGCCTGCTCCCGATCAGCCCGGTCGACCGCGACGCCCTCCCTGCTGCCGAGGAGCGCAAGCGGCTCAGCGACGCGCCGTGGGCGCCGCTCAAGCTCGCCAGCGGCTGTGACCGCCGGTGCACCTTCTGCGCGATCCCTGCGTTCCGCGGCTCGTTCGTGAGCCGCCGCCCCTCCGACGTGCTCGCCGAGGCCGCGTGGCTGGCGGCGGAGGGCGCTCGCGAGGTGTTCCTGGTCTCGGAGAACTCCACGTCCTACGGCAAGGACCTCGGCGACCTCCGCCTGCTCGAGACGCTCCTGCCCGAGCTCGCCGCCCTCGACGGCATCGACCGGGTGCGGGTGTCCTACCTCCAGCCGGCCGAGACCCGGCCCGGCCTGGTCGAGGCGATCGCGAGCACGCCCGGCGTCGCGCCCTACTTCGACCTGTCCTTCCAGCACGCCAGCGCCACGGTGCTGCGCCGGATGCGGCGCTTCGGCGACCCGGACAGCTTCCTCGGGCTCCTCGACCAGGTGCGGTCGCACGCGCCCGAGGCCGGGGTGCGGTCCAACGTCATCGTGGGCTTCCCCGGCGAGACCGAGGAGGACTTCGCGACGCTCTGCGACTTCCTCACCGCCGCCCGGCTCGACGTCACCGGCGTGTTCGGCTACTCCGACGAGGACGGCACCGAGGCCGCGTCGTTCGAGGACAAGCTCGACGAGGACGAGATCGCGGCGCGCGTGCGGCACCTGACCGACCTGGTCGACGGCCTCACCGCCGACCGCGCCGAGGAGCGGATCGGCAGCACCATCGAGGTGCTCGTCGAGGAGATCGACGACGACGGGCTGCCGGTCGGGCGCGCCGCCCACCAGGGGCCCGAGGTCGACGGCACGACCCGGCTCACCGACGCCGCCGGCGTGCGGATCGGCGACCTGGTGACCGCGGTCGTCGTGGACAGCGAGGGTGTCGACCTCGTGGCGAGAGGAACGCAGTGACCGAGACGCAGACCGTCAGCAACTGGAACGTCCCCAACGCGCTCACCACGCTGCGCATCGTGCTCGTCCCGTTCTACGGCTGGGCGCTGCTCGTGGACGGCGGCGACTCCGTCCTGTGGCGCTGCGTCGCCTGGGGCATCTTCGCGGTGGCGATGGTCACCGACAAGATCGACGGCGACATCGCCCGCAAGCGCAACCTGATCACCGACTTCGGCAAGATCGCCGACCCGATCGCCGACAAGGCGATCACCGGCATGGCGTTCATCGGCCTGGCGATCATCATCGACACCTGGTGGATGTGGGCGGTGACCGCGGTGGTCCTGGTCCGGGAGTGGACCGTCACCCTCCTGCGGCTCTCGATCCTCAAGCGGGTGGTGATCCCCGCGGCGCAGAGCGGGAAGGTCAAGACCACCGCCCAGGGCGCCGGCCTGGGCCTGCTCACGCTGCCGCTGCTCGAGGTCGACGGGTCGCTCGACCTCGCCGGCGAGATCACCTACGTCGTGGCGCTCGGCATCCTCGGCATCGCCGTGGTGCTGACCATCACCTCGGGCTACGAGTTCTTCCGCGCGGTCTGGAAGCAGCGCCACGAGCTGCGGGACGCGCCCGTCGCCTGACGCGGGAACGCCCTCCACGGCGCGAGCGCCGGGACCCGCCGTCGCCGTGGCGAAAACCTTCTCATCGGCCCGGGCCGGCGAATTGTTATCGAACCGCGGGAACATTTTCCGGAACTGCTGCGAACAGGCCCGGAAGTCGACATAGGGTCGGGCCCACCCGCACGGACAGCACCTCCGGCGGCATCCACCAGCGACCCTCGGAGCTCTCTGTCGCCATGCGCAAGCCGTCCCAGCACCTCCTCGGAATCCTGACCGCCGCGCTCGCCGCAGCCGGCCTGTCCCTGACCCCGGCACCCGCCCAGGCCACCAGCGCCGGCCTGGTGATCAACGAGATCTACGGCGGGGGTGGAGCGACCAGCGGATCGCCGTACTCCAAGGCGGACTTCGTCGAGCTCTACAACCCGACGAGCAGCACGGTCTCGACCGCAGGGCTCTCGCTGCAGTACCGGTCCAGCACCTTCTCCACCGGGACCCCGACGGCCCTCGCGCTGCCGTCCGCGGACGTCCCGGCGCACACCCACTACCTGGTCCAGGTCAGCGCCGGCTCCTACGGGCCGGCGCTGCCGGTGACCCCCGACTTCACCGCGACCAGCACGACGTTGAACATGGCGGCCGGCAGCGGCCAGGTGATCCTGGTCCAGGGAACGGCGCCGGTCACGGCGACGGGGACGAGCATGCAGTCGGCCCCCAACGTCGTGGACTTCGTCGGCTACGGCACCGCGACCTCCTCGGAGACGGCCCCCACCGGCACGGCGCTCACCAGCGCCACCTCGGTGCAGCGCAAGACCGGCGCCGACAGCGACAACAACGCCACCGACTTCGCTGCCCCGGCGACGCCGACGCCGACCGCTGCGCCCGCGGCCGCCCTGTCCGCGACCGATCCCGGGGACGTGACCACCGACGTCGACGCCGCGATGGCGCCGATCCAGCTGACCGCCAGCGGCGGCACGGCGCCCTACTCGTGGGCGACGACCACGCTTCCGGCCGGCCTCGCCCTGAACGGCAACCGGATCGAGGGCACCCCCACTGCGGTCGGCACGACGACCGTGACCGCCACCGTCACCGACGGCGCCGGCGCGACCGCGTCGACCCAGTTCGACGTCACGGTGCAGGCGTCGGTGCCGGTCACGTCGATCGCCGAGGTGCAGGGCACCGGTGCCGACTCCCCGATGGTCGGGCAGACCAGGGCGGTCCAGGGCGTCGTGACGGCGCTCTACCGCACCGGTGGGTTCAACGGGATGTACGTGCAGACGGCCGGCACCGGCGGCACGACCGACGCGACCGAGGGCGCCTCCGACGCCATCTTCGTCTACGGAGGTGCGGGCGCGGTCAACATCCCGACCGGCGTCCAGATCGGCGACTCGGTCCGCGTCACCGGTGCGGTCAGCGAGTTCTCCGGCACCACCGAGATCACCCCAGCGGCCGGCGGAGTGGTCGAGCTGAGCAGCCCGCTCGCGCCGGTGACGCCGCGGCAGATCGGCTATCCGGCCACCGCTGCGGAGCGCGAGGCGCAGGAGGGCATGCTGCTGGCGCCGACCGGTGACTTCACGGTCACCGACGCCTACAGCACCAACCAGTACGCCGAGATCGGCCTTGCCGCCGGGACGTCCCCGCTGCGCCAGCCCACCGAGTTCGCCGACGCGACCGACGCTGCCGCTGTGCAGGCCATCCGGGACGACAATGCCGCGCGGTCCGTGGTCCTCGACGACGCCGCGACGACCAACTTCCTCCAGAACCAGACCACCAAGGCCATCCCCGTGCCCTGGCTCACCGGGTCCGACGGCAACGCGATCGCGGCTCCGCCTCGCGTCGGCGCGGCCGTGACGTTCCACCAGCCCGTGATCCTCGAGTACCGCAACAACCTGTGGAAGTTCCAGCCCCGGTCGCAGGTGACCACGAACGGGGCCAGCGTCGCGACCTTCGAGGACACGCGCACGAGCGACCTGGCTCCGCAGGAGGTCGGCGGCGACATCCGGATCGCGACCTTCAACGTGCTCAACTACTTCGACACCACCGGTGAGGCCTACGTGGCCGCCGGCCCGCAGCAGAACCCGCCGCTCGACACCCGGTGCAGCTACTACACCGACCGCCAGAGCAACCGGATCTCCAACAACACCTGCGGCGTGGTGACCGACGGGGTCAACGCCGGCAACGGCCCGCGCGGCGCAGCCACGACCGCCAG
The DNA here is from genome assembly GCA_035554955.1 of Nocardioides sp. Taxonomy (GTDB): domain Bacteria; phylum Actinomycetota; class Actinomycetes; order Propionibacteriales; family Nocardioidaceae; genus Nocardioides. Next base: position 181,847 of record DATMHR010000036.1, on the reverse strand, counting down.
CCTGCAGCGCCAGGAGGCCAAGCTGGTGCACACGGTCAACACGTTGGGGGCCGACATCATCGGGCTGGAGGAGATGGAGAACTCCATCAAGCTCCCCGGCGAGACCAACCGCGACGAGGCCGTGGCGCACCTCGTCGCGCTCCTCAACGCGCAGGCGGGCGCCGGCACGTGGGCCTACGTCAGGAGCCCTGGCGAGGCGGTGACCGCCTCCGCGATCGCCGAGCAGGACGTCATCCGCCCGGCCTTCATCTACAAGACCGAGACGGTGGTCCCGGTCGGCAAGTCGGACATCCTGTTCGGCACCACCGAGTTCGCCAACGCCCGGGAGCCTCTCGCGCAGGCGTTCAAGGCCGTGGGCGCCCCGGACAGCGACGCCTTCGCCGTCGTCGTCAACCACTTCAAGTCCAAGGGCGACAACAGCGCCCCGGGCGCTCCGCCCGCCACGGGCGACAACGCCGCCGACGGTGAGGTCGGCGCCTTCAACGGCGACCGCAAGCGCCAGGCCGCACGGTTGCTGCAGTTCGCCGACGACTTCGCCGCGTCCCGCGACGTCGAGGCCGTGTTCCTGGCCGGTGACTTCAACTCCTACTCGGGCGAGGAGCCCGTCCAGGTCATCGAGAACGGTGGCTACCACCAGGTCGAGTCGGACACGCCGGGGGAGGAGTCCTACTCCTACGACGGTCTCTCCGGCTCCCTGGACCACGTGTTCGCCAACGCTGCCGCGATGAGCATGGTGACCGGCGCCGACATCTGGGAGATCAACGCCAACGAGGCGGCCTCCTACATGTACAGCCGCTACAACTACAACGTCACCAGCTTCTGGCAGCCGAACCTCCCGTTCGGGACCTCGGACCACAACCCCGAGGTGATCGGCGTCGACCTGCCCGACTTCACGCCGACGAGCTACCGCGACATCCAGGTGGTCGGCACCAACGACTTCCACGGCCGGCTGCTGCCCGACGCGGGCAACGCAGCGGGTGCCGCGCCGTTCGCGACGGCGATCAACGAGCTCCGTGCGGAGAACCCCGACACCGTGTTCGTCGCCGCGGGTGACCTGATCGGCGCGTCGACGTTCGAGTCCTTCATCCAGGACGACGAGCCCACCATCGACGCCCTCAACGCGATGGGGCTCGAGGTCTCCGCGGTCGGCAACCACGAGTTCGACCGCGGTTACGAGGACCTCGTCGGGCGGGTGCAGGACCGGGCGGACTGGACCTACCTGGCTGCCAACGTCGACGAGCCTGCGGGACGCGACGAGCTCGCCGAGACCTGGACGAAGGACATCGGCGGCACGACGGTCGGCTTCGTGGGTGCAGTGACCGAGGACCTCCCCGGCCTGGTGAACCCCGCCGGGATGGACGGGGTCACGGTCACCGACATCGTCGACGCGACCAACTCCGCGGCCGCGCAGCTCAAGAGCGACGGCGCCGACATCGTGGTGCTCCTCGTGCACGAGGGCGCGACGACGACGGACTGCACGTCGCCGACGTTCACCGACCCGTCGACCGTGTTCGGCGAGATCGCGCAGGAGACCTCGCCGGACGTCGACGCGATCATCTCCGGCCACACCCACCTGGCCTACAACTGCCGGTTCCCGGTCGCCGCGTGGCAGAGCGAGGGACGTGCGGTGACCCGCCGGCCCGTGGTGTCCGCCGGGCAGTACGGGACCAACCTCAACAAGCTCGTGTTCCACCTCGACGAGCAGACCGACCAGCTGGTCGGCGTGAGCCAGGACATCATCGCCACCGCCGGCGTGGGCTACGCGCCCGACCCCACGGTGCAGGCCATCGTCGACGACGCGGTCGCGTTCGCGAACACCGCGGGCGCCCAGGTGCTCGGCAAGGTGGGTGGACCGTTCAAGCGGGCCTACCGGGCAGACGGCTCGACGGAGAACCGGGGCGGGGAGTCCACCCTCGGCAACCTGGTCGCCGAGGCGCAGCGGTGGGCGACCAGCCGTGACGGGGTCAGCGTGCACGCCGACATCGCGTTCATGAACCCGGGCGGGCTGCGTGCCGACATGGTCGGCACCGCCAACGGCAGCGGCAACGACGTGACCTACCGCCAGGCCGCGGACGTGCAGCCCTTCGCCAACACGCTCGTGAACATGAACCTGACCGGCGCCCAGATCGAGACGGTGCTCGAGGAGCAGTGGCAGCGCAACGCGCAGGGCGGGGTGCCGTCGCGCCCGTTCCTGCGGCTCGGTGTCTCGAAGGGGTTCACCTACACCTACGAAGAGGTGCCCGTCACGGTCTCCGCGCCGAACTCCGCGCCGGTGGAGACCTTCGAGGGCGAGGTGACGGGGATGTGGCTCGACGGGCAGCCGATCGACCCCGCGGCGACGTACTCGGTCACGGTGAACTCGTTCCTGGGCTCCGGCGGGGACAACTTCTGGGAGCTCGCCAAGGGTCGGGACAAGGTCGACACCGGCCAGATCGACCTGCAGGCGATGGTGGACTACCTCGCGGCGAAGGCGCCCGCCGACGCCCCGCTGGCCGTCGACTATGCGCAGCGGGCCGTGGAGGTGACCTTCCCCGACGCCGCTCCGAGCACCTACCAGCCGGGCGACCAGCTGACCTTCGACGTCGCCTCCTGGGCGATGACGGCCCCCGGTGACCTGCAGGACGCCGAGCTGACGGTCTGGGTGGGGAGCCGGCTCGTCGGGACCTTCCCGGTCGTCAACGGCGGCAATGCCACGCCGTACGACAACGCGGGCGCCGCGAGCATCGACCTCACGCTGCCGGCCGATGTCTCCAGGGGGCCGATCACCCTCGTCGGGGCCACCACCGGCTCTACGGTGCGCGTGCCGGCGACGGTCGCTCTGCCGCTGGTCGTCAACGCCACGCCCCCGACGGTGAGCGGCACCGCCGCGGTCGGGAGCACCCTGACGGCCGACCCGGGGACGTGGACTCCCACCCCCGGTGCCGTTGCCTACCAGTGGCTCGTCGACGGCACGGAGGTCGCGGGCGCGACCGACGACACCTACCTGGTCGGACCGGATGACATCGGTGCTGTGATCGCCGTCCGGGTGACGGCCAGCGCGAGCGGCCACGAGGACGGGGTGGCGACGTCGGAGCCGACGGCTGCGGTGGTGAAGGGGACCTTCCAGGTCACCTCGGCCTCTGCGGTGAGTGGTACGCCGAAGGTCGGCAACACGTTGACGGGGACGCCGGCGGTGTTCTCGCCGGATCCGGGTTCGGTGTCCTACCAGTGGTTGGCCGACGGTACGCCGGTCGCGGGAGCAACGGGGACGACGTTCGAGCCGGGTGTGGACGAGGTCGGCAAGGTGATCACCTTCCGCACGACGGCAACCGGTGCCGGCTACGAGGTCGCCGTCTCGGTGTCGCCGGCGACGGCTGCGGTGGCGAAGGGGACCTTCGACGTGACGTCGCGTTCGACGGTGAGCGGGACGCCGAAGATCGGCAAGGTGCTGACCGGCGGGCCGGCGACGTTCTCGCCGACGCCCGCCGCGGTGACCTACCAGTGGTTGGCCGACGGTGTCCCGATCGCCGGTGAGACCGGCACGTCCCTGAAGCTGGGGAAGGCAGAGGTCGGCAAGCGGATCACCTTCCGCACCACCGCGACCAGGACCGGGTACGCCGACGGAATCTCCCTCTCGGAGCCGACCGTCCCGGTCGCCAAGGGGCCGGGGAAGTGATCGGTCTGAGACGAGCGCTCCCACCGCCTCCCTAGTCTGTCGGCATGGGTGCAGCCTCCGAACTCGTCGACCAGCTCCAGGACCACGACGCCACCGTCGCCACCGCCGAGTCGCTGACCGGCGGTCGGCTGGCGGCGCGCCTGACCGAGGCGCCGGGGTCGTCGGCCGTCTACCTCGGCGGCGTCGTCACCTACGCCACCGAGGCGAAGAGGGGTGTCCTCGACGTGCCCGAGGAGGTCGTCGAGCGCTACGGCGTGATCTCCGAGGAGTGCGCACGGGCGATGGCCGAGGGCGCACGGCGGCTGTTCGGGTCGACGTACGCCCTGAGCACGACGGGGGTCGCCGGCCCGGACACCCAGGAGGACAAGCCGGTCGGCACCGTCTTCGTCGGGCTGGCCGGCCCGGACGGCACGAGCGTGCTGTCCCTCGACCTCGACGGAGACCGGCAGTCGGTGCAGGAGGACACGGTGGCTGCCGCCGTCGCGGCGCTGGCCGACCAGGTGGCGACGGCAAAGGATCTGGTAGGTCCGGACGCGGAAGAACCAGTGCTCGGGTAGCGTTGGTCCTACGACAGCCACACGGGAGAGGAGGGCGACCGCGATGAACGCACCGGTGCTGTTCCGCCGCCTGCTGGGTGACGTGCTGCGGGAGCGACGCTCCGAGCTCGGGATGACCCTCCGTGAGGTGTCGGGTGTCGCGCGGGTGAGCCTCGGCTACATCTCCGAGATCGAGCGCGGCCAGAAGGAAGCGTCCTCCGAGCTGCTCGCCTCGCTGTGCGACGCGCTCGACGTCTCGCTCTCGCGGGTGCTCCACGAGGTGGCCGACGCGGTCGCCGTGGAGGAGGTCCTCGCGGGCGCGGAGCCCACGCCGATCCCGACCCGTCGCCCCGGCGCCGACGTGGTGGCGTCCGCCGCCTGACGCTCCCTCGGCCGCGTCGTCGACTCCTCTGACGAGGGACTTTCGGCACTGGCGCACGCCCTCCTGCCGACCCACGCTGTGGGCATCGCTGGAGGGACGTGGTTCCGGTGAACGCACGACGGTTGGTTGTCCCGCCCCTGCTCTGCGCTCTCGTCGCGCTGGGAGGACAAGCCCTCGCCGCGGGCGTGGTGTCCGGCAACGTCGTCCCGACGGTCACCGAGGTCCAGCGGATCTCGGCGGTGCCCCAGGCCAACGGGACCGGCACCCGGCCGGCCTTCGGCCAGTCGCTCGCGCTCAGCGCCGACGGGTCGATCCTCGCCGTGGGGGCGCGTTGGCAGTACGACCCGGCGAGCGGGAAGTCGCACGCCGGCGCGACGTACGTCTACCAGCGCGAGGCCGGCGGCGGGTGGCACCTCGCCGCGTCCCTCCGTTCCCCGAACCCCGTGGACGGCGGAGAGTTCGGCGCCGGCGTGGCGCTGAGCGCAGACGGCTCCGTCCTCGTCGTCTCGCAGACGATGTACACCGGCAAGAACCTGCCGCCACCGTGGAGCGGCAAGTCGTTCCAGGGCGGCCTGGCCTGGGTGTTCCGTGCCGCCGACGGCTGGAGCACGCCGGAGCTGGTCGCCCCCGACCCCGAGGTCCCGCTCAGCTCGCTGTGCGCCACCAACGCCTGCGCGCAGGCCGTGGCCCTCAGCAGGGACGGCACCCACCTCGCCCTCTCGCGTGCCCAGGACACCCGCGGTGCCGTCAACCCACCCGGCGTCGACGTCTACGACTTCGACGGCTCGGCGTGGGTCCCCGGCGAACGGCTCGATGTGGCGGCGCCCGCTGCGGCGCGCCCGGCGCTGGCTCTCGCGACGGACGGAACCTCCGACCTCCTCTTCGCGGGGTACGGCCAGCGGACGAGCGGCGGATCGTTCCTGCCCGGGACCGTGACCGTCTTCCGCAGGTCGGTGGGATCGGCGACCTGGGGCGCAGCCCCCGCGCAGACGATCGAGGAGCCCGACGGCCTCACCCAGACCTACTTCGGCGAGGCGGTCGCGGCATCGGCCGACGGGCACACCCTCCTGGTCGGAGCCGACAGCGCACCGTCGGTGGGTCCGGTCCCTTCCGGCACCCAGGGCGCGGCCTACGTGTACTCCTCCGACGGATCCTCGTCCTTCACGCTGCGGTCGACGCTGTACGCCTCGGACGCGGTCGGCGCCTCTCACTTCGGCGTGGACGTGGCCCTCAACGGTGCCGGCACCAAGGCCTTCGTCTCCCGGTACACCGTCCGAGCGGCGTACGCCTTCGTGAGGCCCGGCGGCGACTGGCCGCTGGGCGCGATGAGCGAGTCGGGTCGCCTCGACTACAGCGACACGACGCTCAACGACTCCTTCGGCGCGCCGGTCGCGGTCAGCGACGACCTCGTGGACGCTCGGGGACCGGTGATCGCCAGCGGTGACGACGTCTCGCCGCGGAGCGACTGGCAGGGCGGGGCCGTCTACCTCTACGCGCCGGTGGGCACGCTGGCCAACACCTACTCGACCCTCCCGGGGAGCACCCTGACGGTCGCCGCCCCCGGTGTGCTCGGGAACGACCTCCGCGCGGGATCGGCCGACGTGCTCGCGGCAACGCCGCGCACCCTGCCGGACCACGGAACGCTGACGCTGGAGACCGACGGCTCGTTCGTCTACGTGCCTGAGGCCGGCTACGTGGGCACCGACACGTTCACCTATGCGGCGGTCAGCGCCGCCTTCGGCGACGCCAACGAGGTGACCGTGACGATCAGGGTCGACGAGGGACCGCCGGTGACGGTGCCCGACGCCCCGACCGCCGTGCACGCCGTGGCCGGAGACGCCGAGGCCGAGGTCACCTGGACGGCGCCGGCCAGCGACGGGGGCGCGCCGGTCGACGGCTACACCGTGGTCGCCAGCCCGGGCGGTGCCTCCGTCTCGACGAGCGGTGCCACGCGGGCGGTGGTGAGCGGGCTGGAGAACGGCACGCCCTATCGCTTCTCGGTCGTCGCGGTGAACTCCGTCGGAGCGAGCCTCCCCTCGGAGCTCAGTGCGGCAGTGACCCCCCTCGGGACCCTCACGTCGACGCCGAGGCCGGTCATCTCGGGCACGGCGGTCGTGGGGGACCGGCTGCGTGCCGATCCGGGCGCGTGGGCGCCTGCGCCGGTCTCGCTGGCCTACCGCTGGTTCCGCGTGTCGAGGAGCGGGGACGTCGACGCGATCGCGGGCGCCACGTCGGCGCGGTACACCCCGACCCGGGCCGACCTCGGCCACCGGTTGAAGGTGAAGGTGACCGGCTCCAAGCCCGCCTACCGGAAGGTGGCCCGGACCTCCGCGCTGACGGCCGTCGTGCGGCGCAGCGGCTGAACCCTCACCGCCGGCTGGCCATCGCCTCCAGGCGAGCGATCCGGTCCGCCATCGGCGGGTGGGTCGAGAAGAGCCGCGACACGTCCTCGGCCCGGAACGGGTTCGCGATCATCAGGTGGCTCGCGTTCTGCAGCTGCGGGGTCGGCGCCAGCGGTGCCCGGCGGGTGCCGCCCTCGAGCTTGCGCAGCGCCGAGGCGAGCGCGAGCGGGTCGCCGGTGAGCCGGGCGCCGTCCTCGTCGGCGTCGTACTCCCGGGTGCGGCTGATCGCGAGATGGATCACCGTCGCGGCGAACGGGGCGAGCAGTGCGGTCGCGATCAGGGCGAGCGGGTTGGGCCGGTCCTCGTCGCTCCCGCCGCCGAAGATCGAGGTGAAGGCGAGGAACTGGCCGACCGAGCTGATCACGCCCGCGATGGCGGCGGCCACCGACGAGGTGAGCACGTCGCGGTTGTAGACGTGCATCAGCTCGTGGCCGAGGACCCCGCGCAGCTCGCGCTCGTCGAGCAGCCCGAGGATGCCCTCGGTGCAGCACACGGCGGCGTGCTGGGGGTTGCGCCCGGTGGCGAACGCGTTCGGCGCCTGGGTGGGGGAGACGTAGAGGCCCGGCATCGGCTGGCCCGCGCGCTCGGAGAGCTCACGGACGATGCGGTGCAGCGCCGGCGCCTGGACCTCGCTGACCGGGAAGGCGCGCATGGCGCGCAGCGCGATCTTGTCGGAGTTCCAGTAGCCGTAGGCCGTCGTACCGACACCGATCAGGGCGAACAGCCAGATGAACGCGCTGTTGCCGGTGGCGGCGGCGATCAGGCCGCCCACGACGAGGAGCAGGGCGAAGATGACCCCGAACAGCCCGGCGGTCTTCAGCCCGTTGTAGTGGCGGTGCATGTCTGGTCCAACGTCGCCCGTGCGGCGCGCGTTCCCGGTGCGGCACGCCTCACAGGGCGCTCTCAGGGAGCGGCTGGCAGCGCGGGCACCAGTACGTCGTGCGCTCCTTGCCCGGCGGCCCGACGGGCCCCGCGAGCACGATCGTGCCGCACCTCCGGCAGGGCTGGCGGTGCCGGCCGTAGATCCACAACGGGTCGCGGCGGTCGCCGGTCGTGACCGGTCTGCTGTTCCGCACGCCGGTCTGCAGCATCTGGCGGCCGCGGGTCAGCAGGCGCTCGGGGTCGCGGACGGTGCCGACGGGAGCGAGGGGCGAGACGCCGTGGGCGAAGCAGGCCTCGGCGACGTAGATGGTGCCCATCCCGGCGACCACGGTCTGGTCCAGGAGCGCCTCGCCGAGCACCCGGTCCGGATCGGCGGTCAGCCGCTGCGCCGCCTCCGCCCCGTCCCAGGTGGCGCCGAGCAGGTCGGGTCCGAGGTGGCCGACGACCTGCTGCTCGTCGGCGGTGGGCAGCAGCTCGACCAGGCCGAGCCGGAAGCCGACCGCCTCCTTCTGCGCCGTGGCGAGGACCACGCGCACGTCGTGGGCGGGAGCGGGCCACCGCCGCCCGGCGTCGACCACCCGCCAGCGGCCCTCCATCTTGAGGTGGGTGTGCAGCGTCAGCGCGGCGCCCTCGTGCTCGAGCCGGGTGAGCAGGTGCTTGCCGTGGGTGGCCGTGCGGTGCACGGTCGCCCCGGCGAGGTCGACCGTCGCCAGCGACGGCCAGCGGAAGTCGGTGCGGGTGAGGGTCCGCCCGGCGAGAGCGCGGTCGAGCCGGTCGCCGGTGAGCCGGACCGCGTCGCCCTCAGGCACGGATCCTCAGGCCGCGCGGCGTCGCGACGAACCCGGCAGCGTCGAGGGCCTCGCGCAGCGGCGACGGGCCGCTGCCGAGCAGCGGCGCGCCGTCGGCGCGCTCGACGGTGAGCCGGCCCAGGGTGCCTCGACGGACCGCGGTCGAGAGCGCCTCGGCCGCGGGACCGAGCAGCTCGGGCTCCTCGCTCCAGGTCAGCAGGGTGCGGCCGCCCCGCTCGACGTAGAGCACCAGCCGGCCCTCGACGAGCACGACGAGGGCGCCGGCCTTGCGGCCCGGACGGTGCCCGTCCTCGGTGTCGGGCCAGGGCAGCGCCGCGCCGTAGGGGTTGGCCGGGTCGGTCGCGGCGAGCGCGACGGCGGACGGCTTCTCCGTGGCGGTGGTGTCGACGGGGCGCGCAAAGGTGCGCAGCCGGTCGACCGCTCCGGAGGTGCCGAACTGGGAGGCGCCGAGGCCCTCGACGAAGTAGCCGCGGCGGCAGCGGCCGGACTCCTCGAAGCGGGACAGGACGCGGTAGACGGCGGCGAAACCACCGGGGACCCGCTCGCTGGTGACTGCGCCGCGGGTGACGACGCCGTGCCGGTCGAGGAGCCGCTCCGCCGTGGCGTGCGCGCGCCGGGTCGCGTCGGTCTCGACCTCGGGGAGCAGCGACCACCGGCCGGCGGTCTCGGGCGGGCCGGTCCGCGCCACCCGGCCCGGCCGGGGCGCCGCCCGGCGACTGCGGTGGGCCGGACGACCGGCGTTGGTCAGCGCGCGCAGCGGGGCGAGGGTGTCGCCTGCGACCCGGCCGCTCCACACCAGGCCCCAGAGCGCCGCGCTGAGCGCGGCGTCGTCCTTCGACCCCACCGCGTCGCTGAGCTGACGGAAGAACCACGCGCCCCCGGGCTCGAGCACCTCGAGCACGCGGCGCTGCAGCTCGTCGGGAGCGTCGTCGCCGGGCTCGGGCAGGGTCAGCGGTGCCTGGTCGGCCAGGTGGAGCGAGACCCATCCGTCGGTGCCGGGCAACGGGCCGTGCCCCGCCCACACCACCTCGCCCGTCGCGGTGAGCTCGTCGAGGTAGGCCGGCTCGTAGTCGCGCACCCGCGCGGGAAGCACGAGTGACTCCAGGGCCGAGGCGGGCACGGGGGCACCGGCGAGCTGCTCGACCGCACGGACGACGCCGTCGACGCCGCGGGTCTCGATACGCCGACGCTCGTTCCTCGCGCCGGCTACTCGACCACCGGACTGGTCCAACGGGCCGATGCCGTGCCAGGCGACCGCGAAGCGGGCGAGGGCGGCGGGCTCGACCGGCTCGATCTCGTGCCGCAGTCGCGCGAGCGAGCGCCGGCGCAGCCGCCGGAGGACCTCGGCGTCGCACCACTCCTCACCGGCGCCGGTCGGGCGGAACTCGCCGGTCAGCACGCGACCCTGGCCCTCCAGCCGCTGGAGCGTGTGCCGAACGACCGCAGTGCCGAGCCCGAGCCGGGTGGCCACGTCGGTCACGGTGAACGGCCCGTGGGTCCGCGCGTAGCGGCCGACCAGGTCGGCGAGCGGGTCGGCGACGGGCTCGAGGAACGTGGCCGGCGTGCCGGGCGGCACCGGGACCCCGAGACCGTCCCGGAGGCGGGCGACGTCCTCGACGACGGCGTGCGCGTCGCCGTACGCCATCCGGACGGGGACGACCCGGCGGTCCAGCGCCGCCAGCCAGCCGTCGACGTCGGCGCCCTCGACGCTGCGCTCGGCGATCTCCGCCCGGGTCAGGGGGCCGAGCAGCCGGAGCAGGTCGACCAGGGCCTCGGCGTCGCGGGCCCGCCGGTCGGCGACGGTCCGCTGGAGCTCGGCCTCGACCTCGGCGAGCACGTCGGGGTCGAGCAGCTCGCGCAGCTCCGCGCGACCGAGCAGCTCGGCGAGCAGACCCTGGTCGAGGGTGAGCGCGGCCGCGCGGCGCTCGGCCAGGGGCGAGTCGCCCTCGTAGACGAACTGGGCGACGTAGCCGAAGAGCAGGGTGCGCGCGAAGGGCGACGGCTGCTGCGTCGCCACGTCGGTGACGCTCACCTCGCGGCGCTCGATGCGGCGGAGCAGGTCGGTGAGGGCCGGCAGGTCGTAGACGTCGTTGAGGCACTCGCGGACGGTCTCGAGCAGGATCGGGAAGGACGGGTAGCGCGCGGCGACCTCGAGCAGGGCGGCGGCCCGCTGCCGCTGCTGCCAGAGCGGCGAGCGGCGCCCGGGGTCGCGCCGCGGCAGGAGCAGCGCCCGCGCGGCGCACTCCCGGAACCGGGCGGCGAAGAGGGCCGAGCCGCCGACCTCCCGGGTGACGATCTCCTCGATCTCGTCGGGCTCGAAGACGACCAGGTCGGCGCTCGGGGGCTCGGCGTCGGTGTCGGGGACGCGGATCACGATCCCGTCGTCGGACGCCATGGCCTGCCCGTCGATGCCGGTGCGCTCGCGCAGACGGGCGTTGATGGCCAGCGCCCACGGGGCGTGCACGGCGTTGCCGTAGGGGGAGTGCAGCACCAGCCGCCAGTCGCCGAGCTCGTCGCCGAACCGCTCGAGCAGCAGGGTCTGGTCGGTGGGCAGGATCCGGGTCGCGTCGGCCTGCTCGCGGAGGTAGGTGACGAGGTTGCCCGCGGCGTAGTCGTCGAGGCCCTCGGCGTGGGCGCGGTCGCGGGCCTGGGCGTCGGGAAGGGCGCCCAGCTCCCGGGTGAACGCGCCGATCGCCGCTCCCAGCTCCGCCGGACGGCCGACCGTGTCGCCCTTCCAGAACGGCAGCCGCCCCGGGATGCCGGGTGCGGGGGAGACGATGACCCGGTCGTGGGTGATGTCCTCGATCCGCCAGCTGGTGGCGCCGAGGGCGAAGACGTCGCCGACCCGGGACTCGTAGACCATCTCCTCGTCGAGCTCGCCGACCCGGCGGCCGGTGCCCTCGCCGACCAGGAAGACGCCGTAGAGCCCTCGGTCGGGGATCGTCCCTCCGCTCGTCACCGCCAGCCGCTGGGCGCCGGGGCGGCCGGCGATCCGGCCGGTGACCCGGTCCCAGGTCAGCCGCGGCCGCAGCTCGGCGAACTCGTCGCTCGGGTAGCGCCCGGCCAGCAGGTCGAGCACGGCGTCGAAGGCCGAGCGGGGGAGCTGGGCGTAGGGAGCCGCGCGGCGCACGAGGTCGAACAGCTCGTCGACGTCCCACTCGTCGAGCGCGGACGCCGCGACCACCTGCTGCGCGAGCACGTCGAGCGGGTTGGCCGGGATCCGGAGCGCCTCGATGCCGCCGGTGCGCATCCGGGCGACCGAGACGGCCGCGGGGACGAGGTCGCCCCGGTGCTGGGGGAAGAACACGCCCTTGGAGGTCTCGCCGACCTGGTGGCCGGCGCGGCCGACCCGCTGCAAGGCGCTGGCGACGCTGGGCGGGGAGGCGATCTGGACGACCTGGTCGACCGCGCCCATGTCGATGCCGAGCTCGAGGCTGCTGGTGGCGACCACGGCGGGGAGGCGGCCGGACTTGAGGTCGTCCTCCACCAGGGCCCGCTGCTCCTTGGAGACCGAGCCGTGGTGGGCGCGGGCCAACAACGGTGCCGAGCCCGCGGACAGGCCGGCCTGCGCCATGATCTCGGCAGGGGGTGCGACACCGTCCGTCGTCTCGCCGGTGGCGATCTCGTTGAGCCGCGCCGTGAGCCGCTCGGCGCCGCGGCGGCCGTTGGTGAACACGATGGTCGAGGTGTGGCTGCGGATCAGCTCCGCGACCCGCTGCTCGACGTGCGGCCAGATGCTCTGGCCGCGGCGGTTGGCCGATTCGCCGAGCTCGTCGTACTCCTCGACCTCCGGCAGGTCGGCTTGGCCGGCGTCTGGCTCGGTCATGTCCTCGACCGGCACCACCACCGTGAGGTCCCACTCCTTGTGGGCGGGAGGCGCCACGATCTCGACCGGCGCCGCGCCGCCGAGGAACCGGGCGACCTCCTCGGTGGGCCGCACGGTCGCCGATAGGCCGATCCGCTGCGCGGGGCGGGGGAGCAGGGCGTCGAGGCGCTCGAGGCTGAGCGCGAGGTGGGCCCCGCGCTTGGTGCCCGCGACCGCGTGCACCTCGTCGAGGATCACCGTGTCGACGTTGCGCAGGGTCTCGCGGGCCTGGCTGGTCAGCATCAGGAACAGCGACTCGGGGGTGGTGATGAGGATGTCGGGCGCGCGGGTCTGGAGCCTGCGGCGGTCGGCCGGTGTGGTGTCGCCGGACCGGATGCCGACGGCCACCTCGGGGAGCGCGCGCTCGCCGAGCCGGTCGGCCGTCTGCCGGATGCCGGTGAGCGGCGCGCGCAGGTTGCGCTCGACGTCGACCGCCAGCGCCTTGAGCGGCGAGACGTAGAGGACCCGGGTGCGCTGCTTGCGGTCCTCGGGCGGGGGCGTGGTGAGCAGCCGGTCGATCGCCGCCAGGAACGCGCTCAGCGTCTTGCCCGAGCCCGTCGGGGCGACGACCAGGCTGTGCCGTCCCGCGCCGATCGCCGCCCACGCCCCGGCCTGGGCAGCCGTAGGCTCCGCGAACGCAGCCCGGAACCACGCCCGGGTCGGTTCGCTGAACCGGCCCAGCGGGTCGTCGGGGGCAACGAGCTCGGACACCTCGACAGTCTTGCGCACGGCACCGACAGCGCCGATCGTGTGGCCATGGCGGAGCACCCCTCGCTGCTGCACACGGCGATCGACACGACCGACTGCCGTGGGCTGGCGGAGTTCTACCGCCGGCTGTGCGGCTACCGCTACCGGCCCGGGGACGAGCCGCCGGTCGATCCCGCTGCGGACCACGCCGACTGGCTGGTGCTCCTGGACGCCGACGGCCGGCGCACGTTGGCCTTCCAGCACGTCGACCGGTTGGAGCCGACGACCTGGCCGGACCACGACGTCCCCATGCAGATGCACCTGGACTTCACGGTCTCCTCGCGGGAGGAGCTGGAGCGCAACCGGGCCCGGGCGGAGGAGCTCGGCGCCGACCTCCTGCTCGACCGCACCGACGACGAGTCGGAGCCGCTCTACGTCCTCGCCGACCCCTCCGGTCACCCGTTCTGCATCTTCGTCCGATGAGCACGCGCGCCCGAGCAGCCGCAGGCCTCGTGGTCACGCTGGTGGTCCTCGCGGCCCTCGTCGCCCTGCTGCTCGGCCGGTCGGACGACGACCCGCCCCCGCGACGCGCGACCGCGGACCCGTCGGCACCGGCGTCGACCGAGCAGGGCACCGTCCTCAGGCCGACCGGGCGGTGCGCGACCCCGGCCGCGCGGCCGTTCGTGCCGACCCGGATCAGCGTGCCGGGCGTCGTACCCGGCGCCGACGTCGTCGCCGTTCCGCGCGACGACCGCGGGGTGACCGGGGTGCTGCCGCTGAGCGAGAAGACCCGGTTCGCGTGGGACCTCGGTGGGATCGAGCCGGGGGAGCGGCGGGGCAACGTGCTGCTCAACACCCACACCTGGCCCGACGGCAGCGCGCTCGGCAACGCCCTCCTCGACGGCCTGGACCTCGGCGACCGCGTGGTGCTCAGCGGCGAGGGGCGCACGCTCTGCTACCGGGTCACCCAGCGGATCGAGGTGCGCGCCGCCGACGGCTACCCGCCCTACTACGACGCCGACGGCCCGCCGCGGGTGGCGATCATCGTGTGCTCGGGTCGGCGGACCGGCCCCGGTCAGTGGACGCACCGGACGATCTGGTTCGCGCGGCCCACGGCTCGCGCCACGGGGTGACGGCGGCGGCCGAAGGCAGGATGGTGTGCATGGCGCTGGAGACCCCTGAGGAGTACTACGCCCGGCTCGCGGCTGCGACCGGCGAAGACGGGCGGCTCGCCGTCGCGGTCGAGGAGATGCCTGGATGGGACATCTACCCCTACGAGATCGACTCGCTGCGGATCAAGCCGCTGCAGCCGCTCGGCGATGCGGAGCCGCCGAGGAGGGGGGAGAGCGCCGAGGACTGCTGGTGCACCGACCCGGACGCCCAGCTCCCGGTCGCCGGCATCGCCTGGCGCAACGAGCGTTGGCGGCTGGTGGTCGCGCGGGAGACCCGGGTGCCGGCGTACCTCATCCTCGAGCCCCTGACGCACTGCGACCTCGCCACGGTGCCCGCCGAGCTGGCGGGGGAGATGGGCAGGCTGGTTGTCGAGGTCGCCGCCGCGCTCGAGGACCTGCCGAGCGTCGCGCGGGCCCAGCTCCTGCGCTTCGGTGACGGCGGCGCACACCTCCACCTGATGTTCCTCGGCCGTCCGCGCCGCGTCCTCCAGCTGCGCGGCTCACCACTGCTCGACTGGGAGGAGAACCTCCCGCTCGTGCCGGCGGACGTCCACCGCGCCAACGCTGCGTACGTCGGTCGGCGACTCGTGGACGCCGTCGGAGGCGTGGGCCCTAGCTGGGAGTGACGCCGCGTCGGGCGCGGTCGGCGTAGTAGAGCTCGCCGATGCTGGTGCCGTCGCGTGCGTGGAGGGGTCGAAGCGTCTCGTGCCGGTGGGGGTGACGAGGCGGCCGAGGCCGTGGGGGGTGATCCAGCGGTAGGTGCCGAGGCCGAGCTGGCGGAGCTGGTAGCCGGCGTGGGTCTTGGCGCGGTGGTGTCGCCTGGTCAGCGGTGCGTCGTTGTGGTCGCCGGTCTGCCCGGGTGGTCCGCCCCGGACGTAGGGCGTCGCGTGGTCGTGGTCCAGGTGCCGGTAGCCGGTGTTGGTGGAGTGGGGGAAGACGTCGCCGAGCATGCGGAGCAGGTTGCGGTGCTTGACCAGGGTGGGGTGCTCGTAGCCGTTGACGGAGTGCCCGGTGTTGAGGTCGATGACCGGTTGCAGGGTGATGTCGCGGTGCTGGAGCAGCTCGGCGAGCTGGTCGAGCAGCATCGGGCCGAGGCCTTCGACCCGGGCGACGCCGGGGTGCTGGCCGGTCAGGACGGTGTCGGTGAGGTGGAGGTAGATCGTGGCCGGACGCTTCTTCGGTTTCTTCGCCGCGGCCGGGGCGTCCTGCGGGTCGTCGGGGTCGGTCGGGGATGGGTTCTGCAGCTCGTCGAGGAACGCGGCGGCGGCGTGGGGGTTGGTGAGCAGCTCCACGGCCTGGGTCTGGAGCTGGCCGCGGGTCAGGGTGCAGTCCCCGGTCGCGGTGATGGTCTGGTCGAAGAGGGCGTCGGCGATCTCGGTGATGGTGGCGTCGAGGTCGACCGCGGTGCCGGCGGGCAGCTTCAGGGTGAGCCGGCGGGTGCCGGGCTCCCCGTCGACCGGGTCGACCGTGTCGCCGGGCTTGGGGGTGGAGAGCCGGACCCCGACCCGGGCGGCGTCGGCGGCGACCCGGGCGGCGTGGGCGTCGAGGTCGGCCTCGATGACCTTGGCCTCGGCGATGGCCAGGATCCGTGCCGGTGACTCATCGACGGCGGCGGCCACGGCGGCGTCGACCAGTCCGGCTTGCGCGGCGGTGAGCTGGCGCGACATCGAGGCGACCTTGCGGGCAACCCAGACCGGGAGGGTGAGGTCCTGGACGGCTTCCCACAGCAGCGGGAGCCGGTAGGCCAGGTCCAGGGCGTCGGCGCCGAGGCGACCGGTGGCGACCATCCCGGCGCGGCGGGCGATGGCCAGCTCGGCCCAGCACAGCTCGCGGACCGTCGGGGTGCCCTGGCCGCCGATCCGGAGCAGGTGGTCGTCCCCGGGCACCACGGGCACGCCCGGGACCCGGGGGTCGTCGGCATGCAGCGCCGCCCACTGCAGGGCCAGCCGCAGCTCGTCGACCTCACGCTGCCGCTGCTCGAGGACCAGCTCCTCGACCGCGGACAACACGCCACGAGCGTCGAGGTCCGCCGGCTCCGAGATCATGGTCCGAGTCAAGCCGGAGGGTCCGACACAAACAGCGGTTCCCGCACGTCGGACCTTCGCCTCTTGCGCCGGGTGACGCGGGACCTACGGTCGAGGTAGAGGGCGCGTGCCCGAAGGTCGAGCAGGCCCTCGTGGAGGTGATCCCCGATGAGCACGACACCGATGAAGACGCATCACGGCATCCACTGGCTGCCGGAGACGCGGGCGGGCAGGTGGGCGCTGTCGCTGGCCGGGGCGTCCGTCGGTGGGGTCGCGGTGATCATCGTCGCGCTCGCCGCCGGGCTCGACCACGGTGGCAGCTTCACCGACAACTGGGTCGCGAGCCTGATGGGCGTGGCGGTCTTCGCGACCGCGGCGGCTTCGACCGTCACCGGGCTGGTGGCGCTCTCCCGTCGGCACGACCGCTCGGCCCTGGTGATCGCAGGAACCGCCCTGGGCGTGCTCGTGCTCGCGCTGACGCTCCAGCAGGTCGCCGAGGGGTTGGGCTGGCTGAACAGCTAGCACTGCGGCGGGGCGCGGCCGGTCAGCCGCGCAGCGGGGACCCGACAACGTCGAACCGGAACCCGGAGAAGTCTCCCGAGAGCAGCGGACGTGCCTCGGCGATCGACGCCTGCACCTCGGGCAGCTCGAGCGATGCCCGGTGGGCGTCGGCCGACGTCCACACCTCGACGACGAACACGGCGTCCGGGTCGTCGCTGCTCACCCCGACCTCGTAGAGCCGGCAGCCTGCGTCCTGAAGGACCGGACGGCGCCGCGTCAGGTGCTCGACGAGCTCGTCCCGCCTTCCGGGGGACGCCCCGAGCCGACCGGCGTTCGCGAACGTCATGCCGGCGACGCTAGCCGGGGGCGCGGACATCGACGGACACCCGGACGCCGGCCACCCGCGTCTACTCCGACCACGCGGCCCGGAGCGCCGCAGCGATCGGCTCGAGCGAGCCGGTCAGCTCGCCGAGCTCGGCCGGCGTCAGGACGTCGTACGGCGCCTCGGCGAGGGCGTCGGTGAGCGACTCGACCCGGCAGGTCGTCGCGCGCCCGGCGTCGGTGAGGTGGCCCGAGGCGTCGAGGAGGCCGCGGGCGCGCAGTCCGTCCATCACCTGCGCCAGCTGCGCTGCGGGGAGGTGGTGGATCCGGCCGAACGACTCGGCCGGGTAGGTGCCCATCGCGAGCGCACTCAGCACGTGGGCCTCGGTCCGGCCGATGCGTTCGGTGACCAGCGCGACGACGTGGCCGTCCCCGCGGTGCTCGCGCAGCATGTTGGCCGCGTGCCACAGGCGGGCCACCGGCTCCTCGGGCACGGGCAGCGAGCGCAGGGCGGCGTACATCACCCGCCCCTCGGTCGGGGCGGCGACCGAGGCCGTGGCGAGGAGCTCGGCGGCGCGGGCGAGCCCGGGCGCGCTGACGAGGTCGCCCAGGATCCGGCGGAGCGCCGCCACGCAGCCCCGTTCCCGCGCGGCGTGCGCCGCCTCGGGTGTGGTCGTCTCCCAGACCCGAGGGACGTGGCGGGCGACCTCGCCGTCCGCGAAGCTGTAGAACGCCGCGTCGACGACCTCGGCAGGCGCCCGCCCGAGCGGCGCCGCCCGCCCGGCGAAGTAGCCGTCCCAGTAGCCGCGCAGCCCCAGCTCGGCCATCGCCTCGTTGGGCTCCTCGGCGAAGAAGTTCACCAGCGAGATCGGCTCGGTGAGGTCGTAGAGACGGCGCGCGACGGGCTCGGACTTCGGCATCGGTGGCTCCTGTGCTGGCGACCGCACCGGGACGGGCGGTCTCTCACCACCCCCACGAACGGCGACCCACGGTTTCGACAGGTGGGGGGAGCCCGGCAGTCACTTCGGCGGCAGGGAGCCGGCGTACGTCGTCCCGCGGCGCACCCACTCCGCGAGGTCGGCGTCGCTCGCGACGTGCTCGCCGGCGACGCGCAGCCAGCCGCTCATCGCCCGACCGCGCATCTCCATCGGCGCGGCGGGGGTGGTGGCGACCAGCTCGTCGCCCTCGGCCGGGTCGACCCGCACCAGGATGCCGCCGTGGCTGCTCGCGGCGACCGCCATGTTGCCGGCGACCATGAACCCCAGGCCGCCGAACATCTTCTTCTCGCTGAGGCCCGGCTGGTCGCCGAGCAGGTCGCGGATGCGGTCCGCGAGCGCCTCGTCGTACGCCATGACCGCAGGCTAGGAGGGGCCGCCGACAACGGTGGCGAAACCGGTCAGGCCGGTGGCTCCCAGAACGGGTCGCGCCCGATGAACCCGATGAAACGGTCCTGCGCCGATGCGTCCGCAGGTACGTCGACCCGCGGGCCGAACTGTCCGCTGCTGCGCAACAGCTCGTCGATCTGCTCCATCCCCGCCAGGGCGTCCGCGCAGCGCTGCTCGCCGAGGTCGATCTCGAGCCCGAGCGCCCGGGCCAGGTCCCAGGAGTGCATCCACACGTCGCCCGTGTAGAACTGGTCGATCGCGCGGCCCAGCGAGAGCGTCCCGAACCGCGGGCTGACGAACTCGCGGCCGCCCTCGGCCTCGAGCAGGCGTTGCACGTCGGCCGCCCGCTGCCGCCAGGCGGCGGCCGGGTCGGCGTCGACGTCGACCGGGGGCAGGGCCACGTCGGCGCGCTCGATGAACTCCGGCAGCCACTCCACCAGGTGCGCCACCACGTCGCGCGCGGTCCAGCCGGCCACGGGCGAGGGCCGCTCCCAGTCGTCGCCCGAGGCGGAGTCGACCAGCTCGGTGAACCGGCCCGCGTCGTGGGCGTGCTGCTCGGCAGGGGTCATGCCTCGCGATTCTCCAGCCCTCGGCGCATCGCCGCCAGGGCCGCGTCGAGCTGCTCGTCGGTGACGCCGCCGAAGCCGACGACCAGCCCGCTCAGCCGGGCGTTGCGGCAGTAGTTGGAGATCGGCGCGACGTCGAAGCCGGCCTCGCGGGCGGCGGCGCGTGCGCGGCGTACGGCGGAGGGCGGCATCAGCCAGGTGGAGTACATCCCAGCGGCCGGCCCCGCCGGGGTGCCGTACGGCGAGAGCGCGGCGGCCACCCGCGGCGCGCGGTCGGCGTAGACCCGGCGCGCGGTGCGGACCACCTTGTCCACCCAGCCCTCGCGGAGCAGCGCGAGGAGGGCCCGCTGCGCCGGCCACGACGGCATGTCGTAGGTCTGCTCGCGCAGCCGCACGAGCGGCCCGAGGAGGTGGGGCGGGGGAACCAGCCAGCCCACCCGCAGGCCCGGTCCGACCGACTTCGAGGCCGTGCCGAGGTAGGCGACCCGGGTGCGGTCCAGCGAGGCGAGGGCGGGGATCGGGGCGACGTCGTAGCGGAACTCCGAGTCGTAGTCGTCCTCGACCACCACGGCGGCGTGCTCGCGCGCGGCCTCCAGGAGGGCGAGCCGGGTGGCGGCAGGCATGACGTGGCCGAGCGGGTGCTGGTGCGCCGGCGTGACGTAGGCGGCCGCGAGGCCCGCGACCGGGAAGGTCCCCGTCGGGGGCAGGTCGACGACGTCGCGTCCGGCGGCCCGCACCGTCTCCGCCGCCGCGCGGTAGCCCGGGTCCTCCACGCCGACCGGCCCCGGAGACAGGTGGGGCAGCAGCTGGCGCAGGCCGTCGGTGGTGCCCGACGTCAGCAGCACCTCGTCGGGGTCGACCGACAGCCCGCGGGTGCGCGCCAGACGGTCGGCGAGCTCGGCCCGCAGCTCGGGGATGCCCCGCGGGTCGGGGTAGCCGGCCGGCGGCCGTGCGGCCGACACCTCGCGCCAGGCGCGGCGCCAGCCGGCAGCGTGCCGCGGGTCGACCCACGGGGAGCCGAGGTCGAGGGCGACCAGGTCGGACCCGGTGGCGCGCGGCGGCCGCGCGCGGGCGACCGGTCGCGGCCCGCCGCCGGACGCGACGAAGGTGCCGGCGCCGCGTCGGGCGGTGAGCCAGCCCTCGGCCAGCAGCTGGTCGTAGGCCTGCTCGGTGACCGCGCGCGCGACGCCGAGGTCCGCCGCGAGCGCCCGGGTGCTCGGCAGCCGGTCGCCGGGAGCCAGGGTGCCGGCGAGCACGAGCGCACGCACCTGCGAGGAGAGCTGGACGCCGAGCGGCTCCTCCTGCGTCCGGTCGAGCCGGACGGGCAGCTCCTTCACCTCAAGTGTCCTGTCGGAATCGTCGAAAAGTGGCCCGTGACGGGGGGCCACTATCCCGCCAGTCTGGTCCCGTGTCCAGCCTCTCACCCTCCCTGCGCACCACCGTCACCCGCGGCGCCCACCGCGCCGTGTCCGAGCGCGACCGCCTGCGTGCCCTGCTCGCCGACGCCCTGGTCGCCCACCTCGGCGTCGTCGTCACCCGCGAGGGCGCCAGCCAGCCGCTCGTGCTGCCCGTCGCGTTCGCCGTGGACCTGGCCGGCCCGGACCCCGACGGCACCCTGTACGTCCACGGCTCCACCGGTGCCGGGTGGCTCCGGGCCGCACTGGCCTCCGACGTCTGCGTCACCGTCACCGAGCTCGACGGCCTGGTGGCGGCGCGGTCGGCCTTCCACCACTCGATGAACTACCGGTCCGCCGTGGTCATCGGGCGGGCCCGGCTCGTCGAGGACCCCACCGAGCGGCAGCGCGCGCTCGACCTGGTGGTCGACCACATGATCCCGGGCCGGTCGGCGACGCTGAGGGCGTCCACCCGCAAGGAGCTGGCCGCCACGGCCGTGCTGGCCGTGCCGCTCGCCGAGGCGTCGATGAAGCAGCGGACCGGCGGGCCCGTCGACGACGACGCGGACGTCGCGGCCGGCGGCTGGGCCGGCCACATCCCGGTGCGGAGGACCGCCTCCGCGCCCGTCACCTCGCCGGGCGCGCGCGCGACCGCGCCGGCGCACGTGGTCGCGCGGGCCGGAGCCCTGCGGTGACGGCCGTGGTCGACCGGGGCGGGCTGAGTGTCCTGCAGGGCACCGCGCTCACCCTCGCCGGCGTGCTCGGCACCGGCGTCATCGCCCTGCCGGCGCTCGCCGCCCACGAGGCGGGCCCGGCCTCGCTCGTCGCCTGGGGCGCGCTGCTCGTCGTCTCGGTGCCGCTGGCGTTCACGTTCGCCGCGCTCGGCGCGCGCCACCCGGACGGAGGCGGCGTGGCGACGTACGCCCGGCTCGCCTTCGGCGACCGCGCGGCGACCCTGGTGGGCTGGGCGTTCTTCCTCGCGATCCCGATCGGCGCCCCGGTCGCGGCGGGCTTCGCGGCGTCGTACGTCGCCGACGCGGTCGGCGGCGGCCGGACGACCGAGGTCGTCGTCACCGCCGGGGTGATCGTCGTCGTCGCGGTGATGAACTGGCTGGGCATCCAGGTCTCGGCCCGTGTCCAGCTCGGCATCGCGGCCGTCATCGCCACCCTGCTGCTGGCCGCGATCCTGCTCTCCCTCCCGCGGGTCGACACCGACAACCTGACGCCGTTCCTGCCGCACGGCTGGGCGGGCGTGGGGTCCGCGGCCGCGGTGCTCGTGTGGGCGTTCGCGGGCTGGGAGATCGTCAGCTCGCTGTCGGCGGAGTACCGGCACCCGGCGCGCGACATCGGCCGCGCCACCGCGATGACGCTGGTCGCGGTGACCGTCCTCTACCTGGGCATCGCATTCACGACCGTCGCCGTCCTCGGTCGCCACGCGGGCCGTGCCCCGCTGGCCGACCTGCTCGCCGGGGCGCTCGGCGGCTGGGCGCGCCCGGTGACCACGGTGGTCGCGCTGCTGCTGACGATCGGCGCGATCAACACCTACTTCGCCGGCGCCTCCCGCCTCGGGGCGGCGCTCTCGCTGACCGGCACGATGCCCGCCTGGCTCGCCGAGGACGTGCGGGCCGGGTCCCGGACGCCGCGCCACGCGCTCGCCGTGGTCGCGCTCGGAGGCCTGGCCACCACGGTCGGCGGCGCGGCGCTCGGGCAGCGCACCGACGCCACCCTCCTCGTCACCACGGGCACGTTCGCGCTCGTCTACGTCGTCGGTACGGCGGCCGCCGTACGGCTGCTGCCCGGCGGCTGGCCCCGCGCCGCCGCGGTGGTCTCGCTCGTCGCGTCCGCCGCGCTGGTCGTGCTCACCGGACCCGCCGTGCTGATCCCCGTGGCCACCGGGCTCGCCGGGGTGCTGTGGAGCGGGCGGCGCCGGGCCCGGATCAGCCCCGGACCATCGGCGGCTGGATGAGCGTGGCGGGACCGCGGCGGTAGAGCAGCGCCCGGCGGCCCCCGGCGCCGGTGGGGGAGCCGTGGGCGTCGGTCGGGACCACGAACCCCTCGGTGCCCAGCACCTTGCGGCGGAAGTTGCCGAGGTCCGGGGGAGCGCCCCACACCGCGGCGTAGACCCGGCGCAGCTCGGGCAGCGTGAACGGCTCGGGGACGAACTGGGCCGCCAGCGTCGTGTACTCGAGCTTGGCCCGCACCCGCTCGCGCGCGTCGAGCAGGATCTGGCGGTGGTCGAAGGCGAGGGTCGGCCCCTCGCCCTCCTCGGGCTCGAGGACGTCGTCGACCACCCACCACCGCGCGTCCGCGGCGTCGGTGCCCGCCTGCGGCTCCGGCAGGTCGGGCACCAGGGCGACGTGCGCGACCGAGACCACCCGCCGGCGCGGGTCACGGTCCGGCGCGGAGTAGGTGCGCAGCTGCTCGAGGTGTGCGGTCATGGGTGCCGACGCGGTGTCCAGCCCCGTCTCCTCGCGCAGCTCGCGCCACGCCGCCTGCTCGGCGTCCTCCTGCTCCTCGATGAAGCCGCCGGGGAGCGCCCAGCACCCCTTGAACGGCTCGCCGCCGCGCTCGACGAGGAGCACGGCGAGGCCGCCGTCGCGGATGGTGAAGACCGCGATGTCGACGGTGACGGCGAAGTCCGGGTAGCGGGACCCGCCGGACGCCTCAGCCACGGAGGTTCACCCCCGCCGCCGCCATCTCGCCGAGCGCCGCCTCCGACGACTCGGGCGCGACCCCGGCGTGCAGCCCGTCGAGCAGGTGCACGGCGAAGCCCTCCCGCCGCGCGTCGAGCGCGGTCGCTCGCACGCAGTAGTCGGTGGCGATGCCGGTCAGGTGGACCTCGGTGACGCCCGCCTCGCGCAGCACCTCCGCGAGGACCGCTCCGTCGTCGGTCAGGCCCTCGAACGCCGAGTAGGCCGGGACCCCCATGCCCTTGCGGACGTGGTGGGTGATCGCCTCGATCGCCAGCTCCGGCGCGTAGTCCGAGCCGCCGTGGTCGGAGACGCAGTGGACCGGCCAGGTGCTGACGTAGTCGGGGTCCTCGCCCGGCGCGGCGAAGTGCCCGCTGTTGGTGCTGTCCGCGTGGTGCCAGTCGCGCGACGCCGCGATGACCGCGTAGTCGTGGGCCCGGGCGGCGAGGTGCTCCGTGATCCGGGTCGCGACCTCGCGGCCGCCGGTGACGCCGAGCGAGCCGCCCTCCACGAAGTCGTTCTGCACGTCGACGATCAGCAGCGCCTTGGTGGTGGTCATCGTTCCTCCCGGGTGCGGGTCGAGGGGGTGGGGATCAGTGCCGCGACGGGCGGCGGGTGCGCGGCCACGGTGAGGTACGGCGCTCCGGCGGCGACCGTGCGCGCCTCGGCCGGCAGGGTGGCGAGGGCACCGGCGGTGAACCGGCGCACCTCCTCCAGGCCGGGTGCGTGGACGGCGCGGCCGCCGCGCATCACGGGCACCTGCACCGGCGTGGCTCCCTCCGGCGGCAGGTCGCCGGCGGCGACGAAGGTCTCCCGGGCCAGCAGCCCGTGGTCGTCGTACTCCCGGAACGCGAGCTTGCGGCCGCCGACCGAGACCTTGTCCTTGGACTTCTTCGAGACCTGCCGGCCGGCGACCTCGACCAGCTTGTAGACCATGCTCGCCGTCGGGTGGCCCGAGCCGGTGGCGACCCGGGTGCCGACGCCGTAGCCGTCGATGGGTGCGTCGGCGAGCGCCGCCATCACGAACTCGTCGAGGTCGCTGGTGACCACGATCCGCGTGGACATCGCCCCGAGCGAGTCGAGCAATTCGCGGGCCTTCGCGGCCTCCTCGGCGAGGTCGCCGGAGTCGATGCGGACCGCGCCGAGGCCCGGGCCGGCCACCCGCACCGCGGTGCGGATGCCCTCGGCGATGTCGTAGGTGTCGACCAGGAGGGTCGTGCCCACGCCTTGCGCCTCGACCTGGCTCCGGAACGCCGCCTCCTCGCTCTCGTGGGCGAGCGTGAACGCGTGGGCGGCCGTCCCGACGGTCGGGATGCCGTAGCACCGTCCGGCGGCGAGGTTGCTGGTCGACGCGAAGCCGGCGAGGTACGCCGCCCGCGCCGTCGCGACCGCCGCCTGCTCGTGGGTGCGGCGCCCGCCCATCTCGATGATCGGGCGTCCGGCGGCCGCGTCGACCATCCGGGTGGCGGCGCTGGCGATCGCGGTGTCGTGGTTGAGCACGCTCAGCACCAGCGTCTCGAGCACGACGCACTCGCCGAGCGTGCCGCTGACCGTCAGCACCGGGCTGCCGG
Source organism: Nocardioides sp. (assembly GCA_035554955.1). Lineage (GTDB taxonomy): Bacteria > Actinomycetota > Actinomycetes > Propionibacteriales > Nocardioidaceae > Nocardioides. The sequence continues at coordinate 157,005 of DATMHR010000036.1, read as the reverse complement.
GGAAGTAGAGGTCGCCCTCGCGGTAGGCGTCGACGTCGCCGCCGAAGCGGAAGTCGCGCAGGTAGGCCGCCGTCGACTCGCCGATCACGCCGCGCTCGCGCAGCCAGGCGACCTCCTCGGCGTCGAACGTGAACGCCTCGATCAGGGGGACCAGCCGGCCCAGCCCCGCCAGGACGCCGTACCTTCGCCCCTCGGGGAGGCGCCGCGCGAACGCCTCGAAGACCGCGCTGTCGTGCACGCTGCCGTCGCGGACCCAGGAGTCGAGCATGGTCAGCTCGTAGTGGTCCGTCAGCAGTCCGGTGCGGAGCATGCCCCCTAGTCTGGCGCGGTGCTGGATGAGCGGGAGCGGACCGAGCAGCTCGCCCACGACCACGAGCGCCGGATGACCGAGGACGACCGGGACGGCCGACGGGCCCGTGGGGCGTTCTACACGCCTCCGGAGCTGGTCGACCGGGTTCTCGAGCTCGCGCTCACCCCGGAGACCCGCACCGTGCTGGATCCCGCGTGCGGGACCGGCCACTTCCTGGTCGCCGCGGCCCGCAGGCTCGGCGACGTGCGCGCCGTGCACGGCTCGGACACCGACGCGGAGGCGGTGCGGATCGCGCGGCTGCGGCTGCGGGCGGAGGACCCGACGGTGCCGGCCGCCGAGATCGAGGACCGGGTCCGCGTGGCCGACGGGCTCACGGCGTGGGTCGGCGCGACCTTCGACGCCGTGGTCGGCAACCCGCCGTTCCTCGGGCAGCTGCGCCGCCGGACCGCCGGGCAGAACGGCGGCCTGGGCGCCTACACCGACACCAGCGCCGCGTTCCTGCACCGTGCCCTCGACCTCGTGCGTGACGGCGGGACGGTCGCGCTGGTGCAGCCGCTCTCGGTGCTCGCCGCGCGCGACGCCGGCCCCGCGCGGGCGGCCGTGGCCGCGCGCGGCGGGCTCGTCGACCTGTGGTGCACCGACCGGCCCGTCTTCGCCGGCACCCCGGTCCGCGTCTGCGTCCCCGTCGTCCGCGTCGGCGCAGCCGGTGAGGGGCCGGGACCCGACGACTGGGGCCGCCTCGCCGCGCCGCACTTCGGCATTCCCGCCGTTGCGCTGCCCGGTGGGACCGGGGTCCTGGGTGACCTCGCGAGCTGCACGGCGGACTTCCGCGACCAGTACTACGGCCTGGTGCCGCACGTCCGCGAAGCCGGTGACGGCGACGGGGTACCCCTGGTCACCAGCGGCCTCATCGAGCCCGGCGCCTGCGAGTGGGGCACGCGGCCCACCCGCTTCGCGCGCCAGGAGTACGCCGCCCCGGTGGTCGACGTGGCGGCGCTGGCGGCCGCCGACCCGCGGCTCGGCGCGTGGGCGGCGAGCCGGCTGGTCCCGAAGGTGCTGGTCGCCGGGCAGGGCCGCGTCATCGAGGCGGTGGCCGACGAGCACGGCGCCTTGCTGCCGTCGGTGCCGGTCGTCTCCGTCGTCCCCCGCGACACCGCGGACCTCTGGCGCGTCCTGGCGGTCCTGCTCGCGCCGCCGGTGGTGGCGGACGCGGCCGCGCGCTACCTGGGCACCGGCCTGTCCCCGGGCTCGGTCAAGGTCAGCGCCCGCCAGCTCGCGGCACTGCCGCTCCCACGCGACGCGGACGCCTGGGCCGAGGGCGCCGGCCTGGCGCGCGCCGGGCGGATCGAGGAGGCCGGCGCGGTGATGACCACCGCCTACGGCGTCGCCCCGGAGCCCGTCCTGCCCTGGTGGCGGGAGCGGCTCAGCGCAGCGCCGCGAGCGCGCCGCTGAGCGGGGCCGGCGCGCGGTCGGGCTCCAGCGCGGCGGTCAGCAGGGCGGCGTACTTCTCCTTGCGCCCGCTGGTCGTCCCGAAGAACCGGCGCAGCACGGCCGCCTCGGACCGCTCGCGGTGGAACGGCTGGTTGCAGAGGATCTCCCAGGCGCGCAGGTCGCCGGCCGCCGCGACCACCTCCAGGACCGCGGGGACGCCGAGCGCGCGCACGAGCTCGTCCTCGAGGTCGGCGTCGCAGACGAAGCGCGGCAGGTCGCGTCCGAGGTCCGCGAGCGTGCGCTCGACGTACGGCGTCTCGCCCGCGTCGTGCACCAGCACGACGCGGGCGTCGCCGGCGTCGGCCAGGTGCCGGCGCAGGTTGGTGATCCCGCCCATCGGGCGGACCTCGTGACCCGTCAGGTCGTGCCCGAGCCGGACGGCCAGTGTCGCCAGCGCGGCCCGGTCGCTCTCACCCTCGACCAGGAGGAGGGAGCCGGACACGACACCGACGATATTCGAGCGCCGCGGTCGGCGCCCCTCCTTAAGATCGGCGGGGTGGAGACCCCGGGCCGGACCGACGTGATGATCCGCGCGCGCGACCTCCGCAAGAGCTTCGGCGACTTCGAGGCGGTGCGGGGCATCGACCTCGACGTGGAGAAGGGCGAGGCCTTCGGCTTCCTCGGCCCCAACGGCGCCGGCAAGTCCTCGACCATGAAGATGGTCGCGGCCGTGTCGCCGGTCACCGCCGGCGAGCTGCGGATCCTCGGCCTGGACCCGGCGACCGACGGTCCCGCGATCCGCGGTCGGATCGGGGTCTGCCCGCAGGAGGACAACCTCGACGTGGAGCTCAACGTCTGGGAGAACCTCTACATCTACGGGCGCTACTTCGGGCTGCCGAAGGCCGTGGTGACCGAGCGGGTCGAGGAGCTGCTCGAGTTCGCCAAGCTGACCGAGAAGGCCAAGGCCCGCGTCGACGAGCTCTCCGGCGGCATGAAGCGCCGGCTCACCATCGCCCGCTCGCTGATCAACCGGCCCGACCTGCTGCTCCTCGACGAGCCCACCACCGGGCTCGACCCGCAGGCGCGGCACCTGCTCTGGGACCAGCTGTTCCGGCTCAAGCAGTCGGGCGTGACCCTGGTGCTCACCACGCACTACATGGACGAGGCCGAGCAGCTCTGCGACCGGCTCGTCGTGATGGACAAGGGCGTCATCGTGGCCGAGGGCGGACCTCGCGACCTGATCCGCGAGCACTCCACGCGTGAGGTGGCCGAGCTGCGGTTCGGCGTAGGGGAGAACGAGACCCACGCCGACCAGGTCGCCGACCTGGGGGAGCGGGTCGAGGTGCTGCCCGACCGGCTGCTCGTCTACGCCGAGGACGGCGAGAAGGTGGTCGCCGCCGCCCACGACCGCGGGCTCCAGCCCGTGGCGACGCTCGTCCGCCGCTCGACGCTGGAGGACGTGTTCCTCCGGCTGACCGGCCGGACACTGGTGGACTGATGGCGGCACTCGACGCGCCCCGTGGCCTTCCCCTCGCGGAGGGCGTGCTGCGCCAGGCCGACTACTGGGCGACGCTGTGGCGGCGCACCTGGCGCGGCGTGGTGGCGTCCTCGTTCCTCTCGCCGTTCCTCTACGTGCTGGCGATGGGCGTGCTCCTGGGCGGGTTCGTGAAGGCCGACCCCGACACGCTCGAAGGTGCGACGTCGTACCTCTCCTTCGTCGTCCCCGGCCTGATCGCCGCGCACGCGATGCAGACGGCGGTGTCCGAGACGACCTACCCGGTCATGGGCATGATCAAGTGGCAGCGCATCTACGAGTCGATGCTGGCGACCCCGCTCGAGGCGCGCCACGTCGTCGGGGCGCACCTCGTCTCCGTCGTCCTCCACCTCTCCGCCACCTGCGGGCTCTACACCGCCGTCACCGCGTGCTTCGGCGTCTACGCGACGTGGTGGGGCCCGGTGCTGGCGTTCGCGTCGCAGGTGCTGTGCGGCACCGCGTTCGCGACCCTCGTCTACGCCTTCACGACGCGCAACAACTCCGAGGAGGGATTCGGGGTGCTGTTCCGCCTGGGCGTCTTCCCCCTGTTCCTGTTCTCCGGCGCGTTCTTCCCGGTGAGCAACCTGGGCGACGTCGGGTCGTGGATCGCGCGGTGCACCCCGCTGTGGCACGGGGTCAACCTGTCCCGCATGTTCGCGCTCGACCACGTCACCTGGTGGGTGGCGGCGGTCAACGTCGTCGTGCTCGTCGTGCTCGCGGCTCTCGGCTGGCGGTGGTCGGTCTCCGGCCTGCAGAAGCGGATGCTCGCATGACCGCGCTCGTCGTCCCGGACACCACCGAGGTCCGACCGCTGGGCACCGCGGAGGCCACCCGGCTGCTGGTGCTGCGCAACTACACCGTCTACCGCAACGCGTGGAAGCTGTTCCTCACCGGCTTCCTCGAGCCCGTGTTCTACCTGCTCTCGATCGGCATCGGCGTCGGCGCCCTGGTCCAGACCTTCACCGTCGACGGCCGCGAGGTGTCCTACGCCGCGTTCGTCGCACCGGGCATGCTCGCGGCCTCGGCGTTCAACGGCGCCCTGCTCGACAGCACGTTCAACGTCTTCTTCAAGCTCAAGTACGTCAAGCTCTACGACCAGATGCTCGCCACCCCGCTCTCCACCGGCGACATCGCCCGCGGCGAGATCGCGTGGGGCCAGCTGCGCGGGTCGACGTACGCCGCCGCGTTCCTGCTCGTCATGCTCGCGATGGGCCTGATCGAGTCGTGGTGGGCGCTGCTGGCGCTGCCGGCGGTCCTGCTGATCGGCTTCGCGTTCAGCGCCGTCTGCATGGCGGCGACGACCTGGATGCGGTCGTTCCAGGACTTCGACAAGATCACCCTGGTGCAGCTGCCGCTGTTCCTCTTCTCGGCGACGTTCTTCCCCGTCGAGACCTACAGCGGGCCGGTGCGGTGGGTCGTCGAGGCGACCCCGCTCTACCGCGGTGTCGTGCTGTGCCGCGAGCTCACCCTGGGCGTGGTCTCCTGGGGCTCGCTCGTCTCGGTCGTCTACCTCGTCGCGATGGGTGCCGCCGGCCTGATGGTCGTCCGGCGCCGGCTCGACGCGCTGCTGCTCACCTAGGAGGCCCGATGGGACGCAAGGGCAAGGTCGGTCTCGGCATCGGTGCGGTGGTCGTCGCCGCGGTGGTCGCGGTCGCGCTGCTGCTCTTCGAGCCGTGGCTCCTGTGGGTCGACGAGACGGTCGACGAGGAGCTGCCGGAGGCGGTACCCGCCGACGCGACCACGCCCTCGAGCACCTCCGACGGCCAGGGCCGGCCCGACGACCAGCAGAGCCGGTCCCCGGTCCCGGAGTGGACCGAGCTGGCGTCGGCCGAGCTCATCGACGGGGAGCACGCCACGACAGGTGTCGCGCGCCTGGTCCGCAACGCCGACGGCAGCCTCCAGGTCTGGCTCGACGACCTCGACACCTCCAACGGGCCCGACCTGCACGTCTGGCTCACCGACCGGCCCAGCGGCGGCGACTGCGGAGGCTGCTCGGACTCGTGGGGGATCTACGACGACGGCGCGTACGTCGAGCTGGGCGCGCTCAAGGGCAACCAGGGCGACCAGCGCTACGACGTGCCGGCGGACGCCGACCTCGACGGGCTGCGCTCGGTCGTCATCTGGTGCGACCGCTTCAACGTGGCGTTCGGCTCGGCCGACGTCTCGGCGGCCGGCTGATCCCGGCAGGGATGCCGGGCGGACGGAAGGGAACCGCACCACCATGGGCGAGCTCTCGACCTACCGGCGGATGCGCGACTTCGGCCGCACGCCCGAGCCGTCCGGTGACGCACCGCAGGACGGCAACGGCTCCCGGCGGTTCGTCGTGCAGCGGCACCGAGCGCGGCGGCTGCACTACGACCTGCGGTTCGAGATCGACGGCGTCCTGGTCAGCTGGGCGGTGCCGAAGGGGCCGACCCTGGACCCGAAGGCGCGCCGGATGGCGGTGCACGTCGAGGACCACCCGATCGAGTACATGTCGTTCGAGGGCGTGATCCCGAGCGGTGAGTATGGCGGCGGCGACGTCATCGTGTGGGACACGGGGACCTGGGAGCCGGTCAAGACCGACGACCCGGCCCGGGCCGTCGCCGAGGGCGAGCTGCATGCCGAGGTGCACGGGGAGAAGCTGCGCGGGCGCCTGGTTCTGGTCCGGCGCGAGGAGAAGCAGGGCGACAAGGAGCAGTGGCTGCTCCTGCACAAGAAGGACGCGGACGCCGTACCGGGGTGGGACCCGGAGGAGCACCCGCGCTCGGTGCTGACCGGCCGCACCAACGACGAGGTCGCCGCCGACCCCGACCGGCTCTGGCGCTCGGACGCGCCGGCCGCCGAGGCCGAGGAGGTGCTGCTCCCCGACCCGGTCGACGACGAGGCGATCGCCGCGCTCGAGGACCTCGGCAAGCAGGGCACCTGGGAGGTCTTCGGCCGCCGGCTCAAGGTCACCAACCTGGACAAGGTGCTCTTCCCCGGCGACCCGCCCGTGACCAAGCGCGAGCTGCTGGCGTACGTCGCCCGGATCGCCCCCGTCTCGCTGCCCTACCTGGAGGGCCGGGCGCTCAACCTGCACCGCTATCCCGACGGCGCGGACGCCGGCGGCTTCTGGCACAAGGAGCTGCCGAAGCACGCTCCTGAGTGGGTGCCGCGCTGGGACAACCCGGAGGCCGACGAGGGCGAGACCCGGACCTACCTCGTCGTGGACGAGCCGGCGGCCCTGGTGTGGGCCGCGAACTTCGGGGCGCTGGAGTGGCACCCGTGGACGTCGCGCACCTCGGCGATGCACGAGCCGACCTACGCGCTGATCGACCTCGACCCGGGCGAGAGGACCACCTGGGACGAGCTGCTCGACCTCGCGCGGCTGCACCGCACCGCCCTCGAGCACCTCGGCGTGCTCGGCAGGCCCAAGGTGACCGGCAAGCGCGGCATCCAGATCTGGGTGCCGGTGCGACCGGGCTACACCTTCGACGAGACGCGCGCGTGGACCGAGCGGCTCTCCAAGACGGTCGGGAAGGTGCTGCCCGACCTGGTCAGCTGGAAGTGGGAGAAGAAGGCGCGCAAGGGCCTCGCGCGGCTGGACTACACCCAGAACGCGATCAACAAGACGCTCGTGGCGCCGTACTCGACCCGCCCCGCGGCGGGCGCACCGGTGTCGGTGCCGATCGGGTGGAGCGAGCTCGACGACCCCGATCTGCGTCCGGACCGCTGGACCGTCCGGACGGTGCTCGACCGGCTCGACCAGCGCGGCGACCCGTTCCGGGCGCTGCTCGGCGTCGAGCAGGACCTGCCGGAGATCAGCTGACAGGAGCACCACCACGTGGCCGGTCCGCCATGATGAGGCCGTGGACGACCAGCGCAGGGCGACCAGCCGTGGGGGACTCCGTCGGTTCCAGCTGCGCGTCCTGGTCGCCGTCACCGGGGTCATGACCTCGATGATCGTCCTGGCGTCGATGGTGATGTGGCTGCTCGAGCGCGACGCGCCCCGCTCCAACATCCACAGCTTCCCCATCGCCCTGTGGTGGGCGATGGAGACGGTCACGACGGTCGGGTACGGCGACCACCACCCGACCACCGCGGCCGGCCGGTTCGTGGCGGCGTCCCTCATGGTGCTGGGCGTGGCGCTCGTCGGTGTCATCAGCGCGACCGTGGTCACCTGGTTCTTCGCCGAGCTCGACGTGCTCCGCGAGGTGCAGGACATCGAGCGCGAGGAGCAGCGCACCGAGGCCACCCTCGAGGAGGTGCTCGACGAGCTGCGTCGGGTGCACGAGCGGCTCGATCGGATCGAGGGCCGCGCCGGCGAGTAGCGCGCGTCTGGGCACGCGTTCATCCCGGCGTATACGCCGACCACACCGGCCCGCTCAGCTGGACCCAGCGCGCGTGGGCTGCCGTCCTGTTCTGTGCTCCGGCCGCGCTGTGCCACGAGTCGGCGCGTCGCGCTGCGGACGGGCCGGGGCGGGTCGACCACGACGACGGTCTCCCGGTCCACGTGGCGGTCGACCACACCCGTACGGTCCGCCCACCACCGGGGATCCGCGTGCACCGGGTGCGCGGCCTGTCGACGCAGGTGCACTGGAACACCTCGCCGCCCCGGCAGCGGCTCGAGCACGCCGTGCTGTCGATGGCCGCAGGGGCGCGCCGCGAGATCGATGCCGTCGCGTGCGTCGCAGACGCGGTCGGCGCCAGGTTGACGACGGGCACCAGGCTGGCCGAGGCGCTCGAGGCGACGTCGCGGCTCGCGCGACGGGCCTTCCTCACCAGCGTGGTCGCCGACGTCGCGACCGGCACCTGCTCCGCGCTCGAGCACGGCTACCTCGTGCGGGTCGAGCGCCCGCACGGTCTCCCGACTGCCGCGCGGCAGTTCCGCGAGTCGGCGAAGGGGCCGCTCTACCGCGATGCCGACTACGAGCAGTTCGGCCTGATCGTCGAGCTCGACGGCCGGATGTTCCACGCCAAGGCGCGCCAGCATGACGCGGACCTCGAGCGGGACCTCGACGCGGCGGCCGACGATCGCCTCACGGTGCGGCTGGGGTGGGGTCAGACCTACGACCGCTCGTGCAGCACGGCTGCGAAGCTCGGTCGGATCTTCCAGTCCCGCGGGTGGACGGATGCTCCGCACCCGTGTCCCGCATGTCGATGACCGGGTGGACCCACCGTCGTCCGATGACTGCGTGTCCACCCGATGTCAGCTGCGCGGCCCACCGAGCCGGGTGCTCACGGTCGCGGCGGCCCGGCGTACGGCGACCACCGTGGCCGCCACGTCGAGCCCGGTGTCCTCCGGGTAGGTGACCGCGACGGCCGCGACCGGGTGGCCGTTGTGGTCGAGGACCGCGGCGGCCAGCGACTCGAACCCCGGCGTGACCTCGCCGCTCTCGGTCGCGTGCCCGCGGCGACGGGTCTCGCCGAGCAGGGTGCGCAGGGCGGTCAGCGACCGCGGGCCGGTGCCGTGCCGGTCGACGAACGCCGTGCGGTCCGGGTAGAGCGCGCGCACCTGCGCCGCGGGCAGGCCGGCGAGGATGGCGCGGCCGCTGGCGGTCAGGTGGGCCGGCAGCCGCACGCCCACGTCGGTCACCAGCGGCGGGCGGCCGCGGGCGCGCTCCTCGAGGACGTAGAGCACGTCGCGCCCGTGCAGCACCGCGAGGTGCGCGGACTGGCCGGTCTCGTCGACCAGCGCTGCGAGCGGTCGGCGTGCCACGCGCTCCAGCGGCGCCTGCCGCGCATAGCCGCTGCCGACCTCGAAGGCGGCGACGCCGACGCCGTACCTCCGCTCGTCCTGGAGGTGCACCACGAATCCCTCGTCGACCATCGCAGTGAGCAGGTGGTAGGCCGAGGAGCGCGGGATCCCGACCGCCGCCGTGATCCGCTCGAGCGGGACCGGCTCCGGCTGCGCCGCGAGGTAGCGGAGCACCCGGAGCGCGCGGGTCGCGGCGGGCACCTGGCTCACCGTCCGATTGTCTCGTATCCGAGACAGGATCTCCATCTGCTCCCTTGGCGGGCGGCGCGGCGGCGGCGTTGGATGGTCCCCATGGAGAAGAGGTACGTCGACGTCGGGGTCGGCCCCGTGTCGTTCGCCGAGGTGGTCGCGGTCGCGCGCGAGGACGCGGGCGTGCGGCTGACCGAGCCGGCGCTGGCCGCGATCGACCGCGCCCGCGCGGTCGTGGACGAGCTCGCCTCGTCGGAGACGCCGGCCTACGGCGTCTCGACCGGGTTCGGGGCGCTGGCGACCCGCCACATCGCGCCCGAGCTGCGCGTCCAGCTGCAGCGCTCCCTCGTGCGCTCCCACGCCGCCGGGTCCGGACCGGAGGTGGAGCGGGAGGTGGTGCGCGCACTGATGCTGCTGCGGCTCACGACGCTGGCGACCGGGCACACCGGCGTGCGGCGGGGGACGGCCGAGCTGCTCGCCGCGCTGCTCACCCACGGGGTCACGCCCGTCGTCCGCGAGCACGGCTCGCTGGGCTGCTCCGGCGACCTCGCCCCGCTGGCGCACTGCGCGCTCGCCCTGATGGGCGAGGGCGAGGTCCGCGACGCCGAGGGTCGCCTCGTCCCCGCCGCCGAGGCGCTCGCGGCGGCCGGCCTCGCGCCCGTCGAGCTGGCCGAGAAGGAGGGCCTCGCGCTGATCAACGGCACCGACGGCATGCTCGGCATGCTCGTGCTCGCGATCACCGACCTGCGCCGACTGCTCCGCACCGCCGACGTCGCCGCCGCGATGTCGGTCGAGGCGCTGCTCGGCACCGACCGCGCCTTCGCCGAGGACCTCCAGGCGCTGCGACCGCACCCGGGCCAGGCGGAGTCGGCGGCCAACCTGGTCGCGATCCTGGCCGGCTCCGGCGTCGTCGCCTCGCACCGCGGACCGGACTGCAACCGGGTCCAGGACGCCTACTCCCTGCGCTGTGCCCCGCAGGTGCACGGCGCAGCCCGCGACACCGTCGCGCACGCCGCTACCGTCGCGGTCCGCGAGCTCGCCAGCGCCATCGACAACCCGGTCGTCATCCCGGAGGACCACCGGCTGGAGAGCAACGGCAACTTCCACGGCGCACCGGTCGCCTACGTCCTCGACTTCCTGGCCATCGCCGCCGCCGACGTCGCGTCGATCAGCGAGCGCCGCACCGACCGGTTCCTCGACAAGTCCCGCAACCAGGGGCTCCCGCCGTTCCTCGCCGACGACCCCGGCGTCGACAGCGGCCACATGATCGCCCAGTACACGCAGGCCGCGATCGTCTCCGAGCTCAAGCGGCTCGCGGTCCCGGCCAGCGTCGACTCGATCCCGTCCAGCGCCATGCAGGAGGACCACGTCTCGATGGGCTGGTCGGCCGCCCGCAAGCTGCGCCGGTCGGTGGACGGCCTGACCAGGGTCGTCGCGATCGAGGTCCTCACCGCGGCTCGCGCTCTCGACCTACGGGCGCCGCTCACCCCGTCGCCGGCCACCGGGGCCGTCGTACGCCTGCTCCGCGAGGCCGGCGTGGCCGGTCCCGGCCCGGACCGCCACCTCTCACCCGAGATCGAGACGGCCGTCTCGCTCGTCCACTCCGGCGCCGTGCTCGACGCCGTCCGCTCCGAGATCGGAGAGCTCCGATGAACCCACGACTGCCGCTGCACGCCGCCACCGGGACCGAGCTCACGGCCCGCTCGTGGCAGACCGAGGCACCGTTGCGGATGCTGATGAACAACCTCGACCCCGAGGTCGCCGAGAACCCGGCCGAGCTGGTCGTCTACGGCGGCAGCGGGCGCGCGGCCCGCTCCTGGGAGGCCTACGACGCCATCGTCCGGACGCTGCGCGACCTCGACGCCGACGAGACCCTGCTCGTCCAGAGCGGCAAGCCGGTCGGGGTGATGCGGACCCACGAGTGGGCGCCGCGGGTGCTCATCGCCAACTCCAACCTCGTGGGCGACTGGGCCAACTGGGAGGAGTTCCGGCGGCTCGAGGAGCTCGGGCTCACGATGTACGGCCAGATGACCGCCGGGTCCTGGATCTACATCGGCACCCAGGGGATCCTCCAGGGCACGTTCGAGACGTTCGCCGCGGTCGCGAACAAGCGGTTCGGCGGGACGCTGGCCGGCACGATCACGCTCACGGCCGGGCTCGGCGGGATGGGCGGGGCGCAGCCGCTCGCCGTGACGATGAACGAGGGCGTGGCGATCTGCGTCGAGTGCGACCAGGCGCGCATCACCCGGCGGATCGAGCACCGCTACCTCGACGTCCAGGCCCGCGACCTCGACCACGCGCTCGAGCTGGCCGTCGAGGCGCGGGACGCCCGCACGCCGCTCAGCATCGGGGTCCTCGGCAACGCCGCGGAGCTGGTGCCGGCGCTGCTCGAGCGGGAAGCCCCGATCGACGTCGTGACCGACCAGACCTCGGCCCACGACCCGCTCTACTACCTCCCGCTCGGCGTTCCGTTCGAGGAGTGGACCGCCCAGCGCGAGGCCGACCCGGTCGGCTTCACCAAGCGCGCGCGGGAGTCGATGGCCGTCCACGTGCGGGCGATGGTCGAGCTCCAGGACCGTGGCGCCGAGGTCTTCGACTACGGCAACTCGATCCGCGACGAGGCCCGGAAGGGCGGCTACGACCGCGCTTTCGAGTTCCCCGGCTTCGTCCCGGCCTACATCCGGCCGCTGTTCTGCGAGGGGAAGGGCCCGTTCCGCTGGGCCGCGCTCTCCGGTGACCCCGCCGACATCGCCGCGACCGACCGGGCCATCCTCGAGCTGTTCCCGGACAACGAGCACCTCCGCCGGTGGATCACGATGGCCCAGGAGCGGGTCCACTTCCAGGGCCTGCCCGCGCGCATCTGCTGGCTCGGGTACGGCGAGCGCCACCGCGCCGGGCTGAAGTTCAACGAGATGGTCGCCAGCGGGGAGCTGAAGGCGCCGATCGTCATCGGCCGCGACCACCTCGACTGCGGCTCGGTCGCGTCGCCCTACCGCGAGACCGAGGCCATGCTCGACGGGTCGGACGCCATCGCCGACTGGGCCCTCCTCAACGCGCTGGTCAACACCGCCTCCGGGGCGACCTGGGTCTCGATCCACCACGGCGGCGGCGTCGGCATGGGACGGTCGATCCACGCGGGCCAGGTCACCGTCGCCGACGGCACCGACCTCGCCGCGCAGAAGATCGAGCGGGTGCTGACCAACGACCCCGGCATGGGCGTGATCCGCCACGTCGACGCCGGCTACGAGCGGGCGGTCGAGGTCGCCGCCGAGCGCGGGGTGCGGGTGCCGATGCGGGAGGCTCCGTGACGTTCGAGGAGATGTGGCGGGACCTGGCGCCGGTCGGGAGGTCCGCCGCGTCGGGCGGCTACTTCCGGCAGCCCTGGGAGAGCGCCGAGCTGGAGCTCCGCGCGTGGTTCCGCGAGCAGGCCACCGCCCGCGGGCTGGTGCTCGAGGAGGACCCGTTCGGCAACCTGGTCGCCTGGTGGGGCGAGCCTGTGCCGGGGGCCGTGCTGACCGGCTCCCACCTCGACTCGGTCCTGGACGGCGGGGCGTTCGACGGCCCGCTCGGCGTCGTGTCCGCGCTGGCGGCGGTCGACCTGCTTCGTGAGCGCGGCGTCACGCCGGCCCGTCCGCTCGGCGTCGCCGTCTTCGTCGAGGAGGAGGGCTCGCGGTTCGGCCGCGCCTGCCTCGGCTCCCGGCTCGCGACCGGTGCGACGTCGTGGGAGGACGCGCGCGAGCTGGTGGACGCGCGCGGCGTACGTCTCGGCGACGTCGTCGAGGGCGGCGAGGCCACGCCCTGGCTGCGCGACGTCGGCTGCTTCGTCGAGCTGCACGTCGAGCAGGGTCGCGGCCTGGTCCACCACGACGCGCCGGTCGGCCTGGCGAGCGGGATCTGGCCGCACGGCCGGTGGCGCTACGACGTCCACGGCCGCGCCGACCACGCCGGCACCACCCGCATGGAGGACCGCGTCGACCCCATGCTGACCTACGCGATGACCGCGCTCGCGGCCAACAAGCAGGCGCGGCTCTCGGGCCAGCGGGCGACGTTCGGCCGGGTCGAGGTGGCGCCCAACGGCACCAACGCCGTCCCCTCGCGGGTGACCGCCTGGCTGGACGCGCGGGCGGAGTCCGCGGAGGCGCTCGAGGCGCTGGTCGCGGCGGTCGAGAAGCAGGCGGGGGAGCGGGCGGACCGTGACGGGACGACGCTCACCGTGACCGCCGAGTCGGTCTCGGGAGCGGTGGTCTTCGACCCGGCGCTCCGGGACCGGGTCGACGGCGGGCTGCCCGTCCTGGCGACCCAGGCCGGGCACGACGCCGGCATCCTGCAGGCGGCGGGGATCCCGTCCGCGATGCTCTTCGTCCGCAACCCGACGGGGGTCTCGCACTCGCCCGAGGAGCACGCCGGGACCGCCGACTGCCTGGAGGGTGTCGAGCGTCTCGCCGACCTGCTGGTGCGCGCGACGGGCGGAATCTCCTAACCTGGGCAGGTGCCGCACCGGCGCCTGCTCCTCGAACGCGACGACGTGCTGGTGGCTCTCCGGGACGCCTGGGCTGCCGCCGCGTCCAGCCGCGGGTCCGTGCACCTCCTGGAGGGCCCGGCGGGCATCGGCAAGACGGCGGTGATCAATGCCTTCGTCGACGAGCTCCGTGCCGACCCGCACGCCGTGCTGGTCGCCCGCTGCAACCCGCTCTCTGCGACGGCTCCCGGCGGGGTCGTGCGTGACTGGTTCGGGCCGGTGCTGCGCAGGTCCGGGATCGGGAAGCCGCCCTTCGACGGGCCGGGTGCGGCCGTGGCCGAGGCGACGGCGCCCCCCGCGGAGCTGATGTACGCCGTGCAGTGGGTGGTCGAGGACCTCAGCGCCACCGGGCCGCTGCTGCTCGTCGTCGACGACGTGCACTGGTCCGACGCGGCCTCGCTCGCCGTGCTCGACCACCTCACCGCCGCGGTGACCACCCACCCGCTGCTGGTCCTGGTCGGGCGTCGCAGCGGCGAGGAGCCGACGGCCCCGGAACAGCTCGCCCGGGTGCGGCGGCGAGCACGGCGCCACCGGTTGCAGCCGCTCTCGGCGCATGCCGCGTCCGCGCTGCTCGCCGACCTCCCCGCCGAGGACGCGGCCGAGGTCGCCCGCCAGAGCGAGGGGATCCCGCTCTTCCTCCACGAGCTCGCCGAGGCACGGCGGGCCGGCGTCGGGGCCACGCCTCGCGGCGTGGTCGACATCGTCCACGCGGTCGTGAGCCGGATGCCGGAGAGCGCGCTCGACGTCGCCCGCGCCGTCGCGGTGCTCGCGCGCCCCGTGCCACCGTCGCTCGTCGCCGACGTCGTGCAGGTCCCCGAGCAGCAGGTCATGGAGGTGGTCGACCGCCTCGCCGACGCCGAGTTCCTCACGTGGACCGACGCCGACCCGGGCGAGGTCACGCTCGCGCACGCGCTGGTCGGCGACGCCTTCCTCGACGGGCTCGGGGCGGCCGGCCGTGCCGACCTGCACGGGCGGGTCGCGGACGCGCTGCTCCGCGCGGGCGCCCCCGACGAGGAGGTGGCGGGCCACCTGCTCCAGACCCCCGCCAGCGGACGCGGCGACGTGCACCACCTGTTCACCGCGCTCGGCCGGCAGGCGCTCGCGAGCGGCGCCGCCCGGCTCGGCGCACGCTACTTCCTGCGCGCCGTCGAGGAGGTCGACCGACCGGGCCGCCCCTCCCCGGAGGGCCTCCTGCGCGAGGCCGCCCGCGCCCAGGCCGCGGCCGGCGACATCGAGGAGGCGCTGCAGACCTGGCGGCGCGCGGCGGCGGGCTGCGACTCGGTGGAGGCCGCCGCCCGGGTGATGGCCGAGGCCGGCGACGCCCTGACCGACGTGGGACGGCACGCCGAGGCGATCACCCTCTGGCGCACGTGGCTCGACCGGCTGCCGCCGGGCGACGCCGAGGAGACCCGCAAGACGCTGGTCGTCCGGATCACCATGAACGCCCTCAGCCTCGCCGAGACGCCGCCCGAGTTCGGCACCTACCTCGACCGGGTGATGAACCAGCCACCCGAGGCGGACAGCCACGGCGACCGGCTGATCGCGACGGCGGCGGCGGCCGGCCTCGTCTTCGGACGCACCGGGTCCGCCGACCTCGCCCGGGCGCTCGCCGTGCGCGCCTGGGGCGAGGGCAAGCTGCTCGAGGAGGAGACGGCCGCAGGCGCCCCGCTCTACGTCGTCAGTGGTGTCCTGGACTGGACCGACGCCTTCGACGTCGCGCTCGACCTGCTGGACCGCGCCGTCGAGGGCGCCCGGTCGATCGGGTCGGCGCTCACCCTGGCCACCGCGGTCTTCTGCCGCGGCTACGCCCGGATGCGCCAGGGATCGGTCGCCGCGGCGCTCGACGACCTCATCCTGGGCCGGGACCTGAGGCGGTTCGGGTGGGAGGCCTACGCCGCGCCGCTGCTGCAGGGCCTGGTCGAGAGCTACCTCGTCCGCGGCCAGGTCGACGCCGCCCGCGAGGTCGAGCACGACCTGACCGCCTTCCTGGGGGAGCACACCGCCGTCGCCGCCTACGCCTACGCCGGGCTGAGCGACCTCGCCGTCGCCGAGGGACGTCTCGACCAGGCGGCCCAGCTGCTCGCCCGGTTGACGGAGCTCGCCGGGGGCCCCGACAACCCGGCGCTGCTCACCTGGCGGCTCCGGCTGGCCCGGGTGCGACGCTTCCAGGACCGGCCCGACGACGCGCGCGCCCTGGTCGCGGAGGAGCTGGACCTCCTGCAGTCGTGGGGTCCGCCCCGGGCGGTCGCCGCGGCGTCGCTCGTCGCCGCGGAGCTCGACCTCGGCGACCCGGAGGAGCACCTGCGCGAGGCGCTCTCGCTGACGGCGCCCGCGCCGCTGCGGCTCACCCGCGAGCGGGCGTACGCCTCGCTCGACCTCGCCTCGACGCTGCTCGACGCCGACCCGGTGGCCGGTCGCGACGAGGCCGTCGAGCTGGCGACGTTCGCCCACGACCGTGCGCTCGCCGAGGGCATGGCCCCCCTCGCCGACCGGGCCGCGAAGGTCCTGGTGCGCTGCGGGATCACGACCGACCTCGCGCAGAGCCCGCTGGCGACCCTGTCCCCGGCGGAGCGCCGGGTGGTCGAGCGGGTGCTGACCGGGATGACCAACCGGGAGGTCGCCGGCGACCTGTTCATCACGGTCAAGGCCGTCGAGTGGCACCTCTCGTCGGTCTACCGCAAGCTCGGGGTCCGCGGTCGCCGCGAGCTCGCGGCCGCGGTCGCGGCCGGGTGACCCGGTCACTTTCTGGGGTTCGCCGCCGCGATTCTAGGGTAAAGGAACGGTTGCCTAGACCGCTTCCCCGGAGGGAAGGTGGTGGCGCGCAGGACGGGGCCGCCGGGTCACCATGTGTGGGGCATGGAGAGCCGGCCCCCGTCCGACGCGGTTCCCCTACGCTGGCCCGCGTGACGGCGTACCTCCTCGAGCGGGCCTGGGTCGACGGCGCCGTCCGCGACGCGGTGCGCGTCGAGGTCGAGCACGGCCGGTTCACCAGCGTCGTCGTCGACGCCGACCGGCCTGCGGTCCCCTTGCGCGGCCTGACCCTCCCGGGCTTCGCCAACGCGCACAGCCACGTGTTCCACCGCGCGCTGCGGGGGCGCACCCAACGGGGGCGCGGGACGTTCTGGACCTGGCGCGAGCAGATGTACGACGTCGCGGGCCGGATCGACCCGGACGGGATGCTCGCGCTCGCCCGGGCGACCTACGGCGAGATGGTCGCCGCCGGCTGGACGACGGTCGCGGAGTTCCACTACCTGCACCACGGGCCCGGCGGGACGCCGTACGACGACCCCAACGCGATGGGCCACGCCCTCGTCGCTGCCGCCCGGGAGGCCGGGATCCGGCTGCTGCTGCTCGACACCTGCTACCTCGCGGGCGGGATCGGCGAGCCTTTGCGCGGCGTGCAGGAGCGGTTCGGGGACGGTGACGCCGAGAGCTGGGCCGCGCGGGTCGCCGCGCTCGAGCACGACCACGTCGGCGCCGCGATCCACTCGGTGCGCGGGGTGCCGCGGGACCAGATGCCCACCGTGGTCGCGGCCGCTGCCGGCCGGCCGCTGCACGCCCACGTCTCCGAGCAGCCCGCCGAGAACGCGGCCTGCGTCGAGGCCCACGGGACGACCCCGGTCGGGGTCCTCGACGGTGCCGGGGCCCTGGGGGAGATGTTCACCGCCGTGCACGCCACCCACCTGACCGAGCAGGACGTCGCGACGTTGGCGGCCACGGGATCGGTCGCCGGCTTCTGCCCGACCACCGAGCGTGACCTCGCCGACGGCATCGGACCTGCCCGCGAACTCGCCGACGCCGGCGTGCGGCTGAGCCTCGGCAGCGACGGCCAGTCCGTGATCGACCCGTTCGAGGAGATGCGCGCGCTGGAGAACGACGAGCGGCTCGCCTCCCTCCAGCGTGGCCGCTTCAGCGCCGCCGAGCTGCTGGCCGCCGGCACCGCGCACGCCACGCTCGGCTTCGCCGACGCCGGCGCGATCGCCGTCGGGCAGCGCGCCGACCTGGTCACCCTCGACACGCGGACCGCGCGGACCGTCGGGAGCGGCGCGGACGAGCACACGGCGGTCTTCGCCGGATCGGCCGGTGACGTGACCCACGTGGTGGTCGACGGCCGGGTGGTGTTCGACGGCGACCACGCGCGGGTCGGCCGCGAGCTCGACGCCGCGCTCGACCGGATCTGGCGATGAGCACGCTCCTGACCGGCATCGGCGAGCTGGTCACCAACGACCCCGAGGGCGACGGCCTGCTGGGCCTGCGCCACGACGCCGCGCTGGTCATGGACGACGGGCTCGTCGCGTGGGTCGGCCCGGCCCGGGACGCGCCGGCCGCCGACGAGCGGGTCGACGCGGGCGGACGTGCGGTCCTGCCGGGGTTCGTCGACAGCCACAGCCACCTCGTCTTCGCGGGCGACCGCGCCGACGAGTTCGCGGCCCGGATGGCGGGGGAGCCCTACGCCGCCGGCGGGATCCGCCGCACGGTGGCGGCGACCCGGGCCGCCTCCACCGACGCGCTGACCGCGGGCGTCGCACGGCTCGTCGCCGAGATGCGGCGCCAGGGCACGACCACCGTGGAGATCAAGTCCGGCTACGGCCTCACCGTCGCCGACGAGGCGCGCTCGCTGGAGATCGCCCGCGGGTTCACCGACGACACCACCTTCCTCGGCGCCCACGTGGTGCCGCCGGAGCACGCCGACGACCCGGCGGCCTACGTCGCCCTCGTCACCGGGCCGATGCTGGCGGCCGCGGCGCCGCACGCGCGGTGGATCGACGCCTTCTGCGAGACCGGCGCCTTCGACGCCGACCAGGCCCGGTCCGTGCTCGAGGCCGGGGCGGCCGCCGGCCTGCGCGGACGGCTGCACGCCAACCAGCTCGGTGCCGGGCCCGGCGTCCGGCTCGCCTGCGAGCTCGGACTGACCGCGGTCGACCACTGCACGTACCTGACCGACGACGACGTCGCCGCGCTGCGCGACTCCGGCACGATCGCGACCCTCCTGCCCGGCGTGGAGTTCTCGACCCGGCAGCCCTACCCCGACGCACGCCGTCTCCTCGACGCCGGCGTCCACGTCGCGCTCGCCTCCGACTGCAACCCGGGCTCGTGCTTCACCTCGTCGATGCCGCTCTGCGTCGCGCTCGCGGTGCGGGAGATGCGGATGACGCCGGCGGAGGCCGTGCACGCCGCCACCGCCGGGGGAGCGGCGGCGCTCGACCGGTCCGACGTCGGTGCCCTGGTCGTCGGCCGCCGCGCCGACGTCGTCCTGCTCGACGCGCCGACGCACGTGCACCTGGCCTACCGGCCGGGCGTCCCGCTCGTCGCGGGGGTGTGGCGCGACGGCCTGCCCGTCGCCTGAATGGCCGTCGATCGCCGTACCAGGGCCGGAAATCGCTGGGGTGCGTCGGCGGTGCTTGCGAGGATGGGGACATGAGCGAGCCCGCGCCGATCGCGCCCGACACCAAGGACTGGACCTGGGTCCTCGAGCGACCCTGCCCGGAGTGCGGCTTCGACGCGAGCGCGGTGGAGCGCGCAGGGATCGGCGCGGCGATCCGCGGCAACGCCGAGGAGTGGCAGCAGGTGCTCGCGGCGCCCCAGGCGGCCGACCGGCCCGAGCCGGGCGTCTGGTCGCCGACGGAGTACGCCGCGCACGTGCGCGACGTCCACCGGGTCTTCGCGGGCCGGCTGACGCTCATGCTGGGGGAGGAGGGCCCGCGGTTCGCCAACTGGGACCAGGACGAGACCGCCGTGACCGAGCGCTACGACCTCCAGCTGCCCGACCAGGTCGGCCCGGAGCTGGCCGAGGAGGCGGGGCGTGTCGCGGCCGTCTACGACGGCGTGGCGGACGGGCCCGACGACGCCTGGGACCGCACCGGCACCCGGAGCAACGGGAGCGTCTTCACCGTCGAGACGCTGGGCCGCTACCACCTGCACGACGTCGTCCACCACCTCTGGGACGTGCGCTGGGTCCACGCCGCGGACCGCGGCGGTGCGTGAGCACGGCATGATCGAGGCATGAGGCACACCGAGTTCTGGGAGCGGATGGACCGCCATCTCGGCAGCGCCTACGCGCGGGTGTGGGCCGACCGGACGGTGATCGGCGAGCTCGACCACCGCACGGTCGCGGAGGCCCTGGACGCCGGCGTCCCGCCCAAGCAGGTCTGGCGTGCCGTGTGGAGCGTGCTCGAGCTGCCGGCGAGCGAGAGATGACCGCTCCCGTCGACGCGGCGGCCCCGACGCACGACCCAGCAGCAGTGCACCGCCGCACCGTGGCGGTCCTCGTGCTCACCCAGGCCGTCGGCGCCGTCGGGATCACGATCGGCATCGCGACCGCGTCGCTCCTCGCGCGCGACCTCTCGGGGTCCGAGGCGCTCTCCGGCCTCGCCCAGACCGCGCAGGTGCTGGGTGCCGCGGTCATCTCGTTCCTGCTGGCGTCGCTGATGGGACGACGCGGACGTCGCGCGGGCCTGGCGACGGGCTACCTGCTCGGCGCGGGCGGCGGGGCGCTCGCGGTGCTGGCCGGGGCGGTCGGCTCGATGGCGCTCCTCCTGGTCGGAGCCGTGCTGCTCGGCGCCGGCACCGCCGCCAACAGCGCGTCGCGCTACGCCGCGACCGACCTCGCGACCGACGCCACCCGGGCGCGGTCGCTCTCGCTCGTCGTGTGGGCCTCGACCATCGGTGCGGTCGCCGGCCCCAACCTGACCGGGCCGGCGGGTGCCTTCGCCCGGGCCGTGTCGATCCCGGAGCTGACCGGGCCGTTCGCCCTGGGAGCGATCGGGATGCTGCTCGCCGCGGTCCTGGTCGTGGTCCTGCTGCGCCCCGACCCGCTGCTCCTGGCGCGGACCGCGGGCCAGGAGGAGGGCGTGGCCGCGGTCGTGCCGGCGGGCAGCTCGTGGTCGCGCGCCTACGGTGCGGTGCGCGCACGGCCGGTGCTGGGCGCAGCGATCGCCGGCCTGGCCCTGGCCCACGCGGCGATGGTCGGGGTGATGGTGATGACGCCGCTGCACATGGCGCACGGCGACGCCGAGCTCGAGGTGATCGGGATCGTGATCAGCGTGCACGTGCTCGGCATGTTCGCGTTCGCGCCTCTCGTCGGCGTCCTCGCGGACCGGGTCGGCCGGCCCCCGGTGCTGGCCGCCGGCGGGGTGGTCCTGGCCGTGTCGCTGGTGCTGTGCGCCGCCTCGCCCGAGGGCATGTCCTGGCAGGTCACCGCGGGCCTGTTCCTGCTCGGCGTCGGGTGGTCCCTGGCCATGGTCGCCTCCTCGACGATGGTGGCCGAGCACGCCCCGCTCGAGGCGCGCACCGACGTGCAGGGCACCTCCGACCTCGTGATGGGCCTGACCGCCGCCGTGGCCGGAGGTCTCGCGGGCCTGGTCGTCGACCTCGCGGGCTACCCCGCGCTCGCGCTGGTCACCCTGGCGCTCGCCGGCGGCGTGGTGGTCTTCGCGCTCGCTGCCCTGCGCGGGAACGGGGTGCCGGCGGACGAGGCTTGACATATTCCTGGAGAGGAATATGTTGGGACCATGACCGAGACCATCGAACGCACCATCCCTGCTGCTCCGTCCCGTGTCTGGGAGCTCTGGACCACCCCCGAGGGCATCTCCCGGTGGTGGGCCCCCGAGGGCTTCCGGACCGACGTCACCCACCTCGACCTGCGCGCCGGCGGCGAGCTCGTCTACACCATGACCGCCGTCGCCCCCGAGCAGGTGGCGTTCATGGAGCAGCACGGGATGCCGCTGGCGACGGAGTCGCGGAAGCACTTCACCGAGGTCGACGAGCCGCGTCGCCTGGGCTACCGGTCGGTCGTCGACTTCGTGCCCGACCACGAGCCCTACGAGCAGCTCACCGAGGTCGAGCTGGAGCCGGTCGAGGGCGGCACCCGCGTGCGGATGACCATGGAGCCGCTGCACGACGAGGTGTGGACCCAGCGGCTGGTCGCCGGACGTGCCAACGAGCTCGACAACCTGGTCGCCCTCGTCGCCGCCGGATGACCGACCTGCTTCGATGAGCACCGTGGTCGACGTACAGCGGGTGCTCAGTGCCATCGGGGAGCCGACGCGGTTCCGCATCCTCGAGGTGCTCGCGACGCGACCCCACGCGGTGGGGGAGGTGGCGACCGCGATCGGCGCCCTCCAGCCGCAGACCACCAAGCACCTCCAGGCCCTCGAGGCCGCGGGCGTGATCCGGGTCCACCGGCTCGGCCGGCGCCGCGTCGCCCGGCTCGACCGGGAGACGCTCGCGCGGCTGGCGGCGTACTTCGGGGAGCTGGGTCGTCCCGGCGAGGACGACGACGCCCTGGGTGACTACGAGCGGGCGATCGCGGGGGAGGAGACGCGGTTGGCGGACGGGGACTCCCGCCGCTCGCTCCGGTTCGAGCGCGACCTGCCCGCCGACCCGGCCACCGTGTGGGAGGCCTGGACCGATCCGGCCCGCGCGGCGCAGTGGTGGGCACCCCGGCACTTCGCGATCGGGGCCTTCGAGCTCGAGCCACGGGCCGGTGCGCCGATCCGGGTCGTCCTGCGTGAGGGCGAGGCGACCTACGAGTCGCGCGGCCGCGTCGAGGACGTCGGAGCCGGGAGCCTGGTGTTCTGGCTCGCTCCGGTCGACCCGGCCGGCGAACCGCTCTTCGCGGCGCGGCACACCCTCGCGGTCACGGGCGGGGACCACGCCCACCTGGTCCTCGACCTCGACGTCACCGACGTCCGGCCCGAGGCCGCGCCGGCGGTCGCCGGCCTGCGCCTCGGGTGGGAGCAGCTGCTCGACGCCCTCGAGGCGCACCTGCGCGCCCCGGCGGAGAGCTGACCTGCGCAGCCCGGGCGCCGCGACACGCCGCGGTCCTTGACCGACTTCGAACACGTGTTCGTCTAGGTTGGTGCTCACGACGGCAGCGGCCCGAACCGCCAGCCGTCCACAGGTACGACGTGGGGGCGAGCTGTCCACACCCACGACCCGGCTGACCAGGCTGTGTCGGGACCCCGCCGTAGCGTCGCCGATGTACCTGGCCCGATGACGACGCGAAGGACTGGCAATGGCAGGCGACGACCGGCAGAAGGCGCTCGATGCAGCGCTGCTCAACATCGAGAAGGCCTACGGCAAGGGCTCGGTGATGCGCCTCGGCGACGAGTCGCGCGCCCCGCTCGAGGTGATCCCGACGGGATCGATCGCGCTCGACGTCGCGCTCGGCCTCGGTGGCCTTCCGCGCGGCCGGGTCGTGGAGATCTACGGCCCGGAGTCCAGCGGAAAGACCACGGTCGCCCTGCACGCGGTGGCCAACGCCCAGGCGGCCGGCGGCATCGTGGCCTTCATCGACGCCGAGCACGCGCTCGACCCGGAGTACGCCAAGAACCTCGGCGTCGACACCGATGCGCTGCTCGTCTCCCAGCCCGACTCCGGCGAGCAGGCGCTCGAGATCGCCGACATGCTGATCCGTTCGGGGGCGCTCGACCTCATCGTCATCGACTCCGTCGCCGCGCTCGTGCCGCGGGCCGAGATCGAGGGCGAGATGGGTGACAGCCACGTCGGTCTCCAGGCCCGCCTGATGAGCCAGGCGCTGCGGAAGATGACCGGTGCGCTCAACCAGTCCCAGACGACCGCGATCTTCATCAACCAGCTGCGCGAGAAGATCGGCGTCATGTTCGGCTCGCCGGAGACGACGACCGGTGGCCGCGCGCTGAAGTTCTACTCCTCGGTGCGCCTCGACGTCCGCCGGATCGAGACGCTCAAGGACGGCACCGACATGGTCGGCAACCGGACCCGCGTCAAGGTCGTGAAGAACAAGGTGGCGCCGCCGTTCAAGCAGGCCGAGTTCGACATCATGTACGGCAAGGGCATCAGCCGCGAGGGCGGCCTGATCGACGTCGGCGTCGAGGCCGGCCTCGTCCGCAAGGCCGGCGCCTGGTACACCTACGAGGGCGACCAGCTCGGCCAGGGCAAGGAGAACGCCCGCCAGTTCCTCAAGGACAACCCCGACCTGGCCAACGAGCTGGAGAAGAAGATCCTGGAGAAGCTCGGCGTCGGTCCCCAGGTGGACTCCGACCTGACCGACGAGCCCATCGGTGTCGACTCCTTCTGAGGGTTTCGAGGCTCGCAAGCTCGCACCTCAACCACCGGATGACCCGGAGTTCGACCCCGAGGCCGACCACGAGTCGGTCGCGCGGAAGATCCTGCTCGACCAGCTGACCGGCCAGGCACGCAGCCGGCACGAGCTCGCCGAGCGGCTGGCCCGCCGCAACGTCCCCGACGAGGTGGCGGGCCGGCTGCTCGACCGGTTCGAGGAGGTCGGCCTGGTCGACGACGAGGCCTTCGCGCGGTCCTGGGTCGACAGCCGCCAGCGCACCCGCGGGCTCGCCCGCCGGGCGCTGGCCCAGGAGCTGCGGCGCAAGGGCGTGGCCGACGAGACGGCCCGCGAGGTGCTCGACGAGGTCGATCCGGCGGACGAGGCGGAGACGGCCCGCGCGCTGGTGCGCAAGAAGATGCGGTCCCTGCGCGGCGTCGACGACACGACGGCGGCGCGCCGGCTGGCGAGCCTGCTCGCGCGCAAGGGCTATCCCGCCGGGTTGGCCTTCGCGGTCGTCCGGGAGGAGCTGGCGCGCGCGGGCGGGGACACCGAGGTCCTTGGGGCACAATCCCTGCATGAGCTCTGACCCCGCGCCGCAGCGCGAGATCCTCACCTACGAGCTGTTCGGCACGGCGGTCGGCGACCTCGCTCGACAGGTGGTCGACGACGGCTTCGCGCCCGACATCGTGCTGGCGATCGCCCGCGGCGGGCTGGGCCTGGCGATGGGGCTCGGCTACGCCCTCGACGTGAAGAACCTCAGCGCCGTCAACGTGGAGTTCTACACCGGCGTCGACGAGCGGCTCGACGTGCCGATCATGCTGCCGCCGACGCCTGACGCGATCGACCTCGCCGGCATGAAGGTGCTGATCGCCGACGACGTCGCCGACACCGGGCGCACCCTGGAGGTCGTCCGCGACTTCGTGGCCGACCACGTCGAGGAGGCGCGGACCGCGGTGATCTACGAGAAGCCGTGGACCGTGATCCGACCGGAGTACGTCTGGCGTCGCACCGACCGCTGGATCGACTTCCCCTGGTCGGCGGCAGAGCCGCTGGTGCGCCGGTGAACGGCGAGCTCCGGGCCCCGGACGGCCCGGTGGACCTCACCGCGATCCGCACCGACGGTTCGCCGGGCTTCAAGGGCAACAGCAAGCAGGCGGGGGAGCAGGCGCTCATCGACATGGCGCCCGGCCTGGCCGACCTCCAGGAGCGGCTGTTCGCGCACGGCCGGGTCGGCGGCCACCGCAGCCTGCTGCTCGTCCTGCAGGGCATGGACACCTCCGGCAAGGGCGGGACGTCCCGCTGGACCGTCGGCCTGATGGACCCGCAGGGCGTGAAGATCACCTCGTTCAAGGCGCCCACGCCCGCCGAGCTCGAGCACGACTTCCTGTGGCGGATCCGCCGGGCGCTGCCCGCCCCGGGCTACGTCGGCGTCTTCGACCGGTCGCACTACGAGGACGTGCTCATCGCGCGGGTGCACGCGCTCGCTCCGCCCGAGGAGATCGAGCGACGCTACGCGGCGATCAACGCGTTCGAGGCCGACCTCGTCGAGAACGGCACGACGATCGTCAAGTGCATGCTGCACATCTCGCCCGAGGAGCAGCGGCGCAGGCTGCTCGCGCGGCTCGAGGACCCGACGAAGTACTGGAAGTACAACCCCGGCGACCTCGACGAGCGGGCGCTGTGGCCGGCCTACCAGGAGGCCTACGAGATCGCGATTGAGCGCACCCACACCGACGTCGCGCCGTGGCACATCATCCCGGCCGACCAGAAGTGGTATCGCAACCTGGCGATCGCGCGCCTGCTCGAGCAGGCGCTCGACGGGATGGGGCTCGGGTGGCCGCCCGCGGACTTCGACATCGCCGAGCAGAAGCGACGGCTGACCGACGAGGACCCGATCAGGTGACCCTGTCGAGCGTCCTCCCGCGGGTCGCGGTCACGCGCTACGTCACGCCGCTCCGGGAGGGTGGGAGCCTGCCGGGCCTCGTCGAGGGCGAGGACCTCGGCACCTACGTCTGCAAGTTCCGCGGCGCGGGGCAGGGTCCCCGGGTGCTGGTCGCCGAGGTGATCGTGGCCAGGCTGGCCCGGCGGCTCGGGCTGCGCACGCCCGACCTGGTCGTGCTCGACCTCGACCCCGAGATCGCCCGCTACGAGGCCGACGAGGAGGTGCAGGACCTCCTGTCGGCCAGTGCCGGCGCCAACCTCGGGGTCGACTTCCTCCCGGGCGCGTTCGGGTTCGACGGCGAGGACGCGGTCGACCCGGTCGAGGCGGCGTCGGTGATCTGGCTCGACGCGTTCACGGCCAACGTGGACCGCTCCTGGCGCAACCCCAACCTGCTGTGGTGGCAGCGGCAGCTGTGGCTGATCGACCACGGTGCCTCGCTCTACTTCCACCACAGCTGGCCGGGCGGGATCGGTGATCCCGCGCGCTTCGCCGCGCAGCCGTGGGACCTCTCCGACCACGTGCTGGGCGCTGCGGTGGGCACGGTCCCCGGGGTCGCGGACCACCTGCGCGCCCTGCTCACCGACGACGTGATCGCCGAGGTCGTCGGCGAGGTCCCGGACGTGTGGCTCGACCCCGTGCCGGGAGCCGACACGCCCGCTGAGCTGCGCGCGGCGTACGTCGCCTTCCTGACCGCCCGGCTGCGCTCGGACGCCTGGCTGCCCGCGGCGGTGCGGGCATGACCGAGCGCCAGCCCTACCAGTACGTCGTCCTCCGGTGCGTGCCCCGCGTGGACCGCGAGGAGTTCGTCAACGTCGGCGTCGTGCTCTACTGCGAGGCGCTCGACTACCTCGACGTCAGCTGGCACTGCCACGCCGAGCGCCTGCACGCCCTGGACGCGACGGTGGACGTCGACCGGGTCTGCGAGGCGCTGGAGTTCGTGGCCGGCGTGTGCGCCGGCGACGTGCGCGGGGGATCGATCGGCCGGCGCACCCTGGGCCAGCGGTTCGGGTTCCTCAAGGCGCCGCGCAGCACCGTCGTCCAGCCGGGCCCGGTGCACGGCGGGGTCACCGAGGACCCCGCCGCGGAGCTGGGCCGGCTGCGGACCACCCTCGTCGACTGACTCACCCGCGCTTGTGCGCCAAGGCGATCCGCTCGTAGGCGAGGGCGCGGAGGCCGTAGGTCGGCTCGACGTCGTGGGCGCCGAGGTCGTCGAGCAGCTCGAGGCCGGCTTCCGCGAGGAGGTCGGCGAGGTCGGCCGACGAGAGCAGGGTGAGGAACGGCTCGCCCATCGCGGCGACTGCGGCCTCCATGATCGCGCCGAGGCGTCGCGCGTCCTCGTCGCGGTACTCGTCGGGCGGGACGTAGCTCATGGCGAGCCGGCACGACGGCAGGGCTCGGAGCGTATCCAGGATCGCCTCGCGGGTGAGGTAGGGGATGACGCCGAGCCAATTGACGAAGGTCGATGCCGCTGGGTCGACGCCGGCCGTGGCGAGGGCGGGCCCGAGGGCGTCCTGCTCGAAGTCGACGGGCACCCAGGTCAGCTCCGGCGGCTCGGGCATGAACAGGTCGGCGACCCGGGCCCGCTTCCACGCCTGCGAGCCGGGGTGGTCGACCTCGAACACCCGGGTCCCGCCGGCCTGGCGCCAGGCGAAGGTGTCGAGCCCGGCCCCGAGGATCACGTACTGGTCGCTCCCGGAGTCGGCGAGCCAGTCCTCAGCGATCCGGCTGCGGGCGGCGAACCAGGTGAGGAGCGGGCTCTCGTCCTCAGCCAGCACCGGGCGGAACTCGGCGCGCAGGGGCTCGGCCAGGGCGCCGACCAGGGGCCACGCGTACGGGTCGTCGACCAGCGCTCGGCGACCGTGCTCGAGCAGGTGACCGGCGCGCGCGAGCGCGACCATCATGGCGGTCCGGCTCGGCGCCCGGAGCGCGGGATCTGTCGTCACCGTTCGAAGGTAACGACCAGTCCGGGCCCGAAGCTTCTTCTTGCGTATCCCGTGGACGACCCGGTCGGTCAGACCGGGACGAGCTCGACCGCGCCGACGGCGTAGCGGGCGAGCACGGTCCGGGCGATCTCCGGGTGCGCACCGAGCGGCTCGGAGACGGCGACGGCGCCGGCCTCGAGGGCCAGCTCGGTCGCGCGGTCGAGCAGCGTGCCGGGCGCCAGGAACAGCGAGGCGACGGCGATGTGGCGCCGGCCCTCGGTGCGGAACTGGCGCACCGCCTCGCCGGTCGCCGGGGGCGCCGCGGCGGCGTAGGCCGCGGTGACCGGGAGCTTGTGGTGCGCGCCCCACACGCGCGCCAGCCGCGCCACGGCCTGGTTGGCCAGCGGGTCGGAGGACCCGGCCGCGGTCAGCACCAGGGCGTCGAGCTCGCGGACCCGGGCGGCCTTGAGCGCGGCGCGCATCCGCTCGTCGAGCACCTCGAGGAACCGGGGCTCGAGGCCGAGCACGTCGGTGGTCGTGATCTTGAGGCCCGGGTGGCGCGCGGTCGCCGCCGCGATCACCTCCGGCACGTCGACGCGGGCGTGGAACGCCTCGACCAGCAGGAGCGGGACGACGACGATCTCGTCGTACCCGGCACGGACCAGGCGGTCGACGACCGTGTCGAAACTGGGCTTGGACAGCTCGAGGAACGCCTTCTCGATCCGCAGGTCGGGGCGGAGCGCCTTGACCTCGTTGACCAGCGCGGTCACGGTCGCGGCGGACCGGGCGTCCCGGCTCCCGTGAGCCAGGGCCACCAGTGCAGGAGCGGCCATCAGCGCGGCCTCCTCTCGTGGTTCATCGGGGGAAGTGGGTCGGGGTCACGAATGGATCCCGCACTCGGTCTTGTTGGTGCCCGCCCAGCGGCCGCTGCGAGGATCCTCGCCCGGGGCCACCCGACGCGTGCACGGCCAGCACCCGATCGAGGGGTAGCCGTCGTACACCAACGGATTCACGAGGACACCGTTGTCCCTGATGTAGCTATCGACCTGCTCGTCGCTCCACCGAGCGATCGGAGAAACCTTGACCTTCTGCTTCTTCGCGTCCCAGCCGATCACGGGCGCGATCACCCGGTTCTTGGTCTCGGCGCGGCGCAGCCCGGTCGCCCAGGCGTCGTAGGACGCGAGCGACTCGGTCAGCGGCTGGACCTTGCGCAGCTGGCAGCACAGGTCGGGGTCGGTCTTGTAGAGGTCCTTGCCGTAGGTCGCGTCCTGCTCCTCGACGGTCTGGACCGGCGTGATCGGGATCAGGTTGACCGGCAGCGTGTGCTTGACGGCGTCGGCGGTGCCGATCGTCTCCGCGAAGTGGTAGCCGGTGTCGAGGAAGACCACGTCGATCCCCGGGACCACCTTGGAGGCGAGGTCGGCGAGCACCGCGTCGCCCATCGAGGACGTCACGCAGAAGCGCTCGCCGAACGTCGCCGCGGCCCACTCGATGATGACCTCGGCCGGGGCGAGCTCCAGCTCGGCACCCCAGTGGGACACGATCTCGCGGAGCTCCTCGGGCGAGCGGCCGGCGGTCTCGACGCCGCGCGCCTGGCGCGCCTTGGCGGTGGTGGCGGCACTCATGAGGAGGCGCCCATCAGACCGTCGCCTCTTCGAGGGTCTTCTCGCCGCGCAGCAGCTCCTCGTCGGCACGCTGCACCCAGTCGGCGAACGACTCCTGCTCCTTGCGGTCGGCCAGGTAGTTGGTGACGACGCTGGTGACGTAGTCGTCGAGCCCGGCGCTGGTCACCTTGTGGGCCCGCAGCTTGCGGCCGAAGTTGGCGTTGAGGCCGGTCGCGCCACCCAGGTGGACCTGGAAGCCCTCGACCTGCTGGCCCTCGTGCGTGACCAGCTGGCCCTTGAGGCCGATGTCGGCGACCTGGGTCCGCGCGCACGCGTTGGGGCAGCCGTTGACATTGATCGTGATCGGCGTGTCCAGCGCGGGGAAGCGCCGCTCGAGCTCGGCGATCAGGTCGCGCGCGCGGTCCTTGGTGTCGACGATGGCGAGCTTGCAGAACTCGATGCCGGTGCAGGCCATCGTGTTCTGGCGCCAGGTGGACGGCCGGCCGGGGAGGCCGATCTCGTCGAGCCGGTCGAGCAGCGCGTCGACGATCTCAGGGCGGGCGCCGATCAGGACGATCTTCTGGTACGGCGTGAGCCGCGCCCCCTCGATGCCGAACTCCTCCATCACCTCGGCGAGCGAGACGAGCAGGGTCCCGGAGATCCGGCCCACGACCGGCGCGATGCCGACGTAGAAGTTGCCGTCCTTCTGCGGGTGCACGCCGATGTGGTCGCGGTGACCCACCGGCGACGGGGGAGAGGGGAGGGACACCAGCTTCTTGCCGAGGTACTCGTTCTCGAGCACCTCGCGGAACTTCGCGCCGCCCCAGTCCTGGACCAGGAACTTGAGCCGGGCGCGTGAGCGGAGCCGGCGGTAGCCGTAGTCGCGGAAGATGCCCGCCACGCCGGCCCAGGCGTCGGCAACCTCGTCGAGGGGGATCCAGACGCCGAGCTTCTCGGTGAGCATCGGGTTGGTGGCCAGGCCGCCGCCGACCCAGAGGTCGAAGCCGGGGCCGTGCTCGGGGTGGACGGTGCCGACGAAGGCGACGTCGTTGATCTCGGGCGCGACGTCGTGGCTCGGGTGGCCGGTGACCGCGGTCTTGAACTTGCGCGGGAAGTTCGAGAAGTCCTTGTTGCCGAGGTAGCGCCGCTCGATCTCGCGCAGCGCGCTCGTGCCGTCGATGATCTCGTCGGCAGCGACCCCGGCGACGGGGGAGCCGAGGAACGGCCGCGGCGAGTCGCCGCACGCCTCCATCGAGTGCAGCCCGACCGCGTCGAGCCGCTCCCAGATCTCGGGGACGTTCTCGATCTCGATCCAGTGGTACTGGATGTTCTCGCGGTCGGTCACGTCGGCGGTGTCGCGGGCGAAGTCCTGCCCGATGGTGCCGAGCGCCCGGACGGCGTCGGCCGACAGCAGCTTGCCGTCGGAGCGGACCCGCATCATGAAGTAGCGGTCGTCGAGCTCCTCCTCCTCGAGGGCTCCCGTCCTGCCGCCGTCGATGCCGGGCTTGCGCTGGGTGTAGAGGCCCATCCAGCGGAACCGGCCGCGCAGGTCGGCGGGGTCGATCGAGTCGAAGCCGCGCTTGGAGTAGATGTGGAGGATCCGGTCCCGCACGTTGAGCGGGTCGTCGTTCTTCTTGCTCTCCTCGTTCTTGTTCAGCGGCTCGCGGAAGCCGAAGGCCCACTGGCCCTCGGCGCGTCGCGGGCGGGGAACGTCGGTGAAGCGCGGCGGCTGGGAGTCGAAACGCAGGTCGGCCATGATGTGGTGCTGGTCCTTCGAGGCTGGGTGCGCGCAGACGTGCGCGGCGGGCGGTCGGAGACGGGACGCGGGCTCAGAAGGGCCAACACATCATGCTGCGGGTGCGCCCGAAGTCCACGTGGCGACGTACCACGAGGTGCGCATGGGTTGCAGCGGAGACCATGTCAATGAGTCTCACGCCTCGAAACAGCGGCCCACAAATCTCAATCTCATGATGTGGACGGCTGTCCCGAATGCTGAACACGTTCCACGCTCGGACGCGGCTGCGGAGCGACGCAGGTCACATCGCTACGCTGTCGCCATGAGCGACGCCCTCTCCAGCACCATCAGCAGCGCCTACCAGCAGGCCCTGGAGGTGATCGCGTCGGTCGAGCCGCGCATCGCCGACGCCACCCGCCAGGAGCTCGCCGACCAGCGCGCGTCGCTCAAGCTGATCGCGAGCGAGAACTACGCCTCGCCCGCCGTGCTCCTCACGATGGGCACCTGGTTCTCCGACAAGTACGCCGAGGGCACCGTCGGTCACCGGTTCTACGCCGGCTGCCAGAACGTCGACACGGTCGAGTCCCTCGCCGCCGAGCACGCCCGCGAGCTGTTCGGGGCGCCCTACGCCTACGCCCAGCCGCACTCCGGCATCGACGCCAACCTGGTCGCCTTCTGGTCGATCCTCGCCCACCGGGTCGAGGGCCCGTGGCTGGACAAGGCCGGCCTCAAGAACGTCAACGAGCTCACCGAGGAGGACTGGGAGGCGCTGCGCCACGAGCTCGGCAACCAGCGCCTGCTCGGCATGTCCCTCGACGCCGGCGGTCACCTCACCCACGGCTTCCGCCCCAACATCAGCGGCAAGATGTTCCACCAGCAGCAGTACGGCACCGACCCGGAGACCGGGCTGCTCGACTACGACGCAGTGCGCGCCAAGGCGCGGGAGTTCAAGCCGCTGGTGCTCGTCGCCGGCTACTCCGCCTACCCGCGCCGGGTGAACTTCGCGAAGATGCGCGAGATCGCCGACGAGGTGGGCGCCACGCTCATGGTCGACATGGCGCACTTCGCGGGTCTCGTCGCGGGCAAGGTGTTCACCGGCGAGGAGAACCCGGTGCCCTACGCCCACATCACCACGACCACCACCCACAAGTCGCTGCGCGGCCCGCGGGGCGGCCTGGTGCTGGCGCAGGAGGAGTACGCCTCGTCGGTCGACCGCGGGTGCCCGATGGTGCTCGGCGGCCCGCTTTCGCACGTGATGGCCGCCAAGGCGGTCGCGCTGGCCGAGGCGCGCACGACGGAGTTCCAGACCTACGCGCAGGCGATCGCCGACAACGCCAAGTCGCTGGCAGACGGCTTCCTGACCCGGGGCGCCAAGCTGGTCACCGGCGGCACGGACAACCACATCGTGCTGCTCGACGTGTCGTCGTTCGGCCTGACCGGCCGTCAGGCCGAGTCGGCGCTCCTCGACGCCGGCGTCGTGACCAACCGCAACTCGGTCCCGTCCGACCCCAACGGCGCCTGGTACACCTCCGGGATCCGGCTCGGCACGCCGGCCCTGACGACCCGCGGTTTCGGCCACGACGAGTTCGACCGCGTGGCCGAGCTGATCGTGCACGTCCTCCAGAACACCGAGCCGGGCTCGACCAAGGCGGGCACCCCGTCGAAGGCGTCCTACGTCCTGGCCGACGGGATCGCCGCGAAGGTCAAGGACGCCTCGGCGGAGCTGCTCGACAAGCACCCGCTCTACCCGGGCCTCGAGCTGGTCTGACGCGTCACCGCCAGTGGTAGGCGACCTCGGGTCGCCCGCCGCCACCGCCGTAGCGGGGCTGCCGATCGGCCAGCCCCGCGGTCGCCAGGTGCTCGAGATAGCGGCGTGCCGTGACCCGCGAGATGCCGACGAGCGCGGCCGCCTCGCTGGCGGACAGTCCCGCCGCGGCGTCACGCACCGCGGCCGTGACCTCGCGCAGCGTCTCCGCGCTCAGCCCCTTGGGCAGTGGCGCGGCGCCGGTCGGGCGCAGCGACCCGAGCAGCCGGTCCACCTCGTCCTGGACCACCTCCCGCGGTGACGACGCGAGGTGCTCGCGGTAGGCGGCGTACTGCTCGAGCTTGGCGCGGAAGGTCGCGAACGTGAACGGCTTGAGCAGGTAGAGCACCACGCCCTGGGCCACCGCCCGGCGGACCACCTCGGTGTCCCGGGCCGCGGTCACCGCGACCACGTCGCACAGGTGGCCGGCCGCGCGCGCTCCGGTGACCAGCCCGAGGCCGTGACCGTCCGGCAGGTTCATGTCGAGGAGGAGCAGGTCCACCGGGCGGCCCGCCGCCCGCTCGGCGTCGATGGTGCGCATCGTGTCGGCCACGGAGTGGGCGATGCCGGCGACCTCGAAGCCCGGCACGCGCCGCACGTACGACGCGTGCGCCTCGGCGGAGCGCACCTCGTCCTCGACCACCAGCACCCGGACCGTCATGGCGACCCCTCCGGCCGCAGGACGACCGTGAACCGGGCACCGCCCAGCGGCGAGCGCTCGACCCGGACCTCGCCGTCGTGCCGCCGGGCGGCCTGGACCACGAGCGCCAGCCCGAGCCCGCGCCCCTGGCCGGGCGCGGCCTTGGTGGTCCAGCCGCGCTCGAGCACCCGCGCCGCCGCGTCCTCGTCGAGGCCGGCGCCGCTGTCGTCGACGGTGATGGTCAGGCTCGACGCGTCGCGGCGCAGGTCCACCGCGACCCGCCGCTCGGCCGCGTCGGCCACCGCCTCGAACGCGTTGTCCACGAGGTTGCCGACCACGGTGACCAGGTCGCGGCCGGGGAGGCCCGTGGCATCGGCGAGGCTCCCGGTCACGGCCAGGTCGATCCCGCGCTCGGCGGCCTCGGCCGACTTGCCCAGGAGCAGCGCCGCGACCACCGGGTCGTCGACGGCGCCCACCACGCGATCGGCGAGGAGCTGGGCCACCTGCAGCTCCTCGGTCGCGAAGTCCACCGCCTCCTCGGGGCGACCCATCTCGATGAGGGACACCACGGTGTGCAGCCGGTTGGCCGCCTCGTGGTTCTGCGAGCGCAGCGACTCGGTGAGGCGGCGGACGACGTCCAGCTCCCCGGTCACCGAGCGCAGCTCGGTGTGGTCGCGCAGCGTGACCACGGAGCCGACCTCGCGTCCCTCCCAGAGGGCGGGCGCCGTGGAGACGACGAGCAGCCGGTCGCCGGCGAGGTAGAGGTCGTCGGTCTCGGCCCGGCGCCCGAGCGCGGCGGCGACCAGACCCGGCGCGAGGCCGAGCTCGGTGACCTGCCGCCCGACCACGTCGTCGGGGAGGTCCAGCAGCCGGCGCGCCTCGTCGTTGGTCAGCTCGACCCGGCCGTGCGGGTCGAGGAGCAGCAGCCCCTCGCGCACGGCGTGGAGCACCGCCGAGTAGTACTCGTACATCCGCGCGATCTCGCGCTCGCCGAGGCCGTGGGTCTGCCGTCGCAGGCGCCGGTTGACCAGCCACGCGCCGAGCAGCCCGGCGCCCAGCACGACCAGGGCCGAGAGCAGCACGAGCACCAGGTCCTGGCGCAGCTGCCGGTCGATCGTCGAGACCGTGATGCCGACGGAGACGAGCGCGACGATTCGGTCGCCGTCGCGCACGGGCACGACGGCCCGCATCGACGGTCCGAGCGTCCCCGTGTACTGCTGGGTGAACACGCCGCCCTCCGGGGCGTCGCCGAGGTCGCCGACGAACGGCTTGCCGATGTTCTGCGGGTCGGGGTGGCAGTAGCGCGTCCGGTCCAGGGCCATCACCACCACGAAGTCGACCTCGGTGTCGTGGCGGACCTGCTCGCAGTAGGGCTGCAGCGAGGCGGAGGGATCCGGCTCGGCGAGCGACGTGAGCACTGTGGGGGAGTCCGCCACGGTCTCCGCGACGTCCACCGCGCGGTCGGTCGCGTGGTCGCGCACGTCGCGCCGGGCGTCGTACGCCGCCAGCGTGATGGCCACCGTCACCAGCAGCAGGACCACGCCGACCTGCAGCAGCAGCACCTGGCGGGCGACCGAGAGCCCGGCCAGCGGACGAGGGCGACGCACGACGCCATTGAACCGCAGACCGCCCGCCGGGCTGTGGCGTGCGTCACGAACACAACGAACGCAACGGTGACGGCGGTCACGTCGGCAACCAGAGTCGGGCACGAGCCGGGTCGCCGGCACCAGGAGGTCAACGATGAGCAACCACGCTCTCCACCCGTCCGCACCCGCGGGCACGCGGTCGCGCCGCGACCGCACCCACTATCTCTACCTCGCCGTCGTCGGCGCGGTCGCCGCCGGGATCGCGGTGGGCCTGATCGCCCCGTCGTTCGCGGTCGAGCTCAAGCCGCTCGGCGAGGCGTTCGTCGCGCTGATCAAGATGATGATCCAGCCGGTCATCTTCTGCACGATCGTGCTCGGCGTCGGCTCCGTGCGGAGCGCGGCGCGGGTCGGCAAGGTCGGCGGCCTCGCGCTCGCCTACTTCGTCGTGATGTCGACCGCCGCGCTCGGGATCGGCCTGTTCGTGGGCAACCTGCTCGACCCGGGCTCGGGCCTGCACATCACCGCCGAGACCGCGTCCGCCGGCGCCGCCCAGGCGGAGGGTGCGCACGGCAGCACCGGTGAGTTCCTCGTCGGCATCGTCCCGGACTCGCTGCTGTCCGCGCTCACCTCCGGTGACGTGCTCCAGACCCTGCTGGTCGCCCTGCTGGTCGGCTTCGCCCTGCAGGCCATGGGCACCGCCGGGGAGCCCGTGCTCCGCGGTGTCGGGCACGTCCAGCGGCTGGTGTTCCGCGTGCTCGCGATGATCATGTGGGTCGCCCCGGTCGGCGCGTTCGGCGCCATGGCGGGCGTGGTCGGCGAGACCGGCGTGGACGCGCTGAAGAGCCTCGCCATCCTGATGGTCGGCTTCTACGTCACCTGCGCGCTGTTCGTCTTCGTGCTGCTCGGCGCGGTGCTCAAGGTCGCGACGGGGATCAACATCTTCGCGCTGCTGCGCTACCTGGGCCGCGAGTTCCTGCTGATCCTGTCGACCTCCTCGTCGGAGTCGGCGCTGCCGCGCCTGATCGCGAAGATGGAGCACGCCGGCGTCGACAAGCCGACCGTGGGCGTGGTCGTCCCGACCGGCTACTCCTTCAACCTCGACGGCACCGCGATCTACCTGACGATGGCGTCGCTGTTCATCGCCTCGGCCATGGGTGACCCGCTGTCGATCGGCCAGCAGCTGTCGCTCCTGCTCTTCATGATGGTCGCCTCCAAGGGCGCCGCGGGCGTCACCGGCGCGGGCATGGCCACGCTCGCCGGTGGGCTGAGCTCGCACCGGCCCGAGCTGGTCGACGGCGTCGGGCTGATCGTCGGCATCGACCGGTTCATGTCCGAGTGCCGGGCGCTGACCAACTTCGCCGGCAACGCCGTCGCCACCGTGCTCGTGGCCACCTGGACCGGCGGCATCGACCGCGCCCGGCTCGACCGGGTGCTCGCCGGTGAGGAGCCGTTCGACGAGACCACCATGGTCGACGACGCCGAGGCGCCGGCCGCGCCCGAGCCCGCGGCGATCCCGCGTCCTCAGCCGGCGCCGGTGCTGCAGACCAGCAGCGTGTAGGGCTCCGGCCCGTCGCCCAGGCGGCGCTGCTCGACGTCGAACCCGGCGTCGCGCAGCGCCGCTGCGACGTCCTCGACCGGGCGCACCGTGAAGCTGTAGCGGGCGACGGGCTGGCGGGCCAGCCACGCGGGGTCGGCCACCCCGAGCACCCCGCGGCCGTGCGGCGCGAGCACCCGCCGCAGCTCGGCGAACGAGCCGGGGAGGTCGGCGACGAAGTAGACGGTGTTCAGGCTGATCCACCCGTCGAGGGCGCCGTCGGGGAACGGCAAGGCATCCATGGTGGCCTCGTCGAGCTCGAGCCTCCCGATCTCCAGGTCCTCGGCGTGGCGCTTCCGCGCCCGGGTCAGCATGTCGCGCGCCGGCTCCACGCCGTAGACCCGACCGTCGGGACCCACCGCTTCCAGGAGCAGGTCGAGACCGAGCCCGCCGCCGAACCCGACGTCGGCCACCCGCTCGCCGCCCTTCAGGTCCAGCGCGCCGACGGCTGCGGTGATCGTGGGTGCGTTGCCCTTGTTGAGCAGCCGGGCGATCACCTCGCCGAGCGGCCCGGACGGCCCGCCGAGCTGGCGGCTCACGGTGCGGGTCACGAACGCCGGGACGGGGATCCGGGGCATGCACCGACTATCCCACCGCCCGGCACGCGGCGCGATGGCCGAGACCGGACGGGTGGAGAGACCTGCTGCGGCTACCGTGACCCGCGTGGAAGCGGACGATCGGGCACAGGCGACGGCGCCGGCCGTGGGCCTCGGCCACCGCGTCCTCCACACCGTCTGGCGCCTGGTCGTCACGACCGTCGCCTCGTGCCTGAAGTACCGCGTGACGGGCCTGGCCGCCGAAGGTGCGTTCTTCGCCGTGGTCTCGGTGCCGCCGCTGGTGTTCGCGCTCGCCGGCGCGATCGGCTACGTCTCCGACACGTTCTCCGCGGCCCAGGTCGAGCAGGTCCGGCAGGCGGTGGTCGACCTCTGCTCGACGTTCCTCACCGACCGGGCCGTGGACAAGGTGATCGAGCCGACCCTCGACGACGTGCTCGCCGGGGGCCGGTTCGACGTGATCTCGCTGGGCTTCGTCCTCGCGCTGTGGTCGGGCTCGCGCGCGCTCAACGTCTTCGTCGACACCATCACGATCATGCACGGGCTGGGAGGGCACCGCGGGATCATCAAGACCCGGGCGCTGTCGTTCGTCCTCTACATCCTCGCGGTGGTCACCGGTGCGGTGTCGATCCCGCTGGTCGTGGCCGGACCGCAGCTGGTCCACACCTGGCTGCCCAACCGCGCGGACTTCCTCATGAACTTCTACTGGCCGGTCGTGATCGTGGTGTGCATCTGCTTCCTCGCCACGCTCTACCACGTGTCCGTGCCGGTGCGGACCAACTGGAGCTTCAACCTGCCGGGCGCCACCTTCTCCCTCGTCGCCTGGATCCTCGGGTCCTACGTCCTGCGCTGGGTGCTGACCGTGACGGCGCACGACTCGAGGTCGATCTACGGCCCGCTGGCGGCGCCGATCGCCGTGCTCCTGTGGCTCTACATCGTCGCCCTCGCGGTGCTCATCGGCGCCGCCGTCAACGCCGCGTTCGACACCGTGTTCCCCCAGCAGACCACCACGCGGGCGCGCCGCGAGCTGGTCGCACGGCTCCGCGAGCGCGTGGTGCAGGCCCGGGACCGGTGGTGACTGCACTAGATTCGCCCGCGTGAGCGACGTAGCGGCCTCGGTTGCCCTCCCCGAGCGGGTGCGGTCACCGTGGTGGGAGCTCGCCCGCCGCCTGCTGCTCGCGGTCGCGATCCTGATCGGCACCGCGCTGCTGGTGTACGTCGACCGCGACGGCTACCGCGACACCGCGGACATCACGGCGGCGCACCCCAACGGGGTCGTCAGCCTCACCGACGCGCTCTACTACGCCACCGTCACCCTGTCGACGACCGGCTACGGCGACATCGCACCCGCCAGTGACGCCGCGCGCCTCGTGAACGCCTTCGTCGTCACCCCCCTCCGCATCGCGTTCCTCGTGCTCCTCATCGGCACCACGCTCGAGGTGCTCGCCCAGCGCGGCAGGGACCTGTTCCGGATCGCTCTGTGGAGGAAGAAGATGGGACACCACGTGGTGATCGTCGGCTACGGCACCAAGGGCCGCAGCGCCGTCGACACGCTCGTCAACAACGGCCTGGACCGCGAGAGCATCGTCGTCGTCGACCCGAGTCCCGAGGCGCTCGCCGACGCGCACGCCGACCAGCTCGCCGTCGTCACGGGCGACGCGACGCGGCGCGACGTGCTCCGGCGCGCCGGGGTCGCCACCGCGGACCAGGTCATCGTCACGACCAACCGCGACGACACCAACGTCCTCGCGACCCTGACCGCTCGTCAGCTGAGCCCGGACGCGTTCATCGTGGCCGCGGTCCGCGAGCAGGAGAACGCGGCCCTGATGCGCCAGTCGGGCGCCGACTCGGTGATCATCTCCGCGGACGCGGTCGGCCGGCTGCTCGGGCTGTCCACGCTCTCGCCCACGCTCGGCACCGTGATGGAGGACCTGCTGACCTACGGCGAGGGCCTGGAGGTCGCCGAGCGCGAGCTCCTCGTCAACGAGGTCGGCCGCCAGCCGCAGACCCTGCCCGACCAGGTGATCGCCGTCGTGCGGGACGAGAAGGTCTACCGCTACTTCGACCCCGTCGTCGCCCTCCTGGCGCGGGGCGACCGGCTGATCGTCGTACGGCCGGCCAAGGAGCAGCCGTGGGCGCCCCGCCCGGGCACCCACGACGAGGAGTTCGCCGTGGAGGAGGAGGGCTGAGCCCTCCCCGCGCTCAGCAGGAGAAGTGCTGGGTGCCGGTGCTGAGCGACGTCTTGCTCACCGGGTGCTTGCCGTGGTCGAGCGGGAACCCGCGCATCCAGTCGAACAGCGCGTAGGTGTGCCGCATCTCGTTGGTGCCGTTGCCGGCCAGGGAGAGCCGGATCGTCAGCGGGACGCCCGGGATCGCGGCCTTGTCCTTGGTCGTGCCGACCGGCTGGCCGTCGATGAACCAGGTGATGTGGTCCTTGGCGACCTCGACGGCGAACGCGTGCTCGTTGGCGCGCGCGCCGATCGGTACGCCGCCCTTGCTGCCGGTCCAGGCCTTGTCGCCACTGGGGGAGTAGGCGCCGAAGTCGACCCGGTCCTCGGTCGCCGTGACCTGGGCGACCTTGATCGAGGTCGCGCGGCAGTCGGGCTTGGTCCCCTCGGGCACGAGCTCGAAGCGCACGTCGTAGGGATCGCCGTCCGCCGTCTGGGTCCAGGTGGTGAACCGGACCTCCCAGCGCCCGTAGGCCTGGGCGTTGCCCTTCAACGTGACCGAGGTGGTGCCGCGGTCGCCGTCCTTGAAGTCGGGGCTGACGTCGCGCTTGGTCACCACGCCGTAGCTGCTCTCGAGCATCATGCCGCCGTTGTGCCGGGCGGCGCGGCCCGAGCCGGTGCTGACGTCGATCCACTTGCCCTTGCGCTTGGTGCCGCGTCCGGGCCGGTCGGTCAGC
The DNA here is from genome assembly GCA_035554955.1 of Nocardioides sp. Classification (GTDB taxonomy): domain Bacteria; phylum Actinomycetota; class Actinomycetes; order Propionibacteriales; family Nocardioidaceae; genus Nocardioides. The sequence goes on along the minus strand of DATMHR010000036.1, from coordinate 116,972 downwards.
GACTCGCCGTACTCCCAGGCGAAGTCGAACAGCGACGGCTGCCAGCCGTACTTCTGCGAGGCCACCACCTGGCCCGCGCGTGCTGCAGGGGGACCGGCGTGCTCGGCGACCTCGGCCGAGCCGGGCAGGAGCAGCGCTCCCACGAGGAGCAGGACCGTCATCGACGAGCCGCGCGCGACGCGGCCGAGCAGGGGGCTCACGGCTGGGCTCCTGTCGTGACCGAGGCGAGCGAGGCGGCCACCGACCACACCCCGTTGATCTTGACGAACACCGAGTAGGAGTAGGTGGTCGACGGGGCGACGGTGAAGTCCGTGAAGGAGGTGTCACCGGAGAACGGCGGGCTGTCGAACTGGACACCGCCCGCGGGACTGGTGGGCGGCGAGCCGCCGTCGGCACGGCGCACCTTCATCTCGTCGATCAGGTTCGGGTCGATGTTGGGCAGGTCCCACGCGAGGCTGACGGAGGTCGGCTGCACGTCGGTCGTGTGCACGTTGGAGACGGGCGGCGTCGGATCGGTCTGCTCGGCGTCCGTGGCCGCCAGGGTGGAGCAGATACCGGCTGCGGAGCGGGCGAACACCGCGAACCCGTAGGACTGGGCGGGCACCAGGTCGGTGACGTGCACGGTCGCTCCCGGGTCGGCGACCGCGTAGTCCTGGGCGTTCAGCGGGTCGGTCGGCGCGGCGCCGGGGCTCCAGGCGACGACGACCTTGTCGGTCAGGGGGCCGCCGGGGGTGCCGCTCACGTCGAGGTCGGTCGGGTTCGGTGCGCCCGGGTCGTGGTCGGTGACCAGCGCGACCGCGGGCGTGCCGGGACGCTGGTGCGGGTCGACGTACGTCGGGAACGAGGGGAACCAGCCGATCTTGTTCACGCCGCCGGTGACCGAGCCGAGGACGGCGCGGTAGACGGTCTCGTCGGTGGTGGAGAGGGTGACCGGGAAGCTGGCCTCGCCGTTCTTGTCCAGCGAGCCCGCCGCGACCTTCGTCCACCCGTTGGTGGCCGTGCGCTTCTGGAGGACGACCTTGCGGCCCTTGAGCGGCGGCTCGCCGTCGGGGGTGGCGTCGACCTTGACCTGGAAGCCCTCCGTGGAGACGGTGTCGTAGGCCTTGAAGGGCCGGAAGCCCGCGCTGCAGGGCCCGCCACCGTAGAGGTTGCCGCCCGGCTGGACGGCGACGCTGACCGCCTGGTCGATCGCCTGGAACTTGATGTCCGGCGTGGCCGTGCCCTGCGAGGCGACCCGGATGCTGATGTTGAGCATGCCGCGGGCCGGGAACTGGAACTTGAAGTGACCCTGCGCGTCGGTGTAGCGCGTCGAGCCCTCGATCTTGGTCCAGCCGTCACCGGCCCGGTTCATGTTGAACTCGAGCCAGATCTTGTGCTTCCCGGAGCGCCCGATGCTGCCCGAGAACGTGACCGCCTGACCGCCGTAGAAGTGGGTCGGCGAGATCGACAGGGAGCCCGCCGTCTGTGCCTCCGACGCACCTGGGGTGGCGACGAACGCGAGCCCGAGCAGGCACGCGACCGGAAGCCATGCGAGGAGCGATGCCGCCCTGAACCGAGATCTCTTCATCAACCGAACCCCCTGTCCGGTCGACCCTAGAGTGCGGTCGTCCTCGCGTCCTGCGTTTGCCCGCAGTCGCGGTACCGGATCAGAGGACCGCGGCCACCTGGTCCACGATCAGCGCGATCGTGCGTGCCGCGCTGGCGTCGTCGCGCCGGGCGAGCCAGTCCAGGGTGAGCCCGTCGACCATGACGGCGAGGTAGCGGCCGAGGTCGGGGAGCGGGATCGACGGCTCCAGCCCGAGCAGCTCGAGCAGCACGACGAAGGTGTGGCCGTAGTGCTCGTACTGGTGCCGGGCGACCTCCTCGAGGCCCGGCGTCCGCAGGCAGTACTGGGTGAGCTCGTAGGTCAGCAGGTGGTGGTCGGGGTCGCTCGTGACGTGGTCCCAGTACGCCGCGAGACCGGCGCGCACCATCTCCGCCGGCGCGGCGTCGTCGGGGAACGACGCCTCGGCGAGCTCGACGGTCGTGCCGACCAGCTGCCGGATCACCGCCTCCAGCAGCTCCTGCTTGGAGGCGAAGCAGTAGTGGAAGACGCTCAGCGAGGTGCCGGCCTCCGCGACGATCGCGCGCGTCGTGGCGCCGCCGACGCCGTCGCGCTTCATCACGGTGATCGCGGCCTCGACCAGCTGTCGGCGCCGCTCCGCCTGGGGGAGCCTGCTCATGGCCGGGAAGCATAGGGCCCACCCGTGCGGGGGTGACGCTTTCAGGTCATTTGACCTGAAAGCCGTGACGCGAGGCGTCGAGCGCCGTTCAGGAAGGACATGGGCACCTCCTTCTCCCTCGGTCGTCGCGGTCTGCTCGGAGGAGCCGCCGCGCTCGGCGCCGGCGCCGTGCTCCTCGACGAGACCGCAGCCACCGGCGCGTCCACCCACGGTCCGCTGCCCGACCAGGTCGACGTGGTCGTGGTCGGCGGCGGCATCTCCGGCCTCACCGCCGCGCGGAACCTGCGCGCGACCGGGCACCGCGTGCTCGTCGTCGAGGCGCGCGGCCGCGTCGGTGGCCGGGTGCTGAACCACCACCTGAAGGCGGGCGGGGTGATCGAGGCCGGTGGCGCGTTCGTCGGCCCGACCCAGGACCACATCATGCAGCTCGCCGACGACCTCGGCGTGGCTACCTTCAAGGAGTACGTCGCCGGGCAGAACGTCCTGATCAAGAACGGCCAGCGCTCGACGTACACCGGGACGGTGCCGTCGGACCCGCTGATCCTGCTCGACGCGGCGCTGCTGCAGAGCCGGATCGACCAGATGGCCTCGCAGATCGACGTGGCGGCGCCCTGGAACCACCCGCAGGCCGCGGCGTGGGACGCCATCACGGTGAAGGACTGGGTCGCCCAGCAGACGGTGAACCCCGACGTCGACCAGCTCCTCAAGTGCTACTTCCAGCCCAGCTTCGGGTCGGACGCGGGCAACGTGTCGCTGCTGTTCTTCGCCTGGTACATCGCCACCGCGGGCAACGAGACGAACGTGGGGACCTTCGAGCGGTCCTCCGGCACCGCTGGCGGGGCGCAGGACTCGCGGTTCGTCCTCGGCTCGCAGATGGTGCCGATCCGGATGGCCCGGCAGCTCGGTGACCGCGTCGCGCTCCGGGCGCCGGCGCGCCGCATCGTCCAGCGCGACGGCCACGTCGTCGTGCACACCGACCGCGGCGCCGTGCGGGCGAAGCGGGCGATCGTCGCCTGCCCGCCGCCGCTCGTGCTCGGCATCGACTGGTTCCCGCGGCTCCCGACCGGTCGCCGCGCGCTGCTCGAGGCGATGCCGATGGGCCACCTGATGAAGGTCGACGCCGTCTACGAGACGCCGTTCTGGCGCGAGGCCGGCCTCTCGGGCTCGGGTCTCGCCACGGAGGGCCCGACCCGTGCCGTCTTCGACAACACGCCGGCCGACGGCGCGCCCGGCGTGCTGCTGTCGTTCGTCGGCGGGTCGACGCACAAGCGCTACGCGCGCCTGCCGCTGGCCGAGCGCCGCCACGCGATGCTCCAGGGCTTCGCTCAGATGTTCGGCGACCAGGCGCTGCGGCCGATCGAGTACACCGAGCACGACTGGACCCTCGAGCCGTGGACCACCGGCTCGCCGATCGCGCTGCCCAAGCCGGGGATCATATCCACCCATGGATCGACGATCCGCGAGCCGTTCGGCCGCGTGCACTGGGCCGGTACGGAGACGTCGACCTACTGGTCGGGGTTCATGGACGGCGCCGTCCGCGCGGGCGAGCGCGCCGCCGGGGAGGTTGCAGCCCTGCTCTAGTGTGAGCGCGCACACACGCGCGCGAACCGAGGAGAGCAGATGCTTTTCACCAGCCCCTACCCGGACGTCGAGATCCCCGAGGTCACCGTCTACGAGTACCTCTTCGGGTCGCTCACCGAGGACGAGCTCGACCGGGTGGCGGTGACCGACGGCGAGCGCACGCTGACCTACGGGGAGCTGCGCGGTGCCGTCGACGCGTTCGCCGGTGCGCTCGCTGCGCGCGGGGTCCAGCCGGGTGACGTCGTCGCGCTGCACGCGCCCAACGGTCCGGGCTTCGTCATCGCGTTCCACGGCATCCTGCGCGCCGGCGCGACCGCGACGACGATCAACTCGCTCTACACGCACGCCGAGATCGCCAGCCAGCTCGGCGACTCCCACGCCTCGCTCTACATCACGGTGTCGCCTCTGCTGCCGGCCGCGAAGGCCGGTTGCGAGGAGGCCGGCCTCGGTGCCGACAAGATCATCGTCCTCGACCCCACCGAGGGCCACGAGTCGCTGGCCGACCTGCTCGGGGAGGGGCGCGCCGCGCCGGAGGTCACCCTGGACCCGGCGGAGGCGCTCGCCGTGCTCCCGTACTCCTCGGGCACCACCGGCAAGGGCAAGGGCGTGATGCTCACCCACCGCAACCTGGTGGCCAACGTCGCCCAGTCCGAGCCGATGCTCGACGTCCGCGACGACGACGTGGTCCTGGCGGTGCTCCCGTTCTTCCACATCTACGGCATGAACGCCCTGCTGAACCTCTCGCTGCGGGTGCGGGCCAAGGTGGTCACGATGCCGCGGTTCGACCTGGTCGAGTTCCTGAGCAAGGTCCAGGAGCACCGGTGCACCTTCCTGTTCATCGCGCCGCCGGTCGCGGTCGCGCTGTCCAAGCACCCGATGGTCGACGACTACGACGTGTCCTCGGTGCGCGCGATCATCAGCGGCGCGGCGCCGCTGGACGAGGCGCTCGGCGAGGCGCTCAAGAAGCGCCTGGGCTGCGGCATGCTCCAGGGCTACGGCATGACCGAGCTGAGCCCGGTGTCGCACGTGATGCCGATGGCGCGCACCGACCTCTCGATCGGCTCGATCGGGATGGCGATCCCCAACGTCACCTTCAAGGTCGTCGACCCGGCGACCGAGGAGGAGATCTCCTGGGAGCCCGGCACCCGCAGCGCTCCCGGTGAGCTCTGGGTGGCCGGCCCGATGGTGATGAAGGGCTACCTCGGCAACGAGCAGGCGACCAAGGACACCATCGACGCGGACGGGTTCCTGCACACCGGCGACATCGTCGAGGTGGGGGAGCAGGGCGAGGTCTTCGTCGTCGACCGGCTCAAGGAGCTGATCAAGTACAAGGGCTACCAGGTGCCGCCGGCGGAGCTCGAGGCCATCCTGCTGACCCACCCCGACATCGCCGACGCCGCCGTCGTCGCGCACCCCGACGAGGAGGGCGGCGAGGTGCCGCGCGCGTTCGTGGTGCTGCAGGAGGGCGCGTCGCTGACCGCCGACGAGGTGATGGCGTACGTCGCCGAGCGGGTCGCGCCCCACAAGAAGGTGCGCCTGGTCGACTTCATCGACGCCGTGCCGAAGTCCGCCTCGGGCAAGATCCTGCGCAAGGACCTGCGCGGACGGCCGTAGGGGCTACTTCCCGGCCCGCTGCGACGCCTTGTCCTCGCGGCGGGCGGTTCCGGCCGCGGTGGCGGGGACGCGGCGGTCGCGCGGCGGCTCGAGCCAGTAGTCGGGTCCCGCGTTCAGTGCCCATGCCGACTCGCGGTGGACCGGAGCGGGCTTCGCGCCGCTCGTGCTGTCGACCTTGTGCGCCACCTTGTGTGCCATGGGACCCCGCTCCTCCTCCGGCCCCCTGCGGGCCTTGGTCGAGCCTCCACGAAGCCCTGCCGCGGCGGTAGGGCCCAAAGACTCTCGGCCTCGGTACCCCGTGGCGCCGATCACATTCCCCGGGAGAGGCGTGCACCGTGGCCGTGGCGAGTCGAACAAGTGTTCGATAGAATCGGCGCATGAACGCCCGCGAGCCACTCGAGACCTGATTGGCAGGGGTCCGGCACGTCTGGGTCCGCCGACCGTTCACGCCGACGGAGCTGCCGGGCCTCGTCCTCGACTGGCGGCAGCACCCCGACGGCTGGTTCGCGCTGGTCACCTACGTCGAGACCCGCGGGCGCGTCCTCACCGAGTGGGTGCCGGCCGACCAGCTCCGCCCGCTGCAGGCGCGGCCGGCTACCGGGTCGGCGTACGGCTGACCTGCGGGACCCGCAGGTCCTCGAGCACCGCGGCGGCGACCCGGCGACCGGAGACCAGGGCGCCCTGGATCGAGCTGGTGTCGCGGTGGTCGCCGCACACGTAGAGCCCGCTGAGGCGGACCGGCTTGCGGAACGGGTGCGGCGCCGCCATCGACGGGAGGGCGTGCGCGACGTCGTAGGTCGCGACGTGCTCCCAGTCGCTGGTGCTGGTGTCGTAGAGGGTCGCGAGCCGGGCGCGGACCCGGACCTCGTCGAACGACGTCTGCCGCCCGTGCACCAGGGAGGTCGCGACGAGCGCCTGCCCGGGCGGGGCGTACGACGCCGCGGCCGCGCTCATGACCACGGTGTTGTTCACCGGGCTGTCGGTGTCCGTGTCGAGCACGAGGGTCGGCGTGGTCAGCGGTGCCTGCGGCGCCGCGTGGTAGATCGTCGTGACTCCCTTCCAGGACGTCGCGCCGAGGCCGCCCCCGAGGAGCGCGTCGGCGGTGTCGGCGTCCGTGGCGACGACGACCGCCCGGCAGCGGACGGTGCCCTCGTCCGTGGTCACCGAGAGGTCGTCGACGGTCCGTGCGGCCAGACCCAGGTGGAGGCTGCCCGGAGGGATCCGGTCCGCGAGCTGGCGCGGGATCGCCTGCATGCCACGGGCGGGCACGACCGACGAGCCGCGCGCGAACATGCGCACCATCAGGTCGACGAAGCGCGAGGAGGTCGTCATCTCCTCCTCGAGCACGACGCCGCTGAAGAAGGCCCGCAGCAGTCGGTCCACCACCGAGCCGGACAGGCCGTGACGGGCCCAGTGCTCCCGGGCGGTCCGCTCGGCGCGCGCCTTCACCCTGGCGGCCGGCAGCGCGGCGGTCGTCGCCCCGTAGACCCCGAGGGCCGCCTTGCTGCGCACGCCGCCGACGGGTGCGGTGAGCAGGTGGGGCAGCGCTCCCGGCTCGCTGCGCGGGTCGCCGATCCGCACGGTGCGGCCGTCGACGTGCAGGACTGCCGCCCGGTCGAAGGCCCGCAGGTCCAGCGCCTGGAGATCGAGCAGGCGACGCGCGGCGGGGTAGGCCGTGTTGAGGACCTGGAAGCCGCGGTCGAGCCGGAAGCCGTCCACCCGGTCGGTGCGGACCCGGCCGCCCACGCCGTCGGACGCCTCGAGGACGGCGACGTCGAGGCCCGCCGCGGTGAGGGTGCCGGCGGCGGTGAGCCCGGCGAGCCCGGCGCCGACCACGACGACGTCGCACTGCGCGGGGAGGCGGCTCACGACGCCGCCCCCGACCGGTGGCGGCCGCCGCGGAACACGCGGGGGAGTACGGCGACCATGAGGGTCGACCAGGTCAGGTGGGTCAGGAGCGGGGCCTGCAGGCCGCCGGTCGCCCGGCGCTGGTAGCCGAACAGCGTGCCCATCACGGTGGCCGCGAGCACGAGGGCCGGGTTGCGGGTCGCGACCGTGGTCAGGACGTAGGCGGCGGTGGAGGTCGCCACCGGGTGCGACTCGGGGAGGGCCGCGTAGAGCGCGCCGCGGAAGAAGACCTCCTCGCCCAGGCCGTTGGCGCAGGTCGTCAGCAGCACGACGGGCCCGCTGCCGCCCTCGGCGAAGTCGAGAGCGCTCGACACGGCGCGGTCGAGGACCGGGATCCGGCGGGCGACGAGGGAGCCGGCGCAGAAGACCCCGAAGGTGGCGACGCCGGTCGCCACCGGCACGACGACCGGGCGGTTCAGCATCCGCGCGCGGTTCTCGATCCAGCCCCGCTGCAGTGGGCCGGACAGCAGACCCCCGGTGATCCAGGTGAGCGCGGTCGCGAAGGTCAGCCCGTAGAACGGGCGGGACCCCGGCCGGGTCGACAGCGAGGCTCCGAGCAGGCCGGTGCCGGCCAGCAGCGTCCCGGCGGAGACCCGGCGGCGTCGCCGGCGCTCGGCCGGGCTGTCGGTCTCGTGCACGTCGACCACGTGCCCGAGCCCGCGCGGCAGCCGGTCGGACCAGCGCCGCAGCGTGGTGACGGTGGGCTCGGTCATCGGCGCGTCCTCGAGGCCCGCTCCTCGAGCGCCCGGCGCACCGCGTCGTCGTACGTCGTCAGCGGGATCGGCAGCAGGTCGCGGATCGCGTCGTCCTGCACGACGACCTCCGTCGTCATCGAGTCGACCAGGTTGCGCCCGGCCTCGGTGTCCACGTCGGTCACCACCGACAGCCACCACGAGGACAGCCGCGGCGAGAGCAGCGGGACGGGGATGACCGGCAGCGGGCGTCCCTCGATCCGGGCGACCCGCTTGAGCATCGTGGAGTAGCGCAGCACCTCGGGGCCGCCGACCTCGTAGACCTGCCCGAGCGCCTCGTCGCGGTCGAGCACGCCGACCAGGTAGGCGACGACGTCGTCGATGGCGATCGGCTGGGTGCGGGTGCTCACCCAGCGCGGCGTCACCATCGCCGGCAGGTGCTGCACGAGCTGGCGGGTGATCTCCCATGACAGCCCGCCGTCACCGACGATGATGCCGGCCCGCAGCACGGTGACCGGGACGCCGGCACCGCCGAGCAGGCCCTCGACCTCACGGCGGCTGCGCAGGTGGTCGGACAGGTCGTCGAGGTCCGCGCCCAGGCCGCCGAGGTAGATGATCTGGCGCAGGCCGGCGTCGGCCGCGGCCGCCCCGAAGGTCCGCGCCGCCGCGGCGTCGCGCTCGCGGAAGTCGGCCGAGGACAGCGAGTGGACCAGGTAGTAGGCCGCCGAGCAGCCCTGCATGGCCTCCTGAAGGCTGTCCGGCTCGAGCGCGTCGCCGACGACCGCCTTGCCCGGCCCGTCGTACTGGTCCGGCTTGCGGGTCATCGCGCGGACGTCGCGGCCGGCCCGGACCAGCGCGTCGCCCAGGCGCCGCCCCACGAAGCCGGACGCGCCGGCGACGAGGACCGGTGCGTTCTGGTCCATCGGTGACCTCTTCCCCGCCCGAGTGCCTCGGACTCTTGGTTCAACAGGATGCTTAAGTTCTTGTTCAGGTCTACCATCCTGCCGTGACCCGCACCAGGCCCAGCTCTGCAGGTGGACGGTCGCGGCTCGGGATCGGCGAGCTCGCGGCACGGACCGGACTCACCCCGGCGGTGCTGCGCACCTGGGAGGCCCGGCACGGCTTCCCGGTGCCGCAGCGGTCGGCCGGGGGGCACCGCTGGTACGGCGAGGGCGACGTCGAGCTCGTCCAGCGCGTGGTGCACCGCCAGCAGGCCGGCGTCCGCCTGGACGCGGCGATCCGGGAGGTGACCGCCTCGGCCGGGGGGACGAGCCTGTCCGTGTTCGGCACCCTGCGCAAGGAGCACCCCGAGCTGCACCCCCAGCAGCTCCACAAGGCGACCGTCCTCGCGCTGAGCCGCGCGATCGAGGACGACTACCTCGCGTCGGGGGACGTCGGCGTCCTGTGCGCCGCGTTCCAGCGCGACGAGTTCTACCGCGCCTCCGCCCGGCGGTGGTCGGAGCTGGCGCGGCGCTCGCGGTTCAGCGTGGCGTTCGCGGACTTCCCGTCGCTGGAGCAGCAGGCCGACGACCGCCCGGCGCTGGTGCCGCTCAGCGGGGACGCGCCGCTGCGTCGGGAGTGGACGCTGGTCGCCGAGACACCGCGCGCCAGCGTGTGCCTCGCCGCGTGGGAGCGGCCCGGCGGGAGGGCGGCCTCCGACGGGCGGCGGCTGTTCGAGGTCGTGTGGACCGTCGACCCCCGGGTGGTGCGGACCGCGTTGCGGGTGTGCGTCGAGGTGGCCGCCGTCGCAGGGCTCACCAACGCGCGCGAGCTCGCCCTCGACGACCTCCCTGCGGTGCCCACCGCGGACCCCGTCCGGGCGTCCGCGCTGTTCAACCGCGCGATCAGCTACTCCGACCGCGCCCACTTCGGCTGAGCGCCGACGGCTTGTGCACCGCCTCGCCGCCGCTCTTGTCGCTGCGCACGAGGTACTGGGGCTCGTCCTTGCTCGCCCGCACCGTCCGGCCCGCGAGCTCGGTGTCCTCGGTGATCTTCCGCAGCACCTCGCCCTCGGCGGTGCCGCCGTGGCTCTCCCAGGTGACGCGGTCACCCTTCTCGAACTCCTGCGCCATCTCGCTCATCCTCCTCTGCTGTCGAGGAACCGCCGTCGGCCCTCGGCCAGGTCGATGATCGGCTCGGGGTAGTCCAGACCCGCCCGCACGTCGTCGGGCAGCTTCCAGGGCTCGTGCACCGCCCCGCCCTCGACGCCGGCGAGCTCGGGCACGTAGCGGCGGACGTAGTCGCCGTCGGGGTCGAAGCGCTCGGCCTGGCGCAACGGGTTGAGCACCCGGCCCGGACGGGTGTCCGTCCCCGTGCCGGCCACCCACTGCCAGTTGAGCTGGTTGTTGGCGATGTCGCCGTCGACGAGGTGGTGCAGGAAGTGCCGGGCGCCCTCGCGCCAGTCGAGGTAGAGCGTCTTGGTCAGGAAGCTGCCGACGATGAGCCGCCCCCGGTTGTGCATCCACCCCTCCTGCAGCAGCTGCCGCATCGCCGCGTCCACGATCGGGTAGCCGGTGCGCCCGGCCTTCCAGGCGGCCAGGTCGTCCTCGTCGTGGCGCCACCGGTCACCGCGGGACCGGTAGTCCTCGGCGGCCGCCGCCGGCCGCGCGGCGAGCACCTGCACGTTGAAGTCCCGCCACGCGAGCTGCCGCACGAACGCCTCGGCCCCCTGTGACCGCCCGGCCTTCGCGACGATCTCGGTGGGGGAGAGGCAGCCGAAGTGGAGGTACGGCGAGATGCGCGAGGTGTCGTCCCCGGCGAGATCGTCGTGCTGGTCGGCGTACGCCGTCATCGACGACCGCTGCCAGTCCGCCATCCGCTGCCGGGCGGCGGTCTCGCCGCCCTCGGGCAGGTCGGGGGCGCGCTCGCCGGGGCAGAGCGTCTCGGCGGCGGGGATGCGGCCCGTGCGGACGTCGGGCGAGGTGAGGTGGTCGGGCGGGTCCAGGACCGGTCGGCGGGGCCGGTCGGACCACCGGCGGTAGTAGGGCGTGAACACAGCGAAGTGGTCCTTGTCGCCGGGGCGCAGCGATCCCGGCGGGGCGACCACGAGCACGTCGTCGTGGACGACGAGCTCGACACCGGCGTCGGCGAGGCGCTTCTCGAGCCGGTCCCGGCGGCGCAGGGCGTGCCGGCTCCAGTCCCCGGACACGTGCACGCTCGCGGCGCCGACCTCGTCGGCCAGGGCCGCCACCTCGTGGGCGGGGTCGCCGCGCCGGACGACCAACCCGCCGGATCCCCGGTCGCGCAGCGCGCTGTCGAGGTCGCGCAGCGCGTCGACCAGGAAGGACGCGCGGTTGGGCGCCAGGTAGGCCGACCCGAGGACGGCGTCGACGAGCACGAACACCGGGAGCACCCGCTCGGCGCTGTCGGCCGCGCCGACGAGCATGGGGTTGTCGTGCACGCGCAGGTCCCGCGTGAACAGCGCGATCGCCGTGGTCGTCATGCCGTGCCTCCGCTGGTGCGTGGGTTGTCGTCGGGAGCAAACCTAGTCAGACTGTCAACAAGATATTCAACAGGCTGTTGAGAAATCAGGGAGACACCCGGTTTGCCCGACGGCGGGTCGGGCACCGACAGCGGAGACCACCCGATCCCGAGAGGAGCTCCGATGAGCCAGATCCAGCAGTCCGTCGACGTCGAGGTGCCGGTGAGCACCGCGTACAACCAGTGGACGCAGTTCGAGTCCTTCCCCCAGTTCATGTCGGGTGTGGAGTCGATCACCCAGCTCGACGACACCCGGCTCCACTGGGTGACCGACATCGCCGGCGTCGAGCGGGAGTTCGACGCGGAGATCACCGAGCAGCACCCCGACGAGCGGATCGCCTGGCGCAGCGTTGACGGCGAGGCCGAGCACGCCGGTGTCGTCACGTTCCACCGGCTCGACGACGCCAAGACCCGGGTGATGATCCAGATCGACTGGCACCCGACCGGGCTGGCCGAGAAGGTCGGCTCCGCCGTCAACATCGACGAGCACCAGGTGAAGAAGGATGCCCAGCGCTTCAAGGAGTTCATCGAGGCGCAGGGCCACGAGACTGGGGGGTGGCGCGGCGACGTCGACGCCGGGTGACCGGCGCGCCCACCGCGCCACGCGAAAGGCCCCGTCCCGCTCCGCGGGCCGGGGCCTTTCTGCTGCGCGGCGCCGCGTCACAACGCGGCGAGCTTCTCCTCGAGGCTCTTGGCGACCCGGGTGCCGAGCAGCTCGAGCCCGCCGTCGAGCAGCGGTGAGGCGAGCTTGGCGACGCCGGAGGGCTCGAACTCCGAGCGGTAGGTGACCGCCGTGCCCCCGTCCTGCTGCTCGAAGGTGATGATGTCGTGCAGGCCCATGCCCGAGGCGGTGCCGGTGAGCTCGAAGACCCGGTTCGGCTCGGACCGGACGACCTCGTAGGTCACCTCGGTCTCCTTGCCCAGGAACTTCGACACGTTCTTGTACGTCGTCCCGACGCCCCCGTCACCGCTGGTGCGGGTGGTCGAGACCGTCGGCGGGTCCCACTCCTCGGTGGTGGTGAAGTCCGACAGGTAGGCCCAGACCTTCTCGACGGGCTGGGCGACGGTGATGGTGCGTTCCACGCTCGGCATGGCCCCCTCGTTCCTTCGGGCAGGCGCCCGGGTCGACTGCCCGCGGCAGTACCCGGGAGGGCCCGCGCGAACCGGGGCCGACAGGCGGCCGGCCGGCGGCGGACCAACGGCAGGACGGGCCCGGACCTCCGGCCCTGCCGCCCACCGCCGGTCCCGCGCGACGATCCGCACGTGTCCCCCGTGGAGCGGTTCCGCGACGGCGCCCTGATGGCGCTGGCCTACGGTGGCGTCTCCTACCTCGTCCTCCAGGCCGTCGCCTTCGGCTATCCCACGGGTGCGGTGTTCTGGCCCGGCGCCGGGCTGACGCTCGGCGTCCTCGCCCGCACCCGGCGGGAGCGGTGGCCGGCCCTGGTGACGGGCGTCTTCGTCGCCGAGGTGGCGGTGGACCTGACGATCCCGGTGTCCCTCGACGTCGCGCTCGTCTGGGCGGTCGCCAACACCGTCGAGCCGCTCGTCGGCGCGTCCCTGCTGGTGGGTCGCGATCGGCCGGCGGGTCTCGTGGGTGCGTCCGGCGTGCTCCGGTTCGTGCTCGCGGCGGTGCTCGCCGGCCCGCTCGTGGGAGCGACGGTCGGTGCCCTCGCCGCAGCCTCGGTCGGCGTCGGGCCGTTCTGGCCGACCTGGCCGCGCTGGTGGATCGGGGACGCGATCGGCGTGCTGGTCGTCGCGCCGGCCGTCTTCACGCAGCGGCGTCCGGACCTGGCCCACGCCGGCCGTGCCGAGCGCTGGCTCCTGCTGGGCGGCCTCGGCGTGGTCACGCTCGTGCTCGTGGTGCCGTGGCAGCACGAGATCTGGGCGCAGGGGCTGCCGTTCCTGCTGGCGCCGGTGCTCGTCCTCGTCGGGATGCGGCTCGGCCCGCGCACCGCGGCGATCTCGCTGGCGCTCTCGGCGACCACCGTCAACACGGTGACCGCGATGGGCATCGGCCCGCTGGCGGTCAACGGCACCTACGGCGGGCTCGTCGTGGCCCAGGTCTGCCTGGCGGGCGGCGCCTTCGCGCTGCTGACCGTCTCGGCGCTCAACCACGACCTCGTCTCGGTCCGGCAGGTCCGGAACCTGCTGCGGGAGCAGGCGCTCCACGACGGCCTCACCGGTCTCCCGAACCGGCGCCTCCTCGACGAGCGGCTGCAGTCGTCGCTGGCGGGCCTGCGCCGGAGCCGCGCTCGCCTGGCGGTCCTGCTGGTCGATCTCGACGGGTTCAAGCAGCTCAACGACGGACACGGCCACCTGGCCGGCGACGCGGCACTCGTGGAGGTGGCCGACCGGCTCCGCGGCGTGGTCCGGCCGACGGACACGGTGGCGCGGACCGGTGGTGACGAGTTCGTCGTCGTGCTCCCGGACCTGCCGGACCACGGCGTCGCCGAGGTCTTCCGCGAGCGCGTCTCGGCGGTGCTCAACCGCCCGATGGAGTGGGCGGGGGCGCTGCTGCCGCTGGCCGCGAGCGTCGGCATGGCCTGCACGGACGACCCGGACGACTCGCTCGACCGGCTGCTGGCCGAGGCGGACCGGGCGATGTACGCCGAGAAGCTCAGGGCCGGGCGGTCAGGTCCGCAGCGCTGACCCTCGGGCGGCCGAGCCGCGCGCCGGGCGGCCCGGGCCCTCGACGCCCACCGCGTGCGGCCGCAGCTCCGCCTCGAACCGGGCCATCCACAGCATCCCGGCGAGGGTCAGGGGCGGCAGGATCAGGGTCACCACCAGCAACCAGAGATCGGACATCCCGCGTCTTCACACTCCTCGGTCGTCGGTTCGGAGATCAGCCTGCGGCTGTCTCATCCAGGGGTACCCCCGCTTGTTCTCCCCGATACGCCTGCGGGTAAACCCGCGGGAGGACCTTCTGCGCGAGGTTCGCGATGACGAACTCGATGCTCGTCCCGCTGTGCTGGGCCTCGAGGGCGAGCAGGTAGGAGAGCATGTCGACGGTGGCGGCGAGGGTCGCGGCCGTCCGGGCGTCGTCGACGTCCAGCCCGAGGGGCTCGACCGCGACGAGCAGCCTGATGTCCGCGCCCGGCGTGCCGTAGTCGGTCGGGTCCAGGGAGGCGACGGCATCGAGCAGCAGGCGGGCGGCCTGGGCGCGATCGCGCGGGTCTACGGGGGACATCGTGGGTGCAGTACCCCGCGCCCGTCCGGCTCAGTCGCGCCGCGCGACCGCCGGTTCGGGTTGCGCGGGGGCGTCCCGGTAGAGCGCCTCGAACAGGTCGACGTACTGCATGAGGTGCCGGTCGCCGAGGTAGTGGTCGAGCACCCGCTGCCGTGCGGCCGCTCCGAGGCCCTGGGCCAGGACGTCGTCGGAGAGCACGCGCTGCAGTGCGGCGGCGAACGCGTCGAGGTCGGTCGGGTCGTCCAGGAGGAGGCCGCTCTCGCCGTCGACGACCTGGTCCTGGATGCCGCCCACGCGCGACGCGATGACGGGCCGTCCCTTCCACATCGGCTCGGTGACAGTGAGGCCGAACCCCTCGACCAGGCTCTTCTGCACCACGACCGTGGCGCGTCGCTGCAGGGCGTTGACGAGGTAGGCGTTCTCGTCGGTGTCGTCCATCGGCAGGCAGCAGAGGTGGACCCGCTCCTGGGTGCCGGGTGGCAGCGCGGCACGGAGCGCGCGGCACTCCTCGAGCACCTCGGCTCCCTCCGGGTCGTCGCTGACGCCGCTCGTCTCCGGCCCGGCGAGCATCAGGTGGACGTCGTCGGGCAGCTCGGGCAGCAGCCGGGCGAACCCGGTCATCACGCCCGCCATGTCCTTGAGCCGGTCCCACCGGCTGACCTGGAGCACGATCCGGGCGTGCTCGGGGACCATCCGGCCGCCGTCCACGAGCCCGTGGTGCGGACGTACGACGCCCGTCGTCCCGTCGCGCCGGGGGAACGCGAGCAGCCCGTCGCCGGTGTTCTCGACGAGGGACGCGCGGCACAGGACCGAGCTGATGTCGTGGGCGTCGATGTCGACGTTCTTGGCCGTGAACGGGTCGAGCGAGGGCGGGATGATCCACAGCTTGTTCTGGTCGACCCACTGCGGCACGAACGCCGCCCTGGAGAAGATGACCGCCTCGGCCTGCTCGACGTACGGCTGGAGGAAGCTCCAGCCGGCATGGGTGAGCTCGTCCGGCTCGTCCTTGCCGATGTGGCAGCGCCACACGGCGTGGGCGCCGAGCCGCTGCACGCCGGGGATCAGCCCTGCGGTCTGCGGGTCGTGGAGGAGCACGATGTCGCCGGGGCTCACGCGCCGCTCCAGCAGGCCGATGTTCTCGTCCAGCACCTCCCGGTAGAGGGCGGCCTCCGCCTCGCCGAGGACGCCGCCGTCCCCCGGCGAGCCGTGCAGCAGGTTGTGGATGCGCTTGGTGAGCAGGAAGAAGTCCGGCGTCCCGTGCAGCACGAGCCACCGGGTGTCGACGCCGGCGCCGCGGCCGTACGCGAGCAGCGCCTGCAGCATCTCGGCGACCCCGCCACCTGCGTGGGTCGCGTTGACGTTCCACACGATGCGGCCCTGCAGCAGCTCCTGCGCGCGGACGGCGTACTCGTCGACGCGCGCGGTCCGCTCCGGCCCCAGCAGTGCAGTCAGCCGAGCGAGGGGGATGGCTTCGACCCTGACCTCACGCATGGGTCACCAACTTCGTCATGGGAGACGGCCCCCTCCATCACCTGTGCTGCTGTTGTCGCTGTCCCTTCCACACCATCACGCGGCGCGGGGCGACCGCAGAGGAGAAGGTCCTCCGTCGGTCGGTCGTAGACCCCTGCGGCAAGGGGAAGGAGGACCCCTGACCTGCCGGCGTGCTCAATCGCCGCCGGCGGCCTCCAGGCGGAGCCGGTCCTGGATGACGATGCGACCTCGGCCGAGGGAGATGATGCCGAGGTCGGCGAGCTCGCCGAGGACCTTGGTGGTCGTCTCGCGCGACGTCGCGGCAAGAGCCGCGAGCTGCTCGTGGGTGAGCTTGACGTGCTGGCTGCGACCGAGGCGTCCCGCATGCTCCCGGGACAGGGCGAGCAAGGTCGTGGCGATCCGTTGCAGCACCGACTTGAACACGGCGTCGGACAGGCGCTGCTCGATGTCACTGAGGCGGCGCCCGAGGGTCTCCGAGATCCGGGCGGCGATCCGTTGGTCGCCGAGCAGGAGCCGTTGGACGTCGGCCTTGGTCATCACGCAGGCGACGACGTCCTCCATCGCCTCCGCGAAGCTGTCGTGCATCTTCTGGCCGACGATGACCATCTCGCCGAAGATCGTGCCGGGTTCGACGATGGCCGTGGTCAGCGCGCGGCCGTCCGGTGAGACCCGGAAGATCCTGATCCGGCCCTGCTTCAGGATGAACAGCGCCTCGACAGGCTGGTGCGGCGTGTAGACGAGGGAGCCGCGCTCGAACCTCCTCATCGGGGCGGCCTGCGCCATGGCGTCCATCTCGGCGTCGCTGAGGTCACGGAAGATGTCGACCTCGGACATGCACCACAGCTTGTCGGGGCCGGTTGTGGCAGCGCGCTCGACGTCCACGTCTTCCTCTCTGCGACCTGGGGACCAGGGGCGGGCACCGCCGGCCAGCTCGTCGGGGTCGGCGATGGTCAGGCAGTGGGTCGGTCGGGGTTCCATCGTCGCAGCCTCCTCATCGGTCAGGGGAGTGCGGTCACCGAAGCAGGGACGTCCCTCGACGACCGCGCGAGCCCGGCACCTGCCACGGCGCCGAGCGCGACGCCGTACAGGAGGTGCTCGACGACGAAGGTTCCCCAGCCGGCCATCGCCGCCATGTTCTCGATCGGGTCGCCGCCGCCGAAGATCGCAGCCGCGAGCGGAAGGCCGACGTACGCGCTCATCACGAAGACGACGAAGCCGTAGGCCGTGCCGGCGCCCGCCAGACGGGCCGGGCCGAGGCGCAGCTTCGAGGCGATCAGACCGAACACGGCGCCGTACATCGCGCCGGTCATCATGTGGATCATCGCCCCCAGGATCGCGGGCCCGAGCAGGAACGTGAACGCGTCGCCGCTCATCTGGTCGGCCATCATCGACTTCTTCATGTCCGCGTCGCCGGCCACCAGGGAGGCGATGTGGTAGAGCGGGGTGAAGAACCCGGTGTCCTTGACGTAGGCGGCCATCATCGCGTACATCGCCATCGCCAGGGACGCGATCACGCCGGCGCCGGCGCCGACGAGGACGACCCGGCGCAGGTCGGCCGTGCTGGTGCTGCTGGTCATGGTGGGGTGCTCCTTGTCCGATCGGCCGACCCGGACGGGTCAGCCTCCTGGGTCGAGTGTTTCGACGTCGGGCGGGGCCGTCGGTGAGCGCGCTTACATTCCCGCCCGAGGCCCGCCGGAAGACTGCGGCCAGCACCCCGCGGCGCCCGCTGCGCCGCCACCACAGCAAGGAATCGCACGTGAACCGTCTCCCGACCGTCCCGACCGACCTCTCCCTGACCGACCCCGACGGTCGACCCGTCTCCTTGTCGTCGGTCCTGGCCGGACACCGGCTGACCGTGGTCCAGCTGGTCCGCTACTTCGGCTGCCTGCCCTGCCAGGAGTGGTGCCTCGAGCTCGACCAGCACGCCCCGCAGCTGGCCGAGCTCGGCGTCGGTGCAGCGGTGGTCGGCGGCTCCGCGGACTACCAGGCGCGATGGCTGCGCGACGAGAAGGGCGTGCGGATCCCGCTCCTGCTCGACCCCGAGCACGGGTTGCGCGAGGCCGTCGGCGCCGCCCAGCCGCTCGGCGTCCGCATCCTCGACCCGCGGGGTGCTGCGGCGTACGTGGGCACGCTGCGCCGCGGGTACCGCCCCCAGGCGATCACCCGCGACACGGTCCGCAGTCCCGGCGTGGTCGTCCTGGACGACTCCGGCGCGGCGCGCTGGCAGCACATCGGCAGGCGGATCGGCGACTACCCGACGGTCGACCAGGTTCTTGTCGCCGTCGAGGACCTCAGCTGAGGTCGCGGGCCTGACGCGAGGCGGCGTCGGCCGGCCCCGGCGCCGGCCGGACCTCCACGCCGCGCCAGAACGCGACCCTGCCCTTGACGCGACGGGCCAATGGTGAGGGCTTGGGGTAGTACCAGGCCGCGTCCGCGCTGGCGACACCGTCGACGTCGACCGTGTAGTACGACGCCAAGCCCTTCCAGGGACAGAGGGTCCGGCTGCTCGTGGGCGTGAGGTGGTCGTGGTTGAGCGACTCCTCCGGGAAGTAGTGGTTGCCCTCCACGACGATCGTGTCGTCGCTCTCGGCAATCACGACCCCGTTGAACACGGCCTGCATCCGCATCGACATCTCCTCGAGTGTGCGATCCCGGCGGGCTGTCGAAGGCCGGGATCCGGTTGATGTCCGATCCTCGTCGCGATCTGCCCGGTCCGACTGTGAGCGGCCTTACCGAAGGGCTGAGAAATCCGTCCAGGTCCGGGCGGATTCTTCTGAACCGGCCTCTGACCTGCAGAAACAGTGTGGTGGGCGATACTGGGTTTGAACCAGTGACCTCTTCCGTGTCAAGGAAGCGCGCTACCGCTGCGCCAATCGCCCTTGTGGAGTTGTGTGGAGGTGGGTACGGGATTTGAACCCGTGTACACGGATTTGCAGTCCGTTGCCTCGCCTCTCGGCCAACCCACCACGGAGGCCGGGACCCCCTGGTCAGCCAGTGGGTCTGACCTCTCCGAGCGGACGACGAGGCTCGAACTCGCGACCTCAACCTTGGCAAGGTTGCGCTCTACCAACTGAGCTACGTCCGCCTGCACCGCGTTGCCTCTCGGCTGCGGCGCGGTGAGAACAGTATCCGATCGCCACACGGGCACCAAAACCGGGGTCGCTCCCGTGTGTCTCTAGGGTTGCGGGCATGCGTGCGTGGATCGACGGAGAGCTGCTCGCCGACCCGATGGCGCCGGCGGTGGCGGTCACCGATCACGGCCTCACCGTGGGCGACGCGGTGTTCGAGGCGGTCAAGGTCGTGGACGGTCAGCCGTTCGCCCTGACCCGGCACCTGGAGCGCCTGGAGCGCTCGGCGCGCGGCCTCGGGCTCGACGGCGTCGACACCGGTGCGGTGCGCGAGGGCATCGCGGCCGTGCTCGCCGAGGACCACCTCCCGCTCGGGCGGCTGCGGATCACCGTCACCGGCGGACCCGCGCCGCTGGGCTCGGGGCGTGGGAGCGGGGGACCGACGACGATCGTCGTCGCCGCGCCGATGGACCCGGCGGCCGCGTCGACCGCGGTGGTGACCGTCCCCTGGCCGCGCAACGAGCGCAGCCCGCTCGCCGGCCTCAAGACCACCTCGTACGCCGAGAACGTCATCGCTCTGGCAGCGGCGCACGAGCGTGGCGCGAGCGAGGCCGTCTTCGCCAACCTGGCTGGCCACCTGTGCGAGGGCACGGGCTCCAACGTCTTCTACGTCGTCGACGGCGAGCTCCGGACGCCGACCCTGGCCAGCGGCTGCCTGGCCGGCGTCACCCGCGACCTGCTGCTGGAGTGGTACGGCGGCCGCGAGGTCGACGAGCCGGTCGACGTCGCCGCCGGGGCCGACGAGGTCTTCCTGGTCTCCACGACGCGTGACGTGCAGGCGGTCCACCGCTGGGACGACCGCGAGGTCCCGGCACCTGGGCCGGTCACCAAGGACGCGCTCGCCGCGTGGCGGGCGCGCGAGCCCGAGCTACTCGGCCTCGACCGCTGACCTGACCACCTGCAGCTCGACGCCGTCGCCGAGGCGGTAGGGGCCGGTCGCCACCAGCGCGCCGAGCGAGCGCCGCATCCGCGAGATCTCCGCGCGGACGGTGACCCGGTGCGCGCCGTCGCCGTACAGCCGCATGCTCAGCAGCTCGGCGGTCGCGCCGCGCGGCCCCGCCTCCGCGAGGGCGACGAGCAGGTCGGCGTGCCGGGGGCTGAGCGCCGCGCGCCAGGGGGTGCCGCCGGCGACGACCTCGAGGGTCGCGGACCCCGCGCCGAGCTCGAGCCGGGCCCGCACCGTCGCCGCGCCCTCACGGGGCCGGATCAGCCAGCCGTCGCGGAGCCGCTCCGGGAGGCACAGCCCGAGACCGGGCACGGCGACCACCCGGTCGGCCTGCGGCACCTCGACCCGGTCGCGGACGGCGACGCCCTGGTGGGCGGCCACCCAGCCGTGGTCGTCGACGACGAGGAGGGGCCCGTTGCTGCTGGAGAGCAGCGGCTCGACCGAGCGGCGGAGCATCTCCAGCCGGTCCTCGTGGTGCCGCCAGAGCCGCGCCTCGGCGAGCCGGACCGACGCGGTCACCAGCGCCTCGATGGCCGGGTGGAGGCTCAGGGCGGGGCCGCTGACGTCGACCACGCCGAGCAGCGAGCCGTCGACCGGGTCGTGGATCGGGGAGGCGGTGCAGTACCAGGGCACCTGCGCGTTCTCGAAGTGCTCGGCGGAGAAGAGCTGGACCGGGGCGCCCTCGGCGAGGGCCGTGCCGATCGCGTTGGTGCCGACCGCCTGCTCGGTCCACAGCGCCCCGTCGGCGAAGCCGAGGCCGTCGGCCTGCCGCTTGACCCGCGGAGCGCCGCTGCGCCACAGCACGACGCCGTCCGCGTCGGTCACCACCACCAGGTAGCTGGACGCGTCGGCCGCGCTGAGCAGCAGCTCGCGGGTCTCGTCGATCACCAGGGAGAGCCGCGAGCGCCGGCGGCGCTCCTCGACCTCGCCCGGCGGCAGCGGGTCGCGGCCGTTGCGACCGTCGGGGTCCACGCCGAGCGCCAGCACCCGGTTCCACGAGCGCGCGACGACCGCGCGGGGTCGGTCCGGCGGCGGCGTGCCCGACAGCACGGCGTCGTGGATCCGCACCAGGTCCCGGGCCAGCGAGGCCAGGTCGGGCGAGACGGCCATGCCGCGAGGATAGGTGCCACGATGTGACGGCGACCACATGCAACATCGTGCAACGCTTCCTGGCCGGCCCCGCCGCCGCGTCTGCTGAGGGCATGACCCAGCTCGATGAACGCCCCCTCACCACCACCGAGGAGCCGCCGCGGCGCGCTCCCGCCGAGACCGCCGCCGCGTGGTTCGCCGCCTTCGAGGCCGCCCTCCGGGCGCGCGACGTCGAGGCCGCGGCCGGCCTGTTCGCCACCCGCAGCTTCTGGCGCGACCTGGTGGCCTTCACCTGGAACATCACCACCGTGGAGGACCCGGCCGGCGTCGCGGACCTGCTCACCCACACCCTGGACCGCACCGACCCGACCGGCTTCGCGGTCGCGGAGCCGCCCGAGGAGGCCGACGGCGTCACCACCGCGTGGTTCACGTTCGAGACCGCGACCGGCCGCGGCCGCGGCCTCGTCCGCCTGGTGGAGGAGGACGGCCCTAAGGCCTGGACGTTCCTCACGACCGTCCACGAGCTCAAGGGGCACGAGGAGCCGCGCGGCGTCCGGCGACCCATGGGCGCCGAGCACGGCGCCAACCGCGAGCGACGCACCTGGCTCGAGCGGCGCGAGGCGGAGGACGCCGCACTCGGCGTGGACACCCAGCCCTACGTCCTCGTCATCGGCGGCGGGCAGGGCGGCATCGCCCTCGGCGCCCGGCTGCGGCAGCTCGGCGTACCGGCACTCGTCGTCGACAAGCACCCGCGGCCCGGCGACCAGTGGCGCAACCGCTACAAGTCGCTGTGCCTCCACGACCCGGTCTGGTACGACCACCTGCCCTACCTGAAGTTCCCCGACAACTGGCCGGTGTTCGCGCCCAAGGACAAGGTCGGCGACTGGCTGGAGTTCTACACGCGCGTGATGGAGGTGCCCTACTGGTCGAGCACCGTGGCGACCTCGGCGACGTACGACGAGGAGAGCAGCAGCTGGACCGTCCACCTCGAGCGCGACGGCAAGCCGGTCGTGCTGCGGCCGACGCAGCTCGTGCTGGCGACGGGCATGTCGGGCAAGCCCAACGTCCCGACCCTGCCGGGCCAGGACGTCTTCCGCGGCGAGCAGCACCACTCGAGCCGGCACCCCGGGCCGGACGCGTACGCCGGCAAGCGGGTGGTCGTGATCGGCAGCAACAACTCGGCCTTCGACATCTGCGGCGCGCTGTGGGAGCACGGCGCCGACGTGACGATGGTCCAGCGCTCGTCCACCCACATCGTCAAGAGCGACACCCTGATGGACATCGGCCTGGGCGACCTCTACTCCGAGCGCGCCCTCGCCGCCGGGGTGACGACCGAGAAGGCGGACCTGATCTTCGCGTCCCTGCCCTACCGGATCCTGCACGAGTTCCAGATCCCGCTCTACGACCGGATGCGGGAGCAGGACGCCGACTTCTACCGGCGTCTGGAGGCCGCCGGCTTCGACCTGGACTGGGGCGACGACGGCTCCGGGCTGTTCATGAAGTACCTGCGCCGCGGCTCGGGCTACTACATCGACGTCGGCGCGGCCGAGCTGGTCGCCGACGGCGAGGTCAGGCTCGCGCACGGCCAGGTCGACCACCTCACCGAGGACGCGGTCGTGCTCGCCGACGGCACCGAGCTGCCGGCCGACCTCGTGGTCTACGCCACCGGCTACGGGTCGATGAACGGCTGGGCGGCCGACCTGATCAGCCAGGAGGTCGCCGACCGGGTCGGCAAGTGCTGGGGCCTCGGCTCCGACACCACCAAGGACCCCGGCCCGTGGGAGGGCGAGCAGCGCAACATGTGGAAGCCGACCCAGCAGGAGAACCTGTGGTTCCACGGGGGCAACCTGCACCAGTCACGGCACTACTCGCTCTACCTGGCACTCCAGCTGAAGGCGCGTCAGGCCGGCATCGCGACACCGGTCTACGGGCTCCAGGAGGTGCACCACCTGCGCTGACTCGGGCACGGCAACCCCGGATTCCGGAAGTGGGATCGGGATGCGTTAGAGTCGGCAGCCGCATCACCGATCCCGGGCGATTGGCGCAGTGGTAGCGCGCTTCGTTCACACCGAAGAGGTCACTGGTTCGAACCCAGTATCGCCCACCCGGCAGGTTCTGCTCGAGCCGTCAGCTGATGCCGAGAGCCTCGAGACGCTCGAGGGACGCCGCATAGCTCGTGTCCCCTGTCGTCACGGTTCTCAGCCGAGAAGCCGCCTCGCGCGCCAGCGTGACCGCGCGGTCCCGGTGGCCGCACCCGAGCTCTGCTTCCGCCCGCAGGGCGAGCCACACCGCGTAGTTGGTCGGTGTGCTGGACGGCGGTTCGGCGAGCGCAGCGAGTGCATCACCGGGTCGATCCATCTCGAGCAGGAGCTCGGCGAGGTTGCTCGCGACGACGTCCCTCTCGTTCGGAAGGTCGTCGTCACGAGCCTGTGCCAGCGCTTCGGCGTACGTCGCCTCGGCCTCGGTGAGACGGTTTGCCATGTCGAGCGTGGTGGCCACGGTGTTGAGGGTCAGGACTCGCCAGACGGCGAGCTCGGGGTTGGCGTCGACCACCGCCAGGGCCTCGCCAGCCGTCACGGTCGCCAGCTCGGAGTCGCTGGACGCGAAGGCGAACGCGATCGAGACGGCCGCGCGCCAGTGCTCGGCGGGGGTGCCTTCTCGCGCGCGCTCGAGGAGTCGTTGCGCCTCGGTCGCCGTGAGGGCTGTCGCGCGGCGCTCTTTCGTCGCCACACCACCGCCGAGGCGACGCGCTGCGACCGCAGCTGCCGCCGCTGCGGCCGGCGTGCCGACCGGCGAGACGTCGAGCGCCAGCCGGCAGAGGTGCACCAGGCGCGGGTCGGCGAACCGATACTCGGAGTAGCGAGCACACAACCAGAGCATCGTGTCGCAGTCGGGCAGCCCGCGTGGAAGGGCCCACTCCAGTGCTTCCTGCATGGCCCGCGCAAGGTCCCCATCGAGGACGTCGTCGAGGACCGTACGTGGACTGAAGATCTCGACTGCTCGGTGACGGGACCACCCGTAGAGCGCTTGATGGGCCCGGTCTGCCAGCCCGGCGTCAGCCGCGAGCAGGCGGTGGGTGACCCAGCGCACGGTCTCCAGCATGCGGTAGCGGTCTCCGTCGACGTCCAGGAGCGACCGTCGGGCGAGACCTGCCGCGAGCGATCCGGCGGGCGGACCGAGCGCCTCCGACAGCACGTGCGCCGCAGCGTCCGGCCGGAAGCCGTTCGGGAAGACCGAGAGCACGGCGGCGGCGTCCCGCTCCAGGGGGTCGAGGAGATCGAGGCTCCAGGTCACGACCGCCTCGAGGCTGCGCTGGCGCGCCGCGCCGCCGCGCCGTCCCAGCTCGAGGGACTGGTGCTCGAGCGCATCGAGGAGAGCGGGAACCGGGAGATCGGGGGCCCTCGCGGCCGCCAGCTCGATAGCCAGCGGCAGGCCGTCGAGGAGGGAGCAGACCCTCCGCCTCGTCCCGGCGTCGAAGCCCCCAGCATCGCCACCCGCTGCCGCGACCCGGGTGAGGAAGAGCTCGACCGCCGCACCGTCAGATCCGTCGTGATGCGCGCTCGTCAGCGGCTGGACCCGTCTGACCTGTTCGTCGGGAAGGCTCAACGGCTCCCGGCTCGTCGCGACCAGGCGGAGCCGCGGACACCCCGCGAGCAGGTCGGCTGCGAGGGTGGCGGCGGCGTCGACGAGGTGCTCGCAGTTGTCCAGGACGAGCACGATCTCACCCCGCTGGCAGATCTCGCTCACGACCCGCGTCACCTCCGCAGTTCCGCGGAGGCCGAGGACGGCTGCGACCGCGCTCAGCACCGCAGCCTCTTCCCGGAGGGGACCGAGCTCGACCAGCCACACCCCTCCCTCGTAATCGCTCCAGTGATGCTCGGCGAGCTCACTGACCAACCGCGTCTTGCCGATCCCGCCCGGCCCGACCAGCGTGACCAGGCACGGCTCGGCGAGGCGCTTTCGGAGCCAGGTCAGTTCCACGTCCCGACCGACGAAGGACGTGCGCGCGGGAGCCACGTTGGTGAGACGCATCGGGGTCGCGCGGGGCGGCGAGTCGTCGCCTGCGACGCGCCACAGGGTTGTCCCGCCGTCGATGTCCTTCAACCTGTAGCTCCCCAACCGCACCACGTCGCCGGGCGCGTCCAAGCCCTCGAGGACGTCCCCGGTCACGATGACCTGACCGGCACCGGCGGTCGCTCCGACGCGTGCTGCGACATGGACCGCGAACGAGACATAGTCACCGTCGACGGCGGCCGCCTCACCGCAGTGCGCGCCGGCGCGGAGCCGGAGGTGGGGGAGCCCGGGCGACGGTGGGCCCGCTTCTGCGGCGGCTTGCAGGGCACGGAGGGCGCCCAGCGCGCTCGCCGCGTCCGCGAACACGAGGAGGGCCCCGTCCCCGTCGGTCTTCAGCACCGTCCCACCGTGCTCCGTGACGACCTCGGCCTGCATCGCGTGGAGCCGTCGGAGGGCGTCGACGTAGCGCTCGCCGTGCTCGGCGAAGGCGCGTGTGCTCCCCACGACGTCGGTGAACGCGAACGTCACCCGACCGGAGGGCAGCCGGTCGTCCACGCGCCGAGTGAACCATCCCCCGGAGGGGCAGCGGGTCATCTTGCTCCATGTCCAGAGGCCAATGACCCTGCCTCGCTGCGGCGGCGAGCGTGAGGCTCGATAGGGGAGAGGAGCTTGCCATGGCACTCATGCGACGCACCGTGTTCGCCGACCGCATCGACGCCGGACGCCGGCTCGCGAAGCGGCTCGAGCCGCTCCGCGGACACGACGTCGTGGTCCTCGGCCTGCCCCGGGGCGGCGTACCCGTGGCCTTCGAGGTGGCCAAGGCGCTCGACGCACCATTGGACGTCGTCGTCGTCCGCAAGCTGGGGCTACCGTTCCAGCCCGAGCTGGCCATGGGGGCGGTCGGCGAGGACGACTACGAGTGGCTGGACCGGTCGCTCGTCGAGCGGGCACACGTCAGCGACCGCGCGATCCGCCAGGTGGAGGCCGCCGAGCGCGTGGAGCTGATCGCACGCGTCAGCCGGCTCCGCCGGGGACGGGAGCGGGTCGACCTGCACGGGCGGACCGCCGTGGTCGTCGACGACGGCATCGCCACCGGCGCCTCCGCGCGGGTCGCCTGCCACGTCGCGCGGCACCTCGGGGCTGCCCGCGTGGTGCTCGCCGCGCCGGTCGGCCCCGTCGAGGTCCGCGAGAACGGGATCCCCGAGGCCGACGAGGTCGTCCTGCTGGAGACGCCCGACCCCTTCCTGGCCGTCGGCTACCACTACGGCGACTTCTCACCGACGACCGACGAGGAGGTCATCACCTTCCTCGACGCGGCGGCCCGGTTCGGGCGGGCGCGCACCGCCTCGGTCGGCACCGGATGCGACATCGACGTCGCCATCCCGGTCGGCGACGTCCACCTCGAGGGGCACCTGCACCTGCCGGCCCACCCCGCCGGCGTCGTGGTGTTCGCGCACGGCAGCGGCAGCAGCCGGCACAGCTCACGCAACCGGTACGTCGCGTCCGAGCTGTACGACGCCGGGCTCGGCACGCTCCTGCTCGACCTGCTCACGCCGGGGGAGGAGCGCGACCGTGCCAACGTGTTCGACATCAAGCTCCTCGGCGACCGGCTGGCCGCGGCCGTCCGCTTCGTGCGGGACCGCCCCGAGGCCGCCGGCGCGCGGATCGGCCTGTTCGGCGCGAGCACCGGCGCGGGAGCGGCCCTGTGGGCCGCGGCCGACCCGGCGCTCGGGATCGCGGCCGTGGTCTCGCGCGGCGGCCGCCCCGACCTCGCCGGCCCGCGGCTGGCGGCCGTGCGGGCACCGACCCTCCTCCTCGTCGGCGGCGCGGACACCGTGGTGCTCCGGCTCAACCGCGAGGCCGCGGCGCGGCTCGGTGGCCCGCAGCGCCTGACCGTCATCCGCGGCGCGACCCACCTGTTCGAGGAGCCCGGCGCGCTGGCCGACGTCGCGCACCAGGCCCGCGACTGGTTCCTCCACCATCTCGCCGACGACCGGTCGGCCGGGCTCCGGATGGCGCGATGAGCACGAACTGGTTCGAGCACCCGCCCTACGCCGCGGTCGTCCAGGCGCGGTCCCTCGGTCACCCGCTGGAGACCCCCGCCGACCTCGACCCGCTCGTCGAGCGGCTGGGCGGCGTGCGGTTCGCGTGCCTCGGCGAGGCCTCCCACGGCACCCACGAGTACTACCACTGGCGGGCCGAGCTGAGCCGTCGCCTGATCGAGGAGAAGGGCTTCACCTGGATCGGTGTGGAGGGGGACTGGCCCGACTGCTGGCGGATCAACCGCTGGGTCCGCGGCCAGGAGCACCAGGACCGCACCGCCCGCGACGTGCTCGGCGGGTTCGAGCGCTGGCCGACCTGGATGTGGGCCAACACCGACGTCGCGGACTTCCTCGACTGGCTGCACCGGTGGAACCTGGCCCGACCCACGCTCCAGCGAGTCGGGTTCTACGGGCTCGACGTCTACTCCCTGTGGGACTCGCTGCGCGAGATCATCGGGTGGCTGGAGGAGCACAGCCCCGACGCGGTCCCGCCGGCGATGGAGGCGTGGCACTGCTTCCTGCCCTACCAGGAGGACCCGCACCGCTACGCGTGGGCGACCCGCCTGGTGCCCGCGTCCTGCGAGGACGAGGTCGTCTCGCTGCTGGTGGAGGTACGGCGGCGCACCGCCGCTCTCGCCGACTGGGACGAGGGCGCGTTCGACGCGGCGCAGAACGCCGCGGTCGCCGCCCAGGCGGAGCGCTACTACCGCGTGATGATGCGCGGCGACCGCAGCTCGTGGAACATCCGCGACCACCACATGGCCGACACGATCGACCGGATCGCCGAGCACCACGGCCCCGCCTCGAAGGGCCTCGTCTGGGAGCACAACACCCACGTGGGCGACGCGCGGGCGACCGACATGGCCCGGTCCGGCCTGGTCAACGTGGGCCAGCTGGTCCGGGAGCGTCATGCCGAGGACGGCGTCGCGCTCGTCGGCTTCGCCGGTCACCGCGGCACGGTGGTCGCCGCGGGCGGGTGGGGCGACCCGGAGGTCGTGCTCGACGTACCCGAGGCCCGGGCGGGGAGCCACGAGGACGTCCTCCACGAGGCGCTCGGCCACCCGGCGGTCCTCGTCTTCCCCCACGACCGGACCGGGCCCTGGCTCGCCGTCCCGCGCGGCCACCGCGCCATCGGCGTCGTCTACGACCCGCGCCACGAGCGGGGCAACTTCGTCACGACCGTGATGGGCCGGAGGTACGACGCCCTGGTCTGGCTCGAGGAGACGAGTGCGCTGGTGCCCCTCCACCACGAGGCCCGCCCGAGCGAGCCCGAGCTGGCGACGGAGCCGTCCGGGTTCTGATCGGTGCGCGGCTCCGCGAGGGGGTCGATACGATCGAGCTCCGGTCCGCCCTGGGCCGGACCATCGACCCGTAGGGAGCCCACGTGTCCGACATCAAGGTTGTCCGCGTCCATGCCGACGAGCGGCTGGAGCAGACCACCACGACGGGCACCCGGGCGTGGGAGCTCTTCAAGGACACCCCGGAGATCGTCGCCGCGCGGGTCGCGGGCCAGCTCAAGGACCTGTCCTACGAGCTCGCCGACGGCGACGAGGTCGAGGGCGTGGCCATCGACAGCGCCGACGGGCACGACATCCTGCGCCACTCCTGCGCGCACGTGATGGCGCAGGCCGTGCAGGACCTCTACCCCGACGCCAAGCTCGGCATCGGCCCGCCGATCAAGGACGGGTTCTACTACGACTTCGACGTCGAGATCCCGTTCACCCCGGACGACCTCGCGAAGATCGAGACCCGGATGCGCAAGATCGTCAAGGACAACCAGCGGTTCTCCCGCCGGGTGACCACCGACGACGACGCGCGGGAGGAGCTCGCGGGCGAGCCCTACAAGCTCGAGCTGATCGGCCTCAAGGGCGGGGTTTCGACAGGCTCAACCACCGAAGCGGACGTCGAGGACGCTGCCGAGGGCGCCAGCGTCGAGGTCGGCGCGGGCGAGCTCACCATCTACGACAACCTGGACCGCAACGGCGAGGTGGCGTGGAAGGACCTGTGCCGCGGCCCGCACCTGCCCACCACCAAGCGGATCCCGGCCTTCAAGCTGATGCGCTCTGCCGCCGCCTACTGGCGCGGCGACGAGAAGAACAAGCAGCTCCAGCGCATCTACGGCACCGCCTGGGAGTCCAAGGAGGCGCTCGACGACTACCTCCACCGGCTGGAGGAGGCCGAGAAGCGCGACCACCGCAAGCTCGGCCGCGAGCTGGACCTGTTCAGCTTCCCCGACGAGATCGGCTCCGGGATGGCGGTCTTCCACCCCAAGGGCGGTGTGGTCAAGCGGGAGATGGAGGACTACGTCCGCCGGCGGCACATCGAGGAGGGCTTCCAGTACGTCGGCACGCCGCACATCAGCAAGGAGGGGCTCTTCCACACCTCCGGGCACCTGCCCTACTACGAGGACACGATGTTCCCGCCGATGGAGCTGGAGAACAGTCGCTACTTCCTGAAGGCGATGAACTGCCCGATGCACAACCTCATCTTCCGGTCGCGGCAGCGCTCCTACCGCGAGCTGCCGCTCCGGCTCTTCGAGTTCGGGTCGGTCTACCGGTTCGAGAAGTCGGGCGTCGTGCACGGCCTGACCCGCGTGCGCGGGCTCACCCAGGACGACTCGCACTCCTACGTCACGCCCGAGCAGGCGCCGGAGGAGATCAAGCACCTGCTCGAGTTCGTGCTGAGCCTCCTGCGCGACTTCGGGCTCGACGACTTTTACCTCGAGCTGTCCACCCGCGACGACAAGAAGAAGGACAAGTTCGTCGGCACCGACGAGGACTGGGCGATCGCGACCAAGGTGCTCGAGGACGTGGCCACCGAGACCGGTCTCGAGCTGGTCGCCGACCCGGGCGGCGCGGCGTTCTACGGTCCCAAGATCTCGGTCCAGGCCCGGGACGCCATCGGCCGCACCTGGCAGATGTCGACGATCCAGTACGACTTCAACCAGCCCAAGGGCTTCGAGCTGGAGTACGTCGCCCCGGACGGCTCGAAGCAGCAGCCGGTGATGATCCACTCCGCGAAGTTCGGCTCGATCGAGCGGTTCTTCGGGGTGCTCGTCGAGCACTACGCGGGCGCGTTCCCCCCGTGGCTGGCGCCGGTCCAGGTCGAGGGGATCCCGATCGCCGAGCGGCACAACGACTACCTCCAGGACGTGGCCCGGCAGATGCGGGCGCGCGGGCTCCGGGTGGAGGTCGACGAGTCCGACGACCGGATGCAGAAGAAGATCCGCAACGCGCAGCTCCAGAAGGTCCCGTTCATGGTGATCGCCGGCGACCAGGACGTGGAGGCGGGCGCCGTCTCGTTCCGCTACCGGGACGGCCGGCAGGACAACGGCGTGCCGGTGGCCGAGGCCATCGAGCGGGTCGCCGCAGCGGTGGCGTCGCGGGAGCAGGTCTGAGGGCGAGGGCCGCAGCGGCGACGGCAGCCCTCGTCGTACCCGCCCTCCTGGCGGGGTGCGCCGGGGGGACCGACGAGCCGAGCGCTGCGCCGTCCTCGGTCGCCACGTCGGTGACCCCCGAGCCCGCGCCGGACTACACGCCGGACACCAACCTGGCCGACGACATGGCCGAGCTGGCCCACCTCGCCGAGCAGCTGGCGCACGACCTCGACGTGGTCCCGGCGCGCTCCGGCCAGGTGGTCGGTGCCGACGTGAGCTGGCCGCAGTGCCCGGCGGGCATGGGGATCCCGCAGCGGCGCAGCGCCGGAGCCCCGATGCCGCTGGAGACCTCGGAGTACGTCGTCATCGGGCTCACCAACGGCCCGGCCTTCTACCCCAACCCCTGCCTGGCCGACCAGGTCGCCTGGGCGACCGACCGCAAGATGCTCGTCGCCGCCTACTCCGTCATCAGCTATCCCGACGCCGACATCCTGCAGCGGTTCGGCGACCAGGGCCCCTACGACGCCGCGACCCGGCTCGGCCGCCTGCGCAACGTCGGCTACCAGCAGGCCGGCTTCAACGTGGCCTCGATGCGCAAGGTCGGGCTGGTCACCCCGATCGTGTGGCTCGACGTCGAGCCCGTCTCGGACTGGGAGTGGTCCCGGGACCTCGGCGCCAACGCTGCCGTCGTCGAGGGCGCCGCACGTGGCTACCGCGACGCGGGCTACCAGACGGGGGTCTACTCCACCCCGTTGCTGTGGTCCGACATCGTCGGCGACCTCGCCTTCGGGATCCCCGAGTGGCGGGCTGCCGGCCAGACGTCCCGCGAGGAGGCGCTGAACCGGTGCGGCGACGACTGGTCGATCCAGGGCGGCCGCGCCGTCCTGGGTCAATGGGTCGAGGCCGGCCGCGACATGAACGTCACCTGCCCCGGCATCGCGGTCAACCTCGGCGGCTGGTTCCACCAGACCTGAGCGGGTCGGGCGTACTAAGGTCGAGGGGTGAGCGACGACCGTGATGCTCCCGACGGCCGTCGGCTTCGGTGGCAACGGCACAACGAGGCCAGGCGCAAGGCCGTGATCGACGCTGCCATCAAGGTACTGGAGAGCCAGTCGCCCGGCGAGGAGTTCCAGATCCAGCCGGTCGCCGACGAGGCCGGGCTCGCCCGCACGGTGATCTACCGCTACTTCGACGACCGCGCCGACCTCGACCGCAGCGTGCAGCGGCGGATCTGCGAGCTGATGGGCAAGGAGCTGTTCCCCGCCCTGTCCCACGACGGCACGCCGCAGGAGATCCTGCACCGCGTGATCGACCGGCTGGTGCGCTGGTCGGTGGCCCACCCGACGCTGCTCTGGTACGCCGAGCGCGACCTGTCGGGCTGGGGGCCGAGCCCCCTGACCGAGGCGTTCGAGCAGATCGCCGTCGCGATCGAGAGTCTCGTCGTCACGGTCGTCACCTACTCCGACGTGAAGCTCAGCGAGGACGACCACGCCGGTCTCGACCCGTGGGTGTTCGGCCTGATCGGGGCGGCGTTCACCTCGATCCGGCGCTGGTGCAGCCGTCCCGAGCGCAAGCCCGACGTGGAGACGTTCATCGCGATCATGTCCGAGTCGATCTGGTTCCAGCTCCAGGGGATGGCGGCGTCGCGCGGCGTGGCAATGCCCGCCGGGAAGGTCAGCGACCTCCTGCACGAGATGCGGCCCGCCGGCCAGTGACCGACCGCGACGGGCTCGAGCGCCTGTGGACGCCGTACCGGATGGCGTACGTCAAGACGCCGCAGGGGGCCGGGGGAGAGGAGCGGCCGCCCGGCGTGCCGGAGTGCCCGTTCTGCCGGATCACCCCCGACCCCGCGACGTCGTACGACGACCAGCTGGTCGTCCGGCGCGGTGCGGTCGCCTACGCGGTCCTCAACCTCTACCCCTACAACCCCGGCCACCTGATGGTGCTGCCCTACCGCCACGTCGCGGACCTGACCGACCTCGACGACGCGGAGAGCGCCGAGGTGATGGCGCTGACCAACCAGGCGCTCACCACCATCCGGCGCGTCTCGGAGCCGCACGCGTTCAACGTCGGGATCAACCTCGGGGGCGTCGCGGGCGGCTCGCTCTCCGGCCACCTGCACCAGCACGTCGTGCCCCGGTGGTCCGGCGACGCGAACTTCATGACCGTCCTGTCGGGCACCAAGACGCTGCCGCAGCTGCTCGGCGAGACCCGGGATCTGCTCGTCGACGCCTGGGACGGGTAGCCTCCGGCCTCGTGCTCGATCGCTTCAAAGACTTCTGGCAGGGCGTCGTCCTGATGCCCTTCGTCAAGCTGTTCCTCAAGCTGGGGATCAGCCCCGACGCGGTGACCTTCGTCGGGACGCTCGGAGTGGTGGTCGGAGCGCTGGCGTTCTTCCCCCGGGGCGAGCTCCTGTGGGGCGTCCTCTTCATCACCGCGTTCGTGTTCAGCGACCTCATCGACGGCAAGATGGCGCGGACGCTCGGCCGGAAGTCGCGGTTCGGCGCGTTCTGGGACTCGACCCTGGACCGGATCGGCGACGGTGCGATCTTCGGCGGCCTCGCGCTGTACTTCGCCGGGTCGCACTACGACGGCGAGGTCGGCTACCTCTACCTGTGCGTGACCCTGTGGTGCCTGGTGATGGGCTCGGTCACCTCCTACGCCCGGGCCCGGGCGGAGTCCCTCGGGATGGACGCCAAGGGCGGCATCGCGGAGCGGGCCGACCGCACCGTCGCGATCCTGGTGATGACGGGGCTGGCGGGTTGGTTCGACGTCCCGATCCTGCTCTACGTCACGCTGTGGGTGCTCGCGGCCGCCACCACCTACACCGTGGTCTTCCGTGTGCTCAAGGTCTACCGCCAGGCGGTGGCCCTCGATGCGGGAAAGGCGTCCGACCCGGCCTAGAATCGCGGGTATGAGCGAGCAGCACCCTGAGTCGACCGGACGAGGCACCACGCGGGTCAAGCGGGGGATGGCCGAGATGCTCAAGGGCGGCGTGATCATGGACGTGGTCACCCCCGAGCAGGCCAAGATCGCCGAGGACGCCGGCGCCGTCGCGGTGATGGCGCTCGAGCGCGTCCCCGCCGACATCCGTGCGCAGGGCGGCGTCTCCCGGATGAGCGACCCCGACATGATCGACGGGATCATCGAGGCCGTCTCGATCCCGGTGATGGCCAAGGCCCGGATCGGCCACTTCGCCGAGGCGCAGGTGCTGCAGTCCCTGGGCGTGGACTACATCGACGAGTCCGAGGTGCTGACCCCGGCCGACTACGCCAACCACATCGACAAGTGGGCGTTCACCGTGCCGTTCGTGTGCGGCGCGACCAACCTGGGCGAGGCGCTGCGGCGGATCACCGAGGGCGCGGCGATGATCCGGTCCAAGGGCGAGGCCGGCACCGGCGACGTCTCCAACGCCGTGACCCACATGCGCACGATCCGCGCCGAGATCCGACGGCTGGGCTCGCTGGCCGAGGACGAGCTCTTCGTCGCGGCCAAGGAGCTGCAGGCGCCGTACGACCTCGTGGTCGAGGTCGCCCGCACCGGCAAGCTGCCGGTGGTGCTGTTCACGGCCGGTGGCATCGCCACCCCCGCGGACGCGGCGATGATGATGCAGCTCGGCGCCGAGGGCGTGTTCGTCGGCTCGGGCATCTTCAAGTCGGGCAACCCCGCCCAGCGTGCCGAGGCGATCGTGAAGGCCACGACCTTCTACGACGACCCCGACGTGGTCGCCAAGGTCTCCCGCGGTCTGGGCGAGGCCATGGTCGGCATCAACGTCGAGGAGATCCCCCAGCCGCACCGCCTCGCCGAGCGCGGCTGGTGATCTAGGGACCTCCGACCCGTTGCCTCGGCGGCGGGTCGCGAGGAACGTGGGTGCCACCGGCGGCGCCGCTGGGGCGCTGCCCCGTACGGACGGAGCCCCACGTGATGTTCGCGCGCTCATCCACCTACCGCGGCGACCCGACGGCACTCGATGCCGGGATCGCCTTCGTCCGTGACGACGTGCTGCCGACCATCGACTCGATCCACGGCTGCGTGGGTCTGTCGCTGATGGTCGACCGCGAGTCGGGCGACTGCATCGTCACCACCGCGTGGCGGACCGCCGAGACCATGAAGCAGAGCGAGGAGGAGATGTCCTCCCCGCGGGCGCGGCTCGGCGAGATCCTCGGGGGCGACGCGCGGGTCGAGGAGTGGGAGATCGCGGCGATGCACCGCGACCACGCCACGCCGGAGGGCAGCTGCTGCCGGGTCACCTGGCTGCGCACCAACCACGCCGACGTCGACCGAGGGATCACCCTCTACCGCACGGGCGTGCTGCCGCGGCTCGAGGAGATCGACGGGTTCTGCAGCGCCAGCCTGATGGTCAACCGGGAGCTCGGTCGCGCCTGCTCGACCGTCTCCTACGAGAGCCGGGCGGCGCTCGAGGGGAGCCGCGACGAGGCCTGGGCGATCCGGGACGCGGGCGTGCGCGAGGCGGGGGTCGACGTGCTCGACGCCACCGAGCTCGAGCTCGTCCTCGCCCACCTGCGGGTCCCTTCGCTCGCCGGCGGCGCGTAGTCACGACGGGTGACCTCCCCGTGGCCGAACGGTCGGACTCCGGCCGAAGGCCGACGGCGCGGCCGCGCGCCGTTTTACCTTCCGTGGATCGGGACTCTCGTCCCGGGACCAGGGAAGGTCGGGGAGGCCACCATGAAGAAGACCACCAAGGGCGCCATAGCCGCCGGCGGCGCTGCCGTCCTGCTGCTGGGAGGCGCGGGCACGCTTGCCTACTGGACCGACAGCCAAACGGTGCCAGGCGGCTCGTTCAGCACGGGTTCGCTGGGCCTCGGTGCGCCGAGCTGTTCGGGATGGACCTACACGAGCACCAACGCGGCAGCGACGACCTTGGTCCCGGGCGACCAGGTAGCGGAGGACTGCTCGTTCGTGATCACCGCCAGCGGTGACCACCTCAGTGCAGCCCTGACGACGCCGAACAATCTCACGCTGCCGGCGCCCGCGGGCACGACCACGTGGAGCGCCACCGTCAACACGACCTACCAGCTCAATGGCGGCGCCGTGACCGAGGTGACCAGCGCGAACGACGGCCAGACCCTCGTCGCGCACATCGTGGTGACGTTCCCGTTCGGTGACGCGACGACGGTCAACGCCAACGACACCCAGCTCAAGACCTCGACGCTGGACGACCTGACAGTCACGCTGACGCAGGACCAGACCACGGGCAACAACCCGAACTGATCACCTCATGACGCGTCGGATCGGGTCGTCCGCCGCGAAGGTCGTCGCCTGGACGGCCATCGTCGCGGTCGCTGCTGCATTGGTGGCCGCGGTGCTCGTGCCGCGGCTGTACGGCGCCACGCCCTACACCGTGCTGACCGGTTCGATGCGTCCTCACTACCCACCCGGCACGCTGGTCGTGGTCAAGCCGGTCGAGCCGGAGGACCTGCGGACGGGTGACGTGATCACCTACCAGCTGAGGTCAGGCCGTCCGACTGTCGTCACCCATCGCGTCACGGCGGTCTCCACGGATCTCCGTGGCGACCTCACCTTCACGACGCAAGGCGACGCCAACGACATCCCGGACGAGCCCGTACGCCCCGTCCAGGTCAGAGGGCGCCTCTGGTACGCGGTGCCCTACCTCGGTTACGCCGACCTGTTGCTGAGCGGCAAGCAGCGTCACGTGGCGGTCCTCGGCGCAGCAGGTGGGCTCTCCGCCTACGCGCTACTGATGTTCGCCGGCGCCGTCCGGGGGCGCTCGCGCAGACGGGAGGCACCGGCATGAGGACGCTGTGTGCACTGGTGCTCGCCGGCATGCTGATGGCCTGGACTCCTCCGGCACAGGCCGACGACCAGGTCGGTCTCAGCCCCGATGGGCAGCACTGGACCGACCAGCTCCGGCGGCCCCTGTTCGACGCCGACCAGAAATGGGTGCCCGGCGACTCCGAGGTCAGGTCCTTCTACGTCCGGGACGACGGGCCGACCGACGCCCGGATGACGGTGCAGGTCCTGCTCCGCGACGCCGACAGCCTGATCCCGCTCGACGACGTCGAGCTGTCGGCGCGGGCACACCGCGGCCGGTGGCGCGCCCTGGACGTCGTCGGCAGCGGGACGGCCCTGCTCCAGGCTCCACTTGCCGACGGAGAGACGGTGCGGGTGGACCTACGCGCCCGGCTCCGGTGGGCCGCGAAGAACGACGCCCAGACCGGTCGACTCCCGCTCGACCTCGTCGTCACGCTGACCCAGGCAAGCGCGGGCCACACCGACGGTTTCATCCCCGGCACCGGCAACACCGTCGAGAGCTGGCTGGTGCTGCTGGCGGGCCTCCTCGTCGGCGGCGGTGTCGCCGTCCTGGTGGTGCGCAGGCGACGGGAGCAGGCCGATGGGTAGTCATGCAGCGCCCCGGCAACGGAAGTGGTTCGGCCGTGGCCGGACCAGGGCCCTGCTGAGCCTCGGGGTGGTGGCGCTTCTCTTCGTCGGTGGCACGGGTGCGTACTGGACCGATGACGCCACCGTGACGGGTGGACCGATCAGCACGGCCACGCTCGACCTGACCGCCGGCCCGACCACGGGGGCGGAGAACCTCAATGGCACCGGCCCGAACGACTGGAGCTCCGGGATCCTCGGCATCACCGATCTGGTCCCGAACGAGAGCATCGCCGCGACCTTCGTCGTGCGGAACTCGGGCACCGCACCGTTGCGCTTCAACGCCACGGTGGCCACGACCAACAACAACCTGACGTCGGCGTCGGTCGGGTTGCAGGTCCAGGTCTACGACAACGGCACCACGGCGACGAACACGGGGACCCAGGCAGCAGGGACCCGGTCAGGCACGTGCAACGGCACGCAGGTCTACTCCGGATACGTCTCCACGACGGCTTCAGCCGCCGTCTATCCGGCCGACATCCAGCTGACCAGCACAGGCGCGACGCGGAACGTCTGCGTCAGGGCGTGGCTGAACAGCGCTGCCGGCAACACCCTGCAGGGGAAGTCGACCCAGGTGGTCCTCAGCCTCTCGGCCAAGCAGGTGAACGCGCCATGAGCAGCCACCGGCTGACTCGCACCAGGCCCTCCGTCGGTCGGGTCGCGCTCACGGCGAGTGCGGGCCTCGGCCTGCTGTGCGTCGTCTTGCTGGTGTCGTCGGCATTCCTGGGGATCCGGCCGCTCGTCGTGACCTCCGGGTCGATGAGCCCGACCATTCCGGCGGGCTCGCTCGTGTTGACCAGGGACCATCCGGCCGACGACGCCGAGGTGGGCGACGTCGTCGCGGTCGCGGCCGGCTCCGGACGGGTGATGCACCGCGTGGTGTCGACGGTGCCGTCGGGTGCCGACACGGTGCTCACCCTCCAAGGGGACGCGAACGGGACGCCCGACCGCACGCCGTACGTCGTACGCGACGTCGACATGGTCATGGTGCACGTCCCCTCACTCGGGTACCCGGTGAGCTGGCTGGGATCGCCCCTCGGTCTTGCCGGGCTGGGGGCGGTCTCCTTCGGACTGCTGATGTTCGCGTTCCGGCCGGGACCATCGCGTGGTCGAGGTCGACGTCGAGCGGTCGCGCTCGTTGCCGCGCCTGCTGTCGCGGCGACGATCCTGGGCCCGACGCCCGCGGCGCACGCGTGGTTCGACGACTCCGGCACGGTGAGTCTGCCCGTCGCAACGCACACCGTGGTCTCGCAGTCGCAGCCGACGTGCACCGACGTCGACGGCGTCCTGGTCCTAGGGAACGTCGCCAGGCTCAGGTGGAGCCAGGTCGATGCCAAGTACGAGTACTACTGGGAGCTGCAGACCACGACCGGGACCGCCGTCGCCACCGGCACGGTCGGCGCGGGTCAAGCGGTGGGAACGACGGTCACCCTCGACATCAGCACCGGTCTGATCGGGATCAACGCCAACTACAACGTCGTCGTCCGGGCACGGCTCACCAGCTCGACGAGCTGGGTCGCCGGAACCGCGACCACCACCCAGGTGCGCCGTGCGAGCATCCTGATCATCGGCGCTGCGATGCGGTGCGGTTGGGCCTGAGGGTCGCGACTAGCCTTCGGATGTGCCAGCCATCGGAGTCTTCGCCCTGCAGGGCGACGTCCGCGAGCACCTCGCGACCCTCACCCGGCTCGGCGCGGACGCGTTCTCCGTGCGCCGGCCGTCCGAGCTCGAGCGGTGCGACGGGCTGGTGCTGCCCGGGGGCGAGTCGACCACGATGGCCAAGCTGGCGCGGACGTTCGACCTGCTCGAGCCGCTGCGCGACCGGGTCAAGGCGGGCATGCCGACCTTCGGCACCTGCGCCGGGATGATCATGCTGGCCGACCGGATCCTCGACGGCGTGACCGGTCAGGAGACGATCGGCGGGCTCGACGTGACGGTGCGCCGCAACGCCTTCGGACGCCAGGTGGACTCGTTCGAGGCGGACCTGGAGATGACAGGGCTCGAGGAGACCGTCCACGCGGTCTTCATCCGCGCGCCGTGGGTGGAGGAGGTCGGTCCGGAGGTCGAGGTGCTGGCCCGGGCGGCGGGCCACCCGGTCGCCGTACGCCAGGGTCACCTGCTGGCCACGTCGTTCCATCCCGAGGTCGGCGGCGACGGCCGGGTGCACGGCCTGTTCCTCGACGTCGTGGCCGAGGCCGGCTGACCGGCGGGTCGCCGGTAGACTCGCCGGTCGGCAGCACGACGGTTGAGGTAGGGGAGAAGGACTGATGTCTGGCCACTCCAAGTGGGCGACCACCAAGCACAAGAAGGCGGTCATCGACGCCAAGCGGGGCAAGCTCTTCGCGAAGCTGATCAAGAACATCGAGATCGCGGCGAAGATGGGCGGACCCGACCCTGCCGGCAACCCGACGCTCTACGACGCCATCCAGAAGGCCAAGAAGCAGTCGGTCCCCAACAAGAACATCGACTCCGCGGTCAAGCGCGGCGGCGGCCTCGAGGGCGGCGGCGTCGACTACGAGACGATCATGTACGAGGTCTACGGCCCCCAGGGCGTCGCCCTGCTCGTCGAGTGCCTCACCGACAACCGCAACCGGGCCGCGATGGAGGTCCGCACCGCGGTCACCCGCAACGGCGGCACGATGGCCGACCCCGGCTCGGTCTCCCGGCTGTTCAACCGCAAGGGCGTCGTCCTGGTGCCGAAGCAGCAGGACGGCAAGGAGGTCAGCGAGGACGACGTCCTCGAGGCCACCCTCGACGCGGGTGCCGAGGAGGTCAGCGACGTCGGGGACAGCTTCGAGGTCCAGTCCGAGGCGACCGACGTGGTCGAGGTCCGTACGGCGCTCCAGGCCGCCGGCATCGACTACGACTCCGCCGAGGTGCAGTTCGTGGCCTCCATGGACATCCCGGTCGCCGACCCCGACGCCGCGGGCAAGGTCTTCCGCCTGATCGACGCCGTCGACGATCTCGACGACGTGCAGAACGTCTTCGCCAACGTCGACGTGCCCGACGACGTGATGGAGCAGGTCGAGGCCTGACCCCCCGCGTGTCGGCGGCTCTCCCGTGGCGCCCGCGCGTTAGCCTGCGAACAGGTGTTCGACAGGCTGGCTGACGGGAGAGCGTGAGATGCGGGTGCTCGGGATCGACCCCGGTCTGACCCGGTGCGGGACGGGCGTCGTCGAGGGCGGCGTGGGGCGGCCGCTGCGCCTGGTCGACGTCAGCGTCATCCGCACCTCGGCCGACCTGAGCGTCCCGGAGCGCCTGGTGACGATCGAGAAGGGCCTGGAGGCCCGGCTCGACGAGCACCGGCCCGACGCCGTGGCGATCGAGCGGATCTTCGCGCGGTCCGATGTCAGCACGATCATGGGCACTGCGCAGGCCGCGGGCATCGCGATGGTGTGCGCCGCGCGGCGCGGGCTCCCGATCGCCCTGCACACACCCAGCGAGGTCAAGGCGGCGGTGTCGGGCAACGGTCGCGCCGACAAGGCCCAGGTGGGGGCCATGGTCGCCCGCATCCTGCGGCTCGACGCCGCGCCCAAGCCGGCGGACGCCGCCGACGCGCTCGCGCTGGCCATCACGCACATCTGGCGCGGCGGCGCCCAGGCGAGGATCGACGCGGCGCTCGCCGCCGCAGGGAGGAAGTGATGATCGCCTTCGTCCGGGGCCGGGTCGCGGCCCTCACCCTGTCCAGCGCGGTCGTCGACGTCGGCGGGGTCGGCTTCGAGCTGATGTGCACGCCCGGCACGCTGGCGACGCTGCGCACGGGATCCGAGGCCACCCTGCCGACCAGCATGGTCGTGCGCGAGGACTCGATGACCCTGTTCGGGTTCGCCGACGAGGACGAGCGGAGCATGTTCGAGCTCGTCCAGACCGCGTCGGGCGTCGGTCCCAAGCTCGCCCAGGCGATGCTCGCCGTGCTCTCGCCCGACGGCGTCCGCACCGCGATCGCGACCGACGACGTCCGGACCCTCACCAAGGTGCCGGGGATCGGGCAGAAGGGCGCACAGCGCATCATCCTCGAGCTCAAGGACCGGGTCGGCGCGCCGACCGGCACCGGAGGCGGCTCCCGCGCCCTCGCCCCGGCCGCGCCCTGGCGCGACCAGGTCGTCCAGGGCCTGGTCGGACTCGGCTACAGCGCCAAGGACGCCGACAAGGCCGTCGAGTCGGTCGCGGTCGACGCCGGTGACCGGCCCGACGTCGGTGCGCTGCTGCGCGCCGCCCTGCGGACCCTGAGCAAGGCGTAGGCATGGGTTACGACGACGAGCTCGCCGAGGCCGAGGAGACCCACCTCCGCTCGCTCACGGCCGCCGAGGCCGAGGGCGACGAGCGGGCCGTCGAGGCGGCCCTCCGGCCGCGCAGCCTCGACGAGGTCGTCGGGCAGGTGCGGGTCCGCGACCAGCTCGGACTGGTCCTCGAGGCGGCCCGCCAGCGCGGCAAGGCGCCCGACCACGTGCTGCTGTCCGGACCGCCGGGTCTCGGCAAGACCACCCTCGCCATGATCATCGCCCACGAGATGAGCACGGCCCTGCGGCTGACGAGCGGGCCGGCGATCACGCACGCCGGCGACCTCGCCGCGATCCTGTCCGGGCTCAACGAGGGCGAGGTCCTCTTCGTCGACGAGATCCACCGGATGTCCCGCCCTGCGGAGGAGATGCTCTACCTCGCGATGGAGGACTTCCGGGTCGACGTGGTCATCGGCAAGGGCCCGGGGGCCACGGCCATCCCGCTGGAGATCCCTCCGTTCACCCTGGTCGGCGCCACGACCCGGGCCGGCCTGCTGCCGGGGCCGCTCCGCGACCGGTTCGGCTTCACCGCCCACCTGGAGTTCTACGAGCCGTCCGACCTCGACCTGATCATCCGGCGCTCGGCGGGCCTGCTCGGCGTCGACCTCACCGACGAGGGCTCCGCCGAGATCGCGTCGCGCTCCCGCGGCACGCCCCGCATCGCCAACCGGCTGCTGCGCCGGGTGCGCGACTTCGCCCAGGTCCGCGCCGACGGTGTCGTGACCCGCGACATCGCCCACGCGGCACTCGACCTCTACGAGGTCGACCAGCTCGGGCTCGACCGGCTCGACCGGGCGGTGCTCGACGTCCTCTGCACGCGCTTCGGCGGGGGGCCGGTGGGGGTGTCGACCCTCGCGGTCGCCGTGGGGGAGGAGCGGGAGACCGTCGAGGAGGTCGCCGAGCCGTTCCTGGTGCGCAACGGCTTCCTCGCGCGCACGCCGCGCGGGCGGATCGCCACGCCGGCCGCGTGGGGCCATCTCGGCCTGACCCCGCCCCCGACGACCGACGCGCCCCTGCTCTTCGACGACTGACACGCCGGCGTCGGGACCCGATCCGGGGGAATGCCGGACAGGAGTGTGTCCGCGGCTACACTTGCCCGTCGGCCCGCCCGCTCCGCTTCGACGTGCTCGGACGCAGGCGTGCGCGGCGCCGTACCGACATCCGTCCGCAAGCAACTAGTCCGGGAGACCCCCGTGTCACTCCTCCCGCTCATCGGGATCGTGGTCGTCTTCTGGCTGCTCGTGATCCTGCCTGCCTCACGGCGGCAGAAGGCGACGCGCCAGATGCAGGCCGCCCTGTCGGCCGGCGACGAGGTCGTGCTCACCTCGGGCATCTTCGGGACCGTGTCCGAGCTCGCCGACGGCTACGTGCTCGTCGAGCTCGCCCCGGGCGTCGAGGTCAAGGTGGCGCGGAGCGCCATCGGCGCGATCGCCCCCGACGAGACGCCGGACGAGACGCCGGACGAGGAGCTCGAGACCCAACCCTCCGACGCGACCGACGCGCCGGAGAACGACAGCGAGGAGCGCTGAGCAATGGCCGCCCGTCGACCCCGTCCCGGCCGGACCCTGGTCATCTTCTTCCTCGGCATCGCCGTCCTCTACGGACTCGTGGCGCTCGCCGGCAGCTGGAAGCCGCAGCTGGGCCTCGACCTGCAGGGCGGCACCCGGATCACGCTGACCGCTGAGGGAAGCCCGAGCTCGGAGAACCTCGACGAGGCACGCCGGATCATCGACCAGCGGGTCAACGGGACCGGTGTCTCCGAGGTCTCGGTGACGACCCAGGGCGGCAACCACATCGTGGTCGAGGTGCCCGGTTCGACCGAGAACCGCAAGGAGCTCGAGGACACGGTCAAGCGCACCGCGCAGCTCCGGTTCCGGCTGGTGGCCTGCTCCGACGCGAACCCGTCCGGTCCCTGCGCCGCGAGCAGCGGCACGCCGCCGCTGCAGCGCTCCGCCCCCTTCGGTGAGCGCCTCGGCAGCGACAAGGACAAGAACGGCAAGAAGGACAAGAGCGACGCGCCGACCGCCTCGCCCACCGACACCTCGTCGACGGCCCCGTCGGAGTCGCCGACGAGCGACGCGACCGCGGACCCCGCCGGCGACGGCGAGGAGTGGACGACGCAGGACAGTCTGGACTGGGCGGCCGCGCCCGACCAGGCCGCGATCGCCGCGTTCAACGCGCTGAGCTGCGACAACGACGGCAACGTGGTGGACGCCAAGGGCAAGCCGGGCGCCGAGACCAAGGACCAGGCCGTGCGCGCCTACGCGGTCGACGACCCCGAGCACGCCCTGGTCGCCTGCGAGGTGCGCGGCGGCAGCGTGATCAAGTACCTGCTCTCGCGCTCGGTCATCGAGGGCACCGAGCTCACCGACGCCTCGGCGGGCATCCCGCAGAACGAGCTCAACTGGGTCGTCAACATCGAGATGGGCAACGACCCCGACAAGGCCCTGCCGAAGGGCTCCGCCGGCGCCGAGGACGACTTCGAGAAGATCTCGAAGGCCCTGGTCGGCACCGACCGCCAGTTCGCGATCGTGCTCGACGGGAAGGTGCTCTCGGCGCCGACCATGGAGGCGACCATCTACGACGGGCGCTCCCAGATCAGCGGTGACTTCACCGAGTCCTCGGCCACGAGCCTCGCCACCAGCCTGAAGTACGGCGCCCTCCCGATCGCGTTCGACAAGGACCCGACGGTGGAGGAGATCGGCCCGTCGCTGGCGGGCAACCAGCTCCAGGCGGGCCTCACCGCGGGCGCGATCGGCCTGGTGCTGGTCATGCTCTACTGCCTGCTCTACTACCGCGGCCTCGGCCTGGTCGTCGTCGCATCGCTGTTCGTCGCGGCGTCGATCACCTACGCGATGGTGCTCCTGCTCAGCGAGAGCGCGGGCTTCACGCTCACCCTGCCGGGCATCGCCGGTCTGATCATCGCGGTCGGCATCACAGCGGACTCGTTCATCATCTTCTTCGAGCGGATCCGTGACGAGATGCGTGACGGCCGCTCGATGAGGGTGGCGGTCGAGTCGGGCTGGCACCGCGCGCGGGTCACCCGGATGGCGGCCAACACGGTGTCGATCCTGTCCGCACTGGTGCTCTACATCTTCGCCAGCGGCGTCGTGAAGGGCTTCGGTTTCGCGCTCGGTCTCTCCACGCTGGTCGACCTCGCGGTGCTCTTCTGGTTCACCAAGCCGATGGTGTCCTACCTCGCGCAGTTCAAGGCGTTCAACTCCGGGCACAAGCTGTCCGGCCTCAGCAAGGAGACGCTCGGCATGGATGCGCCGCGAACCGCTCGCGCCGCGGGAGGGGAGGCCTGATGGGCAAGATGTCCCAGCTCGGCAACGACCTCTACCAGGGTCGCAAGTCGTTCAACTTCACCGGCAACCGCGTCGTCTGGTACCTCGTCACCGTCCTGATCGTCGCGACGGCCATCACCGGCCTCGTCGTGCGCGGCCTCAGCTTCGGCGTGGAGTTCACCGGCGGCACCACGTTCTCCGTGCCGGTCGGCGCGGGCAACGCGACCCAGG
Source organism: Nocardioides sp. (assembly GCA_035554955.1). Classification (GTDB taxonomy): domain Bacteria; phylum Actinomycetota; class Actinomycetes; order Propionibacteriales; family Nocardioidaceae; genus Nocardioides. Next base: position 71,987 of record DATMHR010000036.1, on the reverse strand, counting down.
ACAACGCCGACCAGCTCCGTGACGCGATCGGCAACGCCAGCATCACCAACGCCGACCAGCCCGTCGTGACGACGTCCGGCGACCAGGCGCTCACCGTCCAGGTCCAGAACCTCAGCCAGGACCAGCGCCAGGAGGTCGACGGCGTCATCACCGACCTGTTCCCGCAGGTCGACGAGAACGACATCTCCACCTCCGACATCGGCCCGAGCTGGGGCGAGGAGGTCGCCAAGCGTGCCGGGATCGGTGTCGCGATCTTCCTCGTGCTGGTCGTGATCTTCATCTGGGGCTACTTCCGCGAGTGGAAGATGTCGGTCGCGGCGCTGATCGCGCTCGTCCACGACGTCGCGATCACCGTCGGTGTCTACGCGTGGTCCGGCTTCGAGGTGACCCCGGCAGCGGTCACCGGTCTGCTAGCGATCCTCGGCTTCTCGCTCTACGACACCGTCGTCGTGTTCGACAAGATCAAGGAGAACACCACCAAGCTGCGGAAGAAGACGCAGTCGTACGCCGACGCGGCCAACCTCGCGGTCAACCAGACCCTGGTGCGGTCGATCAACACCTCGATCGTCGCGCTGATCCCGATCGGCGCCATCCTCTACGTCAGCGCCGTGCAGCTCGGCGCGAGCTCGCTGCAGGACCTCGCGCTCGCGCAGTTCGTCGGCATGGGCGCCGGCGTCTACTCCTCGGTCATGCTCGCCCCGCGGGTGATCGTGCACCTCAAGGGCCTGGAGTCCGACGTGCAGGAGCAGGCCCGCCGGGCAAAGGCGCGCAAGCGCGCCGAGGCCGACCGCTACGCGGCGGTGCCGGTCTTCGCCGACGACATGCCGGTGCGCCAGGCCGAGCCGGACGTCGACATCGCCGACGACGACTCCTTCCGCATCGACGTCGTGGACGAGTCCGAGGAGACGGCAGGCTCGCGGTCGCAGGCGCCGACGGCGCTCGGCCGTGGCCGGACCGCCCCGACGCAGCACCGCTCGGTGGCACCGAGCAGCAGCTCCGGCCGCAACCAGCCCGTCCGCGAGTCGCGCTCCAAGCGCGGGAAGAAGTAGCCGTGACGGCGGCTGCCGCCGCGATCGACCGACTGGTCCGGGACATCCCCGACTTCCCCAAGCCGGGGGTGCTGTTCAAGGACATCTCGCCCCTGCTCGCCGACCACGACGGCTTCCGGGCGGTCGTCGACGGGCTGGCCGAGGCCGGCCGAGGACCCGGCGGTGAGGTCGTCGTCGACAAGGTCGTGGGCATGGAGGCGCGCGGGTTCATCCTCGCGGCGCCGGTCGCCCTGGCCCTCGGCGTCGGGTTCGTCCCGGTCCGCAAGTCCGGCAAGCTGCCGGCGGCGACCCACGAGGTGACCTACGACCTGGAGTACGGCAGCGCCGCGCTCGAGCTGCACCGCGACGCGCTGGCGCCCGGAGACCGGGTGCTCCTCGTGGACGACGTGCTCGCCACCGGCGGCACCGCGCGGGCGACCCGCGAGCTCGTGGACCGGTGCGGCGCGTCCCCGGTGGCGATGGCCGTGCTGATCGAGCTGTCGTTCCTCCCGGGCCGCGCGACGCTGGGCGACCTCCCGCTCTCGGCGTTGTCGGTCGTGTGACTCACTAGACTGGTCCAATGACCGAGGAACGGGCCCCTGCGGCCGGGCAGGACGCCCCGTCGCGCCCGGTCCCGGCGCGCCCGACGCCCGCGCCGGCGGTCACCAGCGACACCGGCAGCGGCCGCGGCATGCGGGCGCGGCTCGCCCGGATGGGCGCGCGCGGGCAGGTCGGCAACCCGGTCCTCGAGCCGCTGTTCCGCGCCGTGCGGACCAACCACCCCAAGGCCGACCTCGCCCTCCTCGAGCGCGCCTACCTCACCGCCGAGCGGCTGCACGGCTCCCAGATGCGCAAGAGCGGCGACCCCTACATCACCCACCCGCTCGCGGTGACCACCATCCTCGCCGGCATCGGCATGACCGAGCCGACCCTCGTCGCGGCCCTCCTCCACGACACGGTCGAGGACACGCCGTACACGCTCGAGGAGTGTCGCCGCGAGTTCGGCGACGAGGTCGCCCAGCTCGTCGACGGCGTCACCAAGCTGGACAAGGTCCAGTACGGCGAGAACGCCAAGGCCGAGACCATCCGGAAGATGATCGTCGCGATGTCGCGCGACATCCGGGTGCTGGTCATCAAGCTCGCCGACCGGCTGCACAACATGCGCACCCTGCGCTACGTCCCGCAGAAGTCGCAGGAGCGCACCGCCCGCGAGACCCTCGACATCTACGCCCCGCTGGCCCACCGGCTGGGCATGAACACCATCAAGTGGGAGCTGGAGGACCTCGCGTTCGCCACCCTCCACCCCAAGATCTACGACGAGATCGTCCGGATGGTCGCCGAGCGCGCCCCCTCCCGCGACCAGTTCCTCGCCGAGGTGATCACGCAGGTCGAGAAGGACCTGCGCGAGGCCAAGATCAAGGCGACCGTGACCGGCCGGCCCAAGCACTACTACTCGATCTACCAGAAGATGATCGTCGGCGGCCGCGACTTCTCCGACATCTACGACCTGGTCGGCATCCGGATCCTCGTCGAGGAGGACCGGGACTGCTACGGCGTCCTCGGCGTGCTGCACTCGCGCTGGAACCCGGTGCTCGGCCGGTTCAAGGACTACGTCGCCATGCCGAAGTTCAACATGTACCAGTCGCTGCACACGACCGTCATCGGCCCGCAGGGCAAGCCGGTCGAGATGCAGATCCGGACCTTCGGGATGCACCGCCGGGCGGAGTACGGCGTCGCCGCCCACTGGAAGTACAAGGAGGACGGCCGCACCGGCACCGACACCGACAAGCGCGGCGACCTCGACGACATGAGCTGGGTGCGGCAGCTCCTCGACTGGCAGAGCGAGGTCGAGGACCCGGGGGAGTTCCTCGAGTCGCTGCGCTTCGAGATCAACCAGACCGAGACCTACGTGTTCACGCCGCGCGGCGACGTCATCGCCCTGCCGTCGGACTCCACCCCGGTCGACTTCGCCTACGCCGTCCACACCGAGGTCGGCCACCACACCATCGGCGCGCGCGTCAACGGCCGGCTGGTGCCGCTGGAGTCCCGGCTCGAGAACGGCGACGTGGTCGAGGTCTTCACCTCCAAGGCGGTCAACGCGGGTCCCTCCCGCGACTGGCTCAACTTCGTCAAGTCCCAGCGCGCCCGGTCCAAGATCCGCCAGTGGTTCACCAAGGAGCGGCGCGAGGAGGCGATCGAGCACGGCAAGGACGAGATCGCCAAGCTGATGCGCAAGGAGGGGCTGCCGCTCAAGCGGCTGCTCACCCACGACTCGCTGACCCTCGTCGCCACGCACTTCCGGCTCGCCGACGTCACCGCGCTCTACGCCGCCGTCGGTGAGGGCAACCTCGGCGCGCCGACCGTGGTGCGGAAGGTGATCGAGCTCCACGGGGGCGACGAGGGTGCGCAGGAGGACCTCGCCGAGGCCGTCACGATCACCGGCCGCGGACGCCGCACCCGCCTCTCACCGGGCAGCGACGCCGGCGTCATCGTCCGCGGCGCACCCGACGTGTGGGTCAAGCTCGCGAAGTGCTGCACGCCGGTGCCGCCCGACGACATCCTCGGCTTCGTCACCAAGGGCGGCGGGGTCTCGGTCCACCGCAAGGACTGCACCAACGCTGCCAGCCTGATGGCTCAGCCGGAGAAGCTCCTCGACGTCGAGTGGGCGCCGACCGGCCAGTCGACGTTCCTCGTCAACATCCAGGTGGAGGCCCTCGACCGCTCCCGGTTGCTGTCCGACATCTCGATGGTGCTCTCCGACGCGCACCTCAACCTGCTCTCGGCCAACCTGACCACCACGCGTGACCGGGTCGCCAAGATCCGGTTCACCTTCGAGATGGGCGACGCCAAGCACCTCGACACGGTGCTCAAGGCCGTCCGCTCGGTCCCCGGCGTCTTCGACGTCTACCGCGTCACCCAGTGAGATCGGCGCGAGCGCGTCGCTCGTTCCTCGCGCCGCGCTGCCGCGCTCGCAGTCGACGTTTCTCCGGTGCGAGACGTCCTGGCGGCAAGACGGTCGGCACACGGAACGGCGCCTCCCTACGCTCCGGTCGCTCCTTCGTCGCTCCCTACGCTCCGGGCCGGCTTCGTCCCGCGCTGGCCAACTGAGTCAGCTGTAGTCCGCTGAGGCCCGCTTCGCCATCTCGAGGAAGGACCTACGCCCTTCGAGGTTCTCCTCGAGCTCCTTGATCCGGCGCTGGTCGCCGGCGGCGCGGGCCTTGTCGAGCTTGGTCTCGGCGTCGGCGATGGCGGCCTCGAGCTTGCTGACCATGTCGTCGGCGCGGGCGGACTTCTCGGGGTCGGAGCGGCGCCACTGCTCGTCCTCGACCTTGCGGATGGCCTGCTCGACGGCCCGGATCCGGCCCTCGAGGTCCTTCATCCGGTCGCGCGGGACCTTCCCGGCCTCGTCCCAGCGGTCCGCGATGTCGCGGAACGCCGCCTTGGCGGCCGCCAGGTCGGTGACGGGGAGCAGCGCCTCCGCCTCGACCAGCAGCGCCTCCTTGACCTCGGCGTTGGCGGCGAACTCGGCGTCGAGCGCCGCGTTCGCGGCGTCCCGGGCGCCGAAGAACTTGTCCTGGGCTCCGCGGAAACGCTTCCAGAGGTCGTCGTCGACGGCCTTGGGCGCCGGGCCGGCGGCCTTCCACTCCCGCATCAGGTCGCGGTAGCGGCCGGCGGTCGGACCCCACTCGGTCGAGTCGGCGAGGCTCTCGGCCTCCTTGGCCAGCCGCTCCTTGACGACCCGGGCCTGCTCGCGCTTCTCGTCCTGCTCGGCGAAGTGCGCCTTGCGCGCCTTGGTGTACGCCGACCGCGCGGAGCTGAACCGCTTCCACAGCGCGTCGTCCGCGGACTTCTCGATCCGCGGGAGCTGCTTCCACTTGTCGAGCAGCTCGCGCAGCCGGTTGGCGCCGTTCTTCCAGTCGGTGCCCGCGGCGATCCGCTCCGCCTCCTGGGCGAGCCGCTCCTTCTCCTCGCGGGCCTCGCCGATCCGGCGTGCCTTCTCGGCGCGCCGCGACTCCCGCTGGGCGGCGATGACCGGGAGCAGCTCGTCGAGCTTCGCGCAGAGGGCGGGGATGTCGCCGACCGCGTTGGCCTCGGTGACCTGGGTGCGCACGGCGCGCACGGTGGTGGCGGCCTCGTCGGGGGACAGGACGCCGGAGTTGACCCGGCGGTGCAGCAGGTCGACCTCGACCGCGAGCGACTCGTACCGCTTCGTGAAGAAGGCCATCGCCTCGTCGGGTGAGGCGTCGGGAACCTGCCCGACCGAGCGCTCGCCGTCGGATGTCTTCACATAGACGGTGCCGTCGTCGCCGACCCGTCCCCACTCGCTTGCCGTCACAGTGGGCCACTCTAAAGGAGATGTGGCCGGCCGATAGGGTGGGTTGGTGCTGATTGCCGCCTTCCCCGCAGGTCCGTGGGGCACCAACTGCTACGTCGCGGCGACCGCCGCAGGCAGCGAGTGCGTCGTGATCGACCCGGGCAAGGACGCGGCCCCGGGCGTGGCCGACATCGTGCGGGAGCACCGGCTCAAGCCGGTCGCGGTGCTGCTGACCCACGGCCACATCGACCACATGTGGAGCGTGACGCCCGTGGCGGGCGCCTACGACGCCACCGCGTGGATCCACCCGGACGACCGGCACCTGCTCACCGACCCGCTCGCCGGCATCTCCCGGGAGTCCGCCGGCATGCTGCTCGGAGGCGACTACGAGTTCACCGAGCCCGACGACGTGCGCGAGCTCGCGGACGCCACCACGCTCGAGCTCGCGGGACTCGGCTTCGTCGTCGACCACACCCCGGGCCACACCGAGGGCTCGGTCACCTTCCGCACGCCGTACGACCGCGCCGAGATCAGCGAGGTGATGTTCTCCGGCGACCTGCTCTTCGCGGGGTCGATCGGACGCACCGACCTCCCCGGCGGCGACCACGCGACGATGCTGCGCAGCCTCGCGACCAAGGTGCTGCCCCTCGCCGACGACATCGTCGTGCTGCCCGGCCACGGGGAGCAGACGTCGATCGGCCGCGAGCGCGCGACCAACCCCTTCCTGCTGGACCTGGCCGACCAGGGCACCGCGGGACGAGCGACCCGAGGACTGTGATGGCGCGACCGACCCCGCTCAGCGGGTTCCCCGAGTTCCTCCCTGCCCAGCGTCAGGTCGAGGTGCAGGTCATCGAGACGCTCGCGCGCACCTTCGAGCTGCACGGGTTCGCCAACATCGAGACCCGCGCGGTCGAGCCGATGGACCAGCTGCTGCGCAAGGGCGACACCTCCAAGGAGGTCTACGTCCTGCGCCGGCTGCAGGAGGAGGACAGCGCCCGGGACAAGGGGATGGGCCTGCACTTCGACCTCACGGTGCCCTTCGCCCGCTACGTGCTCGAGAACGCCGGCAAGCTGGAGTTCCCGTTCCGCCGCTACCAGATCCAGAAGGTCTGGCGGGGTGAGCGCCCGCAGGAGGGCCGGTTCCGCGAGTTCACCCAGGCCGACATCGACGTCGTCGGCCGTGACGTGCTGCCGTTCCACCACGACGTCGAGGTCGCCCGGGTGATGCTCGAGGCGCTCGGCCGACTGGCCGACCCCGCCTCGATCGGCCTGCCCGGTTTCCGGCTCCAGGTCAACAACCGCAAGCTGATCCAGGGCTTCTACGCCGGCCTCGGCATCGACGACGCCGGCCGCGACGAGGTCATGCGCCTGGTGGACAAGCTCGACAAGCTCAGCCCCGCGCAGGTGCGGCAGCTGCTCCTCGACGAGGCAGGGGTGACCGAGGACCAGGCCGACAAGGCGCTCGCGCTCGCCACGATCAGCACCCCCGACGACTCCTTCGCCGCGAAGGTGCGCGAGCTCGGGGTCGAGCACCCGCTCCTCGAGGAGGGGCTGGAGGAGCTCGCGACCCTGGTGCGCGCGTGCGCCCCGCTCGCGACCGCGACCACCCGGATCGAGGCGGACCTCTCGATCGCCCGGGGCCTCGACTACTACACCGGCACGGTCTTCGAGACCCGCCTGGACGGCTACGAGTCGCTCGGGTCGATCTGCTCCGGCGGCCGCTACGACGCACTGGCGACCGACGGACGCACGACCTACCCCGGTGTCGGCATCTCGCTGGGGGTCAGCCGGGTCCTCGTCCCGCTCGTCCAGCGCGGCCTGATCACCGCGGACCGCTCGGTGCCGAGCGTCGTGCTGGTCGCGGTCGGCCAGGAGGAGCTCCGCGGTGACGCCGAGGCCGTGGCGACCGCGCTCCGGGCCAACGGCATCGCCTGCGAGGTGTCGCCCACGGCGGCCAAGTTCGGCAAGCAGATCCGTCACGCCGACCGGCGCGGCATCCCGTTCGTGTGGTTCTCGACCACCGGTGAGGACGGGGTCGTCAGCCACGAGGTGAAGGACATCCGCAGCGGAAACCAGGTGTCGGCCGAGCCCGCCACCTGGCAGCCTCCTGTGGAGGACCTCCAGCCCCAGATCGTCACCGCAACCGAGGAGCAGAACCAGTGATCCGCACCCACGACGCCGGCGCGCTGCGCGCCGCGCACGTCGGACAGACCGTCACCCTCGCCGGCTGGGTCGCCCGCCGCCGGGACCACGGCGGGGTCGCGTTCCTCGACCTGCGTGAGGCCAGCGGCGTCGTGCAGGTGGTCGTCCGCGACGAGGAGGTCGCCCACCAGCTGCGCAGCGAGTACTGCATCAAGGTCACCGGTGAGGTGTCGCTGCGTCCCGAGGGCAACGCCAACCCCAACCTGCCCACCGGCGAGGTCGAGGTCATCGTGCAGGACCTGGAGGTCCTGAGCGCCGCAGCGCCGCTGCCGTTCCCCGTCGACGACCACGTCGAGGTGGGGGAGGAGGTGCGGCTCCGGCACCGCTACCTGGACCTGCGCCGCGGCACGCCGGCCGCAACCCTTCGCCTGCGGAGCAAGGTCAACAAGGCGGCCCGCGACGTGCTCGACGCGCAGGGGTTCGTCGAGATCGAGACGCCGACCCTGACCCGCAGCACGCCCGAGGGCGCGCGCGACTTCCTCGTCCCCGCGCGCCTGCAGCCCGGCAGCTGGTACGCCCTCCCGCAGAGCCCCCAGCTGTTCAAGCAGCTGCTGATGGTCGCCGGCATGGAGCGCTACTACCAGATCGCGCGCTGCTACCGCGACGAGGACTTCCGCGCCGACCGGCAGCCGGAGTTCACCCAGCTCGACGTCGAGATGAGCTTCGTCGACCAGGACGACGTGATCGCGCTGTCCGAGCAGGTGCTGACCGCGATCTGGAAGCTGATCGGTCACGACATCACCACGCCGATCCCGCGGATGACCTACGCCGAGGCGATGGAGCGCTTCGGCTCCGACAAGCCCGACCTGCGGATGGGGCAGGAGCTCGTCGACTGCACGCAGTTCTTCGCCGAGACCCCGTTCCGCGTGTTCCAGGCCGAGTACGTCGGCGCCGTCGTCATGCCCGGCGGGGCCGACCAGCCGCGCAAGCAGCTCGACGCGTGGCAGGAGTGGGCCAAGCAGCGGGGCGCCAAGGGGCTCGCCTACCTGCTCATCAAGTCCGACGGCGAGATCACCGGCCCGGTCGCCAAGAACATCTCCGACGCGGAGCGCGAGGGCATCGCGGCGCACGTCGGCGCCCAGCCGGGCGACTGCGTCTTCTTCGCCGCCGGCGACCCGACGCCGAGCCGCACCCTGCTCGGTGCCGCGCGCCTGGAGGTCGGCCGCCGCTGCGGGCTCATCGACGAGGACGCCTGGAGCTTCCTCTGGGTCGTCGACGCCCCGCTGTTCGAGCCCTCCGCGCACGCCACCGCCTCGGGCGACGTGGCGCTGGGCTACAGCGCCTGGACCGCGGTGCACCACGCCTTCACCAGCCCCAAGGACCCCGAGACCTTCGACCAGGACCCCGGCTCCGCGCTGGCCTGGGCCTACGACATCGTCTGCAACGGCAACGAGATCGGTGGCGGCTCGATCCGTATCCACCGCGGCGACATCCAGAAGCGGGTGTTCGAGGTGATGGGCATCTCCGACGAGGAGGCCGAGGAGAAGTTCGGCTTCCTGCTCGAGGCGTTCAAGTACGGCGCCCCGCCGCACGGCGGGATCGCGTTCGGCTGGGACCGGATCGTGGCGCTGCTCGCCGGCGCGGACTCGATCCGCGAGGTGATCGCGTTCCCGAAGTCCGGCGGCGGCTTCGACCCGCTCACCTCCGCGCCGGCGCCGATCACTCCGGAGCAGCGCAAGGAAGCAGGCGTGGACGCCGTTCCGGCGAAGGATGTCCCCGTCGACGCCTGACCGCGGCGTAGTCCTTCCCTCGAACTCCTGGTTCCGCCGGACGGGCCACCGAGACCAGATCGTTACCGCTCGGTGATCGAGAACACGCTCCGGCTCGCCTAGAGTCACGCTCGGCGCGGCCCCGCCGGCGCCGTGCGGCACGCTCCGGCGGCCGTGACCCGGGAACGAAGGGATGGGCATGACGCTGCCGACGCTCGACCTCGAGGTGCACGACGAGGTCCAAGGCGGTCCCGAACTGGACGAGCGCAAGGGCATCGCCGGACGCTCACCCGCGCGCATCGCGTTCGACCGGCTGCGCAAGGACTGGGTCGCGGTCGTCTGCTTCGTCGTCATCCTGTTCTTCGTCGTGATCGCGGTCTTCGCGCCGCTGCTGGAGAACCTGTTCGGCGTCTCGACGGACACCGTGCTGGCGAGCACCCGCGTCGACCTGGTCACCGGCCTGCCGAAGATCGGCCCGCCCAACCACGGCTTCGACCCCAGCCACCCGTTCGGCGTCGCGCCGGCCGACGGCACCGACAACCTCGCCGTGTGGATGCGGGGCTGTCGCACGTCGCTGCTCCTCGCCCTCGTGGCGACGGTCGGATCGACGATCATCGGCGTCGTGCTCGGCCTGATGGCGGGCTTCATGGGCGGCGTGGTCGACGCGATCATCTCCTTCGTCATCGACCTGTTCCTGACGTTCCCGTTCCTGCTGGCGGCCCTGTCCGTCGCACCGATCCTCAACGAGCGCTACGCCACGGAGCCGGAGAAGCTCGGGAACGTCAGCTTCTACGTCCTGATCGGGATCCTGGTCTTCTTCGGCTGGATGTACGTCGCGCGCCTCGTGCGCGGAGAGGCGCTGGCGCTGCGGGAGCGCGAGTTCGTCAAGGCGGCGCGGGTGATCGGCGTGCCGACGCGGCAGATCCTGTTCAAGGAGATCCTGCCCAACCTGCTCGCGCCCATCATCGTGTCGATCTCGCTCGGCCTGCCGAGCTACGTGGCGCTCGAGGCCGGTCTGTCCTACCTCGGGATCGGCGTGACCGGCCGGGAGTCGTGGGGCGTCACGATCAACACGGCCACGAAGTACTGGGAGACCTACCCGCTCTACCTGATCGAACCGGTGCTCGGCATCGCGATCCTCGTCGTCGCGCTCAACCTCCTCGGCGACGCGATCCGGGACGCGTTCGACCCCAAGACCCGCCGCTGAGCGGGACCACATCTGTCGCCGCGGGCGTGCGCCCGGGCAACAACACAAGGGAAAGGCTGGACACATGAGACGGAAGAAGGCGCTCGTCGCCGGCATCAGTGCCGCGACCCTCGCCATTGCCCTCGCCGCTTGCGGCGGCGGCAGTGACGAAAACGGCGGCTCGGATAGCTTCTCGAACGTCGAGGGCGCCGGCGGCAAGAACCCCGAGGCGCAGGGTCCGGCTCCGGACGTCCCCGGCGCCCAGACCGGCGGCGACATCACGGTGCTCGCACCCGACCCGGACGACGGCCCGACCAGCCTCGACCCGGCCGGCCTGTGGTCGGTGACCGACAACGCCATCGCGCAGGACCTGCTGTTCCGCTCGCTCACGACCTGGCAGCAGGACCCCGAGACCGGCGAGTACACCCTCGTTCCCGACCTCGCGACCGACCTCGGCACGCCCAACGAGGACTTCACCGAGTGGAAGTTCACGCTGAAGGACGGCATCAAGTGGGAGAACGGTGACCCGGTCACGGCCGAGGAGGTCGCGTTCGGCATCAAGCGCTCGTTCGACGCCGACACCTTCGCCACCGGCCCGGGCACGGCGTACTCCAAGCCGTACTTCGACGGCGGCGACAAGTACAACGGCCCCTACGCCGACGGCGACAACTTCCCGGCGATCGAGGTCGACGGCAACACGCTGACCTTCCACATGTCCAGCCCCTTCCCGGAGATGGACTACTACGGCATCTTCCCGGCGATCGGCCCGGTGCCGCTCGACGCGAAGGCTCCCGACTACGGCCTGCACCCGCTCTCGACCGGCCCGTACAAGATCCAGCAGTACGTGCCCAACCAGAAGCTGGTCCTCGTCAAGAACGACCAGTGGGACCCGGACACCGACCCGGCGCGTCACCAGTACGCCGACTCGTTCACCTTCGAGTTCGGTGGTGACCCGACGGTCGCGGCCAAGACGGTGGAGAGCGACTCGGGCAGCACGACCCTCGTCACCAACGTCGAGGGCCAGGACTACACCGCGGCCAAGCAGGCCGGCAACGACCAGAACATGGTCGTCGGTCCGCAGCCCTGCACCTCCTTCGTGATGCCCAACTACACGAAGGTCAAGGAGCTCGAGGTCCGGCAGGCGCTGGCCTTCGCGTACCCCTACGAGGACGTGTGGTCGGCTGCCGGCGAGCTGCCGGGCGTGACCCGCGCCAACGGCGTCACCGACCCCGACCTCGGCTTCGGCCTCCTGCCCCCGGGCATGGCCGGTCGCAAGGCCTGGAACCCGGAGATCGACGGCGAGACCATCCAGTTCGACCCGGAGCACGCCAAGGAGCTGCTGAAGAAGGCCGGCTACGAGCCCGGTGAGTACGAGGTCTCGTTCGTCTACGACGCCACCACGCCGCAGGGCAAGGCGGGCGCCGAGCAGCGCAAGCTCGGCTACGAGCAGTCCGGCTTCAAGGTGAAGATGTACCCCTACACCGCCGGCAGCCTCTACGACGTCTGGACGGACCCGGAGAACAAGCTCTACAAGAAGATCAACCTGCTCGGCACCGCGTGGTGCCAGGACTGGCCGTCGCCGGCCACGTTCCTGCCGCCGATCCTCGAGACGGGCGCGGCCTACAACACCGGCCAGTTCTCGGAGAAGTCGGTGGACGACGAGATGGACCGCATCCGGACCCTTCCCGTCGACGAGCAGGCGGACGCCTGGGGCGAGCTGGAGCAGACCACGATGACGGACTACCAGCCCGTGATCAACGTCGGCTACTACCAGGGCATCTTCGGCGTCGGCTCCGGCATCGGTGGCTTCAACAACGACACCACCGTCGGTGGAGCGCCCGACTACCGCACCACCTACGTCAAGTGACGCTCGTCGCCTGACCAGGTGCGGTAGCCCGCACCAGACCGGGCCGGGCGGGGCTTCGAGCCCCGCCCGGCCCGGCACCGCAGAATCGGCTCTAGAGAGGCCTCTTCGTTGTTCTCCTTCCTGGTGAAGCGCATCCTGTCCGGGAGCCTGATCATCGTTCTCGTGTCGATGCTGGTGTACGCGCTGTTCTTCTTCGGACCGCAGCACCCTGGCCTCGAGCTGTGCCGCCGGGAGACCAACAACCGGTGCGGACCGGCCAGCCCCAAGCTGGTCGAGGTCGAGAACCGGCTCGGCTACAACAACCCGGTCTACGAGGAGTACGGCAAGTGGGCCAAGGGCCTGGTCGCCGGCCGCACGATCTACGTCGGCGCGACGCAGTACGACTGCCCGGCCCCGTGCCTGGGGCTCTCGTTCCGTGACCGGACCCTGGTCTTCGACCAGCTGAAGACGAAGTTCCCGGTCACCTTGAGCATCGCCCTCGGCGGTGCCTTCCTCTACCTCGCCGTCGGCGTGACCGTCGGCGTCCTCGCGGCCCGAAGACGGGGGACGCTCGGTGACCGGATGCTGGTGTCCAGCACCCTGATCCTGAGCTCCGTGCCCTACTACCTGGTCGCGCTGCTCAGCTTCCTGCTGCTCACGATCACCACCAACGTGTTCCCCGACGTCGGGTACACCCCGATCAGCGACAACCCGTTCCACTGGTTCACCGGCCTGCTGCTGGTGTGGCTGGTCCTGGGCTTCTACGGCGCCACGGCCTACACCCGGTTCTCCCGCGGGTCCATGGTCGAGGCCCTGAGCGAGGACTACGTCCGCACCGCCAAGGCGAAGGGACTCAGCGCCCGCGTGGTGGTGATCCGCCACGCGCTGCGGGCGGCGCTGGTGCCGGTCGTCACGATCTTCGGCCTGGACTTCGCGTTCCTGCTCTCGGGCACCGTGTTCACCGAGAAGATCTTCCAGCTCGACGGCATCGGCAAGTGGGCCCTCGAGGCGACCGTCATCAAGGACCTGCCCGTCGTCCAGGCGACGTCGCTGGTGCTGGCCTTCTTCGTCGTCGTGGGCAACATCCTGGTCGACATCGTCTACAGCTGGCTGGACCCGAGAGTGAGGCTTTCATGAGCGACGAGCCGTTCCTGGTCGTCGAGGACCTGACCGTCAGGTTCCCCACGGCCGACGGCCTCGTGCAGGCGGTCACCGAGTTGAGCTACAGCGTCGAGCTGGGCAAGACCCTCGGCATCGTGGGGGAGTCCGGCTCGGGCAAGTCGGTGTCGAGCATGGCCGTGTTGGGTCTCCACGACGCCCGGTCCGCGCGCATCGACGGGTCGATCCGGGTCGGCGGCCAGGAGGTCGTCGGGCTGCCCGAGTCCAAGATGCGCGAGCTGCGCGGCAACGCGGTCGCGATGATCTTCCAGGACGCCCTGGCCGCGCTCCACCCGTTCTACAAGGTCGGCAAGCAGCTGTCCGAGGCCTACCTCGTGCACCACCCGAGCGCGACCAAGCGCGAGGCCCGGGCGCGCGCGATCGAGATGCTCGACCGGGTCGGCATCCCGCAGCCCGACCGCCGGGTGGACGAGTTCCCGCACCAGTTCTCCGGTGGCATGCGCCAGCGGGCGATGATCGCGATGGGCCTGATCAACGACCCGTCGCTGCTCATCGCCGACGAGCCGACCACGGCGCTCGACGTGACCGTGCAGGCACAGATCCTCGACCTGCTCCAGGACCTCCAGCGCGAGTTCAACTCGGCGATCATCATGATCACCCACGACCTGGGCGTGGTGGCGGAGATGGCCGACGACGTGCTGGTGATGTACGCCGGCCGTGCGGTCGAGTACGGGCCGTGCAAGGACATCCTCACCCACCCGGAGATGCCCTACACCTGGGGACTGCTGTCGAGCGTGCCGGAGGTCAACGCCGACCCCAACGCGCGGATGATCCCGATCCCGGGCAACCCGCCGAGCCTGCTGTCGCCGCCGCCGGGCTGCCCGTTCCACCCGCGGTGCCTGCACCGCGACAAGGTGCCGGGTGACCTGTGCGTGACGACGCTCCCCGACCTGCTGCCGTCCGGGCACAGCGACAACCACACCAAGCGCTGCCACCTGGCCAACCCCGAAGCGATCTACATCACCGAGGTGCTGCCCGAGATCGCTCCCGAGCTCGCCGAGGAGATCTCATGAGCCCCGAGTCCGAGCCCGAGATCACGCCCGACGCCCCGGTGGAGGCGCCCGAGGCGGACGTCGCGAATCTCGCGACCGCGGAGCGCACGCCTCAGTTCGAGGAGGTCGTCGGTCACGCCGCGACCGAGCTCAAGGCGGACGCCGAGCCGGTGCTGACGGTCGAGAACCTGCGGATGTACTTCCCGATCAAGACGCCGCTGCTGCGGCGCACGGTCGGTCACGTGCAGGCGGTCGACGGCGTGTCGTTCGTGGTGCCCAAGGGCGGTTCGCTCGGCCTGGTGGGGGAGTCCGGCTGCGGCAAGTCCACCACCGGCCAGCTGATCACCCGGCTCTACGAGCCCACCGGCGGCTCGATGAAGTTCGAGGACCGCGACCTCGCGCAGATGAGCAACCGCGACCTCAAGCCGCTGCGCCGGGAGATCCAGATGATCTTCCAGGACCCCTACAGCTCGCTGAACCCGCGGCACACGGTCGGCTCGATCGTGGGCACGCCGCTGCGCGTGCACAACGTGGTGCCCAAGAAGCAGGTGCTCAAGCGGGTCCAGGAGCTGCTCGAGGTGGTGGGCCTCAACCCCGAGCACTACAACCGCTACCCCAACGAGTTCTCGGGCGGCCAGCGGCAGCGCATCGGCATCGCTCGGGCGCTCGCGCTGCAGCCCAAGCTGATGGTGGCCGACGAGCCGGTGTCCGCGCTCGACGTCTCGATCCAGGCGCAGGTGATCAACCTCCTCCAGGACGTGCAGAAGGAATTCGACATCGCGTTCCTGTTCATCGCGCACGACCTGGCCGTGGTCCGGCACTTCTGCCCCGAGGTGGCGGTGATGTACCTCGGGAAGATCGTCGAGATCGGTGACCGGGAGAGCATCTACTCCAACGCCCACCACCCCTACACGCAGGCGCTCCTCTCCGCCGTCCCGGACGTCCGGCAGGCCGCCGTCGGCGGCCGGCGGGAGCGGATCCGGCTGACCGGTGAGGTGCCGAGCCCGATCAACCCGCCGTCGGGTTGCCGATTTCGCACGCGCTGCCCGCTCGCCCAGGAGATCTGCGCGCGGCACGAGCCGCCGCTGCTGCAGATCGGCAAGCGGCACAAGGTCGCCTGTCACTTCCCGGGCCGGCTGGGCGAGCACCCGCGTGAGCCGATCACCGCGCGGCTGATCGGGGTCGACTCGCACGGCCAGCCCGACCCCGGCGCCTCGCCCGCGACCGACCTGATCGAGCAGCCCGGGTATGCCGACACCTGGTTCGACCTGGACGCGAAGACCATCGGCCGGGCGTAGTCCGTCGGCGGCCGCGACTAGGCTGCCGGAGTGAGCGAGCCAGGCCTGTTCGAGGCGCCGGACGGCCCCGCCGGCAGCGCGGGCGGCGGCGCCGGCGGGGGTGGGTCCCTCGCCGACGCCTCGCATGCCGCGGCGCCGCTCGCCGTACGGATGCGGCCACGGTCGCTGGACGAGCTGGTCGGGCAGCCGCAGCTGCGCACGCCCGGCTCGCCCCTGCACCAGCTGGTCGAGGGCGACCGGCCGATGTCGCTGCTCCTGTGGGGTCCGCCCGGGACGGGCAAGACGACGATCGCGTCGATCCTGAGCGGCCAGACCGGGCGACGGTTCGTCGAGGTCTCCGCCGTCTCGGCCGGGGTCAAGGAGGTGCGCGCGGCGATCGAGTCGGCGCGGGCGACCCTGGTGGCGACCGGCCGCGAGACGGTGCTGTTCGTCGACGAGGTCCACCGCTTCAGCAAGGCGCAGCAGGACGCGCTGCTCCCCGGCGTGGAGAACCGGTGGGTGAGCCTGGTCGCCGCGACGACCGAGAACCCCTCGTTCAGCGTGATCTCGCCGCTGCTCTCGCGGAGCCTCCTGCTCCGGCTGCAGTCGCTCACCGACGACGACATCAAGGCGGTGATCGAGCGCGCGCTGGCCGACGAGCGCGGACTGGCCGGCGCGTTCGAGCTCGACGACGACGCGCGCGACCACCTGGTCCGGCTCGCCGGCGGCGACGCCCGGCGGGCGCTGACCTACCTGGAGGCCGCGGCGGGCGCGGCAGAGGTCTCGATACGCGCCTCCTCGTCCCTCGGAGGCGCTGCTCGACCACCGGTTCTGATCGACCTGGAGACGGCCGAGACGACCGCCGACCAGGCGGCGGTGCGCTACGACCGGGACGGCGACCAGCACTACGACGTGGTGAGCGCGTTCATCAAGTCGGTGCGCGGTTCCGACGCCGACGCGGCGCTGCACTACCTCGCGCGGATGATCGAGGCGGGGGAGGACCCGCGCTTCATCGCCCGGCGGCTGATGATCCTCGCGAGCGAGGACATCGGGCTCGCCGACCCGACCGCGCTGACGACCGCCGTCGCGGCGGCCCAGACGGTGCAGCTGATCGGCATGCCGGAGGTGCAGCTCACCCTGGCGCACGCGACGATCGCGCTCGCGGTGGCGCCGAAGTCCAACGCGGTCACCACGGCGATCGGGGCCGCGCTCGCCGACGTGCGCGCCGGGAAGCTCGGCTCGGTGCCGTCCCACCTGCGGGACGCCCACTACCCCGGGGCGAAGAAGCTCGGCCACGGGGTCGGCTACGTCTACAGCCACGACGAGCCGTTCGGCGTCGCCGAGCAGCAGTACGCGCCGGACGTGGTCGCCGACGCGCAGTACTACCGGCCGACCGAGCTGGGCGCCGAGGCGACGGTCAAGCAGCGGTGGGAGCGGATCCGCCGGATCATCCGGGGCGAGGAGCGGTCCAAACCGGGGTGAGCCCGGCTCCGGCGTGCCGATAGGCTTCCCTCCCATGACGAGCGCACTGGTGGTCCCCTCCTGGCTGGCGGTCCTCGACGTCCTCGTCGTCGCGGGCCTGGTGCTCGCCGTCATCCGGCTGCGGGAGGGGCTGCGCGGGGCTCGCGGCGAGTCGGACCGGGTGCTCGCCTCGGCCGCGGCCGACGCCGAGGCGCTCCGTGTCGAGCTCAGCGCCCTCGAGGAGCAGCTGGACCAGCAGGCCGCCCAGGTCGAGCAGGCGCGCAGGGACGCGCGGTTCGGCGAGATCACGATCGTCGACGACAACGAGTACGTCATCACCGACTTCAACGAGCGCCGGAGCCGCGGCCCGCTGGCCGTCGTGCCGACCGTGCCGACGCCCGTCTTCGTCGACATCGTGCTCCGCGAGAGCCTGATCCGCACCGCGTCCCTCGCCGCCGGCCTGCGCCGCGCGCTGGCACCCGACGTCCGGAACCGGGTGCGGTTCGAGATGAAGCGCGAGGTCAAGCGGTCCCGCAAGCAGCGGCGGCTCTCGCTGCGCCAGGCACGGCGCGAGTGGGAGGCCCGGCAGCGGGCGGAGATCGATCCGGCATGAGGCGGCCGAGGGCATGATCGGGCGCGGGGTCTGGTTCGCGGCCGGCGCGGCCGCCGGGGTCTACGCGACCGTGAAGGCGCGGCGGGTGGCGGAGGCGTTCACGCCCGACGGGATCCGGGACCGGATCGGCGCGGTCGGGCTCGGGGCGCGGATGATGCGCGAGGAGTTCGCGCAGGGCGCAGCCGACGCCGAGGCCGGCCTGCGGCAGCGCTACACCGCCGCCGCCGAGGAGCGCCGGGCACTGGAACCAGGTCGCGACACGCCCTCGGGCTACTCGACCACCGACGAGAGGAAGTAAGTGGACACCGCGGAGATCCGACGGCGGTTCGTCGCCCACTTCGAGCAGAACACGACGGTCGGCGCGCACACCGCCGTACCGTCGGCGTCACTGCTGCTGGACGACCCCAACCTGCTGTTCGTCAACGCCGGCATGGTGCCGTTCAAGCCCTACTTCCTCGGCCAGGAGACGCCGCCGTACCCGCGCGCGACGAGCGTGCAGAAGTGCATCCGGACGCCCGACATCGAGGACGTCGGCAAGACCACCCGGCACGGCACGTTCTTCGAGATGTGCGGCAACTTCAGCTTCGGCGACTACTTCAAGGCCGGCGCGATCGAGCTGGCGTGGGACCTGGTCACCAAGTCGGTCGCCGACGGCGGCTTCGGGCTCGACGAGAGCCGGCTGTGGCCGTCGATCCTGCACGGTGACGACGAGGCGCTCGAGCTCTGGATGAAGGTCACCGGGCTGCCGTCCGAGCGGATCGTCAAGCTCGGCAAGCGCGAGAACTACTGGTCGATGGGCGTCCCCGGGCCGGGCGGCCCGTGCTCGGAGATCCTCTACGACCGCGGGCCCGACTACGGCCCGGACGGCGAGTTCGCCACGACCGACCGGGTGGCGATGCCGGTCGAGCTCGAGGACCGCTACCTCGAGATCTGGAACCTCGTCTTCATGCAGGACGAGCTGTCCGCGGTCCGGTCCAAGGAGGACTTCGACGTCGCGGGCTCGCTGCCCCAGAAGAACATCGACACCGGCATGGGCCTGGAGCGCGTCGCGTTCCTGCTCCAGGACCGGCAGAACATGTACGACATCGACGTGATGTTCCCGGTGATCGAGAAGGCCCAGGAGCTCACCGGGCGCCGCTACGAGGCGGGCAACCACGACGACGACGTCCGGTTCCGGGTCGTCGCCGACCACGTCCGCAGCTCGATGATGCTCATCGGCGACGGCGTGACCCCCGGCAACGAGGGCCGCGGCTACGTCCTGCGCCGGCTGCTCCGGCGGGCCATTCGCTCGATGCGGCTGCTCGGCTGCGAGGACCGGGTCCTTCCCGAGCTGATGCCGGTCAGCAGGGACAAGATGGGCGAGACCTACGACAACCTCCACCGTGAGTGGGACCGGATCTCCACCGTCGCCTACGCCGAGGAGGACGCGTTCCGACAGACGCTGCGCTCGGGCACCCAGATCTTCGACCTCGCCACGACCGAGGTGAAGAAGTCCGGCGGCACCGTGCTCCCCGGTGAGCGCGCGTTCGCCCTGCACGACACCTACGGCTTCCCGATCGACCTCACCCTCGAGATGGCCGCGGAGCAGGGGCTCCATGTCGACGAGGACGGCTTCCGCCGCCTGATGCAGGAGCAGCGCGACCGCGCGAAGGCGGACGCCAAGGCCAAGAAGGGCGCGCACCGCGACGCGGCCGCCTACCGCGAGGTCGCCGACGCCATGGGCCGCGCGGTGGAGTTCACCGGCTACGACACCGTCGTCGACGAGGGCACCGTGCAGGGGATCGTCCTGAGCGGAGCGGGCGGCGGCGTCGTGGAGTCCGCGTCGGAGGGCGACGAGGTGGAGCTCGTGCTCGACCGGACGCCGTTCTACGCCGAGGGTGGCGGCCAGCTCGCCGACCAGGGCGTCATCGAGCTCGCCAACGGCGCGGTCCTCGAGGTCCGCGACGTCCAGTCGCCGATCACCGGCCTGGTCGTGCACAAGGCCAAGGTGCTCAGCGGCGAGGTCACCGCCGGTGTCGCCGCGCTGGCGAAGGTCGACACCGACCGCCGGCTGGCGATCTCGCGCTCCCACACGGCGACGCACATGGTGCACAAGGCGTTCCGCGAGGCGCTGGGCGACACCGCGACCCAGGCCGGCTCGGAGAACTCCCCGGGCCGGTTCCGGTTCGACTTCTCGGCGACCGGTGCCGTGCCGACCTCGGTGATGGAGGACGTCGAGGCGCGGGTCAACGCCGTGATCCTCGACGACCTGCTCGTGCACGCCGAGGTGATGAGCCAGAAGGAGGCGGTCGCGTCCGGCGCGATGGCCCTCTTCGGGGAGAAGTACGGCGACCGCGTGCGCGTCGTCTCGGTCGGCGACTGGGCCCGCGAGCTCTGCGGCGGCACCCACGCCGGCAGCTCCGGCCGGCTGGGTGTCATCAAGCTCCTCGGCGAGGCGTCGATCGGCTCCGGTGTCCGCCGGGTCGAGGCGCTGGTCGGCACCGACGCCTACCGGTTCCTGGCCCGCGAGCACGTCCTGGTGGCCCAGCTGTCCGAGGCGCTCAAGGCCCGGCCCGAGGAGCTCCCCGACCGGGTCAACGACCTCGTCGAGCGCCTCCGTGCCGCGGAGAAGGAGATCGAGAAGCACCGGGTCGGCAAGCTCCTGGCTGCGGGCGGCGAGCTGGCCGCCGGTGCCGCCGACCTCGGGGGCGTCAAGCTCGTCGCGCACCGCGTGGACGGTGCGGCCGCGGGCGACGTACGCACTCTCGCGCTGGACGTGCGCGGCCGGCTGCCCGGCGACCAGCCCGGCGTCGTCGTGGTGATCGGGGCGGCCGACGGCAAGGTGTCGGTCGTCGCGGCCCTCAACGACGCCGCCCAGGAGCGGGGGCTCTCCGCCAACGACCTCGTCCGGACGGTCGCGCCGTTCGTCGACGGCCGTGGTGGAGGCAAGGCCGACGTGGCCCAGGGCGGCGGCACGGACGCGTCGCGGATCGACGAGGCGCTCGCTGCGGTCACCGCCGCCGTCGGGGCGGCGTGAGGTCGGGCGTCCGGCTGGGCGTGGACCCGGGCGACGCCCGGATCGGGGTGGCGCGCTGCGACCCCGCCGGGATCCTGGCCACGCCCGTGGAGACGGTGCCGCGCGGCAAGGGCGACCTGCGCCGGCTCAAGCGGATCGTGGACACCGAGGGGGCCGTCGAGGTCGTCGTCGGCCTGCCGCGCTCGCTCGGCGGGGGTGAGGGGCCCGCGGCGGCGAAGGCGCGCGAGTTCGCGCGCCGGCTCGCCGCCAAGGTCGCGCCCGTCCCGGTGCGGCTGACCGACGAGCGGCTCACCACGGTGACCGCGGAGGCTATGCTGCGCGATCAACGCAAGGGGGCCGCACGCCGGGCCGTCGTCGACCAGGTCGCAGCCGTCGTGATCCTCCAGCAGGCGTTGGACAGCGAGCGCGCGACAGGTCGTCCGCCGGGCGAGCTCGTGCCCGTCGAGGGGGGCACGAGCGACGCACCCGGGGGCGCCGAGGAGAGGCATGACTGAACCGTCCGTCCTACCGGGCCGTGCGCCCCACTCGCACCGCGCCCGCAAGAAGCGGTCCGGGTGCCTCCCGATCCTGATCGTGCTGGTGCTCGTGGTCGTCGCCGGCGTCCTCGCCTGGAACAAGGTGCTCTCACCGTGGTGGGACGACATCACCGGCGGCCCTGCCGACTACCCGGGCCCGGGCCACGGCCAGGTGATGGTCCAGATCACCGAGGGCGAGTCGATCCCGCAGATGGGAGCGGCGCTGGAGAAGCTCGGCGTCGTGCAGTCCTCCGACGCGTTCGTCGACGCCGCCTCCGCCAACGCGGACGCCACCGGGATCCAGGCGGGCACCTACGTGCTGAAGAAGGAGATGAAGGCGTCCGACGTGGTCGCCTACCTCGCCGACCCCAAGCACCTGGCGCAGGACCTGGTGACCGTGCCGGAGGGCATGCGGACCAGCGCGGTGCTGGACCTGCTGGCCAAGCACACCGACTTCCCCAGGTCGGCGTACGAGAAGGTGCTGCAGGACCCCGGCCAGCTCGGCCTGCCCGGCTACGCCCACGGCGACGCGGAGGGCTACCTGTTCCCGGCGACCTACGCGGTCACGCCCGTCTCCACCCCGGCCACCATCCTCAAGGCGATGGTCGACCGGTGGCACCAGGCGGCCGACGACGTGGGGCTCGAGGAGAAGGCCAAGGACGTCGGACTCTCGCCCGCCGAGGTGATGACCGTCGCGAGCATCCTCGAGTTCGAGGCCCAGCGCGACCAGGACTACCCCAAGGTCGCCCGGGCGATCTACAACCGGCTCGACGACGGGATGGCCCTCCAGTCGGACGCGACCGTCGCCTACGCCAACGGCCTCAGCGGCGAGGTGTTCACGACGGACGAGCAGCGCAACATCGACTCGCCCTACAACACCTACGTGCACACGGGCCTGCCGCCCGGTCCGATCGGCAACCCGGGGGAGAAGACGATCGACGCGGCGCTGCACCCCGCCGACGGGGACTGGCTGTTCTGGGTGGTCGTCAACCTCCGGACCGGCAAGACGGTGTTCTCCGACACCTACGAGGAGCACCAGGCCGCCGTCGAGAAGCTCCGCGCCTACTGCGCGAAGTCGGACGCCTGCTGATCGGCCGCCGGATGAAGTGCGCCGTGCTGGGAGACCCCGTCGCCCACTCGCTCTCACCTGTCCTGCACCGGGCCGGGTACACCGACGCGGGGCTCGACTGGTCCTACACCGCGGTGCGGGTGCCCGCCGGCGACCTGGAGGCGTTCCTGCGCTCGCTCGGCGACGAGTGGCGCGGGCTGTCGCTGACCATGCCGCTCAAGCGCGAGGCCGTGCCGCTCGCCACCGCCGTCTCCGACCGGGCTCGGCTCGTCGGTGCCGCCAACACGCTGGTCCGGGTCGACGAGGGCTGGCACGCCGACAACACCGACCTGCCCGGGGCCGTCGCGGCCGTCCGGGAGAGGTACGACGGCCCGGTCACGGCCGGGACCGTGCTCGGTGCCGGCGCGACCGCGGCGTCCACCGGGCTCGCCCTCTGCGAGCTCGGCGCGACCCGGGTCCGGCTGCTGGCGCGTGACCCCGCCCGCGCGGCGGAGACGGTCGAGGCGATCCGGCGGCACCCCGGGGTCGAGGTCGAGGTCCTGCCGCTCGACGCCGAGGTCGTGGGCGAGGTGGTGGTGTCGACCATCCCCGCGGAGGCGCAGTCCGCCGCGCTCGTCGACGCGACCGCGGCCGCGCACGTCGTCTTCGAGGCGCTCTACGACCCGTGGCCGACCCCGCTCGCCGCCGCGGCCGCGGAGCGCGGCCAGGTGCTGGTCGGCGGGCTCGACCTCCTGGTCCACCAGGCCGCCCTGCAGTTCGTCGCCTTCACGGGCGTGCCGGCGCCGCTCGCCGCGATGCGGGCGGCCGGCGAGGCCGAGCTCGCGGCGCGGAGCGGGACGGCGTGAGCGCGCTCGTCCCGGCGCTGCTGGGCCTGGTCCTCTGCGGTCTCGCAGGCGCGTGCACGCCGTACGTCATCGGGCGGCTGCCCGAGCCCGAGCCGGACCCCGAGCCGGAGGAGGGCGTCGAGCTGACCCCGGCGCAGCAGGCGCGGCTCGAGGAGCCTCCCAAGGAGCTCTACGCCGACCTCGCCCGACGCTCCTGGGTGCTGCCGGTCGCGGCCGGTGTCTCGGCGGTGACAGGGTCGCTGCTCGGCGGGCTCCTGGGCTGGGACTGGATGCTCGGGCTGCTCTGGCTGCTGGTGCCGGTCGGCGCGCTGCTGGGGATCGTCGACTGGCGGACCCGGCTGCTCCCCGCGATCGTGGTGCTCCCGGTGACCCTGGTGGCGCTGCTCTACGGCGTCGGCCGGTGGTTGCTGTCGGGGGATCACGACGACCTGGTGCGCGGGTTGGTCGCGCTGCTGGTGGTGCGGTCGGTGTTCTGGGTGCTCTGGTTCGTCCGCCAGGCGGGCATGGGGTTCGGCGACGTACGCCTGGCCGCCCTCGTCGGCCTCGTCCTCGGCTACGCCGGCTGGGGCGAGGTCCTCGTCGGCGTCTACGGCGCCTTCGTCCTCTTCGGCGTTCCCGGGCTGGTGATCGCGATCGTGCGCCGCGACCGGTCGATGCTCAAGAAGGGCTATCCGTTCGGGCCGTTCCTGCTCGCCGGCGCCGTGCTCGGGTTCGCCGTCGGCGGACCGGTCGTGGAGGCGATCTACGGCTGAGCGGCCGTCGCACGAGTCTCGCTCCAGCACGCACCCGGCGACGCCGGGCCGGGGAATGGGACAATGACGCCATGTTGCGCTGGCTGACTGCAGGGGAGTCCCACGGGCCCTCCCTGGTCGCGATCCTCGAGGGCCTGCCGGCCCACGTCGAGGTGACGACCGACGACATCGCGGACTCGCTCGCCCGTCGGCGGCTGGGCTACGGCCGGGGCGCGCGGATGAAGTTCGAGGCCGACGAGGTCCGCATCATCGGCGGCGTCCGGCACGGCCGCACCCAGGGCGGTCCGGTGGCGATCGAGGTCGGCAACACCGAGTGGCCCAAGTGGGAGCAGGTGATGTCGGCCGACCCGGTCTCCCCTGAGATCCTCGAGGGCCAGGCCCGCAACGCGCCGCTCACCCGACCGCGGCCCGGGCACGCCGACCTGGCCGGCATGCAGAAGTACGCGTTCGACGACGCCCGCCCGATCCTGGAGCGCGCGTCCGCCCGGGAGACCGCGGCGCGGGTCGCCCTCGGCCGGGTTGCGAGCAACTTCATCCAGCAGACCACCGGCGCCGACATCGTCTCCCACGTCATCGAGATCGGCGGGGTGCGCACGCCGACCCGTGACCTGCCGAGCCCCGCCGACGTCGCGCGCCTCGACGAGGACCCGGTCCGCTGCCTCGACCCCGACGGGTCCAAGCTGATGGTCGAGCGGATCGACCAGGCCCACAAGGACGGCGACACCCTCGGCGGCGTCGTCGAGGTAGTCGTGCACGGGCTCCCGCCGGGCCTCGGCTCGCACGTCCACTGGGACCGGCGGCTCGACTCGCGGCTCGCCGGGGCGCTGATGGGCATCCAGGCGATCAAGGGTGTCGAGGTCGGCGACGGCTTCGAGCTCGCCGCGACCCCCGGGTCGCAGGCGCACGACGAGATCGTCTCGACGCCCGAGGGCCTGCGCCGCACGTCCGGTCGCTCGGGCGGCACCGAGGGCGGCATGACCACCGGCGAGATCCTGCGGGTCCGCGCCGCGATGAAGCCGATCGCCACGGTCCCGCGCGCGTTGCGCACCGTCGACGTCGCCACGGGCGAGGAGACCGTCGCCCACCACCAGCGCTCCGACGTGTGCGCCGTCCCGGCGGCCGGCATCGTGGCCGAGGCGATGGTGGCGCTCGTGATCGCGGACGCGGTGACGGAGAAGTTCGGCGGCGACTCGGTGGCGGAGACCCGGCGCAACGTCGCCTCCTACCTCGAGACCCTCAACTACCGATGAGCCACCGCTCGACCGGGCCGCGGGTGGTCCTGGTCGGTCCGATGGGCTCGGGCAAGACAACGGTGGGGCGGCTGCTCGCCGAGCGGTGGGGGGTCGCGGTACGTGACACCGACGAGGACATCGAGACGCTCGAGGGCCGCACCATCGGCGAGATCTTCGTCGACGACGGCGAGAGCCGGTTCCGGGAGCTGGAGCGGGCGGCGGTCGCCACCGCGCTGAGCGACCACGACGGCGTGCTCAGCCTCGGCGGCGGTGCGGTGCTGGCGGAGGACACGCGGGCGCTGCTCGCGGGCCACCCGGTCGTCTTCCTGCGCGTCGGCCTCGCCGACGCCGTGCAGCGGGTGGGGCTGGGGGAGTCGCGGCCGCTGCTCAACCAGGCGGTCGGCGGTGTGCGCAGCCGGGTGAAGCAGCTCCTCGACGAGCGGACCCCGGTCTACGAGGCGGTCGCGACCTTCTCGGTCGACACCAGCGGCCGGAGCCCGCAGGATGTGGCCGCGGAGATCGACGCCCGGCTGGGTCTCGATACGCCCTCGCCTGACGGCTCGGACTACTCGACCACCGAACGGGGGAACGATGGCTGACACCGTGCTGCACGTGGGCGGCGGGTCGCCGTACGACGTCGTGGTGGGGCGCGGCCTCGCCGACCGGCTGCCGGCGATCCTCGGCGAGGACGTCCAGCGGGTGGCCTTCCTGCACGCCGCCGAGCTGACCGAGCTCGCCGAGCCGGTCCTCGACGTGCTGCGCGGGGCGTACGACGTGCTCGCCCTCGGCCTGCCGAGCGGGGAGCAGGCCAAGACCGCGGACGTGGCCTTCGAGTGCTGGGACGCGCTCGGCCAGGCGGGATTCACCCGGTCCGACGCCGTGGTGACCTTCGGCGGCGGGGCGACCACCGACGTCGGCGGCTTCGTCGCCGCGACCTGGCTCCGTGGCGTGCGCGTGGTGCACGTGCCGACGACGCTGCTGGCGATGGTCGACGCCGCCGTGGGTGGCAAGACCGGCATCAACACCGCCGCCGGCAAGAACCTGGTCGGCTCGTTCCACGAGCCCGCCGGGGTGCTCGTCGACCTCGACACGCTGCTCACGCTGCCGCGCGAGGAGCTCGTCGCCGGGATGGGCGAGGTCGCCAAGTGCGGCTTCATCGCGGACCCGCAGATCCTCGACCTGGTCGAGAAGGACCCTGCCGCAGCCACCGACCCGGCGGGCGAGGTGCTCCCCGAGCTGGTCGAGCGGGCGATCAAGGTCAAGATCGACGTCGTCGTCGCCGACCTCAAGGAGACCGGCGGGAGCGACGGCCACCCGGGGCGCGAGGTCCTCAACTACGGCCACACCATGGCGCACGCGATCGAGCGCGCCGAGGGCTACACGATGCGGCACGGCGAGGCGGTCGCGATCGGCTGCTGCTACGTCGCCGAGCTCGCCCGGCTGGAGGGCCGTCTCGACGACCTGACCGCGGCCCGGCACGCCGCGGCGTTCTCGGCTGTGGGGCTGCCGACCACCTACGACCGGACCGGCTTCGAGGACCTCCTCGCCGCGATGCGCGTCGACAAGAAGGCCCGCGGCAACACCCTGCGGTTCGTCGTGCTCGAGGGCGTCGCGAAGCCCGTCGTGCTCGCCGGACCCTCCGAGGAGAACCTGCGAGCGGCCTACGACGCGATGGCGGGTGGCTCGCGATGAGGGCGCTGGTGCTCAACGGGCCGAACCTCGGCCGGCTGGGCCGGCGCCAGCCCGAGATCTACGGCGCGACGACCTTCGCCGAGCTCGTGCACCTGTGCGAGGAGTGGGGCCGGGCGCTGGGGCTCGAGGTCGAGGTGCGCCAGACCAACCACGAGGGCGAGCTGCTCGACTGGCTCAACACCGCGGCCGACGAGAGCACGCCCGTCGTCCTCAACGCCGGCGCCTGGACGCACTACTCGCTCGCGCTCTACGACGCCTGCGCCCAGCTCACCGCGCCCCTGGTCGAGGTGCACATCTCCGACCCCAAGCAGCGGCCCGAGGTGTTCCGGCACACGTCGTACGTCGAGCCCCACGCCGCTGCCACGATCAGCGGCGCGGGCATCGACGGCTACCGGCAGGCGCTGGAGCTCATCGCACGGCAGTGACGTAGACCGAGTCGCGCCACCGGGTCAGCAGGGCGTTGCCGCCGTACTCGACGACCAGCTTGTGCTTCCCCGGCTGCTGGAACGGCGGCGCCACCAGCTCCAGGCTCGTGTCGCCGGCCTTCTTCGTGTCGACCACCCTGCCGTCGACCTCCAGCGACACGGTGCCGCTCACGTGGAGGTCCCCGGGCGCGGTGATGAGCAGGTCGACCTTGACCTTGGTCCTGCCGATGCGCGCCTCCTTGGTCGACCAGGTGTCGGTCACCTCGGGCTGCGCCTTGGCCACCGGGCCGACCGGGCGCGAGGCCTTCGTGGCCGGGGAGAAGCCAGCGGCGGAGACCTTCACGCGCACCCAGACCTCCTCACCGAGGAAGGCCTGACGGTCCAGCACCAGCTTCCGACCGGTCGCACCGGTGATGCGGCCCTGGTCGTCGAACCACTGGTACTCGACGGTGTCGGGTGTCGTCGACCACCGTCCCACCGAGACCGTGAGGGTGTGGCCGGCCTTCGGGACGCCGCTGACCACCGGCGGGTCCGAGTTCTTGATCGTGCCGAGCTGCACCGGCGTGGTCGTGGTGACGACGGTGCGGCCGTCGGCGTACCCGGGCGAGGTGACCACGACGACGACCGACAAGAACCTCCCGACGTCGGCAGCCGTCGGCGTGTAGGCCGCGCCGGTCGCGTCGGGGATCTCGACGCCGTCGCTGCGCCACTGGTACGTCGTCGCGGCGGGGGTCGGGTCCCAGGTGCCGGGGGTCGCGGTGAGCGGTTTGCCCACGGTCGGGATGCCGCTGATCGTCGGTGCGCTCGTCAGCTGGAACCCTCCGGCGACCGGTGCCGTCGGGTCGGTGGTCACCGAGACGGGGGAGTAGCCGGTCCTCGACGCCGTCACCCGCGCGGTCACCGGCTGGCCGATGTCCTCGGAGCGCACCGTGTAGGTCGAGGCGGTCGCGCCGTCGACCGGGTGGTCTCCGACGAGCCACTGGTAGGCGAGGTCGACGCCCTCGGGTGACCACGCGCCGGGCGACACGGACAAGGTGCTGCCCACCGACGGCTCCCCGGTGATCGCCGGGGGAGCGGTGTTGGTGATGGCGCCCGGCTCGACCGGCCCGAGCGGGTTGGAGTCCGCCACCGCGGTCGAACCGTTGCCGGTGGCGATCTCGCGCACCGTGATCACGGCGCCCGCCTGCGCCGGCCCGAGGACGAGCGAGGTCCCGGTGGCGTCGGTGATCGGCAGGCCGTCGGCCAGCCACTGGTAGCTCCGGCTGTCGGGCGACGGGCTCCAGGTGCCGGCGGACGCGAGGCTCAACGTCTCACCCACGCGCGCCGTGCCCGCGATGACGGGGGGTGCCTGGTTCTGCAGGGTCGGGCAGAGGTTGGCCGCACCGAGGGTCGCTGCGGAGGTCACGGTGAAGCCGCCCGAGCCGTCGGGACACCGGCCGTAGGACGTCGGGGGTGGCTGGCTCCACTGGTAACCGTCGACGACGTAGGAGCGGAAGACGTCGTGCGGCGCCGGACTGGTGTCCTTCCACAGCCCGACGCCCGTGGTTCCCGCCGGCAGGGTGACCGTGCGGTAGGCGCCGGGCGCCAGCGAGGTGCCGTCGAGCCACACGATGCCGCTGTCGGAGGCCACCCCCCAGCCGTCCAGCGAGATCGTGGCCCCGGTGACGTTCTTGAGCTCCGCCGTGCCGGCCGCGCTCGATGGCGCGACCACCTCGTTGATCACCACCGGAGCCGTGCACACGTTGACAGCGCCGGGGGTGGGGTAGACGTTCGGCGTCAGCACCCCGGGCGTGCCGCCGGCGCCGTCGGGGCAACGGCCGACGCTGATCTCGGGGCTGGCGTTCCAGCTGACCTTGTCGACGTCCTTGTACCCGCCGGCACCGTTGTCGCCGCAGTAGGTGCAGCTCAGCTCCAGTGTCGTCGGACCGCCCGGGAACGAGAGGTTGTCGCCGTTCCCGTCGAGGGGGACAACCAGGTGCTCGCCCGCCCCGACGGTTCCGAACAGGTACTTGTTCTGGCCGCCGGTCCGCAGGAACCAGAGAGCACCGAGGTCGACGGCCTGGCTGGTCGGGTTGTAGAGCTCGACGAAAGCGGGCCCACCCCCGATCGGCGGTCGCAGCTGGACCTCGTTGATGAGGAGCGTTCCCACTGCCGGCTCGGTCGCCTGCGCCGGCGAGGCGGCGACGAGGAAGAGCGTCGACAGTGACAGGGCGGCTGCGACGAGGGCGGCCAGGAGGGTGCGGGACCGGTGCATGCTGATCTCCGAGGTCGACATGGATCGAGCTGGAGCGGTCAACCCGAGCAGACCACGTAGGTGACGGATTCGACAGCGACGGGAGCGGATTTGCTGAGGTCGACGATCGAACGGGTGGGAACGAGTACACCATCCGCCTTCCGGGCGGCGGCGTCGAGCCGTTCAGTCCATGCAGACGGCATAGATGTTCACGCTGATCCGCCGTCGGCGCAGTTGGTGCCGGCCGGCTCGGGGGTCGTGGTCACGCTGGTGCCGGCGGCGCCGAGGACGAGAGCGACGCGGGTGCACGGCTATCGCCTCAGGTCGTCGAGGTTCAACGGTGGACCCACGATGTCGTAGCCGTGCTCGGCCGAGATCCGCGCGAGGGTCGGCACGTCCGGCTCGGTGGGCTGCGGCAGTCCGGGGCCGGGGGCGGGCTCGCCCAGCGCAGCGACGAACTTCTCGAATCCGGCGGGGGTCGTGAGCTGCCATCCGCGCACCGCCGGGCCCTCCGTCACGATGAACGAGTGCGGGACGCCGCGCGGCAGGAACACGAACGAGCCCGGCTCCGCCTGCCACGTCTCGTCACCGCACACGACGCGCATCCCGCCCTCGAGGATCAGGAAGGCCTCGTCCTCGTCCCGGTGGACGTGCTGCGGCGGACCGAATCCCTGCGGTGCGCTGAACTCGATCATCGTGTAGAGGCCGCCGGTCCGCTGGGAGTCGGCCTTCACGGTCATCCGCGTGTCGAGGAACCACCAGGCGTCTCCGTCGTCGGCCGCGAGGTGCTGCCCGGAGCTGGGCATGGTCATGGCTACACTCCTCCTGAGATTGGAACCATATTCCATTGGAATGTGAATCTAACCGAATGGAGCGACCGTGGCAAGGACGTACGACAACTCCGCCCGGGTCGTCCGCGCCGAGCAGACGCGGACCCAGATCGTCGAGACCGCGCAGGGGCTGCTCCTGAAGGGCGGCTACACCAAGATGACCGTGGCGTCGCTTGCCGCGGCCGCGGGGGTGAGCCCGCAGACGGTCTACAACTCGGTCGGTGGCAAGGCCGCGGTCGTCAAGGCGGTGTACGACCGGATGATCGCCGGCGACGACGTCGAGGTCGCAATGAGCGACCGCCCCGAGTTCGAGGCGCTGTTCGCCGCCGCGGACCGTGCCGGGTTCGCCCGCGCCTACGCCGCCCGCATCCGGCTGCTCTCCGGCCGGGTGGGCCCCCTGCTCGGTGCCCTCATGGCGCACGGGACCGACGCCACCCTCGTCGACTTCGTCGCCACGATCGAGGAGGAGCGGTACGTCGGAACCACCCATGCGATGACGGGGCTCCGCGACCGGGTCGGGCTCCCCGCGTCGTACGCCGGCAAGGGCGGTCTGACCCGGCTGGTCGACGCGGTGTGGGTGCTGAACTCGCCGGACGCCTACGACCGCCTGGTCCGGCGGCGTGGGTGGAAGCCCGCGGCCTACGAGGCGTGGTTGGCCGGGCAGCTCGTCGCGCTGCTCCAGGGGTGAGCCGCCGGGTCAGCGCACAACGTCGGACGGTACGACGACCGGCAGCCTGCGCAGCCGTGCGAGGCCCCGGTGCCGGGCCACGCGGACGGCGGTCACGCTGACCCCGAGCGCGGTCGCGGTCTGGGCCGCGTCCAGTCCCGCGACCTCCATGGACGCCAGGACCTCGCTCTCGCGCGGAGGCAGCTGGGCGAGCGCCCACCGGGTCCAGTCGAGACCGGCGACGCCCTCGGCAGGCCCGTCGTAGGAGCCCCACACGGCGGCGTCGTCGGTCGCCAGCGTCGGATCGGTGTGGCGCCGCAGTGCGCGGCGGCGGGCGTTGACGGCCTGGTTGCGGGCGATCCCGAAGAGCCACCCCGCGAAGGCGTCGCGATCGCCCTCGAAGTCGGCGATCGACCGGGCCGCGACGAGCCATGACTCCGCCGCCAGGTCCTCGGCGGAGGTGACGACGTCACCGGACGGCCGGGTGCGCAACCACACCAGCAGCCGTCCGGTCAGGGACTCGTAGAGCTCGCGCCACGCGTCCGGGTCGCCGGCGCGGGCACGCTCGATCAGGTCGTCGGCCACCCGCGGCTCACGATGGTGCCTGCTCGCCCGAGTCGTTGCCGTCGTCGCTGCTGCCGCTGCTGGGGTCCTCGCCGGAACCACCGTCGCCACCGTCGGTGCTCGGCACCGGCGCGTCCTCGGTGCCCCCGTCCGGCTCGTCCTGCCCGTCCTGCCCGTCGGGGACGTCGGCATCGCTGCCGTCGTCCGGGGAGCCCTGCTGGTCCTGCCCGTCGGGCTCCTGCTGGTCCTCGCCCTGGTCGTCCGGTCCCTGGTCCTCACCCTGGTCGTCCGGGCCGTCGTCCTGGGGCTGGTCGTCACCCTGGGTCGGGACCGGGTCGTCGGACACCTCGGGGTCCTGCCCGAGCGGCGCGCCGCCGGGCTGGTCGCCCTCCTCACCCCGGGTGGCGCGGTGGTGCGGGTGTCGTCGGACGTCGTCGCCGTCGCTGGGCTCGCCACGATCGTCCGGGTCGGTGCTCGTCGATACGGAGGCAGGCGGGGTGGCCGGGGTCTGCTGGGTCGGCTCGGAGTCGCGGTCGCCGAGCAGCCCGGCGGCGACGGCACCGCCGGCGGCGACGACAGTGACGGCCGCGGCCGCGGCGACGGCCGCCCCCCAGCGTGGCCGTCGGGGACCGGGCTGCGCGGCAGCCGGCACGGAGGCGCGCGCGAGCAGGCCCAGCTGCTCGACGAAGGCCAGGTCGGCCGGCGTCGGCGGGATGGGGGTCGCGAGGTCGCGGTGCTTGGTCATGTGTGGTTCCTGGTCAGGGGCGGCTCTGCCCGCGCTCCGCCTACGACGGTAGTGCAGGAGCGCGGACGGTCCCTCCCCGGTGGTCGGTCAGTCGTCCGCGCCGCCGTCGCCGGGGTCGTCGCCCTGGTCGCCGTCGTCGCCCTGGTCGTCGTCGCCCTGGTCGCCGTCGCCCTGGTCGCCGGAGTGGTCAGGTGCGTCGGTCTCCGGCGCGTCGGAGTCCTCGCCCTGGTCGTCGGCGTTCTCGCCCTGGTCGTCGCCGTCGACAGGCTCGGGGCTGTCGGTCTCGGGGGCGTCGGAGTGCTCGCCCTGGTCGTCCGCGGGCTCGGGCGACTCGGTCTCGGGGGAGTCGGAGTCCTCGCTCTGGTCGTCGGGCGCGTCGGTCTCCGGGGCGTCGGTCTCCGGAGCCTCGGTGCCGGGCGCGTCGGAGCTCTGGTCGTCGGACGTCGTCGCGCCGGTCGGCTGGTCGGCGACGCCGGCGCCGACGGCGTACGCGCCGCCGACGGTCGCGAGCACGATCGCGGATGCCGCACCGGCGATCTGGAGGGGGTTCAGCCTGCGCATCGAGGTTGTCCTCTCGGGGTGGGGAACGGGCGGCGTCCGCCGCCCTGATGCTCACTCCATGTCACGACCTGCCTCCCGCATTACACGGGTCGTGGCGTGCGGCCGAGCGCGGGCCCCTCACCAGTTCGGGGGATGGGCGGTGAGCCACTAGACTCGTCCGCTGGCGCCACGGGCGCCGTACGGCTTGATTGACATCTGGATCCGCACCACCGAACGAGAAGGCTGACGCACGCGCATGGCAACGACGAACGACCTGAAGAACGGCATGGTTCTCAACATCGACGGCCAGCTCTGGCAGGTGGTGGAGTTCCAGCACGTGAAGCCCGGCAAGGGCCCGGCGTTCGTGCGCACCAAGCTCAAGAACGTCGAGTCGGGCAAGAACGTCGACAAGACCTTCAACGCCGGCACCAAGGTGGAGACCGCGACCGTCGACAAGCGGACGATGCAGTACCTCTACAACGACGGCACCAACTTCGTCTTCATGGACACCGAGACCTACGACCAGATCGAGGTCAGCCCGGAGATCGTCGGCGACGCCGCGAAGTTCATGCTCGAGAACATGGAGGCGATCGTCGCCACCAACGAGGGCCGCGTGCTGTTCATCGAGCTCCCCGCGTCGGTCGAGCTGACCATCACCTACACCGAGCCCGGCGTCGTCGGCGACTCGGCCACCGGTCGCACCAAGCCCGCGACCGTGGAGACCGGCGCCGAGATCCAGGTGCCGCTGTTCATCGAGCAGGGCGAGAAGATCAAGGTGGACACCCGCGACGGCGGCTCCTACCTCAGCCGTGTGAAGTCCTGATGGTGTCCGGTGCGCGCTCCAAGGCGCGCAAGCGGGCCTTGGACATCCTCTTCGCCGCCGACCTGCGCGGTGAGTCGGCCGTCGACGCGCTGGACCGCGCGATCGAGGAGGGCAACGCGCCGACCAACGCCTACACCGCGGAGCTCGTGCGCGGCGTCGTCGAGCGGCGCGACCGGATCGACGAGGTGCTGCGCCAGTTCTCGCAGGCGTGGACGCTCGAGCGGATGCCCGCCGTCGACCGCAACGTGCTCCGGATCGGCGTCTACGAGCTGCTGTTCTGCGACGACGTCCCCGACCCGGTGGCGGTCAGCGAGGCGATGTCCTTGGTGACCGAGCTGTCCACCGACGAGTCGCCGCAGTTCGTCAACGGCGTCCTCGGCGCGATCCAGCGCAGCAAGTCCTCGTTGGTCTGACCCGCGTCGGCCCTGGTACGGCGACCAGCGCCGTGCCAAGGTTGCCGGCATGGCTGCCACGGACGCTGATGTCGTCGTCATCGGACTCGGACCCGGCGGCGAGCACGTCGCGGCGTCCCTCGCGCGCGCCGGGCTGAGCGTCGTCGGCGTCGACCGCCACCTGGTCGGCGGCGAGTGCCCCTACTACGGGTGCGTGCCGTCGAAGATGATGATCCGCGCCGCCGACGCCCTCGCCGAGGCGCGCCGCGTCCCCGACCTGGGCGGCTCCGTCGACGTGACGCCCGACTGGGGCCCGGTCGCCGACCGGATCCGGGACGAGGCCACCGACGACTGGGACGACACGGTCGCGGTCGAGCGGCTCGA
Source organism: Nocardioides sp. (assembly GCA_035554955.1). Lineage (GTDB taxonomy): Bacteria > Actinomycetota > Actinomycetes > Propionibacteriales > Nocardioidaceae > Nocardioides. Next base: position 37,455 of record DATMHR010000036.1, on the reverse strand, counting down.
GAAGGCCGGTGCCCGCTTCGTCCGCGGACAGGGCAGGCTCGCCGGTCCCGGCAAGGTCGTCGTCGAGACCGACGGCGGCAGCGAGGGGATCTCGGTGCGGCGCGGGGTCGTCCTCAACACCGGCACCGAGCCCGCGGTCCCGCCGATCGAGGGGCTCGCCGGGACGCCGTACTGGACCAACCGCGACGCGGTCCGGGTCCGTGAGCTGCCCGAGAGCCTCGTCGTCCTGGGTGGTGGCGCCATCGGGTGCGAGCTGGCCCAGGCGTTCTCCCGCTTCGGCGTCTCCGTCACCGTCGTCGAGCTGGCCGAGCGGATCCTCGGCCCCGAGGAGCCGGAGGCGAGCTCGATCGTCGCCGAGGCCCTCGAGGCGGAGGGGATCGCCGTCCGCGCGGGGGTCGGGGTGGACCGCGTCGACCACGACGGCCGGTTCCGCGTCACCCTCGCCGGGGGAGAGGTGCTCGAGGCGGCCGCGCTGCTGGTCGCCGCCGGTCGTCGGCCCAACCTGGCCGACATCGGCCTCGACACCGTGGGGCTCGACCCGTCGGCCCGCTCCCTGGACGTCGACGAGCGGATGCGGGTCACCGACGGCGTGTGGGCGATCGGGGACATCACCGGCAAGGGCGCCTTCACGCACGTGTCGATGTACCAGGCGGGGGTCGCGCTCCGTGACCTGCAGGACCAGGACGGCCCCTGGGCCGACTACCGGGCGGTCGCGCGGGTGACCTTCACCGACCCGGAGGTCGGGTCGGTGGGCCTGACCGAGGCGCAGGCGCGCGACGCGGGCATCCGCGTGGCCACCGCCACCGCTCCCATCCCGGAGTCGAGCCGCGGCTGGATCCACAAGGTCGGCAACCACGGCGTCATCAAGCTGGTCGCCGACGCCGACCGCGGCGTGCTGGTCGGTGCGACGTCGGTCGGGCCCAACGGCGGCGAGGTGCTGGGGATGCTCGTCACCGCCGTGCACGCCGAGGTGCCGGTGAGCACGCTGCGCGGGATGCACTTCGCCTACCCGACGTTCCACCGCACGATCGAGACGGCCCTGGGCTCCCTGGACCTGTGAGCCACCGGGTGTTTGCCGGGCGCGCCAGCGGTTAGCCTCTCCCTCGAGGACGCACCACCATCTCGGGAGGTCTCGTGACCCAGTCTTCGACCGACCCCATCCGCGACGACGCCACGAGCGACCGGCTTTACACGCCGGAGGAGCTCGAGGAGTTCGCGCGGCGACAGCTCGAGGCCGCCCGGTCGGGGGAGCACGCCGACCCGCTCAGCGACCCGATCCCGCGCACCACGTCCGGGCCCAGCGGGCCGCCGCCCTCGGGGCCGCCTCCGTCCGCGCGTCCGTCCGCGCCTCCGCCGGCGTCCCCGCCGCCGTCCGCACCGCCCGCCGCGCCGCCCGCGGGCCAGGTCCCGCTCGGCCCGCCGCCGGCCGGCCCGCCGCCCTCCTTCGCGCCCGCAGCCGCTCCCGCTCCCGCGTCGGTCGTCGAGCCGCCCCGGCGGTTCATGACGGCCACCGACTTCCTCGACCGCCGCGAGGGTCGGAAGGACCTCGGCCCGGCGACGTGGGGCTGGCGCGGCGCGGTCGGCCGGATGACCGGCGGCCTGGTGCGGCCCCGGATGGGCCCCAAGGAGCTCGCCTACAACAAGGAACGCTCGGTCATCCAGAAGGACTTCGACGGCCCGCGCACGATCGCGTTCATCAACCCCAAGGGCGGCGCGGCCAAGACCACCGGCGTCCTGGCCGCCGGGTTCACCTTCGGCACGGTCCGCGGCGGCGGCGTCGTGGCGTGGGACAACAACGAGACCCGCGGCACGCTCGGCATCCGGGGTATCCGCAGCAGCCACCGCAACACCACCCGGGAGCTGCTCGAGGACCTCGAGCGGTTCAAGGACGTCTACCACTCGCGGATCGGCGACCTCGGCGCGTTCGTGCGCTCCCAGGGCGACGCGCACTTCGACGTGCTGGCGTCCGACGAGCGGCCCGACGTCACGGGCATCATCCACGCGAAGGACTTCGCCGAGGTCCACGCGCTGCTGGAGCGCTTCTACCGCGTGATCATCATCGACACCGGCAACAACATGCGCGCCGAGAACTGGCTGGCTGCCGCCGACGCCGCTGACCTGCTGGTGGTCACGAGCACCGTCCGCGAGGACACCGGCTACAGCGGGCTCTGGATGCTCGACGCCCTCCAGGACGCCGGTCACGCCGACCTCAAGCACAAGACCGTGACGGTGCTCTCCGACCCGAGCGACCGGGTCGACACCCGCCTGGCCCACGACCTGGTCCAGGTCTACGAGCAGCGCACGCGGGGCGTCTACCGCGTGCCGTACGACCCGGCCCTGGTGTCGGGGTCGGTCGTCCCCTACGACCAGCTCTCCGAGGGGACGCGGCGGTCGTGGCTGACCGCCTGCGCCGCCATGGCCGAGGCGCTCTAGGAAAAGGCCCGGATCGGTCCGATACCGACGGGTACCACCCTCGACAACGCAACCGCGTCCGAAGGAGGACCCGATGGGTACTGACGACAAGCTCAAGAACACTGCCGACGAGAAGCTCGGCGAGGCCAAGGAGGCCATGGGCAAGGCGTCGGACGACGACGACCTGAAGTCCGAGGGCAAGGCCGACCAGACCAAGGCCAACCTCAAGCAGGCCGGCGAGAAGGTCAAGGACGCGTTCCGCTGATCCCAGCGGAACGGCGCAGGAGAGCGGAGGGGCCCGCGGCGCGGGCCCCTTCGTGTGCCCCCGGTAGGTCCGGCCGGCATCGGGTACCGCAGGCCGCATGACGTCCTTCGGCTACACCCTGATGACCGAGCAGAGCGGTCCGCGCGAGCTCGTGGAGTACGCCGTGCACGCCGAGCGCACCGGGTTCGACTTCGCCGTCAGCAGCGACCACTACTCGCCGTGGCTGACCGAGCAGGGGCACAGCCCGTACGCGTGGACGGTGCTCGGCGCCGTGGCCCAGGCGACCTCGCGGATCGACCTGATGACCTACGTGACGTGCCCGACCATGCGCTACCACCCCGCGGTCGTGGCGCAGAAGGCGGCGACGCTGTCGCTGCTGTCGGACAACCGGTTCACGCTCGGCCTGGGCGCGGGGGAGAGCCTCAACGAGCACGTCGTGGGGGAGGGCTGGCCGGGCGTCGAGACCCGGCACCTGATGCTCGCCGAGGCGGTCGAGATCATCCGCGAGCTGCACACCGGCGAGCTGGTCGACCACCGCGGCGACTACTTCGACGTCGACTCCGCCCGGGTCTGGGACCCGCCGGAGGAGCCGGTACGGATCGGCATCGCGGTCGCGGGGCAGCGGGCGATCGAGGCCCTCGCGCCCCTGGCCGACGACATGGTCGCGGTGGAGCCCTCCGCCGAGCTGGTCGACCGCTGGAACGGCACCGACGGCGCGGCCCGGATCGGTGAGTCCGCGCGCGCGATCGGGCAGATCCCGGTCTGCTGGGCGCCGACCGAGGACGAGGGCGTCGCGCTCGCCCACGAGCAGTTCCGGTGGTTCGGCGGCGGGTGGTCGGTCAACGCCGACCTGCCCACGCCCGCCGGTTTCGCGGCGGCGAGCCAGTTCGTGCGTCCGGAGGACGTCGCGGGGTCCATCCCGTGCGGCCCGGACCTCGACGCGATCGTCGAGGCCGTGTCGGCGTACTGGAAGGCGGGGTTCACCGACGTCGCGCTGGTGCAGGTCGGCGACCGCCTCCAGCAGCGGTTCCTCGACGAGGCCGCCGGGCCGCTGCTCGAGAAGCTGCGCGCCGCCGCTGGTTAGCCCGCGCGCCCGCCGACCCGCTATGGTGAGGGCGTTCGACATCCTTTAACGAGCCGTCCTGTGAGGCGGAGAAGGAGGTCAGGCAGGCAGATGCCTACCCAGCCGCAGGTCCAGCACGACGGACGCGTCGTCCTCGACGCCAGCGACATCAGCCGGGCGCTGACCCGCATCTCCCACGAGATCCTCGAGCGCAACAAGGGCGCCGAGGATCTCCTGCTTCTCGGGCTGCACACCCGCGGCGTCCCGCTCGCCAAGCGCCTGGCGGAGCGGATCGAGGCCGTCGAGGGCGTGCCGGTCGCGGTGGGGTCGCTCGACGTGACGATGTACCGCGACGACCTCCGCCGCCACCCCACGCGCAGCCCCCACGACACCCGCATGCCGGCCGACGGGATCGACGGCAAGCACGTGGTCCTCGTCGACGACGTCCTCTTCTCCGGCCGGACCATCCGCGCCGCACTCGACGCGGTCTCCGACCTCGGCCGGCCCGACGTGGTCCGGCTCGCCGTGCTCGTGGACCGCGGTCACCGCGAGCTGCCGATCCGCGCCGACCACGTCGGCAAGAACCTGCCCACCGCCCGCACCGAGACGGTCAAGGTCCGGGTGCAGGAGATCGACGGTGCCGACGAGGTGCGGATCCTCGGCGACGCCGCGCCCGAGGAGGCCTGATGCGGCACCTGCTCTCGATCGACGACGTGACGGCCGACGACATCCGCACGCTGTTCGACACCGCGGCGGAGATGCACGACGTGCAGCGCCGCCAGGTGAAGAAGCTGCCCGCCCTGCGCGGCCGCACCGTCATCAACCTGTTCTTCGAGGACTCCACCCGCACCCGGTCGAGCTTCGAGATCGCCGGCAAGTGGCTCTCGGCCGACGTGATCAACCTGTCCGCGAAGGGCAGCAGCGCCAGCAAGGGCGAGAGCCTGCGCGACACGGTGCTCACCGTGACCGCGATGGGCGTCGACGGGCTCGTGATCCGCCACTCCGCGAGCGGCTCGGCCGAGCAGGTGAGCCGCTGGGTCGACGTACCGGTCGTCAACGCCGGTGACGGCACCCACGAGCACCCGACCCAGGCGCTGCTCGACGCCTACACCCTCGGCCGGGCGCTCGACGGCATCGAGGGCAAGCACGTCGCGATCGTGGGCGACCTGACCCACAGCCGGGTCTTCCGCAGCAACGTCAAGAGCCTGGTGAAGCTCGGCGCCCAGGTGACCGCCGTCGCCCCGCCGACGCTGATGCCGGCGGGTGTCGCGAGCTGGTCGAAGGAGGCGGGCTTCGCCACCACCTACGACCTGGACGAGGTGCTCCCGCAGGCCGATGCGGTGATGATGCTCCGCGTCCAGCGGGAGCGGATGAGCGGCGGGTTCTTCCCGACCGCCCGCGAGTACACCGTCGGCTACGGACTCACCCGCGACCGCCTCGCGATGCTGCGGGAGGGGACGCCGATCCTGCACCCGGGCCCGATGAACCGTGGCCTCGAGATCGCCCCGGAGGCCGCCGACGCCGCCGCGAGCCTCGTGCTCGACCAGGTCTCGGCCGGTGTCGCGGTGCGGATGTCGGTGCTCTACCACCTGCTGGCCGGCGAGGAGATCGCATGAGTGTCCTGATCAAGGGGGCGTCGGTGCTCGGCGCCCAGCCGACCGACGTGTACGTCGAGGACGGCGTGGTGGCCGAGCTGGGCTCGGTGTCCCGCGCCGCCGACCGCACCATCGACGCCGACGGGCTGGTCCTGCTGCCGGGCCTCGTCGACCTGCACACCCACCTGCGCGAGCCGGGCCGCGAGGACGCCGAGACGGTGCTGACCGGGTCCCGTGCGGCCGCGGTCGGCGGCTTCACCGCGGTCCTGGCGATGGCCAACACCAACCCGGTCACCGACACGGCGGAGGCGGCCGAGCGCGTGCTCGACCTCGGCCGCGAGGCGGGGCTGGTCGACGTGCAGCCGGTCGGCGCCGTCACCAAGGGCCTGCAGGGCGAGGAGCTCGCCGAGCTCGGCCTGATGGCGCGGTCCCGCGCCCGGGTGCGCGTGTTCTCCGACGACGGCAGGTGCGTCCACGACGCCCGGGTGATGCGGCGCGCGCTGGAGTACGTCCGCGCGTTCGGCGGCGTGGTCAGCCAGCACAGCCAGGACCCGCAGCTCGCCGGCCCGGCCGCCTGCTGCCACGAGGGCGAGCTGTCCGGCCGGCTCGGCCTCCCGGGCTGGCCCGGCGTCGCCGAGGAGGTCGTCGTCGCCCGTGACGTCATGCTGGCGCGGCACACCGGGAGCCGGGTCCACGTCGCGCACGTGTCCACCGCGGGCAGCGTCGAGGTCGTGCGCTGGGCCAAGGCCCAGGGCATCGACGTCACCGCCGAGGTGACCCCCCACCACCTGCTGCTCACCACCGACCTGCTGACGGGCTACGACCCGACCTTCAAGGTCAACCCGCCGCTGCGGCCCGCCGAGGACGTCGAGGCGCTGCGTGCGGCGCTCGCCGACGGCACCATCGACGCGGTCGCCACCGACCACGCACCGCACGCCCGCCAGGACAAGGAGCACGCGTTCGTGGACGCGGCGTTCGGGATGCTCGGCCTGGAGACCGCCCTCTCGGTGGTCACCACCGTCATGGTCGAGGAGGGTCTCCTCGACTGGACCGGCGTGGCCCGGGTGATGAGCAGCAACCCGGCCCGGATCGCAGGCCTCGACGGCCACGGCCAGGAGATCGCGGTCGGCAAGCCGGCCAACCTGACCCTCGTCGACCCCGCCGCGAAGGTCGTCGTCGACCGCGACGCCAGCGTGTCCCTGAGCCGCAACAACCCCTGGCACGACCGCAAGCTGACCGGAAGGGTGGTCGCCACGCTCCTGCGCGGCCGGCCCACGGTCCTGGAAGGAGCCCTCGTCTGATGCCCGCCACGACCAAGCCCGCCCTGCTGGTGCTGGAGGACGGCCGCGCGTTCCGCGGCGAGTCCTACGGCGCCGAGGGCGAGACGTTCGGTGAGGCCGTCTTCAACACCGGCATGACCGGCTACCAGGAGACGCTCACCGACCCCTCCTACCACCGGCAGGTGGTGGTCATGACCGCGCCGCACATCGGCAACACGGGCGTCAACGACGAGGACCCCGAGTCCAAGCGCATCTGGGTCGCCGGTTACGTCGTGCGCGACCCGGCCCGCGTCCCGAGCAGCTGGCGCTCCCGCCGCACGCTCGACGACGAGCTCACCGCCCAGGGCGTGGTCGGGATCTCCGGCATCGACACCCGGGCGCTGACCCGGCACCTGCGCGAGCGGGGCGCGATGCGGGTGGGCATCTCCACGGTCGAGACCGACCCCGAGGCGCTGCTCGCCAAGGTCCTCGAGTCCGGGCAGATGGCCGGTGCCGAGCTCTCCTCGCAGGTGACGACCGACGAGGCCTACGTCGTGCCGGCGCAGGGTGAGAAGCGGTTCACCGTCGCGGCGCTCGACCTGGGCATCAAGGACATGACGCCGCACCGGATGGCCGAGCGCGGCATCGAGGTGCACGTCCTGCCGGCGACGAGCACGATCGAGGACGTCCTCGCCGTGCAGCCGGACGGGCTGTTCTTCTCCAACGGCCCGGGCGACCCGGCCGCCACGAAGGACCAGATCGGCGTGCTCCAGGCGGCGCTGGAGCGCGGGTTGCCCTACTTCGGGATCTGCTTCGGCAACCAGCTGTTCGGCAGGGCGCTCGGCTTCGGCACCTACAAGCTGAAGTACGGCCACCGCGGCATCAACCAGCCGGTGATGGACCGCACCACCGGCAAGGTCGAGGTCACCGCGCACAACCACGGGTTCGCGGTCGACGCGCCACTCGACCAGCCGACCGAGACGCCGTACGGCGTCGCCTCGGTGAGCCACGTCTGCCTCAACGACGACGTGGTGGAGGGCCTGGAGCTCCGGGTTTCGACAGGCTCAACCACCGATCGAGGCCGCCTCAAGGCCTTCTCGGTGCAGTACCACCCCGAGGCCGCGGCGGGCCCGCACGACGCCGCCTACCTGTTCGACCGATTCTGCGACCTCATGGAGGCGCGAGAGGTGGAGACCGCCTGATGCCGAAGCGCGAGGACATCAAGTCGATCCTGGTCATCGGCTCCGGGCCGATCATCATCGGCCAGGCCTGCGAGTTCGACTACTCCGGCACCCAGGCGTGCCGGGTGCTCAAGGCCGAGGGCTACCGCGTCGTCCTGGTCAACTCCAACCCGGCGACGATCATGACCGACCCGGAGTTCGCCGACGCCACCTACGTCGAGCCGATCACCCCGGAGTTCGTGGAGAAGGTGATCGCCAAGGAGCGGCCCGACGCCCTGCTGCCGACCCTCGGCGGCCAGACCGCCCTCAACGCGGCGATCGCGCTGCACGAGAACGGCGTGCTGGAGAAGTACGACGTCGAGATCATCGGCGCGAGCATCGACGCGATCCACCGGGGCGAGAACCGCGAGAAGTTCAACGCGATCGTCGACAAGGTCGGGGGAGAGGTCGCCCGCTCGGTGATCTGCCACTCGATGGACGACTGCCTCGAGGCCGTCAAGACGCTGGGGTCCTACCCCGTCGTGATCCGGCCGAGCTTCACGATGGGCGGCACCGGCTCCGGCATCGCCTACGACGAGGACGACCTGCACCGCATCGCGGGCGCCGGCCTCGCCGCCTCGCCGACCACCGAGGTGCTCCTCGAGGAGTCGATCCTCGGCTGGAAGGAGTACGAGCTGGAGGTGATGCGCGACAAGGCCGACAACGTCGTCATCATCTGCTCGATCGAGAACTTCGACCCGATGGGCGTGCACACCGGTGACTCGATCACCGTCGCCCCGGCCATGACGCTCACCGACCGCGAGTACCAGCACCTGCGCGACCTCGCCATCGACATCATCCGCGAGGTCGGCGTCGACACCGGCGGCTGCAACATCCAGTACGCCGTGAACCCGGCCGACGGCCGGGTGATCGTCATCGAGATGAACCCCCGCGTGTCCCGGTCCAGCGCGCTCGCGTCCAAGGCCACGGGCTTCCCGATCGCGAAGATCGCGGCCAAGGTCGCCGTCGGCTACACGCTCGACGAGATCCCCAACGACATCACCCAGGAGACGCCGGCGAGCTTCGAGCCGACGCTCGACTACGTGGTGGTCAAGGTGCCGCGGTTCGCGTTCGAGAAGTTCCCGACCGCCGACCCGATGCTGACGACGCACATGAAGTCGGTCGGCGAGGCGATGGCCATCGGCCGCAACTTCACCGAGGCGCTGCAGAAGGCGCTGCGGTCGCTGGAGAACAAGTCCGCGCCGTTCACCTGGGCGGGTGAGCCGGGTGACGCTGCCGAGCTGCTGGAGCTCGCGAAGGTCCCGCACGACGGCCGTCTGCAGAAGGTGATGCAGGCGATCCGCGCGGGCGCGACGCCGGAGCAGGTCCACGACGCCACCAGGATCGACCCGTGGTTCGTCGACCAGCTGTTCCTCATCCACGAGGTGGCCGAGAAGCTCGCCGCCGCCGAGGTGCTCGACGAGACCAGCCTGCGGTCCGCGAAGCGCCACGGGTTCTCCGACGCCCAGATCGCCGGGATCCGCGGGATCACCGAGGCCGAGGTGCGCAGCATCCGGCAGGTGCTCGGGGTGCGGCCGGTCTACAAGACGGTGGACACCTGCGCGGCGGAGTTTGCCGCGCGCACGCCGTACCACTACTCGTCCTACGACGAGGAGACCGAGGTCCAGCCGCGGGCCGAGGGCAAGAAGGCCGTCATCATCCTCGGCTCCGGACCCAACCGGATCGGCCAGGGCATCGAGTTCGACTACTCGTGCGTGCACGCCTCGCTGGCGCTCGCCGAGGCGGGCTACGAGACCGTGATGGTCAACTGCAACCCCGAGACGGTCTCGACCGACTACGACACCTCCGACCGGCTCTACTTCGAGCCGCTGACGCTGGAGGACGTGCTCGAGGTCTATGCCGCGGAGGTCGCGGCCGGGCCGGTCGCGGGCGTGATCGCCACCCTGGGCGGGCAGACCCCGCTGGGCCTCGCGCAGGGGCTCGAGGACGCCGGTGTCCCGATCGTCGGCACGGCGCCGGCGGCGATCGACCTCGCCGAGGAGCGCGGTGCCTTCGGGCGGGTGCTCGCCGAGGCGGGCCTGATCGCGCCCAAGCACGGCACCGCCGTGTCCTACGACGAGGCGCAGGCCATCGCCCACGAGATCGGCTACCCGGTGCTGGTGCGGCCGTCGTACGTCCTGGGCGGTCGCGGCATGCAGATCGTCTACGACGACGACGCGCTGCTGACCTACCTCGAGGCCGCGACCGAACTGCGTTCATCGGATGGGGGCCCGGACCGCCCGGTCCTGGTCGACCGGTTCGTCGACGACGCCGTCGAGATCGACGTGGACGCCCTCTACGACGGCGAGGAGCTCTTCCTCGGCGGCGTGATGGAGCACATCGAGGAGGCCGGGATCCACTCCGGCGACTCCTCCTGCGCCCTGCCGCCGATCACCCTGGGTGCCGCCGAGATCGACCGGATCCGCGCAGCCACCGAGGGCATCGCCGAGGGCGTGGGCGTGCGCGGCCTGATCAACATCCAGTTCGCGCTCGGCTCCGACGTGCTCTACGTGCTCGAGGCCAACCCGCGCGCCAGCCGCACCGTGCCGTTCGTCTCCAAGGCCACCGGCACGCCGCTGGCGAAGGCGGCGGCGCGGCTGATGCTGGGGGAGTCGGTCGCCGACCTGCGCGCCGCCGGAGTGCTCCCCGCGGAGGGCGACGGCGGCACCCTGCCCGCCGACTCCCCGATCGCGGTCAAGGAGGCGGTGCTGCCGTTCAACCGGTTCCGCACCAAGGAGGGCCAGTTCGTCGACACCGTCCTCGGCCCGGAGATGAAGTCGACCGGCGAGGTGATGGGCTTCGACGCCGACTTCGGCACCGCGTTCTCCAAGTCCCAGGCCGCCGCCTACGGCTCGCTGCCCACCTCGGGGAAGGTGTTCATCTCCATCGCCAACCGCGACAAGCGGACGATGATCTTCCCGGCACGGGTGCTGGCCGACTACGGCTTCGAGATCCTCGCGACCCAGGGCACCGCCGAGGTGCTGCGCCGCAACGGCATCTCCGCGACGATCGTGCGCAAGCACTTCGAGGGTCCGGGCCCCCACGGCGAGAAGACGACCGTGCAGATGATCCTCGACGGCGAGATCGACCTGATCGTCAACACGCCCAACGGGGCCGGTGGCGGCGCCAGCGCGCGCATCGACGGCTACGAGATCCGCTCCGCGGCCGTGCTGAGCGGCACGGCGTGCATCACGACGGTCCAGGGCCTCGCCGCGGCGGTGCAGGGGATCGCTGCGCTGCGCGAGGGCGGGATCGGCGTACGTTCGCTGCAGGAGTGGTCCCGGAACCTCGGTGGTTGAGGTGCGAGATTTCGAGAAGGCTCGTCCCTCGCCACCTCAATCCGGGTCTACGCGAGCCTCGAAACCGACGGTGTACGACGCGCTGTTCCGGCACGGGTTCCGCCGGCTCGACCCCGAGCGCGCCCACCACCTGGCGTTCGGCGCGATCCGGGCAGCGGGGCCGGCGCTCAAGGGTGTCGACCGGGTCGAGCGCCGCCTGCACCCGGAGCGGCCGGTCGAGGCGATGGGGCTGGTCTTCCCCAACGTGCTCGGTCTCGCGGCGGGCTTCGACAAGCTGGGCGTCGGCTACGACGCCCTGGCCGCGCTCGGGTTCGGACACGTCGAGGTCGGCACGGTCACCGCGCTGGCCCAGCCCGGCAACCCGAAGCCGCGGCTGTTCCGCCTGCCCGACGACCGCGCCGTGGTCAACCGGATGGGCTTCAACAACGACGGCGCGGCGGCGGTGGCCCAGCGGCTGGCCGGACGGCCTCCCGCCGACGGCCGCCGGCCGGTGCTCGGGATCAACATCGGCAAGTCCAAGATCGTGCCGGACGACGACCAGCCCGCGGTGCTGTCCGACTACGAGACCTCCACCCGGTTGCTCGCCCCGCGCGCGGACTACCTGGTCGTGAACGTCAGCTCGCCCAACACGCCCGGCCTGCGCAACCTGCAGGCGGTCGACCGGCTCGCGCCGCTCCTCGAGCGCGTCCGCAAGGTCGCCGACGACAGCCGGCCCGACCCGGTCCCGCTGCTGGTCAAGATCGCGCCCGACCTGGCCGACGACGACGTGCTCGCCGTGGCGGACCTCGCGACCGCGCAGGGGCTGCACGGGATCATCGCGACCAACACGACCATCAGCCGCACGGGCCTGCGGTCCGCGCCCCAGGAGGTCGAGGCCGCGGGCGCCGGCGGGCTGTCCGGCGCGCCCTTGCGCGAGCGCGCCACGGAGGTCCTGCGGCTGCTCCGCGACCGGGTCGGCCCCGACCTCACCCTGATCGGCGTCGGCGGGATCTCCACCCCCGAGGACGCCCGCGAGCGGATCGCGGCGGGGGCCACGCTGATCCAGGCCTACACCGGCTTCATCTACGGCGGCCCGCTGTGGCCGCGGCACATCCTCAAGGAGCTGTGAGCATGACCACGACGTTCGGGACCCGGTGGGTGGCCGCCCTCGCCGAGCGCGGAAGGCTCTGCGTCGGCATCGATCCGCACGCCTCGCTGCTGGCCGACTGGGGGCTGGAGGACTCGGCGGCCGGGCTCGAGAAGTTCGCCCTGGGTGTGGTCGAGGCGGTCGCGCCGCACTGCTCGGTGGTGAAGCCGCAGTCGGCGTTCTACGAGCGCTTCGGCTCGGCCGGCGTCGCGGTGCTGGAGCGGGTGATCGCCGCGTCGCGCGACGCCGGCGCGCTGGTCCTGCTCGACGTCAAGCGCGGTGACATCGGGTCGACGTCGCAGGCCTACGCCGACGCCTACCTCGACCCGTCCTCACCGCTGGCCGCGGACGCGGTCACGGTCAGCCCCTACCTCGGCTTCGGGTCCCTGCAGCCGTTCGTCGACACCGCGCGCGTCCACGGGGCCGGCCTGTTCGTCCTGGCCGCGACCTCCAACAAGGAGGGCCCCGAGGTGCAGCAGGCGGTGACGACGGCCGAGTTCGGCGGTCGCACGGTCTCCTCGACGATCCTCGAGCACCTGCGCGTCCTCAACGCCGACGCCGAGCCGCTGGGGTCCTACGGCGCCGTCGTCGGCGCCACGCTCACCGGCGACACCGGCCTCGACCTCGCGTTCAACGGCCCGATCCTGGCTCCCGGGTACGGCGAGCAGGGCGGCACCACCGCCGACATCGCCCGGATCTTCGGCTCCTCGGCCCGCAACGTCGCCGCGAGCTCCTCGCGCGGGGTGCTGCGGCTCGGCCCCGACGCGGGCGCCCTGCGGGACGCGGTGCGCCGGGCCAACGACGAGCTGCGGGGCCTCACGGCGTGAAGCGCCGCACCGTCCTGCTGGCCCTCGTCGGCGCGCTCGTCGTCGCCGGGGTGGTGGCGTTCGTCGCGCTCCGCCAGCACGACGACGACCCCTACACGGCCTACTGCGACGAGGTGAAGCAGCAGCGCGGCGTGCTCGGCGAGCAGCTCGCCGGAGGTCCGCAGACCGGCCTCCTGGCGGCGCTGCCGACGTTCCGCACCCTGGCCGGGAAGGCGCCCGACGACATCGCCGACGACTGGCAGGTCGTGATCGACCACATCCAGGACCTCGCGGACGCGCTCGACGCCGCCGGCGTGGACCCGGCGACCTACGACCGCGACCACCTCCCCGACGGGGTGAGCGCGGACGACCGCGGTGCCATCGACGCTGCGGCCACGGCGCTGGGGTCGCCGGCGATGCAGGCCGCGCTCGACGCCGTCCAGCAGGAGGCGCGCGACGTCTGCCGGACACCGCTGTCACTCTGAGACGGCGTCCTGCCGCGCAGCATCCGGGACCGCGTTGCCGCTCGGTCCGCGAGGTGGCTAGTGTGACCGGGACGCGGCGCCTCGCGGCGTTGGTCCCGGCCCCTGCACCCATGAGAAGGATCCACGTGGCCCTGCCCCCTCTGACACCCGAACAGCGTCAGGCCGCCCTCGAGAAGGCAGCCGCCGCGCGCCGCGAGCGGGCCGAGGTCAAGAACCGGCTGAAGAACTCCGGTGCATCGATCGCGGACGTGCTGGCCGAGGGGCAGACCAACGAGGTCGTCGGCAAGATGAAGGTCCTCGACCTGCTGCAGGCCGTGCCCGGGCTGGGGAAGGTGCGCGCCCGGCAGCTGATGGAGCGGCTCGCGATCGCCGAGTCGCGACGGGTGCGCGGTCTGGGCGCGAAGCAGATCGCCGCCCTCGAGCGCGAGTTCGCCCCTGGTGACTGAGGCGACCCCGCGACGGCTCGTCGTCCTGGCCGGTCCGACCGCCGTGGGCAAGGGCACCGTCGCCGCTTACGTCCGGGAGCACCACCCCGAGGTGTGGCTGTCGATCTCCGCCACCACGCGGGCCCCGCGGGAGGGGGAGGTGGACGGCGTCCACTACTTCTTCGTCACCGAGGACGAGTTCGACCGCATGGTCGCCGAGGGCGAGATGCTCGAGTGGGCGGTCGTCCACGGACGGCACCGCTACGGCACCCCGCGCGGCCCGGTCGACGCGGCTCTCGCCTCCGGTCGTCCTGCGCTGCTCGAGATCGACCTGCAGGGCGCCCGGCAGGTCCGGGCCAACATGCCCGAGGCCGTGCTGGTGTTCCTCAAGCCCCCGTCGTGGGAGGAGCTGGTGCGCCGCCTGGTCGGCCGCGGCACCGAGACCGAGGAGGAGCGCGAGGCCCGGCTCGCCACCGCGCGGGTCGAGCTGGCCGCGGAGGCGGAATTCGACGCGGTGATCGTCAACGCCGAAGTTCGTGATGCCGCCGAGCAGTTGGTAGAGTTGATGAGTTCCCCGTCAATCCATCAGTGAGGCCACTGCGTGTCTGCCCCGAACATCGATGCCGTCGGCGTGACCAACCCCCCGATCGACGACCTGCTCTCCAAGACGGACAGCAAGTACCGGCTGGTTCTCTACAGCGCCAAGCGCGCCCGGCAGATCAACGCCTACTACTCCCAGCTCGGTGAGGGCCTGCTGGAGTACGTCGGCCCGCTCGTGGAGACCCACGTGCAGGAGAAGCCGCTCTCGATCGCGCTGCGCGAGATCAACGACGACCTGCTGACCTGCGAGGACGTCGACCCGGCCGAGCTGGCTGCCGAGGAGGAGGCGGCCGCGGCCGCCCAGGCCGCCGCCAAGGCCTCCCGCGACGACAGCGCCGAGTAAGGCTCGGTCATGACCGGGCCGCGCGTGGTGCTCGGCGTGTCCGGCGGCATCGCCGCCTACAAGGCGTGCGAGCTGCTCCGCCGGCTCACCGAGTCCGGGCACGACGTGACCGTCGTGCCGACGGCCGCGGCCCTGGAGTTCGTCGGCGCGCCGACCTGGGCCGCGCTGTCCGGCAAGCCGGTCGCGACCGACGTGTGGAACCAGGTCCACGAGGTGCCGCACGTCCGCCTGGGCCAGATCGCCGACCTGGTCGTGGTCGCCCCCGCGACCGCCGACCTGATGGCCAAGGCCGCGCACGGCCTCGCCGACGACCTGCTCACCAACACGCTGCTGACCGCCCGCTGCCCCGTGGTGCTCGCGCCTGCGATGCACACCGAGATGTGGGAGCACGCCGCGACGACGGCCAACGTCGCGACCCTGCGCTCGCGGGGCGTGCTCGTGGTCGAACCGGCCGAGGGCCGGCTCACCGGCGCCGACACCGGCAAGGGCCGGCTGCCGGAGCCGGGCGAGATCTTCGAGCTGTGCCGCGACGTGCTCGGCCGGGCGGCGTCCGCCGGCGGGGTCCCGACGGCCGACCTGGCCGGCCGGCACGTGGTCGTCTCCGCCGGCGGCACCCGCGAGCGGCTCGACCCGGTGCGCTTCCTCGGCAACCGCTCCTCGGGTCGCCAGGGCTACGCGCTGGCGCGTGCCGCGGCCGCCCGGGGCGCCGAGGTGACCCTGGTCGCCGCCAACACCGACCTTGCCGACCCGGCGGGGGTCAAGGTGGTGCGCGTGGAGTCCACCTCGGAGCTGCGCGACGCCGTCCTGTCCGCGGCCGCCGGGGCCGACGCGGTCGTGATGGCTGCGGCGCCCGCCGACTTCCGCCCGGTCCACCGGTCGGAGAGCAAGATCAAGAAGAACGCCGACGGCTCCGCGCCGGTCGTCGCGCTGGAGCAGAACCCCGACATCCTGCACGAGCTGGCGACCCACCGGTCCCGCCCGGAGGCGGTGATCGTCGGGTTCGCCGCCGAGACCGGTGACGACACCGGCTCGGTGCTCGACCTCGCCCGCGCCAAGCTCGCGCGCAAGGGCTGCGACCTCCTGGTGGTCAACGACGTCTCCGGGGGAGCGGTCTTCGGCAGCGACGACAACGAGGCCGTCGTGCTCGACCGGGACGGCGGGGCGGTCGAGGTGCCGCACGGCACCAAGTCCGCGCTCGCCCACGTGATCTGGGACCAGGTGCGAGAGCGACTCGCTCCTCGGTGAGACAACCCCGCGTCACCCGGACGGCCGCCTATCGTTGGTCCGGGAGCGCTAAGAACAAGCGCCGCCACGACGGCCCCCACGCATGGCAGGAGAAACTGTGACTGGACGCCTCTTCACCTCTGAGTCGGTGACCGAGGGACACCCGGACAAGATCGCTGACCAGATCAGCGACACCGTCCTGGACTACCTCCTCGAGCACGACCCGACCAGCAGGGTCGCCGTCGAGACCCTGCTGACGACCGGCCTCGTCGTCGTCGCCGGAGAGGTCACCACGACGGCGTACGCCCCGGTCGCCCAGCTGGTGCGCCAGAAGGTCCTCGAGATCGGCTACGACTCCTCCGAGAAGGGCTTCGACGGCAACTCCTGCGGCGTGCAGGTCGCCATCGGCGCGCAGTCGCCCGACATCGCCCAGGGCGTCGACGACGCGTTCGAGGAGCGCGTCGGCGGCTCGGGCGACGAGCTCGACCGCCAGGGCGCCGGCGACCAGGGCCTGATGTTCGGCTACGCCTGCGACGACACCCCGGAGCTCTTCCCGCTGCCGATCAAGATCGCGC
Source organism: Nocardioides sp. (assembly GCA_035554955.1). Taxonomy (GTDB): domain Bacteria; phylum Actinomycetota; class Actinomycetes; order Propionibacteriales; family Nocardioidaceae; genus Nocardioides. The sequence continues at coordinate 20,758 of DATMHR010000036.1, read as the reverse complement.
AGACGCTGGCCGAGCGCCTCACCGAGGTGCGCAAGAACGGCACGCTGCCCTACCTGCGTCCCGACGGCAAGACCCAGGTCACCATCGAGTACGACGAGGACAACCGCGCCGTCCGGATCGACGCCGTCGTGCTGTCCACCCAGCACTCCGAGGACGTGTCCCAGGACCAGCTGGCCAAGGACATCGAGCTCAACGTCATCGAGCCGGTGCTCGAGCAGTTCCGCGCCTCGGTGCCGTCGGAGGGCTACAAGCTCTACATCAACCCGACCGGCCGCTTCGTGGTCGGCGGCCCGATGGGCGACGCCGGCCTGACCGGTCGCAAGATCATCGTCGACACCTACGGCGGCATGGCCCGCCACGGTGGCGGCGCGTTCTCGGGCAAGGACCCGTCGAAGGTCGACCGCTCGGCGGCCTACGCCATGCGCTGGGTGGCCAAGAACGTGGTGGCCGCCGGGCTCGCCCGCCGCTGCGAGGCGCAGGTCGCCTACGCCATCGGCAAGGCCGCCCCCGTCGGTGTCTTCATCGAGACCTTCGGCACCGGCGTGGTCCCCGACCACAAGATCCAGGAGGCCGTGCTCGAGGTCTTCGACCTCCGCCCGGCCGCGATCCTGCGCGACCTGGACCTGCTCCGCCCGATCTACGCCAAGACGGCCGCCTACGGCCACTTCGGCCGCGAGCTCCCCGAGTTCACCTGGGAGAACACCGACCGCGCCGAGGCGCTGAAGGCCGCTGCCGGCATCTGATCCACCGCCGAGTCGGCAGAAGTTCGCAGGCTCACCGCGTCGAGTCGGCAGAAGTTCGCACACCTGGTTGCGAATTTCTGCCGACTCGGCCGTTTTTCGACGCAAGTTTCTGCCGACTCGGCGATGGGGCGGGGGTGACTGGTAGAACCGCACCCGTGCCAGCGACCGACCAGCCCGACCACGACGCAGCCCTGCCGGGGCTGGCGCGCGCGGCGGCCCGCAAGGGCGGGGCAGCGGCCCGGGCCCGCCGCGCGAAGCAGGCGGCGCCGGTCGAGCTCGCGGAGGTCGCCCCGGTCGCGAGGGTCGTGCTCGACGTACCGCTGGCGCACCTGGACCGGCCGTTCGACTACGCCGTCCCGGCGACGATGGCCGACGACGCCCGACCGGGCGTGCGCGTGAAGGTCCGGTTCGCAGGTCAGGACGTCGACGGGTTCGTCGTCGGCCGCGCGGCGGCCTCCGACCACGAGGGCCGGCTGACGCCGCTGCGCCGGGTGGTCAGCCCCGAGCCGGTGCTCGCGCCCGAGGTGGCGGCGCTGTGCGACCGGGTGGCCGAGCGCTACGCCGGCTCCGCCGCCGACGTACGTCGCCTGGCCGTGCCTCCGCGACACGCGACCACCGAGCGGCAGCCCACCGCTCCGGAGCCGGACGTCCCCGCGGACGCGGGTGCCGACGAGGCGTGGTCCGGCTATCCCGCAGCCGCCCCGTTCCTGGCCCACCTGCGCCAGGGCGGCGACCCGCGCGCGGTCTGGGGCGCGGCGCCGGGGGAGGACTGGCCACGCCTGCTCGCCCACCTGGCGGCCGCGGCGCTCGCCTGCGGACGGGGGAGCGTGCTGTGCCTGCCCGACCACAAGGACGTGGCCCGGCTCGACGAGGCGCTCCGGTCGCTGCTCGGCGACGGGCACCACGTCGTCCTCGGCGCGGGTGCCGGGCCCGCCGCGCGCTACCGGGAGTTCCTCGCCGTCAGCCGCGGCGCGCGGAGGATCGCGATCGGCACCCGGAGCGCTGCCTTCGCGCCCGTCCGCGACCTCGGGCTGGTGGTCGTGTGGGACGACGGCGACGACCTGCACGCGGAGCCCCGCGCGCCCTACCCGCACACCCGCGAGGTGCTCCTTCTGCGCGCCGACGCGGCGGGCGCGGCGGTCCTGGTCGGCGGGTTCGGGCGCACCGTGGAGGCCGACCAGCTGCTGCGCTCGGGCTGGGCCCGCGAGATCGCCGCGCCCCGGGCGACCGTCCGCGACCGGGTGCTCGTCGCCGTGACCGGGGCCAGCGACACCGACCTGCGCCGCGACCCGCTCGCGCACGCCGCACGGATGCCCCACCAGGTCTTCGAGGCGGTCCGGTGGGGCCTGGAGCGGGGACCCGTGCTCGTCCAGACGCCGCGGGCCGGCTACGCGCTGCGGCTGGCCTGCGACCGGTGCCGCACGCCCGCCCGCTGCCCCGCCTGCACCGGTCCGCTGCAGATCCCCGGGCCGACGGACCCGCCCCGGTGCCGCTGGTGCGCGACCGAGGTGCCGGGCTGGTCGTGCCCCGAGTGCGGCGGGCAGGGCCTGCGTGCGCCGGTGGTCGGGGACCTGCGCACCTCCGACGAGCTCGGCCGGGCGTTCCCGAAGGTGCCCGTCGTGACCTCGTCGGGGGAGCACGTGCGCGACCGGGTCGGGCCGGAGCCGCGGATCGTGGTCGCGACCCCGGGCGCCGAGCCCGTCGCCGACGACGGCTACGCCGTCGTCGTCCTCCTCGACACGTGGCTGGTCCTCGGGCGCGACGCGATGCGGGTGGCGGAGGAGGCGGTGCGCCGGTGGTGCAACGCGGTCGGCCTGGTCCGGGCCGGGGGACGGGCCCTCGTCGTGGGCGAGCCCTCGGTCCCGGCGATCCAGGCGCTCGTGCGGTGGGACCCCGCCGGGTTCGCGGCGCGGGAGGCCGAGGAGCGGCGCTCCGCGCGGCTGCCCCCGGCCGCCCGGATCGCCACGGTCACCGGTGAGCCCGGAGCCGTCGACGACGCGCTCACGCTGCTCGACCTGCCGGAGGACGCCGACGTGCTCGGCCCCCTGGCGGACGGTGAGGAGGAACGGGTCGTGGTGCGCGTGCCCCGGCGGGACGGTCCGCGGCTCTCCGCCGCGCTCGGCGAGCTCCAGCGCCTGCGCAGCGCACGCAAGCTGGAGGCGGTCCGGATCCAGGTGGACCCGCTGGAGATCTAGCCCGCGACGGCGCGGGAGCGCCCGTCACTAGACTCGCGACGTGGCCATCCGACCGATCCGACTCTTCGGCGACCCGATCCTGCGCCGGCCCGCGATCGAGGTCGTGGACTTCGACACCGAGCTGCGCCAGCTGGTCTCCGACCTCACCGACACCATGCTCGACGCACCCGGCGCCGGCCTCGCGGCGCCCCAGATCGGCGTGGGGCTGCGGGTCTTCACCTGGTACGTCGACGGCGAGGTCGGTCACCTGATCAACCCGGTGCTCGACCTGTCCGAGGAGATCCAGGACGGCCCCGAGGGCTGCCTGTCCCTGCCCGAGCTCACCTACGACTGCCGGCGTGCGCTGGCCGTGGTCGCCAAGGGCTTCAACATGCACGGCGACCCGGTCACGATCGAGGGCTCGGACCTGCTCGCCCGCGCGATCCAGCACGAGACCGACCACCTCGACGGGATCCTGTTCATCGACCGCCTCGACCAGGACGCGCGGAAGGCGGCGATGCGGGAGATCCGCGAGTCGGACTGGTTCGGCCTGGAGCGACCCACCGTCCGGCTGTCCCCGCACGCGACCGGCGGTTTCGGCCTGTGAGCGCGGTGCACCGATGAGGGTCGTGTTCGCCGGCACGCCGGAGGTCGCCGTACCCGCCCTCGACGCGATCGCCGGCTCCGCCCACGAGCTGGTCGGCGTGGTGACGCGTCCGGACGCGCCCGCCGGCCGTGGTCGCCGGCTCACGCCCAGCCCGGTCGCGGTGCGGGCCGAGGAGCTCGGCGTGCCGGTGCTCAAGCCGGGGCACCCGAAGGAGCCGGAGTTCCAGGAGCAGCTCCGCGCGCTCGCGCCCGACTGCTGCCCGGTGGTGGCCTACGGCGCCCTGATCCCGCGCAGCGCGCTCGACATCCCCCCGCACGGCTGGGTGAACCTGCACTTCTCCGTCCTGCCCGCCTGGCGCGGCGCGGCGCCGGTCCAGCACTCCATCTGGGCGGGCGACGAGGTGACCGGCGCGACGACCTTCCGGATCGTGGAGGCGCTCGACGCCGGCCCGACCTTCGGCGTGATGACCGAGCGGATCCGCCCGACCGACACCGCCGGCGACCTGCTCGCCCGGCTCGCGGAGGGCGGCGCCGGGCTGCTCGTGGCCACCCTCGACGGCATCGAGGACGGCTCGCTCGAGGCCCGGGACCAGCAGGCCGAGGGCGTCAGCCTGGCACCGAAGATCACCGTCGACGACGCCCGCGTCGACTGGACCGAGCCGGCGGTGGCGGTCGACCGCCGGGTCCGGGCCTGCACGCCGGGCCCCGGCGCCTGGACGACGTACGACGGCGAGCGGGTCAAGCTCGGCCCGGTGACCCCGGTCGATGACGCGCCGCCGCTCGGTCCCGGGGTGCTGGTGTTCGGCAAGAACCACGTGCTCGTCGGCACCGCGACCGTCCCCGTCCGGCTGGGCGAGGTGAAGGCGTTCGGCAAGAAGCAGATGGCGGCGGCCGACTGGGCGCGCGGCCTGCGACCGGGCGACGACGCACGGTTCGCATGACCGGCCCGGGGCGCTCGCGGGGAGCGCCGCGGCGCGCCCGCGCCGTCGACCGGCCGCGCGAGGTGGCGTTCGAGGTGCTGCACGCCGTGCGCGCCGAGGGCGCGTACACCAACCTCGTCCTGCCCGCCGCGATCGCGCGGGCAGGCCTCGAGGGCCGCGACGCGGGGTTCGTCACCGAGCTCACCTCCGGGACGATCCGCCGGCAGGGGACCTACGACGCCATCCTCGCCGCGTGCATCGACCGGCCGCTGCGCAAGGTCCAGGTCGGGATCCTGGACGCCCTCCGCCTGGGCTGCCACCAGCTCCTCGCGATGCGCGTCGCCCCCCACGCCGCGATCAGCACGACGGTCGACCTGGTCCGGGCACAGCACGGCCAGGGCGCGGCCGGCTTCGCCAACGCCGTGCTGCGCAAGGTCGCGGGCCGCGACCTGGAGTCCTGGCTGGACGAGGTGGCCCCCGCGGGCGCGACCGGCCCGGGCGCACGGGCCGCCGCGCTGGCGGTCCGCCACAGCCACCCCCGCTGGGTCGTCGAGCAGCTCGAGCAGGCGGTGCCCGACGGTGAGATCGAGGACCTCCTCGCCGCGGACAACGTCCCGCCGCGGGTGACGCTGGTGGCCCGGCCGGGGCTCGCGGACCGGGCCGAGCTGCCGGGCGCACCGACGCCGTTCTCGCCGTACGGAACGGTGCTCGAGGGCGGCGACCCGGCGGCCGTGCCGGCCGTCGCCGAGGGCCGTGCCGGGGTCCAGGACGAGGGCAGCCAGCTGGTCGCGCACGCACTCGCGACCGCGCCGCTCCCCGGGCCGGACGAGCGCTGGGTCGACCTGTGTGCCGGCCCCGGCGGCAAGGCCGCCCTGCTGGGGGCGCTGGCCGCGCAGCGCGGCGCCCGCCTGGTGGCGGTGGAGCGCCGGCCGCACCGCGCCCGGCTCGTCGCCCGCGCGCTCCAGCCGCTCGGTGCCCAGCCCTACGGCGTCGTGGCCGCGGACGGCACCCGTGCGCCGTTCCGGCCCGGCGAGGCCGACCGGGTGCTGGTCGACGCCCCGTGCACCGGCCTCGGCGCCCTCCGGCGCCGGCCGGAGGCACGCTGGCGACGCGTGCCCGGCGACCTCGAGGAGCTGGTCCTGCTCCAGCGGCGGCTCCTCAGCGCGGCGCTCGACCTGGTGCGGCCCGGCGGTGCCGTCCTCTACGCGACGTGCTCGCCGGTCCTCGCCGAGACGGCCGACGTGGTCCGGTCGGTCCTCGACGTCCGCTCCGACGTCGCGCTGGAGGACGTGCGGCCGCTGCTGCCCGGCGTCGACGGCGCCGACGGCCCCCTGGAGGGGACCGCCCAGCTCTGGCCGCACCGGCACGGCACCGACGCGATGTTCCTGGCCCTGCTGCGGAGGACCGACTGATGGCCAGCCCCTTCACGGAGGTCGAGGTGGACGACCGGGTGGTCAAGGTGACCAACCCGGACCGGGTCTACTTCCCGGAGATCGGTGCCACCAAGCTCGACCTCGTCGACTACTACCTCGCCGTCGGGCCGGGCATCGTCAACGCGCTCTGGGAGCGGCCGTGCATGCTGCACCGGTTCCCGAAGGGCCTGGCCGGGGACAAGGTCCACCAGAAGCGCCTGCCGCAGGGTGCGCCGCCCTGGGTCGAGACCGTCCAGCTCTACTTCCCCCGCTGGGGCCGGACGGCCGACGAGCTGTGCGTGACCGAGCTCGGTGCGGTGATCTGGGCGGTGCAGATGTCGACGGTCGAGTTCCACCCGTGGAACAGCCGCCGCGGCAGCACGGAGCAGCCCGACGAGTGGCGGATCGACCTCGACCCCGGGCCGCAGGCGTCGTACGACGCCGTCCGCAGGGCCGCCCACGTCTGCCACGAGGTGCTCGACGAGCTGGGCGCGGTCGGCTACCCGAAGACGAGCGGCAGCAAGGGCCTGCACATCTACGTCCGGATCCGCCCCGAGCACGACCACAAGGGCGTGCGCCGCGCCGCGCTCGCCTTCGCGCGCGAGGTCGAGCGTCGCGCACCCGAGCTGGTGACGACCACGTGGTGGAAGAAGGACCGCGACCCGGAGGCCGTCTTCGTCGACTACAACCAGAACGCCCGCGACCACACGATCGCGGCCGCCTACTCCGTGCGTGGGCTGCCGGACGCCCGGGTCTCCACACCGATCCGCTGGGACGAGATCGACGACGCCGACCCGCGCGACTTCACCATCCGCACCGTGCCCGCACGGTTCGCCGAGCTCGGCGACCTGCACGAGGACATCGACGACCACGTCTTCGACATCGAGCCTCTGCTCGAACGCGCGGACGCCGAGGACGACGCCGATCTAGCCTGAGGCGGTGCGTCCTCTCGGAACCTCGCTGAGATCCCTGCTCGTCGCGCTGCTTGCCGTCCCCGTCGTGATCGGGGGCCTCGCCGCACCCGGTGACGCCCTGCCGCGGCGCGACGGCGCCCGGACGGCCGAGCCCGACCCGCTCGCCGACGTCCGGGTCGAGCACTGGGGAGGCCAGCTCGAGGGCGCCGGCGTCCTCGCCCACGCGCCCTCGGGCCGGATCATGGTCTTCGCCGACGACAGCGACCTTGGCCGGTTCGTCCACTTCGGGTTCGGACGGGCGACCGCCTCCGGGGGGTGCGAGGTCAGCCGCTGGGTGGTGCTGGACCAGGAGGACAACCGCCACGCCTGGCTCTACGACGCGCACTGGCAGCCAGTCGACTTCACGCCGCTGCACCTGTGGGGGCAGTTCCTGCAGGACGACTACTGGATGCACTACCTGCGGCTCGAGACCGCACCCGACAGCTTCGCTACCGACTGCGCCAAGGTCAGCGGTCACGCGCACCGCGCTCCGGGCAGCCGTCGGGTCGGGCCGCTCCTCAGCGGCGACCTCGGCCCGATGACCGACGTCGGCCGGCACCCGACCACCCTGCTCCAGGTCCCCGCCACGTTCCCCTACGACGCCGACTCCGAGCTGCACTACTCCGTCGAGGCACGGCCGGACGCCGCGCTGTGGGAGGAGCTGGTGACGCCGCCGGTGCCGGTCGACGTCGTGCCGGAGCTGCCGCCCGGCAGCGATCTCGCGCTGGCCCAGCCCGTCCCGCCGCAGACGCTCGACCTGTGGACCTACGACGCGCCGCTCACCGGAACCCTGATGGTGCGCCCGACCTCGCTCTACACCGTCCGCCCGCGGATCCGGGTCACCGCGGACGGTCTCAGCCTCGGTGAGGACGGGGTGGCGTCCTACGACCAGCTGACCCGCCGGGTGACCGTAGCGGCGCCGACCGACTGGACCGGGACGCTCGCCGGGCAGACCCTGTGGGGGAGGGCCCCGGACAAGTGGCACCAGCCCTACCACGCGGTGCTGACCTTCCTCGACGACAGCTGGGTCTACCTGAGCGACCAGGCCGCGGACCCCGTCCCCGCGTCCTGCGACACCGTGGACGCCAAGCTCCGGGAGGGCTGCCACCGCTACTACTACGACCAGGCGTCCGGCCGCCTCCAGCTCGACGACACGCGGCTGGAGCCGACGACCGCCGGGTGGCTGCTGCCCTGGGAGCCGGACCCGGTCCGGGCGGGCAGCAGCACGGCTCCGGTGCCCGCCGGCACACGCCTCGGCTACGTGGGGGAGGGCGCGTCCTTCGGCTGCCTGCCGCTCCGTGCGGCGGCCCGGGGATGTGCGGTGAGCGACGTGGAGCTGCGGCTGCACCGCGACGGGACCTACCGGTTCTCCAAGACCTCGTCCCTGGACGGCATCACCCGGCAGCACCACGGCACCTACGAGTTCACCGGTACGGCGCTCGTGCTGGACCCCGCGAAGTACCCGCCGGTCACCCTGACGGGCGTGATCGGCTACTGGCAGGGCGGCAAGCTGCGGGACCTGGACTGGTCGGTGGCCGGGGTCTACGGCGCCGCGGGCTGACACCGGCCTCCCCGGGTAACTGCGGGAGGTGACCTCACCGAGGGCCAGGATCCTGGCCGCCGCCCAGGAGAACTTCGGCCACGACGAGCTGCTGCCCGGTCAGGCCGAGGCCGTCGAGGCGCTCCTGTCGGGTCGCGACGTCCTGCTCGTGTCGCCGACGGGCTCCGGCAAGTCCCTGACCTACCAGCTCGGCGGCCTCCTGCTCGGCGGCTGCACGGTCGTCGTCTCACCGCTGCTGGCGCTGCAGCTGGACCAGATCGAGGGCATCGAGCGGGCGCCGACGCCCGCGCGGGCGGCCCGGATCAGCTCGGCGGAGACCGAGCACCAGCGCGACGAGGTCCTCGACCGGGCGGCGGCCGGCGACGTCCAGTTCCTCTTCCTGGCGCCCGAGCAGCTGACCAACCCCGACGTGCAGGCACGGGTGGCGGACGTGCGGCCGACGCTCGTCGCGGTCGACGAGGCGCACTGCGTGTCCGCGTGGGGGCACGACTTCCGCCCCGACTACTTCCGCCTCGGGGAGCTGCTCGGTCCGCTGGGGTCGCCGCGGGTCGTCGCGATGACGGCGACCGCCGCGCCACCGGTCCGCGAGGACATCGTGGACCGGCTCGCCATGGAGGAGCCGCGCACGATCGTCACCGGGTTCGCCCGGGAAAACCTGGATCTCTCCGTCGTGCGCGCCCGGGACGAGGACGACCAGCGGCGCATCGTCCTGGAGGCCGTGGCCGACGCGGGGACCGGCGCCGGGATCGTCTACTGCCGCACGCGCCCGTTGGCGGAGAAGTACGCCGCCGCGCTGGCGGAGCTGGGTCGCCGTACGGCCGTCTACCACGCCGGGATCGGCCAGGCCCGGCGCGACGAGGCGCACCAGGCGTTCCTCGACGACGAGGTCGACACCGTCGTCGCCACCTCGGCGTTCGGGATGGGGATCGACAAGCCGGACATCCGCTTCGTCGTCCACGCCCAGGTCCCGGAGTCGCCCGACACCTACTACCAGGAGGTGGGCCGGGCCGGCCGGGACGGCGACCCCGCCGTGGGCGTCCTCGTCTACCGACCCGAGGACCTCTCGCTCGGGCGCTTCTTCTCAGCCGGGGTCCCGGCGGTGGAGGACGTCGAGGAGGTGCTGGCCGCCACCGGACGGGCCGGCTCGAGCGATCCCGTCGAGGTCGCCGAGGCCGCGGGGCTCGGCAGGCGCCGGACCGGGCGGATCCTCAACCTCCTGCAGCTGGCCCGCGAGACCGGAGCGTCCGGCGGAGGCGACGGACGAGGAGACCTGGCCGGGGCCGCGGTCGAGCTGGCCGAGGCGCGCCGCCGGGTGGACACCTCGCGGGTGGAGATGATGCGCGCCTACGCCGAGACCGACCGCTGCCGTGCGGAGTTCCTGGTCGGCTACTTCGGCGAGCAGCTCGAGGAGCGGTGCGGCCGCTGCGACAACTGCCGAGGAGGCGTCGCTCCCGATGCGGCGGCCGACCGGCGCTCGCCGTACCCCGTGCAGGCCCGCGTGCGGCACCCCGAGTTCGGGGACGGGGTGGTGACCGACGTCGAGGACGACCGACTGACCGTGCTGTTCGACGATGTGGGCTACCGCACGCTCTCGACCGACCTGGTCGTCGCCGAGGACCTGCTCGAACGCACGGACCGATAGGATCGCCCGCCGTGCGCCACGTGCAGATCACCCCGAGCATCCTCAACGCCGACTTCGGCCGGCTTGCCGACGAGGTCGCCCGGATCCCGGGCGCCGACTGGGTGCACGTCGACGTCATGGACAACCACTTCGTGCCCAACCTGACCTTCGGGCCGACGATGGTCGAGGCGCTCGCCCGGTCCACGGACACGCCGCTGGACGCCCACCTGATGATCGAGAACCCGGACCGCAACGCGCTGGCCTACGTCGACGCCGGCTGCGGATCGGTGACCTTCCACGTCGAGGCCTGCCAGGCGCCGGTGCGGCTCGCCCGCGAGATCCGCAAGGCCGGCGCCCGCGCGTCGATGGCGCTCAAGCCGGCAACGCCCGTCGAGCCCTACGAGGACCTGCTGCCCGAGCTCGACATGCTGCTGATCATGACCGTCGAGCCGGGCTTCGGCGGCCAGAGCTTCCTCGACCTGTGCCTCCCGAAGATCCGCCGCGCCCGTGCGCTGATGGAGAAGCACGGCGTGGAGACCTGGCTGCAGGTCGACGGCGGCGTGTCCCTGGAGACGATCGAGCGGTGCGCCGAGGCCGGTGCCGACGTGTTCGTCGCCGGGTCCGCGGTCTACTCGGCCGACGACCCGGACGGCATGGTCGCCGCGCTGCGGGAGAGGGCAGCAGGGTCAAACCGGTAGCGACCGGTCTTTACTCGACGTAGGTTCGGCGGATGAGGCTTCCCTCCTGCGTCCTGCTCGCCGCCGCCACGGCCTCCGCACTGGTGGTCGCCGCGCCGCCGAGCCACGCGCAGCAACCCGCGCGGGCCGCCGTCGCTCCCGCGGTCACGACCGTCGGGACGGATGCCGCAGGGCTGGTCACTCCCGACCAGGACTTCTCCGCGGTCGCGACCGCCATGGCCGAGCCCGCCCTGGGCCGCCTCGAGTTCACGCTGGAGCGGTGGCGGCCGGCCAAGGCCGGGCGCTACCTCCACGTCGTGCTCGGCACGCTGGACGGCGGCGCGTGCCAGGCCAGCAGGCGGCTGGTCATCGAACCGGGTGCCCCCACCGAGGAGCCGACGCTGACGGCGGCCTACGACGGCTCCGGTGCACCGATCACCCCGGACCACGTCTACCAGCTGCAGTCGGTGCCTGCCTACGACGGCAGCCGGATCGTGAAGATGGTCGCCCGGGTGCAGCTGCCGCCCTTCGCGGACGTCGACTGCGTGCGCGCGACCGGCCGCGACTCCTCCAGCCCGACCACACCAGGCCCGGTCCGGTCCGACAGCGAGGTCCAGCAGCTGACCGTGCGCACCTGGGGGGACGGGTCCTTCCCGCACCAGTGGCCCGTCCACGTCGGTTGCCCCGAGAAGGTGCCCTACGACTCCGACTTCGCGGTCACGGCCACCGTCTCCGACACCACCCCGGACCTCGGCACCGAGGCGCTCTGGTCGGCGTACCCCGTCCCGAGCCACGTCGGGCCGGTGTCGATCGCCTACTCGACGCTGCCGGACGACGCGGTCGTGGTGACACCCGCCGACCCGGTCGGCGACGTCGACCTGTGGGCGGACCCCGCGCCGACCCTGACGACCACCCTGCACCAGGGCACGACCCAGAAGTACTGGACGCACCTGGGCGCGGTGACGATCACGCTCGACGGCACCACGCGCACCGAGCAGGTGTGCGGCGCCAAGCGGCAGATCACCTGGCCGGTGCCGACCGACTGGGAGGGCACCCTCGGGGGCACCACGCTGTGGCGGGAGGACAGCGACCGGACCGGTGAGTACTCCCGATCCACCTACCGGTTCGACGACGAGTGGCTCTACTACGGCGGGGGCGCGGCGTCGTGCACGCACGACCCGGTGGTCGACTCGAACGACGGCTGCGACCGCTACTACTACGACGCGGCCACGCGCCGGCTCCAGCTCTACGACCGGCTGATCCCGCGCAACAAGGACCGCACCGGCTGGTACCTCGGAACGCGAAGGTCCGACCGCCAGGAGGTGCTCCGCTCCGACGTCGTGCTGCCCGCGCGCACCGGCCAGCGCTTCGCCTACCAGAACGACCACTGGCACTTCGGCCAGAACCTCACCCTGAGCAAGGACGGCGGCTTCCGCCTCTCGTGGTGGTCCTACGCCCAGCAGCGACGCCACGGCGTGTCCGGTCACTACCGGTTCCTCGGCGGCGACCGGCAGCGGCTGGTGCTCCGGATCCCGGGGACCGACTTCGAGAAGCGGGTGCGGCTCTACTACGGCAAGCGCGACGGCCAGCGGGTGCTGGTCGGCCTGACGGCGGGGGACATCGACGTGTCCACCGACCACCCGACCTACAGCGAGTCGAACCCGCTGCGCTGACGCCGGTACGACGACGTGCCGGCGGCGTGAGGACCATCACGGTGCGGGAATACCGGGGTCGTGTGCGACCATTGACCCCACATAGAGCTCGCGTGCTCTGGGGTCGGTGAAACTCCGAGCCGGCGGTGAGTGGACCACGGTCCACGAGTCCGCGACCCGATCGCAGCCAGTGATCGGTTGACCAGGTGCGAATCCTGGACCGACGGTCAAAGTCCGGATGGGAAGCGCACGCTGAGCGTCCTGACGCGGTCGTTGCCGCGCGCGGGACGCGCCCGATGTCCCCGGAGTCCGAGCAAGGACCGACCCGGAGGACGACGGTGAGCGAGAACTTCACCCGTGAGTACGACGCCATGCAGCGCGCCCTCGCGCTCGCGGCGACGCCCGGCGTCCCGCTCCACCCCAACCCGCGGGTCGGCTGCGTCCTGCTCGCCGACGACGGCACGGTCGTCGGCGAGGGCCACCACCGCGGGGCGGGCACGCCCCACGCGGAGATCGATGCCCTCGCCCAGGCGGGGGAGGCCGCGCGCGGCGCGACCGCCGTGGTCACCCTCGAGCCCTGCAACCACACCGGCCGCACCGGCCCCTGCTCCCAGGCGCTCATCGAGGCCGACGTACGACGCGTCGTCGTCGCCCAGCGCGACCCCAACCCCGTGGCGAGCGGCGGGTTGGAGGTCCTGGCCGCAGCCGGGATCGAGGTGGACGCGGGCCTGCTCGAGGAGGACGCGCGCGCGGTCAACACCGCCTGGACCTTCGCCCACGAGCACGGCCGCCCCTACGTCACCTGGAAGTTCGCCACCACCCTCGACGGGCGCAGTGCGGCCTCCGACGGCTCCTCGCGCTGGGTCACCTCGCCGGCAGCCCGTCGCGACAGCCACCTGCTGCGGGCGCTCTGCGACACGATGCTGGTCGGCACCAACACCGTCGCCGTCGACGACCCGCTCCTCACCGTGCGGGACGCGGGCGGAGCGCCCCTGCCGGAGCAGCCGCTGCGCGTCGTGATGGGCGAGCGGGACCTGGCCAAGGACCGCCGGGTCTTCAACGACGACGCCGCGACCGTGCAGCTGCGCACCCACGACCCGCTCGAGGCGCTGCGGTCCCTCTACCGCGACCACGACCGTCACCACGTGTTCTTTGAAGGTGGCCCGACGCTCGCCGCCGCCTTCCTGCAGGCCGGGGTGGTCGACGAGGTCGTCACCTACCTCGCCCCGCTGATGCTCGGCAGCGGCACGTCCGCGGTGGGTCCGCTCGGCATCGGAAGCATCGGCGAGGCGCTGGCGTTCGAGCTCGTCAACACCCTCGTGCTGATGCCCGGCCCCGACGACGAGGAGACCGAGGCCATCAACCTGCGGCTGACCCTGCGCCCCCGCCCGCGGACCAGCGCCCGATCCACCCTGAAGGGGTACTGACATGTTCACCGGCATCGTCGAGGAGCTCGGCACCATCGAGGCCGTCGAGGACCAGGGCGACGCGATCCGGCTCACCGTCGCCTGCGCCACCGTCCTGGAGGATGCCGGCCTCGGCGACTCGATCGCCGTCAACGGCTGCTGCCTGACCGTGGCGGAGCGCACCGCCACGCACTGGACCGCCGACGTGATGGCCGAGACGCTCGCCAAGACCAACATCGGCGGCCTCCGGGCCGGCGACCGGGTCAACCTCGAGCGCGCGGTGACCGCCGACAAGCGGCTCGGGGGGCACATCGTCCAGGGCCATGTCGACGCCGTCGGCGAGGTCGTCTCCCGCACGCCCAGCGAGCACTGGGAGGTCGTCGAGGTGGCGATGCCGGCCGAGCTCGGCCGCTACCTGGTCGACAAGGGCTCGATCACCGTCGACGGGACCTCCCTGACCGTCGTGGAGGCGGGGGAGAGCACGTTCACGGTGAGCCTCATCCCCGAGACCCTCGCCCGCACCACCCTCGGCTTCCGCCAGCCCGGCGACCGGGTCAACCTCGAGGTCGACGTGATCGCCAAGCACGTCGCCAAGCACGTGGAGAGCCTCGTCCGCGCCTACACCAGCACCAGCACCAGCAAGGAGCAGTCATGAGTGTCCGTCTGGACCCCGTCGAGCGGGCGATCGCCGACATCGCCGCCGGCAAGGCCGTCGTCGTCGTCGACGACGAGGACCGCGAGAACGAGGGCGACATCATCTTCGCCGCCAGCAAGGCGACGCCGGAGCTGATGGCCTGGACCATCCGCTACTCCAGCGGCGTGATCTGCGCGCCGATGCCCGGCGACATGCTCGACCGTCTCGAGATCCCGCTGATGACCCCGCACAACCGCGACAAGATGCGCACGGCCTACACCATCTCGGTCGACGCCCGTGACGGCGTCACCACCGGCATCTCGGCCGCCGACCGGGCCCACACGGTCCGGGTGCTGGCGGACAGCGCGACCGAGCCGTGGGAGATCACCAGGCCGGGCCACGTGTTCCCGCTGCGCTACCGCGAGGGCGGCGTCCTGGTCCGGCGCGGGCACACCGAGGCTGCGGTGGACCTGTGCAGGCTCGCCGGCCTCACGCCCACCGGCGTGCTCGTCGAGGTGGTCAACGACGACGGCACCATGAAGCGGGCCCCGGAGCTGCGCGACTTCGCCGACGAGCACGGGATCGCGATGATCTCCATCGAGGACCTCGTCCGCTACCGCCGTCGCACCGAGAGCCACGTCATCCGCGAGGCCGAGACGCGCCTGCCCACCCGCCACGGCGACTTCACCGCGATCGGCTACACCATCACCGTCGACGGCAGCGAGCACGTCGCGCTGGTGTACGGCGACCTGGCCGGCCTCGGCGACCACGGCCCGGTCCTCACCCGGGTGCACTCCGAGTGCCTGACCGGCGACGTGTTCGGCAGCAGCCGCTGCGACTGCGGGCCCCAGCTCGACGAGGCGCTCGACCGGATCGTGGCCGAGGGGCGTGGGGTGGTGGTCTACCTGCGCGGCCACGAGGGCCGGGGGATCGGCCTGGTCGCCAAGCTGCAGGCCTACCAGCTCCAGGACGGCGGTCGCGACACCGTGGACGCCAACCTCGACCTCGGCCTCCCGGCCGACGCCCGCCACTACGGCGCTGCGACGCAGATCCTCAAGGACCTCGGCGTCAGCGAGGTCCGGCTGCTCACCAACAACCCGACCAAGGTCTCCGACCTCGAGGACTACGGCATCAAGGTGACCGAGCGCGTGCCGCTCACCCCGCACCCCAACGACCACAACCTCGCCTACCTGCTCACCAAGCGTGACCGGATGGGCCACGACCTGCCCCACCTCGAAGGAGCCAACTGACATGGCCGGACACGGCGCCCCCGACATCGAGCCCGTCGACTGCCACGACCTGCGCGTCGCGGTGGTCGCCGCCTCGTGGCACACCCAGGTGATGGACGGCCTGATCGCGGGCGCGCAGCGCGCGTTCGCCGACCACCGGGTCGAGGCGCCGGTCGTGGTCCGCGTGCCCGGCACCTTCGAGCTTCCGGTCGCTGCGGCCGCCCTCGCGCCGTCCTACGACGCCGTGGTGGCCCTCGGCGTGGTCATCCGGGGCGGCACGCCCCACTTCGAGTACGTCTGCAACGCCGCCACGGACGGCCTGACCCGGGTCGCCCTGGACCACCAGGTGCCCGTCGGGTTCGGGGTGCTCACCTGCGACGACGAGCAGCAGGCCCTGGACCGCTCCGGGCTGGAGGGATCGAAGGAGGACAAGGGCTACGAGGCCGCCTCGGCCGCGCTCCAGACCGCGGCGACGCTCAAGAAGCTGCACCGGGGACGTCTCGGCTGACTGTTGATGGCCGAGCGCGTCTGCGCCGCGGGCAGGGCAGCAAGGTGCCCGTCGGCGCCTCCCGACGCGCTGCCGGCTGACCCCACGCCGTAGGCTGACGCCCCGTGAAGACGTTCGACGAGCTGTTCACCGAGCTCAGCGAGAAGGCGCGGACCCGCCCGGAGGGCTCGGGCACGGTCCGCGAGCTCGACGCAGGCGTCCATGCGATCGGCAAGAAGCTGATCGAGGAGGCCGCGGAGTCGTGGATGGCCGCCGAGCACGAGGGCCGCGAGGCCACCGCCCTGGAGATCAGCCAGCTGCTCTACCACGCCCAGGTCCTCATGCTCGCGAGCGGACTGACGCTCGACGACGTCTACGCCCACCTCTGAGGAGGTCGCCATGCTCAAGATCGCCGTCCCCAACAAGGGGGCCCTCTCCGAGGCTGCCTCGACGATGCTGCGCGAGGCCGGCTACGCCCAGCGCAGCGAGTCCAAGCAGCTGACCAAGCTCGACCCCGACAACGACGTCGAGTTCTTCTACCTGCGGCCGCGCGACATCGCGCTGTACGTCGGCGAGGGGACCCTCGACGCCGGCATCACCGGCCGCGACCTGCTCCTGGACTCCGCGGCCACAGCCGTGGAGTCCCTGCAGCTGGGCTTCGGCCGGTCGAAGTTCCGCTTCGCCGCGCGCCCCGGCACCGCGAGCAGCGTGGAGGACCTCAAGGGCAAGCGGATCGCGACGTCGTACGACGGCGTGGTGGCCCGCTTCCTGGCCGACCGCGGCGTCGAGGCCGACGTGGTGCGGCTCGACGGAGCGGTGGAGACCAGCATCCAGCTCGGCGTCGCCGACGTGATCGCCGACGTGGTCGAGACCGGCAGCACCCTGCGCAACGCCGGCCTGGAGGTCTTCGGTGACGTCATCCTCGAGTCCGAGGCCGTGATGATCACCCGCGAGGACGCTGACCCGGCTGCGCTGGAGGTGTTCACCCGTCGCCTGCAGGGCGTCCTGGTCGCCCGCGCCTACGTGATGATGGACTACGACATCCGCGCCGAGCGGGTCGAGCAGGCCGTCGCGCTGACGCCAGGCATCGAGAGCCCCACCGTCAGCCCACTGCACCGCGAGGGCTGGGTGGCCGTCCGATCGATGGTGCCGCGCGAGCGTGCCCAGCGGGTGATGGACGAGCTCTACGACCTCGGTGCGCGCGGCATCCTCACCACCGACATCCATGCCTGCCGGCTCTGAGGCGGCCGGTGGTCGGGCGCTGCCGGCCCTGCCGGAGCTGCCGGTGACCTACCGGCCGTTCGGACCCCGGATCGCGGGGATCGCCTTCGCGGTGGTGCTGGTCGCGGCCTTCGCATGGCTGTGGATCACCTTCGACCAGGAGACCAAGGACGCCGTCGGCTTCCTGCAGAAGGCCACCGTGATCGGCTTCATCCTGCTCGGCCTGGTCCTGCTCAACGCACTGGCGCGCTCGCGGGTGGTCGCGACCGAGCAGGGCCTCAGGGTGGTCAACGGCTACCGCTCGCGCTCCTACGCCTGGAGCGAGGTCGAGGCGTTGCGGATGCCGGTCGGCGCGCCGTGGCCCTCGATCGACCTGCGGGACGGCACGACCGTCCCGGCGATGGGGGTGCATGCCTCCGACGGCGCCCGCGCCAAGCACGCCGTGCTGGCGCTGAAGGCGCTGATCAAGGCCCACGCCGTCTGACCCGGGGCGACGTGCCCTGGCCGGGTGCGCTCAGCCGGTCGTCACGATCAGGTCGGCCCGCTCCCGGGCGCCCTCGCGCTCGTGGAGCGCCGCCTCGTCGTCGAGCCACCGCAGCCACTGCGGTCGCAGGGCCTCGCCGTCGCGGGCCAGGCCCCGCGCCAGACGCACGTCCCGGTCGGCCTCGATCCAGGCCAGGTAGGTGATTAGGTCGGTGCAGACCGAGGGCGCCGAGCCGACCCCCTCAAGCACGAGCAGGGCAGCGGGCTCGACGACGCGGTCCTCGGCCCAGTCGTCGGCCTCCCAGTCCCAGCGCCGCCACCTCCCCGGCTCCCCGGCGGCGAGCGGACGGAGCAGGCGGTCGACCCGGTCGCCCAGGCCGGGCAGCCCGGACCAGCCCTCGAGCATCTCGTCGGTCGCGATCAGCACGGCCTGCGGTGCGAGGGCTCGCAGCTCGCGGCCCACGCTGGTCTTGCCCGCTCCCGCCAGGCCGTCCACGCACACCAGCCGGCCACCCCCCAGCGTCGGCGGCCGGTCGAGCGCCTCCTCGAGGACCCGTTCGGCGATCTCAGAAGGCGAGGCCATGACCGCGGTAGGTCGGCACCACGTCGACGAACCGGTCGCCCTGCAGCAGCGCGACCGCGTTGCCGTGCTCGAACGGCTCGCCGGACTTGGCGTGGCGCAGCCACACCAGGTCGCCGATCCCCAGGGCCAGGGCGTTCGCGCCGACCAGCGGGGTCTGCACCTCGCCCGCCCCCTCCAGGGAGGTGAGCCTGAGGCCCGCCGGCGCCCAGGGCGTCGGGGCGCGGTCCGCCCCCGCGGGGCCGGAGGCGACCAGGCCGCCGCCGTGCACCGTCGCCACGTCCGGTGAGGGCTTGCGGGTCACCGGCAGCCCGAAGAACGCGGCGGGCTCGGGCGAGAACGACTCGTAGTGGTCGAAGAGGGTGGGGCCGAGGAGGCCGGACCCGGCGGTCACCTCGGTGACGACGGGGTCCGCGGCCGAGCTCTCCAGGGAGCCCGATCCGCCGGCGTTCCACAGCTGCAGGCCGGTGAAGCCGGCATGGCCGACCAGACCGCGGAGGCCCTCCGCGATCGCGGTCCGGCGGACCTGGAGCTGGGTCACCGAGAGCGCCTTGATCCTGCGCACCACGGCTGACCTCGCCCGCTGCGTGGGCACGGCGTCCGGGACCCCGGCGACCTGCCCCTCGTAGGTCATCACGCCGACGAGGTGGAAGCCCTTGCGCTCCAGGACGGTGCGGGCCAGCGCGACGACCGACCCCACGTCGTACAGGGGGGAGCGCTTCGGCCCCACCTGCTGGCCGCCCCAGCGCAGGCCGGCGTCGACGTCGATGGCGATGCGCACCGGCACGGCGGTCGAGCGCCGCAGCGAGTCGACCAGGTCGAGGTGGGCGACGTCGTCGATCATGATCGTGATCCGCGAGGCGGCCCGCGGCGAGGCGACCAGCGTGGCCAGCGCCGCCCGGTCGACGGTCGGGTAGGCCACGACGACGTCGTCGCTGACGTCGTGCTCCTCCAGCCACAGCGCCTCGGCCAAGGTGTAGGCGAGCACTCCTGAGAAGCCGTCCGCGCCGAGCGCCCGGCGCACCAGCTCGGGCACCCTGATCGACTTCGAGGCCACCCGGATCGGGGTGCCGCCCGCGCGACGCGCGAGGTCGGCGGCGTTGGCGTCGAAGGCGTCGAGGTCGACGACGAACAGGGGAGTCGACAGGGGGTCGGGGTGCGCCCCGACCGCGTCCTTGAGGCGCGCGGCCAGCCGGTTGCGCGCGACGTACGAGTGAGGCACGCGGTCATGCTTCCACGGGTGAGAGGATCTGCCGGTGACCGAACCGCCGATCGACGCCAAGCGGCTGCAAGGCTCTGCCTACGTCGACGACGACGGCACCGCGGACACCGCCCTGGCCACCGCCCTCGAGGCGTACGACGCCGGCTCGGCCTCCTACCCCGAGGTGATCGCCGCGCTCGCGAGCGCCCGCCTGCTCGTGCCGGTCGTCGCGATCCTCGGGGAGGTCGAGACCGGCCCCGACGGCCTGGCCCGCGACAAGTCCAGCGACATGGCGGCGGTGCTGCTGACCGGCGCGGACGGCCGGCTCGCGCTGCTGGCGTTCACCGACCTCGCTGCGCTCGCCGCCTGGGACCCCGCAGCGCGCCCGGTGCCCGTCGCGGCCCACCTCGCCGCCGCCACCGCGGTCCAGGAGGGCGCCGCGGCGCTGGTGGTCGACGTCGCCGGGCCCCGGACCCTCGTGGTGGCCGACGAGGACCTGCACCGCGTGGCGGCCGGCTGGCGACCGGTGCGCCTGGAGGGCGGCGACTGGGCCTGGCTCGGCGCCGGCCCGGAGGACTGATCGCCGATTCGGCCCGTTGCGCTTCTTCCGGGTACGATCAGGCGTTGACCGATCCGTGGGACCTGTCCGGGCTGAAGAGTCAGGGCCGGGACCACAGGTCCACAAGCGGGGACCAGCACCATCGTCTCCCACCCAGTCGGCCGCGAGGTCGTCGGGTCCGGTCCATGGAGAGTGGCGCCATCCAGCACAGCCCAGCATCGTCGGGCAGGGTTGGGAGGGGTCGCTCGTGACTGGCTTCCGCTTGGACAGCGGAAGCCTTTCTTCGTTTTCCGACCGGAGACCGGGCACCGACCGAACGAACTTGGAGGACACATCAGCACCGAGCTGCGCATCAACGACCGGATCCGGGTGCCCGAGGTCCGGCTCGTGGGACCCAACGGCGAGACCGTCGGCATCGTCCCCACCGACCAGGCGCTGAAGCTGGCCCAGGAGGCCGACCTGGACCTGGTGGAGATCGCCCCGATGGGCAAGCCCCCTGTCTGCAAGCTCATGGACTACGGGAAGTTCAAGTACGAGAACGCCCAGAAGGCCCGTGAGGCACGACGGAACCAGACCAACGTCATCATCAAGGAGATGAAGCTCCGGCCGAAGATCGACGCGCACGACTACGAGACCAAG
>DATMHR010000035.1:0-20638 GCA_035554955.1 Nocardioides sp. | reverse complement strand
GCGCTCGTAGCCGGTGACGTGCCGGGCCGTCGCCGCGTCGGGCATGGAGAGCCGGGTCACGCCGAGGACCGCCCGCAGCTTGGGCCACGCTATCTGGCGGTCACCGGGCACGAGGACGAAGAGGTAGTCGTCGTCGCCGCGACGGACGACCAGGGTCTTGACGACCCGCTCGACGGGCACGCCCCGCGCCGCGGCCGCCTCGGCGAGCGTGCGCACGGGGCCGTGCCGCGCGACGACGTACTCGATCCCGGCTGCGTCCAGCGCCGCGGTGGCGCGTTCCTCGCTCATCGGTCCCATCCTCCCTCTTGGCGGCACCCCGTACCCTGACCGCGAGGGGAGTACTTCCCAATCCCGGATCGGTCAGTTCGAGTGCACGTGCACTCTCGGTCCGGGGCCGCACCTCGCGGTGAAGGAGACCTCAGGCCGTCCGACCTGAGGAGCTGTCCGTGTTCACCTCTCCCCCGCTCACCACCGTCGCCGCAGCGCCGTCCGGTGCCGCCACCGACGCCTCCGTCGGCACTCCGTTGCTGTGGGGCATCACCATCGGCGCGGTCCTGCTGCTGCTCGCGCTGGACTTCGCCATCACCCGTCGACCGCACGAGGTGCGGATGCGGGAGGCGATCGGCTGGTCGCTGTTCTACATCGCCATCCCGGTCGGGTTCGGCGTCTGGATCTGGCAGGCGTACGGCGGCCAGCGTGGCCTGGAGTACTACACCGGCTATGCGGTCGAGAAGTCGCTGTCGGTGGACAACCTGTTCGTGTTCCTGCTCCTGCTGACCGCGTTCGCCGTACCGCGGGAGCTGCAGCAGCGGGTGCTGCTGATCGGCGTCGCGGGCGCGCTCGTGCTGCGCGGCATCTTCATCGCCCTCGGCGCCCAGCTCATCTCGGCGTTCACCTGGGCGTTCCTCCTGTTCGGCGCGATCCTCCTGCTCACCGCCGTGAAGGTCCTCCGTGACGCGCTGCGCCACGAGGAGCACGTCCTCGACGTCGGTTCGTTGCGCTCCATCCGGCTGGTCCGCCGCCTGTGGCCGGTCACCGAGGACTACCACGGGCCGCGGCTGAGCATCGTCCGCGCCGGCCGCCGCTGGTTGACGCCGGTCGCGCTGGTCGTCGTGGCGATCCTGGCGACCGACGTGGTGTTCGCGATCGACTCGGTGCCGGCCGTCTACGGGATCACCGGCGATCCCTACCTCGTGTTCGTGACCAACGCGTTCGCGCTGCTCGGCCTGCGCGCGCTCTACTTCGTGATCGAGGGCGCGGTGGCGTCGCTGGCACACCTCGGCTTCGGCCTCGGCGCGATCCTCGCGTTCATCGGCGTCAAGCTGGTCCTGCACTGGGCCCACACCGAGTGGCCCGCCGTGCCGGAGATCCCGACGCTGCTCTCCCTGGCGGTGATCGTCGGCATCCTGGCCACCGTCATCACGACCAGCCTCGTGGCGCGGCGGTCCGACGACCTGCCCACGCCCGCCGACGCGGACGCGAAGGTCACGTCGTGACGGCTACCGCGAGCGCCGTGCGGCCTTCGCGGCGTACATGGCCCGGTCGGCGTCGCCGAGGACCTGGTCCATCGTGCGACCGGGTGTGAACTCCGCGACGCCGACCGACACCGAGACCGGCACCTCCGACCAGGGCTCGTCGCCGGGGTCCTCGTCCAGGCACCGCGCGACCTTGTCCGCCACGGATCGCGCGGCGGCGAGGTCGGTGCCGGGCAGGACGACCGCGAACTCGTCGCCGCCGAGACGACCCACGACGTCGGTGGTGCGGACCGTTCCCTGCAGCAGCCGTGCGACGTGGACCAGGAGGGCGTCACCGGCCTCGTGGCCGAACTCGTCGTTGACCGTCTTGAAGTTGTCGAGGTCGCACAGCAGCACGGCTCCCGCGTGGCCGCGGCCTGCGAGGGCCGCCTGACGCTCGAGCTCGATCGTGAGGCCGCGCCGGTTGAGCACGCCGGTGAGCACGTCGTGGTGGGCGACGTACTCGAGCTGGTGCTCGTAGGACTTGCGGCTGCTCGTGTCCTGGAGCTGCGCGAGCAGGTACAGGGAGTCGTCGCCCGGGTCGGTCCCCCGCACCACGGTGACGTCCGCCTGCGCCCACACGGTGTGCCCGTCCGCGTGGACGTAGCGGCGCTCCTCGGAGTAGTGGGTGATCTCGCCGGCGAGCAGGTGCGCGCGGCTCCCCTTCGACGTGCCGAGGTCGTCGGGGTGGATCAGTCGGTCGACGTTCATGCCCAGGAGGGTGGCGACGTCGTAGCCGAACAGCCGGCTCGCCGCCTGGTTGGCCGACACGATGGTGCCCGCGACGTCGGACAGCACCGACGCCGAGGGTGCGTTCTCGAAGAGGGTCCGGAACCGTGCCTCGGCGTTGGCGAGCGCCACCTCCGCGCGCCGTCGGGCGCTGATGTCGGTGACGAGCACGAAGATCCCGCGCACCTCGCCGTCGTGGATGTCGGGCAGGTAGAGCGCCTGGGTGTACCTCGGCCCCGTCGGCGTGGGGATCTCCCGGTCGAACTCCTGGCGCTCGCCCGCGAGCGCCCGCGTCAGGTAGGGCAGGTTCTGCTGGTAGAGGTCAGGGCCGAGGATCTCACTGATGTGCCGCCCGAAGATCTGGTCCGGCGTCATGCCGAAGTAGTCGACGTAGACGTTGTTGGCCAGCCGGTTGCGCAGGTCCTTGTCCCAGTAGGCGATCATCGCCGGCAGGTTGTCCAGGATCGCCTGCTGGTCGGCGCGCTCGAGCTCGCGCGCGCCGCCGGGCGCCGTCGCCGCTGACTGCTCCACAGGACCCATCGCCCGCCGCCTCCTCTGCCGTCATCCTCCTCGGCCGACTGAGGGGCGGGATGAGAACTTGTTCCCCGCTCTCCGGGGCACTGCGGCAGCGTCGTCAGGACCTTGTGCCCTGGTCGTCGGCGCGTGCCAGCAGCAGCGCCTCCTCGCTCTGGTTGCGGGTGAGCGCCGCGGCCTCCCGGAACGACGCGGCCGCCTCCTCGTGGCGACCGGCCCGGGCCAGGAGGTCCCCCCGCACGCTGGGCAGCAGGTGCGACCCGGCCAGGGCGCCGTCGGCGACGGCGTCCAGCACGGCCAGGCCGGCCTCCGGTCCGGACGCGCGGCCGTGCGCGACGGCACGGTTGACCTCCACCACCGGGCCGGGCGCGGCCTCCGCGAGCACGTCGTAGAGCCGTGCGATCGCCGGCCAGTCGGTCTCCTCGGGCGTGCTTGCGCGGGCGTGCTGCGACGCGATCGCGGCCTGGAGGTAGTAGCGGCCGATCGGCGACCCCCGACGGGCCAGCAGCTCGGCACGCTCCAGCGCGGCCAGCCCGCGCCGGACCAGCAGCTCGTCCCAGAGGCTGCGGTCCTGGTCGTCGAGCAGGACCGGGCGGCCGTCGACGTCGACCCGTGCCGGGGCGCGCGAGGCCTGCAGCTCCAGCAGCGCCTGCAGCCCGTGCACCTCGGGCTCGTCCGGCACCATCGCGGCGAGCATCCTCGCCAGCCGGATCGCCTCCGTGGTGAGCTCGGGGCGCATCCAGTCGTCGCCGGCCGTCGCCGTGTAGCCCTCGTTGAAGATCAGGTAGATCACCGCCATCACGTCGTCGAGCCGCGCGGCGCGCTCGTCGCCGACCGGCAGCTCGAACTCGGCGCGAGCCTCGCTGAGGGCCTTCTTGGCGCGGGAGATCCGCTGGCTCATCGCGGTCTCGGAGGCCAGGAACCCGCGGGCGATCTCCGTGGTCGTCAACCCGCCCACCAGCCGCAGGGTCAGCGCCGCCCGCGACTCCGGGGTGAGGGCCGGGTGGCACGACAGGAAGACGAGGCGCAGGACGTCGTCCTCGATGAAGTCCACCTGCTCGGTGAGGTCGGGCATCCCGTCCTCCTCCCTCAGGGCGTGACCGAGCTCCTCGGTCTTGCGGCGCAGGTTGTCGGCCCGCCGGAACCCGTCGACGGCGCGACGCTTGGCCGTGGTCATCAACCACGCCCCCGGGTTGTCGGGGATCCCGTGGGCCGGCCACGACTCGAGCGCGCTGACCAGCGCGTCCTGGGCGAGGTCCTCCGCCAGGTCGAGGTCCCGGGTCATCCGGGTGAGTGCTCCGACCAGCCGCGCGGACTCCCGGCGCCAGGTGGCGCTGATCGCCTCCGCGGTGGTCTCGGCCATGCGGCCAGCCTAGGAGTGGCTGGGGCCGGCCGCACGGCCGCACCGGCCTCGCGGCTCAGGCGTCGGCGGCCTCCGGGGGCGCGTCCGCGACCTGGCGCAGGGTGGCGACCATCTCGCACTCGGGCCAGTACTTGGCGTGCAGGTCCGCGAACTCCTGCTGGCCGGCGATGGCCTCCTCGAGGGTGTCGTACTGGAGCAGCGCCCAGCCTCCGACGACCTCCTTGGCCTCCGCGTACGGGCCGTCCACCCGGGTCGTCTCACCCTTGCGGACGACGAAGTTGACGGCGTCCTCGGTGCCGAAGAGGCCCCCGCCGTCGAGGAAGGTCCCGTTGGCGGCCTGCTTGCCGATGTAGTCGTCCATCGCGTCGAACAGCGCCTGCGGCGGCTGGCCGATGCCCTCTTGCATCCTGACGAATCCCATGAAACGCGGCATTGCTCGCTCCTCGTGATCGGGGCTCACCGCTGCTCGGTGGCCGACTCGCCCGTACGTCGAACCGCATCCTCCGCCTTCGACATCGCCGAGGGAACTTTTTTCCCGGACTAGCTTCCGCGCTTCGACACGCCGGTCGCGTGCCCGGCGCCCAGGTCGAGCGCGATCGCCAGGATCAGGGTGCCCGTCCAGGCGTTGACCGGGTCGAGCAGCAGCGGCTCGTGGGAGCCGACGATGTTGGCGATGAACCACACGACCAACCAGATGAGCGTCATGTCCTCACACCTCCTCTCGCTCCTCGTTCTCGTCGTTCTCAGGCCGGCAGGGTCAGGTCCCGCCGGTGGAGCACGGACGCTCCGACCCCGCCGAGCGCCCCGGCTGCGACCCCGAGGGCCACGAGCGGCCCGATCGTGATCGCGACGGCCGGTGCGTTGGGCACGTGGGAGAAGGGCGAGACGTCGACCAGCCAGTCCGGGAGCCCGAGGGAGGGCCCGAACATCGGCCCGACGAAGATGCAGAAGACCACCAGGAGCCAGGACAGGCCCACCGACCAGCGCGGCAGGACCGCGAGCGCGGTCACGACCAGGGCGCCGAGGACACCCACGGCGGGCAGCTGGACGAGCGCGGCCCCGATCAGGTCGCGCAGCAGCGCAGCGGTCCCTCCGAGCGCCTGTCCGCCGGTGACGCCCATGGCCGCGGCGTAGACGAGCATCAGCAGCGTCGCGCCTCCCAGCGCGTTCGCCGCGTAGGCGAGGAGCCACCGCAGCCGCGACACCGCCGTGCCGAGCACGGGCTCCAAGGTCCCCTGCGCCTCGTCGTGGCGGATCCGCAGGAGCAGGGTGACGACGTACACGGCGACGGCCATCCCCGCGATCTGCATCATCGACGCCCAGTAGGCACCCACCAGGTCGGCGTCGCCCCCGAAGGTGGCGTACCACTCCGTCGCGGCGCCCTCGAGTCCCGCGATGCGGTCGCTGAGCGCCCCGAAGACCAGCCCGAAGCCGATCATCCCGACGGCCCAGCCGGCAAGTGCTCCGCGCTGCAGGCGCCAGACCAGCCCCGACGGACTCAGCAGCGCCGCACTCGCGTGGGCGGCGCCCCGGCGCTCGGGCCACATCGCGCGGCCGACGTCCCGCCGGTCGCTGAGCACGGTCGCCAGCGCGAACAGTCCGCCGGCGACCACCAGGCCCAGGCCGACGGGCCACCACAGGTCGTCGGCGAAGGGCCGCATCTGCTGGCCCCAGCCGATCGGGGACAGCCAGGCCGGCCACGCGCTGGTCACCCGCAGGTCGGCCGAGCTCACCGTCCCCAGCATGTTGCCCGATGCCGAGAGCAGGAAGGAACCACCGAGCACGGCGCCTGCGAGGCCGGTCGCGCCGCGCGTGGTCGACGCCAGCTGGCAGGTCACAGCACCGACGCCGACGAAGACGGCACCCACCACTGCGATCGACGCACCGCCGACGAGGGAGCCGGCCAACGGCTGGCCGGCGACGACCATGGCGAGACCGAGCAGGAGGGCGAGCACCACGTCGGCGGCGAGGGTGACGACCGCGGCGGCGGCCAGCGACGCGTGGCGCCCGACCACGCCGGCCGCCAGCATCTCCTCGCGACCGAGCTCCTCGGACTGCCGGGTGTGCCGGACGACGGCGAGGACGCTCATCATGGCGGCGAGCACCGCCAGGGTCAGGCCGTCGCGGTGCAGGGTGTAGCCGCCGACGCTCGCGCCGGTGACCAGGCCGAGGACCCGCATGCCCGGGTTCTCCACCACGATCCGGGTGTCGGGCTCCAGCAGCTCGGGATGGGTCGTGTAGCTGTCGTCGAACATCGCGGTGGTCGCGGCGAGGAACGCGGCCATGCCGAGGATCCATGCCGGCAGCACGAACCGGTCGCGCCGGAGCGCGAGCCGGACCAGCCGGGCCGTCCCGGTGAAGCCGCTCATCGGACCGTCGTCCCCTCGACGTCACCGCCCACGGACGTCGTCGAGAGGTCGTCGCCGTAGTGCCGCAGGAAGAGCTCCTCCAACGTCGGCGGCGACGTCGTCATCGAGCGCACCTCCAGGTCGACCAGGTGCCCGAGCACGTGGTTGAGCTCGCCCGGGTCGACGCTGAACTCCGCGTGCCCGTCGTCGACCTGCGCGTCGTGCACCCCGGGCCACCCGGTGACCGCGGCGAGCGGGCCGGCAGTGTCGACCACCACGGAGGTGCGCGTGAGGTGACGGAGCTCGTCGAAGGTGCCGGACTCCGCGGCCCGGCCCGCGCGGATGATCGTCACCCGGTCGCAGAGCGCCTCCACCTCCGACAGGATGTGGCTCGACAGCAGCACGCTGCGCCCTCGGGACCGCACGTCCTGGACGACCTCCTGGAAGACCGCCTCCATCAGCGGGTCCAGCCCCGAGGTGGGCTCGTCGAGCAGGTAGAGCTCCACGTCGGAGGAGAACGCCGCCACCAGCGCGACCTTCTGCCGGTTGCCCTTGGAGTAGGCCCGGACCTTCTTGGTCGGGTCGAGCTGGAACCGCTCGAGCAGCTCCTCCCGGCGAGCCGGGTCGAGGCCGCCCCGCAGGTCGCCGAGCAGGTCGATGACCTCACCGCCGGTGAGGTTCGGCCAGAGGTTCACCTCCCCCGGCACGTAGGCCAGGCGGCGGTGCAGCGCCACCCGGTCGCGCCACGGGTCGCCGCCGAGCAGGGACACGGTCCCGGCGTCGGCACGGAGGAGCCCGAGGAGGACCCGGATCGTGGTGGTCTTCCCGGCCCCGTTGGGGCCGAGGAAGCCGTGCACCTCGCCAACCTCGACCTCCAGGTCGAGGTGGTCCAGCGCCCGGGTCCTGGCACCGAAGTCCTTGACGAGGCCGGAGACCTCGATGGCGCTCATGGACATCACCTCTCGGCGTGGGCGGGAGCCCCCCTTCTCCACCTCCCAAATGGCACGTTCTCCCATCCACGCTAGTGAGATCAGCCGTCGTGCCGGCAGGGGCGAAAGTCATCCCCGGGTGTGGTCCTGGTTCCGGACTACGGTGGATCCATGCTGACCACCTCGCTGACCGTGCTCGCCGAGCGCCACCTCGACGCCGCTCGCTCCGCCAGCTCCGGACGTGCAGCCGTCACCGTGTACGGCGGCCACGAGCACGACCTGCGCCAGACACTCATCGCTCTCACGGCGGGCACCGTGCTGGGCGAGCACGAGGCGCCCGGCGAGGCGACGCTGCAGGTGCTCCAGGGTCAGGTCGTCGTGCGCGCCGGCGACGACGAGCAGGAGGCCACGACGGGCGACCACATCGTGATCCCCGCGCAGCGCCACGACCTGCTCGCGCACACCGACGCGGTCGTCCTGCTGACGGTTGCCACCCGGGGCACGTCCGGCTGATCCGCAGGGCCTTTCTCAGGGCCGGACGGGTCGATCGTCCCTACCCGGCGAGCCACCTCCCCGCTGTAGTGGGAACGAGGAGGCCGCCGGTGTCCGTTCTTCGTCGCGACCGCAGACGTTCGGTCGACCTCGCGCAGGTGGCCGAGGCTGCCGCCCGCTCGGGACACCCGGCCGTCGGCCTTCGGGGCTGCGGGAAGCGGTACGGCGCCGGCGCGGTCGCCGTGGACGCGCTGCACGACGTCGACCTCGAGGTCTGGCCGGGTGAGTTCGTGGTCCTCCTGGGACCGTCGGGATCGGGCAAGACGACGCTCCTCAACCTGATCGGGGGCATCGAGCCCGCGACGTCGGGCGTCGTGACGGTCGCGGGCACCGACATCGCCACGCTCGACGACACCGCCCGCACGGCGTACCGCCGCGACCGGGTCGGGTTCGTCTTCCAGTTCTTCAACCTGGTCCCGACCCTCACCGCGCTCGAGAACGTGCAGCTGCTGGCCGAGGCGACCGGCGGCGACGCCGAGGCGCGGAGCCGCGACGCGCTCGCGAAGGTGGGGCTCGCCGAGGTGGCCGACCGCTTCCCCGCGCAGCTCTCCGGCGGGCAGCAGCAGCGGGTCGCCATCGCCCGCGCGCTGGTCAAGGAGCCGCCGCTGCTGCTCTGCGACGAGCCGACCGGCAGCCTCGACCTGACCACCGGCCGCCAGGTCCTCGGCGTGCTCCGCGACCTGGCCCGGGAGGGGCACCACACCATCCTGCTGGTCACCCACAACTCGGCGATCGGCCGGATGGCCGACCGGGTGGTGCAGATCCACTCCGGCCGGATCGCCAGCGACGAGCAGGTGGCCGGGCCGGTCGAGGCCGAGGACCTGGAGTGGTGATGCCCGGTGAGCTCGGTCCTGGCCCGCAAGCTGCGCCGTGACCTCTGGCGGCACCGGGGCCAGTTCGCGGCCGTCGTGGTGGTGCTGGCGATCGGTGTCGCGGTGTTCATCGCCGCGTCGGACGCGCACCGCAACCTGCGCGACTCCTTCGACCGGGCGTACGCCGACCAGCGGCTGCCGGACGTGGTGCTCACCGGACCCGCCGCGCCGCAGCTGCTCGCGCGGGCCGGCGACCTGCCCGGCGACCCCGCCGTGACGGTCCGCGGCCAGCTCGACCTCGGCGGCAGGATCGGTGACCACACGCTGCTCGTCCGCGTGGTCGGCATCCCCGACGACGGCCAGCCCGCCGTCGCCTCGATCGCCGTCCGCAGCGGGCGGCTGCCCGGGCCGGACGAGGTGCTGGTCGAGCAACACCTCGCCGACCACTTCTCCCTCGAGCCCGGCGACACCCTCGACCTGCAGACCGATCGCGGCTGGCGCAGCGTCACCCTGTCGGGGTCCGGACTCTCGACCGAGTACTTCTGGCCCGCTCGCTCGCAGCAGGAGATCATGACCACGCCCGAGCAGTTCGGGGTGGTCTTCGCGCCGCGTTCCCTGGCGCGGTCCCTCGGAGGGACCCCCACGGACCAGCTGGCCCTCTACGCACGGGACCGCGACCAGGCCGACGAGCTCGTCACCGCCGCACGCGGTCTCGCCGGCGCGGCGGGCCTGGTCGTGACGACCCGCGAGGACCAACCGTCGTACACCGCGCTGGACCAGGACGTGCGCGCGTTCGGCGAGTTCGCCCGGTTCCTGCCCGCGCTGTTCCTCGTCGCGGGAACCGTCGGAGCGTTCATCCTGCTCTCCCGCCTCGTCCACGCCCAGCGCGCGGTCATCGGGACCCTGGTGGCCAACGGCATCTCCGCCCGCACCCTGCGCCGCCACTACCTCGCCTACGGGATCGTGGCGGGCGTGCTCGCGGCGGTCCCCGGCATCATCGGCGGCTACTGCCTGGGCGACTGGCTGACCGGTCTCTACACCGACGCCCTGGGGCTGCCGCTGAAGGTCACCTCGCTGCACCCGCAGACGCTGGTCGTCGCACCGGCGGCCGGGGTCCTCGCGGCCGGCCTCGCCGCCTGGGGGCCCGCGCGGGCAGCCGCGGCGGTTCCTCCCGCCGAGGCCATGCGCGTCACGCCCGCCGGGCACGGTCGACGGTCGTTGCTCGAGGCCGTGCTCCCTCCGTTGCGCCGACTGCCGACCCGCTGGCGCATGGTGGTGCGCGGGCTGGGTCGCAACCGGCGCCGGACTCTGCTCACCATCGTCGGCGTCGCGCTCCCGCTGAGCCTCGTGATGGTGTTCGCGGGGCTGCGGGACACGGTCGGCGACGTGCTCGACCGGCAGTACGACCAGGTCGACCTCGCCGACGGCCAGCTGTACGCCGCCCCGGGCGGCGCCGAGCGCCTCGTGGCCGCGGCCGGCGCCGACGAGGCCGTCATCGCGGTCGAGCCGTTCGGTCGGGCCGAGGCAGCCCTCTCGTCCGGGGATCGTCGCTACGACACGCTGCTGCTGGCGCTCCCGTCCGACGTGAGCCTCCACCGCTTCACCGACCGCGACGGTCACGACCTGCGGCTGTCGGACGGTGGCGGCCTGCTGCTGGGCGAGGGGCTGCGCCGCCTCCTGGAGGTGCAGGTCGGCGACCCTGTCGGGATCAGCCTCCCCGACGGCACCGGGCTCGTGGAGCCCGTGACCGGGTTCGTCGACGAACCCATGACGCCGGTCGCCTACGTCTCCCTCGCGTACCTGGACCAGCAGGTGGGAGCGCCGACCACCGCCGGCGCCCTGGTCCGGCTCGCGCCGGACGCCGACCGGGAGGCCGCCGCCCACCGCCTCGGGGCCCTGCCCGGCGCGGCGGCGTACTTCGACAACGCCCAGGCCGAGGCCGCCATGCGCAGCTCCTTCGACCTCATGGACGTCCTCCTGGTGGTCATGCTGGCCTTCGCCGTGGTCATGGCCGCGGCACTCCTCTTCAACGCGATGTCGGCCAACATCTCGGAACGCTCGGTGGAGCTGGGCACACTGCACGCAGCCGGTCTCGGCCGCGGGAGCCTGATGCGGCTGGTCGCCACCGAGAACCTCCTGCTGACCCTCGTGGGAACCCCGCTCGGCCTGGTCGCCGGCTACTTCCTCGCCGCCTGGTTCATGCGCACCTACGAGACCGAGGGCTACCAGTGGGACCTGCGGCTCCACGTTGCGACGATCGTCGTCGTCGCCGTCGGCGTCATGGTCGGCGCCGGCCTGGCCCAGGTCCCGGCTCTCCGCGGACTGCGCCGGATCGACGTCGCCCGCATCGTCCGGGAGCGCTCGCTCTGACCCCCGTCCGCATCAGCGGACAACGCGGAAGACCCCGTGGGCGCCCCGCTCGGCGTCGACCATCAGGTGGCTGACGAACGGGTAGTCGCCCGGCTCCGGGAAGGCGAGCTCGACGAAGCCGCCCTGCCCGGGCGCCAGGGCCAGGGCCTGCGAGCCGCCCTGCCCGTGGCGCAGGAGGTAGGCGCCCTCGGACCACACGGTGTCGAACTGCGCCCCGACGACGTGGAAGGACGTCGGGCGGTTCGGTCCGGCGTCGAGCACCCAGACCCGGACCCGCTCCCCCGTCCGCGCGGCGAGCGGGCGGGCGTCGTACTGGTCGACGTAGCCGTTGAACACCACCGCGTCGGGCCGCTCCGCCCGGATCTTCTCGACGTCAGCGACACCGCCCTGCGGGCCGAGGTAGAGCTCGGACTGGATCAGCACGTAGCTGCGGTCGACCGGCGGCAGGCCACGCGGCTCGATCACGACCGCGCCGAACATGCCGTTGGCGATGTGCGCCGACATCGGCATCGTCGAGCAGTGGTACATCCAGATGCCCGCCCGGGTCGCGCGGAACCGGTAGACCAGCGACTCCCCGGGAGCGAGCGTGCGCATCGGTCCGTCCGGGGCGAGCTCGCCGGCGTGGAAGTCGATCGAGTGCCCGGTGTCGCCGTCGTTGACGACGGTGATCTCGAAGACGTCACCGACCCTCCCGTGCAGCACCGGCCCCGGCGCCGAGCCGCCGTAAGTCCACAGCTCCTGGCTCACCCCGGGTGCGACGTCGCGGACCGTGTCGCGGACGTGCAGGGTGCGGCGGTGCACCCGCCCGCCGGGGGCCGGCGCGAGCGTGGCGTCCCGGGCCACGAAGTCGGCGGGCGGAGTCGCGGAGAAGTCGAGGTCGTCGGCCGCGTCCGACGAGTGCGACGCCGATCCGTCGGACATCGCGTGGCCGGACATCGCGTCGGCAGCCGCCGGGTCCGTCCCGGTCACGTGGACCTGGAGCACCATCCCCATCTGCCGGTGGCCCACCACCGAGCACCAGCCCTCCAGGTCGCGGCCGACCACGGGGACCTCGAGCGTCGCGGACTCGCCTCCGGCGAGCCGGTCGGTGTGCGCACCGGTCTCCAGCGTCAGGTCGTGCACGTCGCCGTGCTCGTCGGCGTTGACGACCTCGATCTCCAGGCGGTTCCCGGCCGGTACGTCGATCGTCGACGGCACGAACCGCATGTGCTCGGCGCGCACGGTGACCCGGGTGACCTCGCCCGTCGGGGCCACGCCTGCCGCGGCGCTGCGCACGTCGGCCGTGCCCAGCGCCGCCGGGTCCACGGCGACCCCCACGGCGACCGCGAGCACCACAGCGGCGAGTCCCGACGCCGCGAGACCGACGTTGCGACCGCGCTGGGCCGGGTCCGCGGCAGCGGCTGCGGCTGCGGTGGTCCGCCTGTCCCCCGGCGCCGCCTTCGCCCGGCGCGAGGCACGCATCGCGAGGAACAGCAGCGGCAGGAAGGCGCCGAGACCGACCAGCACCAGCGTCGCGGCGAGCACCCGCACGGCACCGGGGACCGGGAG
Organism: Nocardioides sp.; assembly: GCA_035554955.1. GTDB lineage: Bacteria > Actinomycetota > Actinomycetes > Propionibacteriales > Nocardioidaceae > Nocardioides. The sequence continues at coordinate 7,939 of DATMHR010000035.1, read as the reverse complement.
GACCGCGACCAGCAGACCGCCGTTGACGAGGACGATCCGCAGCGCGCCACCGCGGGCGAGGACGTCGTTGGCCGCGCGCACCGGGCTCGGCCCGCCACCCAGCACGACGGGCACCAGGTAGGACAGCGCCCCGAGCAGCACCTGGGCGCCGAAGCCCGCGGCCAGCGCGGGCGTGACCGCTGCGAACCGGCCCTCCACCCCGTGCCACGACGGCGCCGTGACCACCGCGGCACCCCAGACGACGACAGCGCCCACCAGCCACGTGACGGCCGCGAGCACCGACCAGGTCGGGTAGGAGGACGGCGGCTTGGCCCGGGCGGTCGCCACGAAGGGACGCGCCACGACGACCAGGGCGACGACGTAGCCGAGGAGGCCGACGCCGACGAGGGGCCTCGCCCCAACCAGCGATCCCGTGGCGGCGACCAGCACCGCAGCGACCAGCAGGGGCAGCGCACGCCGGGCAGCGCGCTCGGCGCCGGGCACCATGCGGGTGCGCAGCATCGTCGGCCACAGCGTGAGCAGCGTCCCGACCACCGTGAGACCCATCCAGCCGAGCACGTTGACGGCGACGTGCGCGACCAGCACCCGCTCGTGGAGCGGGTCGCCCAGACCGCGCGCCAGCAGTGTGCCGAGGACGAGCCCGACGGGCAGGAGCCCCGCGGCGGCGACGTAGTAGTGGACCGTCGGCGCGAACCGGGCCGGGAGCGCCCGCCGCAGCTGACCGAGCAGCGCGACGCCGTGCCCCAGCACCGCGGTCGCCACGGACGCGGCCCCGACGGCGGTGAGCGGCCACGTCCCCGCGACCACACCGACGAGCACCGCCGCGACACCGCCGTTGAGCAGGAGCAGCCGTGCCGACTGGGCCCGCCGGTCACCGGGTCGCGGGGGCGTGTGCAGCAGCGCGTCGGCGAAGTGGCGGCTCCACACCAGGATCGCGTGCGTGACGGCCCCGAGCAGGAGCAGGTGGATCATCAGCCAGCGGGGGGCGGGGACGAACGGGTGCACGACCGCGACGGCCGCCGTCGCGGCGAGCCACAGCACGACCGGCACGTCCCGCAACGGCCAGAACCCGCGCTGGGGTCGCTGCCCGTCGGTCATGACGCCCGCCCCTCGGTCCGTGCCGTGCGCGTCGCCGACCAGGCGGCGACGCCGACGAACCCCAGCAGGGCGACCACGTTGAGCACTCCCCCGGTCTCGCGCGCGGCCTCGATCCCGCGGCCGTCGCCGACCCACAGCCGCACGACCAGCGACAGCTGGAGCAGGGCGGCCGGGACGAGGAGCGCCGGGTGGTAGGGCAGCGGCCGGCGCAGGACCGCGGGGAGGATCACGGGCGCGTGGGCCATGATCATCGAGATCGTGAAGCCGAGGAAGACGGCGTGGATGACCACGTCGTACGCCGGCCCGTCGTACGCCGACCCGCCGACCGCCCACGTCGCACCGGCCACCGCGAGCCAGACGTAGCCGGCGAGCATGCTCGCCGCCATGAACCGGGTCAGCCCGCTCGTGCGCACGGTCCGGCGGGCGACGTCGTGCACGGCCAGCCAGCCGACCAGGCCCAGCAGCACGAGCCCGAGCAGCGGGTAGCCGACGTCCGGCCACAGCAGGGTCGCGACGACCCCGCCTACGAGACCCGTCGACAGCAGCAGCAACCGGGTGCCGCCGCCCGGGCCCATCGCGAGCCGCGCCAGCTCGAGCCGCTCCCCCGCGATCGTCAGGACGACGAAGCCCGCCAGCCACGGAAGCAGGTGCGCCACCGGGACACCGCGCGCCCACAGCGCCAGCGCGCCGACGGCGAGGACCGCGCCGAACGCCTGCACGAGCACCGCGTCGTCCTGCTGGCGGCGCCAGAGCGGGACGTAGACGCCCACCAGGGCCACCGCGCCGGCGAGCAGCGTCCACTGCCCGACCGCGAGCGGCAGCGGCGAGACCAGCAGCAGGCCGCCCGCGCCGAGGAGCCCCGGGGCGGCGTACCCCTGCCGGACGCGCAGCGCGACCGCGCGCTCCAGGGAGATCAGCGTCCCCACGAACCCGAACACCAGCAGCATGCCGTGCACGTCGGGCAGCCGCGCGGTGCTCACCGGCGCCGGGACGCCGAGCAGCACCAGCGCGGCGTCGAGCCCGACCAGGAGCGAGACGGCGGCCGGCGCGAGGAAGACGAGACGGCCGAGCGCAGGACGGGCGGCGCCGCTGGCCCCGGCCCGGCTCCGGTGGGCATCGACCACGCCGACGGCGATCACGCCGTTCATATTTTCCACGGGCCAGATTGTACTAAAATAGCCACGGCAGGACGATTCAGGGACGGGAGCAGCAGGATGGGCGGGACGCGGTCGACAGCGGTGCGGGAGCGACGCCAGCGCGACGCCTGGCTGAGCCAGGTCGACTTCTCGCTCGCTCCGTTCACGATCGCCTGGGAGGTCACCCGCGCGTGCGTGTTCGCGTGCGTCCACTGCCGCGCGGACGCCCAGGTGCGGCGCAGCCCGCTCGAGCTGAGCACCGACGAGGGCTTCGCCCTCATCGACCGGCTGACCGCGTTCGGCTCCCCCATCCTGGTCTTCACCGGTGGCGACCCGATGATGCGCAAGGACCTCTTCGACCTCATCGAGTACGCCGACCACGCGGGGCTGCGCTGCTCGCTGACCCCCACCGCCACCGCCCTGCCGACCGTCGCCCGCCTGCGCCGGGCCCAGCAGGCCGGCGTGCGACGGATCGCGCTCAGCCTCGACGCGCCCACTGCCGAGGTGCACGACGCGTTCCGGCAGGTGCCCGGCTCGTGGGACCGGACGATGGCCATCCTGCGCAACGCGCACGACATCGGGCTGAGCACGCAGGTCAACACCACCGTGACGACCCACAACGTCGACGCGCTCCCCCGGATGGTCGAGTTCGTCAAGGAGGTCGGCGCCGTGCAGTGGAGCGTGTTCTTCCTGGTCCCGATGGGTCGCGGCCAGGAGCTGAGCATGATCAGCCCCGAGCAGCACGAGCGGACGCTGGAGTGGCTGCACGACCTGTCCCTGGCGGGAGACTTCGACGTCAAGGCCACCGCCGCGCCGATGTACCGCCGGATCGCCGCCCAGCGCCGCACGGCGGGCCCGGGCCACCCGGTCGCCGGTGCCGGCTTCGCGCTGCCCGACGGCCTCGACCGGCCCGCGCAGGGCGTCAACGACGGGCGCGGCTTCCTCTTCATCTCCCACACCGGCGACATCACGCCGTCCGGGTTCCTGCCGATCGTCACCGGCAACGTGCGCCGCGACGACGTCGTCGACGTCTACCGCAACCACGACCTGTTCCGGGCGCTGCGCGACCCCGGCGCCCTGACCGGCAAGTGCGGCGCCTGCGAGTTCCGCGAGGTGTGCGGCGGCCAGCGCGGCCGCGCCTACGCGGTCACCGGCGACCCGCTCGCGTCCGACCCGGCGTGCGCCTACGTCCCGCGCGGCGCGGCGGCGAGCTAGTCGACAGGCTGGTCGGCGACCTGGTCCTCGGAGGCGCCGAGGAACGTCGGGAAGACCTTCCGCGCGTCCTCGACCCGCTGCCACCCCTCGGCACCCAGCGTCACCACGGAGACGGGGAAGATCCCCAGGTTCTCCCGCTCGATGTGCTCGTCGAGGTCGCGCAGCAGGTCGGCCACCACCCGCTCGAAGTCGGGGTGGTCCGGGTCCAGGGCGCCCACCACCGCGTCGAACGCGGCGTGCTCCTCCTCCAGCGCGTCGACCTCCTCGACGTACTCGTCCCGCTCGCGGAGCGCGGTGAAGATGCCCTGCTCCTCGCGCCGGACGTGGATGTCGAGGTGCTTGGTCAGCCGGTCCAGGATCTCCGCCGCGACGTGGCGGTCGCCGGCGGCGATCGCGCGGCGCAGGCCGTGGGCGTCGTCGAGGAGGTCGTAGTGCTCGTCCATGAGCTCCGCGATCGGCTCGACGCCCCGGCAACCGCAGTGCTCGCACATCTCAGCTCACCTTGTCCCAGCCGCGCCGCGGGGCGTGCATGCCGGGCGTGCCCGGCCGCAGGTCGCGCGAGCGGTAGACGATGTAGGGCCGGGTCAGGTAGCCGACCGGGGCGCTGAACACGTGCACCAGCCGGGTGAACGGCCAGAGCGCGAAGAGCCCGAAGGCGACCAGCGCGTGCAGCTGGAAGCCGATCGGCGCCTCGGCCATCAGGTCGGGATCGGGCGAGAAGGCGAGGAACGAGCGGTACCAGACCGACACGCCCTCGCGGTAGTCGTACTCACCGCCGACCGCGAAGACCGAGCCGGCGATGGTGTTCCACATCCCGAGGACGATCGCCGTCGCGAGGAAGGCGTACATGACCTTGTCCATGGTGGTGGTGGCCGAGAAGACCGGACCCACGGTGCGGCGCCGGTAGACCAGGATCGCCAGGCCGATCACGCAGGCGATCCCGGACGCGAGCCCGCCGACGACGGCGATCAGGTGGTAGCCCTCGGTGCTCAGCCCGATCGCCTCGGTCCAGGACTCCGGGACCAGCAGCCCGATCACGTGGCCGCCGACGACTCCGAGCAGGCCGAAGTGGAACAGGGGGCTGCCGATGCGCAGCATCCGGTCCTCGTAGAGCTGCGACGACCGGGTGGTCCAGCCGAACTTGTCGTAGCGGTAGCGCCAGAAGTGCCCGACCACGAAGGTCGCCAGGCACAGGTAGGGGACGATCACCCACAGGAAGGTGTCCATGTCAGGCTCCTCGGACGCTCGGCATCGGCAGGTCCACGGTCCGCTGCTGCAGGGCGGGGTCGAACTGGGGCGTCCCGTACGGCGTCAGCCCGACCTCCTCGGCGGGCGGGCCCTCCGCGGCGAGCCGGCGTACGGCGTCGCGCTCCTCGCCGCGCAGCGGAGGCAGCGTCGCGCAGACCGCCTCCACCGCCCCGGCCCAGCCGCTCCCCTCGTCGGCCAGCGCCAGGCGGAGCAGCTCGAGCCCGGCCCGGTGGTCGAGGAGCAGCGCGCGGCCCCGCTCGGGGTCCGCCGTCGCGGCGAACTCGAGGACGACGCAGAGGTGGTCGGGCAGCTCGGACTCGTCGAGCACCAACCCCGAGGCCAGGTAGGTCTGCTTGAACCGGAGCAGGGCGGTGCCGCGCTTGCGGGTGTCGCCGTGCGCGAAGTAGGTGAGGTAGAGGTTGCAGCGCCGGCGGTTGTCGAAGGTCTCGACATAGCTCTCCTGGAGCTGCGCGAGAGGCTCCCGCTCGAGGTGGTCGACCACCCGGAGCAGCGGCTCGCCCAGCCGGCGCGGCAGGTCCGCGGCAGCACCGCGGACCAGGGGCAGGTCGGCGAGCACCCGCTCGTCGGGGTAGGCGAGCAGCAGCGACGCGCACTGCCAGGCGATCTCCTGCGGGTTCATCGGTCCTCGTCCCTCGGCGGGAACAGCCCCTCCGGGACGCCCTTGCCGTCCCAGTTGAGGAGGTTGACCCGGGTCGCCTTGTCCTCCGGCGCCGCGACGGTGTCGGAGGTCTGCCGGTCGCGGAGCATCTGGAAGTTCTCCACCGCGATCGGCGTCGGCGCGCCGGAGCCCTCGCCGAACGGACCGGAGGCGGTCATGCCCGGCCCGCCGTCGTAGTCGAGGGCGCACTCGGTGGCCAGCTCCTCGAGCGAGTGCGCCTGCTCCGCGTGCGCGGGCGGGATCACGTAGCGCTCGTCGTACTTGGCCAGGGCGAGCAGGCGGTACATGTCGTACATCGCCTCCTCCGTCATGCCCACCCGCTCGGGGATCGACGCGTCCGGCTCGCGGCCCAGGTTGATGTCGCGCATGTAGGCACGCATCGCGGCCAGCTGCTTGAGCACCCGGTCGACGGGCGCGACGTCACCCGCGGTGAACAGCTCGGCGAGGTACTCGATCGGGATCCGGAGCGCGTCGATCGCGGCGAAGAGGTTGCCGGAGTCCTCGGCGTCCTCGCCGGTGTCCCGGACCACGTCGACGACCGGCGACAGCGGCGGGATGTACCAGACCATCGGCATCGTCCGGTACTCCGGGTGCAGGGGCAGCGCGACCTTGTACTTGTTGATCAGCGCGTGGATCGGCGACCGCTGCGCCGCGACGACCCAGTCGTGCGGGATGCCGTCGCGCTCGGCCGCGCGGACCACCTCGGGGTCGTCGGGATCGAGCAGGACCGACCGCTGCGCCTCGTAGAGGTCCTTCTCGTCCGGCGTCGAGGCGGCCTCGAGCACGCGGTCGGCGTCGTAGAGGACCAGCCCGATGTAGCGCAGCCGCCCGACGCAGGTCTCCGAGCAGACCGTCGGCAGCCCGACCTCGATCCGCGGGAAGCAGAACGTGCACTTCTCGGCCTTGCCGGTGCGGTGGTTGAAGTAGACCTTCTTGTAGGGGCACCCCGACACGCACATCCGCCAGCCGCGGCACCGGTCCTGGTCGACCAGCACGATGCCGTCCTCGGACCGCTTGTAGATCGCGCCGCTGGGGCACGACGCGGCGCACGACGGGTTGAGGCAGTGCTCGCAGATCCGCGGCAGGTAGAACATGAAGGCGTCCTCGAAGGACTTCTTCACCTCGGTGGAGACCTTCTTGAGCACCGGGTCGTGCTCGAACGTCGCCTGCGACCCGCCGAGGTTGTCGTCCCAGTTGGCCGACCAGGTGATCTTGGTGTCCTTGCCGGTCAGCAGCGACTTGGGCCGAGCGACCGGGGTGTGCTCCTGCGCCGGCGCGTCGGTCAGCGTGGCGTAGTCGTAGGTCCAGGGCTCGTAGTAGTCGTCGATCGACGGCAGCTTGGGGTTGGAGAAGATCGTCAGCAGCTTCTTGAACCGACCACCGGCCTTCAGCGACAGCCGGCCGCGCTTGTTGAGCGTCCAGCCGCCCTGCCACTCCTCCTGGTCCTCGTAGGTCCGCGGGTAGCCCTGGCCGGGCCGGGTCTCGACGTTGTTGAACCAGACGTACTCGGTGCCGGCCCGGTTGGTCCACGCCTGCTTGCAGGTGACCGAGCAGGTGTGGCAGCCGATGCACTTGTCCAGGTTCATCACCATGGCCATCTGCGCCATGACCTTCATCAGTAGGTCACCTCCTGCGACCGCTTGCGGATCACCGTCACCTCGTCGCGCTGGTTCCCGGTCGGGCCCAGGTAGTTGAACGCGAAGGACAGCTGCGCATAGCCGCCGATCACGTGGCTCGGCTTGATCAGCAGCCGGGTCAGGGAGTTGTGGATGCCGCCGCGGTTGCCCGACGTCTCGCTGAGGGGTACGTCGATCAGGCGGTCCTGCGCGTGGTGCATGTAGACGGTGCCCTCGGGCATCCGGTGGGAGACGATCGCCCGCGCCACGACGACCCCGTTGCGGTTGACCGCCTCGATCCAGTCGTTGTCGGCGACCCCCACCTTGGCCGCGTCGACCTCGCTCATCCAGATCGTCTGGCCGCCGCGGGAGAGCGACAGCATGAACAGGTTGTCCTGGTACTCGGAGTGGATCGACCACTTGTTGTGCGGCGTCAGGTAGCGCACGGTCACCCCCAGCTCGCCGACGTCACCGACGTCCGGCTCGCTGAACAGCGCCCCCATGTTGAGCGGTGGCCGGTAGACGGGCAGCGCCTCGCCGAGCTCGGTCATCCAGTCGTGGTCGAGGTAGAACGTCTGCCGCCCGCTCAGCGTGTGCCACGGCTTGAGCCGCTCGACGTTGATCGTGAACGGCGAGTAGCGACGTCCTCCGGACTCCGAGCCCGACCACTCCGGGGAGGTGATCACCGGCTGCGGGGCGGCCTGGGTGTCGGCGAAGGTGATCTGCTTGCCCTCGTGCTCGGCGGCCACGTCACCGAGGGCGGGCTCGTCGAACAGCGCCGCCATGTTGAGCGGCGGCCGGTAGACCGGCAACCCCTCGCCGAGCTCGGCCATCCAGTCGTGGTCGAGGTAGAACGTCTGCCGCCCGCTCAGCGTGTGCCACGGCTTGAGCCGCTCGACGTTGATCGTGAACGGCGAGTAGCGACGTCCTCCGGACTCCGAGCCCGA
>DATMHR010000034.1:0-190869 GCA_035554955.1 Nocardioides sp. | reverse complement strand
TGGCGTACGCCGCCAGGTAGCCCAGGTCGGCCGGGTTCCACAGCGCGAAGGCCTTCACGGTGCCGTCCTTGACGTACGCCTTCATCTGGTTCGGGGTGCCCAGGCCGGTCAGCTGGACCTTGCCCTTGTAGCTCGAGCCCGACAGGTAGCGGCCGGCCGCGGCGATGCCGACGGTGGTCGGCGAGATGATGCCCTTGAGGTTGGGGTGCTTGGCGAGCAGGCCCTGCGCCTCCTGGAACGACTTCTGGTCGTCGTCGTCGCCGTAGACGGTGTCGACGAGCTCGATGTCCGGGTGGTTGGCCGCGAGCTCGTCCTTCATCATGTCGATCCAGGTGTTCTGGTTGGTCGCGTTGGCCGCGGCCGAGAGGATCGCGATCTGGCCGGAGTCGCCGATCTGGTCGGCGATCAGGTCGACCTGCGCCTTGGCGATGCCCTCGGGGCTCGCCTGGTTGACGAAGATGTCGCGGCAGTCGGGGTTGGTGTCGGAGTCGAAGGTGACGATCGAGGTCCCGGCGTCGCTCGCCTCGGTGAGCGCGTCGCAGATGGCCTCGGGGTCGTTGGCCGAGACGACGAGCGCGTCGACGCCCTGCTGCGCGGCGGTGTTGATGAACGGCACCTGCGCGTCCGGTGTGGCGGTGTCGGGGCCGACCTCGTCGATCGAGCCGCCGAACTCGTCGGCGGCCTTCTCCGAGCCGGCGGTGCTGGTGTCGAAGTAGGGGTTGCCGAGGTTCTTGGGGAGCATCGTGATCTGGACGTCCCCGCCGCCGCTGCTGCCGCCGTCGTCGTCGTTCCCACCGCAAGCGGTCAGACCGAGACTGGCGACCAGGGCGACCGCGGCCAGGGTGGCGGCCCGTCGACTCTGGAACTTCATGGTTGGCGCTACCTTTCGTTGGGCGTGGTCAGGACTGCGGCCGCTGGGCGGCGCCGTCCGGCCGGGACCTCTGGGGCCACGGCCATCTCCTCGCCGAGCGCAGTCCCGAGGCCCAGGCGAGGAAGCTGGTGGAGATCACGGAGAGCACGAGCAGCGCTCCGATCACGATGTTGATCTTGTTGACGGTCTGGTCCTCCAGGCGCATGGCGCTGGAGATGACGCCGATGAGGAGCACGCCGGCGACGACGCCGTGCAGCGCACCGCGGCCCCCGAAGATCGAGACGCCTCCGAGCAGGACGGCGGCGATGACCTGGAGCTCCATGCCGTTGGCGTTGTCGCCGCGGGCACTGCCGTAGCGCAGGGTGTAGTAGATGCCGGCGAACGCCGAGACCGCACCGGTCATCACGAAGAGCCAGAACTTGGTCCGCTCGACGTCGACCCCGGTGAAGCGGGCCGCCTCGTCGTTGAGGCCCACCTCGAAGATCCCGCGACCGAACGACGTGAAGTGCAGCAGGATCGCGAACACGACGACGAGGACGGCGATCGGGATGAGCACGACGGGGTAGGAGCCGCCCTCGACGATCCGCTGCTTGGCGAGGTCGGTCCACTTCTCGGGGAAGTCGGTCACGGCCTTGGTGCCGAGCAGGCCCACGGCGATGCCGCGGTAGAGCGCCAGGGTGCCGATGGTGACGGCGAGCGAGGGAAGGCCGACGTACGCCACGAGGAAGCCGTTGACCGCGCCGGCGATCGCGCCGATGACGATCGCGAGGAGGCCGCCCAGCGGGATGGACAGCCCGAGGTCCGCGTGGAAGACGCCGACGAGCACCGAGCTCAGGCCGACCACGCTCGCGACGGACAGGTCGATCTCGCCGGTGACGATGACCAGGGTCATCGGCAGCGCGATCAGCAGGATCGGCGCCATGTCGAGGAAGAGGTAGTAGAGCGTGAGCGGGCCGTCGAAGTTGGGGACGTTGACGGTCGACCACGCGAACACCGCGACGAGGAGCGCGATCACGGCGGCCTCGCGGGTGAGGAGCCAGCGCTGCCAGGCCGGTCGGGCGTAGGAGCGGTAGCTGCGCGGCGTGGTGCCCGCGGTGAGGGTGCTCATCGAGCGGCCTCCTTGTCGCCGGCGCCGGCGTTCGGTTCGATGACGAGGTGCCCCGGTCCGACGTCCCGGGCGACGGCGAGCCGCCGGGCCTGCCGGGCGGAGAGCACCCGGTCGAGGACGACCGCGGCGAGGATCAGGGCGCCGACGACGGCGCGCTGCCAGAAGTCGCTGATGCCGAGGACCGGCAGCGCGCTGTTGATCGTGACGAGGAGCGCGGCGCCGATGGACGCACCCCAGACCGTGCCGCTGCCGCCGAAGATCGCGACGCCGCCGATGACTGCGGCGCCGACCGCCTGGAGCTCGATGCTGAGGCCGGCGTTCGAGCTGACCGTGCCGTAGCGGGCGACGTAGAAGACACCGGCGAGACCGGCGAGCGCGCCCGAGACCATGAACGCGAAGAGCACCCGGCGGGCGACCGGAAGGCCGTAGAGCACCGCGGCGTCCGGGTCCGAGCCGATGGCGTAGAGCTCACGGCCCGACCGCGCGGTCTGCAGGTGGTAGCCGACGAGTCCGAGGACGACGAGCGCGACGATCGTCAGCACGGGGACGGTGAGGACCTGGGCGGTCCCGAGGCGGAGGAAGTCCGACGGGATGTCCCCCGCGTTGACCCGGTCGCTGCCGGCCCAGCTGAGGAAGATGCCGCGGTAGATGTAGAGCGTGCCCAGCGTGATCACGAGCGCGGGCACCTTGCCGAAGGCGACGAGGATCCCGTTGACCAGGCCCAGTCCGGCCCCCGCGGCGACCGCCACGAGGACGACCACCGGCGCCGGCAGCCCCGTGTCGAGGAAGAGGCGACCGGTCAGGTAGGCCGTCAGCCCGAGGGTCGACCCCACCGAGAGGTCGACGTTGCGGGTCACGATCACCACGGTCTGGCCGACGGCCAGCACGATCAGGATCGAGGGGTTCACCAGCAGCGAGCGCCAGCCGTCGGAGCCCAGCAGGAAGCTGGAGCTCTTCGTGGTGGTGAGCGCGACGAGGGCGACGAGGACGAGGGCGACGGCGAGCTCACGGGAGCGCAGTACGGTGCCCAGCGCGCGGCGGCCCGGGCTCAGCGCGCTCGGGCGGACCTCGATCGCGTCGGGGGTGATGGTGCTCATGCCTTCACTTCCTGGCGGTTCGTGGCCGGGACGGGCGGACCTGCGCTCGAACCGGTCGCGGCGTGCATCACGGACTCGGGCGTCGCCTCGGCGCGCGAGAGGTCCGCGGTGATCCGGCCCTCGTGGACGACGAGCACCCGGTCGGCCATGCCGAGCACCTCGGGCAGCTCGGAGGAGATCATCACGATGGCCAGGCCCTGGCCCGCGAGGTCGGAGAGCAGGCGGTGGACCTCGGCCTTGGTGCCCACGTCGATGCCGCGGGTCGGCTCGTCGACGATCAGCAGCTTCGGCTCGGTGGCGAGCCACTTGGCGAGCACGACCTTCTGCTGGTTGCCGCCGCTCATCGTCGTGGCAGCCATGTCGAGGGCGTTGGTCTTCACCTCGAGCCGCCCGGCCCACGGCGCCGCCGCCCGGTTCTCCATCCGGTTGGTGAGCAGGCCGGCGCGGTCGAGCCGGCCGCGGACGACGGAGGCGACGTTGCGCGCGACCGACCCGTCGACCACCAGGCCCTGCTGACGGCGGTCCTCGGGGACGAAGGCGATCCCGGCGCCGATCGCGGCGCGCGGTCTGCCGGGGCGGACCCGCCGGCCCGCCATGCGCACCTCGCCGGCGTCGTAGCGGTCGACGCCGAAGACGGCGCGGGCGATCTCGCTGCGGCCGGCGCCGACGAGCCCGGCGAGGGCGACGATCTCTCCGGCGCGGACGTCGAAGGAGACGTCGTGGAACACGCCGGTGCGCTGGAGCCCGCGGACCTCGAGGACCACGTCCCCGATCTCCGCGGGGGTCTTCGGGAAGAGCTCGGCGACCTCGCGCCCGACCATCCGCGCGACGATCTGGTCGACCGAGGTGTCGGCGATCGCATCGGTGGAGACGTAGGCGCCGTCGCGCATCACCGTCACCGTGTCGCAGAGGTCGAAGACCTCGTCGAACCGGTGGGAGATGAACACCAGCGCGCGACCCTCGTCGCGCAGGCTCCGGGCCACCGCGAAGAGCCGGTCCACCTCGACCCCGCTCAGCGCCGCGGTCGGCTCGTCCATGACGAGGAGCGCCGCGTCGAGCGAGATCGCCTTGGCGATCTCGATGATCTGCTGGTCGGCGATCGACAGGCCGCGCGCCGGGCGCCGCGGGTCGATCTCGACGCCGAGCCGGGCGAAGAGCGCGGTGGACTCGGCGTACATCCGTGCGCGGTCGATGCGGCGGCCGGCGCGGAGCGGCTGACGGCCCATGAAGATGTTCTCGGCGACCGACAGGTCGGGGAAGAGCGTCGGCTCCTGGTAGATGACCGCGATGCCGTTGGCCTTCGACTCGGCCGTGGAGCCGAAGTCGACGTCACGCCCCTGGAAGCGGAAGACGCCGCCGTCGCGGCGGTGCACGCCGGCCACGATCTTGACCAGGGTGGACTTGCCGGCGCCGTTCTCGCCGACCAGGGCGTGGATCGAGCCGCCGTGCACGACGAGCGTCCCGGAGCGCAGCGCTGCGACCGCTCCGAACGACTTGGCGACGTCGCGCAGCTCGAGCGTCGGCCAGCCCTCGCCCGCTTCCCACGTGCCTGGCATGTCGCTCCTTGACATTCGAGGTTGAAAGGTTTCAACTACCGATGTCGGGAACGCTAGGTGACGGCAGTCACAGGCGTCAAGGGCTCGGCGAAACAAAGTTGAAACGAATCAATCCGTGCCGCAGCCCGGCCCGGGACCCCTAGTCTGACCCGACAACGAGGAGGAACAGGTGGTCATCGAGCTCACCGGGCAGGGCAGCCGGCCCGGAGGTCGCAGCGTGTCGGTGAAGGACGTCGCCGCTGCCGCCGGCGTCTCCCTCGGCACCGTGTCCAACGTCCTCAACCGGCCCGAGAAGGTCTCCGAGGCGACCCGCGTCCACGTGCTGCGCGTCATCGACGAGCTCGGCTTCATCCGCAACGACGCCGCGCGGCAGCTGCGGGCCGGCACCAACCGCGCGGTCGGCATGCTCGTGCTCGACGTACGCAACCCGTTCTTCACCGACGTGGCCCAGGGTGTCGAGGAGCGGCTCGGTGAGCACCGACGGCCGCTCATCCTCGGCAACTCCGGCCAGGACCAGGCACGGGAGTCGACCTACCTGGACCTGTTCGAGGAGCAGCGGGTCAGCGGCCTGCTGATCACCCCCGTCGGTCAGGTGCTGCCCCGCCTGCGCCGCCTGCGCGAGCGCGGCACGGCCGTGGTGTTCGTCGACCGGCGGGCGGGGTCGCGGGAGTTCTCCTCGGTGTCCGTCGACGACCGCCGCGGCGGGCGTCTCGCCGCGCAGCACCTGGTCGACACCGGCCGTCGCCGGATCGCCTTCGTCGGCGGCCCGAAGGGTCTCCCGCAGGTGAAACACCGGCTCCAGGGGGCTGAGCAGGTGCTCGAGCACGCGCCGCGCGCCGAGCTGCGGTTCGTCGAGACCCCGCGGATGGATGCCGCGGCCGGACGGAGCACGGCCGACGAGCTGATGGGGCTCGGCAAGCGCACCCGGCCCGACGCGATCCTCGCCGCCAACGACCTGATCGCCCTCGGCGTCCTCCAGTCGCTCACCCTGGCGGGAGTCCGGGTGCCCGACGACGTCGCGATCATCGGCTACGACGACATCGACTTCGCCGCGTCCGCCGCGATCCCGCTCAGCTCGGTGCGCCAGCCCCGCGAGGAGCTCGGCATCGCCGCGGCCGACGCGCTGCTCGAGGTCATCGCCGAGCCCGGCGCCCGGGTGCGGGACATCGTCCTCGAGCCCGAGCTCGTCGTACGGCGGTCCACCGCGGGCTGATGCACTCGGCCGAGTCGGCGCGAATGTGCACGCGTACGACGCCGAGTCGGCGCGAATGTGCACGCGTACGACGCCGAGTCGGCGCGAATGTGCACGCGCACGACGCCGAGTCGGCTCTTGAAGACACGAGCCGACTCGGCGCTATCCGGCCGCACACACGAGCCGACTCGGCGCGATCCGGCCGCACACACGAGCCGGGTCGGCGCGATCCAGCTGCACATAAGCGCCGGGTCGGCGTCAGTCCCAGGCGACGCTGAAGTACTGGGTCTCCTGGAAGGCGCGGAGGCCGTCGCGGGCGCCCTCGCGGCCGAGGCCGCTCTGCTTGAGGCCTCCGAACGGGGCGGCGGGGTCGGAGACGATGCCGCGGTTGACCCCGACCATGCCCGCCTCGATGCGCTCGGCGAGCCGAAGCGCGTCCTGGAGCCGGCCGGCGTACACGTAGGACGCCAGGCCGAGCTCGGTGTCGTTGACCTGCGCGAGCAGCTGCTCCTCGTCGTCCCAGACCACGACCGGCGCGACCGGGCCGAAGATCTCCTGGCGCAGGATCAGTGAGTCCGGGGCGACGCCTGTGAGCACCGTCGGCGGGTAGAACCAGCCCTGCTCGGGCGCCGCGGCGCGGTGGGTGACGGTGGCACCGGCGGCGACCGCCTCGTCGACGAGCGCACGTACGCCGGCCACGGCCCGCGCGCTGATCAGCGGACCGATCTGCGTGCTTGGATCGGCCCCGGCGCCGACGCGGAGCGCCTCCACCTCGGCGCCGAGCAGCGCGACGAACGCCTCGACGACGTCGGCGTGGACGTAGAAGCGGTTGGCGGCCGTGCAGGCCTGGCCGCCGCCGCGGAACTTCGCGATCATCGCTCCGGCCACGGCGGCCTCGACGTCGGCGTCGGCGGTCACGACGAACGCAGCGTTGCCGCCGAGCTCCATGCTCGCGTTGACGACCCGGTCGGCGGCCTGGCGCAGCAGGGTGCGGCCGACGGCGGTCGAGCCCGTGAACGAGATCTTCCGGACCCGCGGGTCCTCCAGCCACGTGGTGACGACGCTCGGCGCGTCGGTGGTCGGCACCAGGTTGACGACGCCGTCGGGCACGCCGGCCTCGCGCAGGATGCGCACGATCGCGAGCGCGGTCAGCGGGGTCTCGGCGGCGGGCTTCAGCACGACGGTGCAGCCGGCCGCGAGGGCGGGGGCGATCTTGCGGGTAGCCATGGCGGCGGGGAAGTTCCACGGCGTCACCAGGGCGGCGACGCCGACCGGACGGTGGGTCACCACGGTGCGGGTGCCGCTGGCCGGGGCGGCGGCGTAGTCCCCCTCGCTGCGCACCGCCTCCTCGGAGAACCAGCGGAAGAACTCCGCGGCGTAGGCCACCTCGGCCCGCGCGTCCGCCTGCGACTTGCCGTTCTCGGCGACGATGAGGGCGGCGAGCAGGTCGGTCTCTGCCACGAGGGCGTCGTACGACGAGCGCAGGACCTCTGCCCGGGCGCGCGGGGTCTGCGCCGCCCAGGCCGGGAAGGCGCGGGCGGCCGCGTCGACCGCGGCCGTCGCCTCGGCCGCACCCCCGTCGGCGACCTCGGCGATCACCTCGGTGGTGGCGGGGTCCTCGACCGCGAAGGTCCGCTCGGCCCCCGTGCCGCGGCCGTCGACGTGGATCCCGTGCTTGGGGTCGAGCCCCGCGATCGCGTCGGCGAGGTTCATGCGGCGCGGAAGATCTCGGTCAGCACGTCGAGCGCCTCGGCGAGCAGATGGTCGGGGATCGAGAGCGGCGGCAGGAACCGGAGCACGTTGCCCCAGGTGCCGCACGTGAGCACGACCAGGCCCTGCGCGTGCGCGGCAGCCGCCACCCGCTGGGCGAGCGCGGCGTCGGGCTCATGGCCGTGGAGAAGGCCTTCGGTGGTGCCGGGCTGCACCAGCTCCACGGCGACCATCGCGCCGCGGCCGCGGACGTCGCCGATCCGCGGATCGCCGGCCTGGAGGGCGCCGAGCCGCTCGAGCAGCGTCGCGCCGATCGCGCGGGCGCGGTCGACGAGACCCTCCTCCTCGATCGCGTCGATGACCGCCAGCGCCGCGGCGCACGCCACCGGGTTGCCGCCGTAGGTGCCGCCGAGCCCGCCGGCGTGCGGGGCGTCCATGATCTCCGCGCGGCCGGTGACCGCCGCCAGCGGCATGCCGCCGGCGATCCCCTTGGCCGTCACGATCAGGTCGGGGACGACGCCCTCGTGCTCGCAGGCGAACAGGTCGCCCGTGCGCGCGAAGCCGGTCTGCACCTCGTCGGCGACGAAGACCACGCCGTTGGCCCGGCACCACTCGGCGAGCGCCGGCAGGAACCCCGGCGCGGGGACGACGAACCCGCCCTCGCCCTGGATCGGCTCGATCACGACGGCGGCCAGGTTGGCGGCGCCGACCTGCTTCTCGATGATGTCGATCGCGCGGCGCGCCGCGGCCGGCCCGTCGACCTCGCCGTCGCGGAAGGGGTAGGACATCGGAGCGCGGTAGACCTCGGGCGCGAACGGCCCGAAGCCGCTCTTGTAGGGCATGCTCTTCGCGGTCAGCGCCATGGTCAGGTTGGTGCGGCCGTGGTAGCCGTGGTCGAACGCGACGACGGCCTGCTTGCCGGTGAACGAGCGCGCGATCTTGACCGCGTTCTCGACCGCCTCGGCGCCGGAGTTGAACAGCGCGGTGCGCTTGTCGTGGTCGCCGGGCGTCAGCCGGTTCAGCGCCTCGGCGACCCGCACGTAGCCGTCGTACGGCGTGATCATGAAGCAGGTGTGGGTGAACGCCCCGGCCTGGGCCGCGACGGCCGCGGCGACCTCCGGGTGGCTGTTGCCGACGGTCGTGACGGCGATGCCGGAGCCGAGGTCGATGAGCGAGTTGCCGTCGACGTCGACGACGACGCCGCCCCCGGCAGCGACGGTGTAGACCGGCAGCATGGTGCCGACGGCCCGGCTGACGGCGCCGTCCTTGCGCGCCGCGAGCTCGCGGGACCGGGGCCCGGGGATCTCGGTGACGAGGCGGCGCTCCTGCGGGAGGTGCGGGCCGCCCACGTCGGGCGGCGCGGTCGCGGTGTCGGCGGTCATGGCGGGCTCCTGGGTCGATGAGCTGACGCTCCGACGGTAGGAGCCCGGACCCCGTGACGCCATGATCACTCTGCACAATCGAGACACCTCAGTTGTGCGAGACTGGCAGTGTGGTGACGGTGGCCGACCTGCTGGCGCAGCCGGAGCTGGCGCTGACGCCGGTGCACCTGGCCGACGCCGCGGCCGAGGTCCGGTGGGTCGCGACCAGCGAGCTGACGGACCCGACGCCCTACCTGGAGGGTGGCGAGGTCCTCCTCACCACCGGACTCGAGACGAAGGGCTGGCGCGCGCAGTGGCGGCCGTACGTCGCGCGCCTGGCCGCTGCGGGGGTGGCGGCCCTCGGCCTGGCCGTCGGCCTCACGCACCAGCGCCCGCCGCGGGCCCTGGTCCGGGCGTGCGAGGAGCACGACCTGGGCCTGTTCGAGGTGCCGCGCCCGACCACGTTCGTCGCGGTCTCCCGCGCTGCCGCCGCCCTCCTCGACGCCGAGCGCGAGCACACCGCCCGCCGGGCGGCGGACGCGCAGCGCGCCCTGACCCAAGCCGCGCTCGAGGTCGACGCCGCACCGGCCGTCGTCCGGCGGCTCGCCGCGCTGGTGGACGGGGCGGCGATGACGGTGACCCGCGACGGGACACCGGTCGACGGCCCGTGGGGTCCGCGCGTGCCGGACCTGGCGCCCGACCTGGTGCGCACGGAGGTCGAGCGGATCCAGGCACGGGGCCTGCGGGCGGCGGCGAGCGTGTCCAGCGGGGCGGGCACGACGGTGGTCCGCCCGCTCGGCGTACGGTCCCGGCCGGAGGCCTGGCTCGCGGTGTTCCTGCCGGGGCGCGCCGGCGACGTCGACCGGGTGGCGATCACCGCCGCGGTGTCGTTGCTGGGCCTCGGTCTCGAGCGCCGCCAGGAGCGCCGCGGCAGCGACCGGCGGCTGCGCGCCCGTGCCGTCGAGCTCCTGGTCGCCGGGGACGCCCGCACCGCGCGGATCGTGCTGGACGCTGCGGGCGAGGCGGGCGGCGTCCGGCCGCGGCTGCCGCGGGAGGTCCGGGTGCTGCGGGCCCGCGGGCCGGCCGAGGGGCTCGACGACGCGCTCGCCGCGCTCGAGGACGAGCGGCACCTGGGCGCGGTGGTCGACGACGAGCTGGTCGTGGTCGCCGCGACCCGCCGCGCACCCGGGCTGGCCGCGGCGCTCGGCGAGCGCGGGTTGCTCGTCGGGGTGGGCGGCGCCGTCCCGCTCGAGGACTGCGCGGCCGGCCTCGAGACGGCGCGGCACGCCCTGGCGGCCGCGACCCGGTCGGTCCCGGTCCGGACCTGGGACGACCTCGCGGACGCCGGCGTCGTCGGAGTGCTGGGCCCGGAGCGAGCGGCGGCCTTCTCCCGCTCCTTCCTCGCGCCCCTCGCCGACGATCCGGTCCTCCTGGAGACGCTCGCAGTGTTCTTGCGCCGGCACGGCTCGCGCGGCGAGACCGCCGCCGACCTCGGCGTGCACCGCAACACCGTCCGCAACCGGATCGAGCACATCGAGGCGCTCCTCGGCGCCTCGCTCGACGACCCGCGCGTCCGGGTGGACGCCTGGGTGGCGCTGCAGGTGCGGGTCGTCGGTTGAGAACCCTCGGCAGGGGTATCTGCTCCGGGGAGAGGGAGGAGATCACATGCCGAACGAGGTCGACCTGCACCACCAGGTGGCGCTGGTCCTGCTGGAGAAGATCGAGGCGGACCCCTATCCGTCGTCCACGATGATGGACATGGTCGAGGGGATCCTCGGACCCGAGGAGATCCAGGCCTACGCGGACATCCTCATCGACAAGGTCAGGGACACGCAGTTCCCGAGCTACGACCTGTTGCGCCGGATCTCGGCCCTCGCCTGATCCGCAGGAGCTCCGTGCCGCGGGCCGCCGTCAGCGGAAGGCGGCGATCCCGGTCAGCGCCTGGCCGAGGACGAGAGTGTGCATCTCGACGGTGCCCTCGTAGGTCAGCACCGACTCCAGGTTGTTGGCGTGCCGGATGACCGGGAACTCCAGCGAGATCCCGTTGGCGCCGAGCACCGTCCGCGCGGTGCGGCAGATCTCCAGCGCCGCGCGGACGTTGTTCAGCTTGCCCAGGCTCACCTGCTCGGGGGTGAGCGTGCCGGCGTCCTTGCGGCGCCCGAGGTGCAGGGCGAGCAGCATGCCCTTGGTGTACTCCAGGTCCATCTCGACCAGCTTCTGCTGGGTGAGCTGGTACGCCGCGATGGGCTTGCCGAACTGGGTGCGCTGCCCGGCGTAGGCCAGCGCGGCCTCGAGCGACGACCGCGCCGCGCCGAGCGAGCCCCACACGATCCCGAACCGCGCCTCGCTGAGGCAGCTCAGCGGACCCTTCAGCCCGCGCACCTCCGGGAACGCGGCCGCCGCCGGCAGCCGTACGCCGTCCAGCACCAGCTCGCTCGTGACCGACGCGCGCAGCGACATCTTGTGCTTGATCGCCGGGGCGGAGAACCCCGGGCTGTCGGTCGGTACGACGAACCCGCGGACCCCCTCGTCGGTCTGCGCCCAGACCACCGCCACGTCGGCGACCGAGCCGTTGGTGATCCACATCTTCCGCCCGTCGAGCACCCAGTCCCCCGACGCGTCGCGGCGAGCCCGGGTGCGCATGCTGCCGGGGTCGGAGCCGGCGTCGGGCTCGGTGAGCCCGAAGCAGCCGATCGCGTCACCGGCCGCCATCCGCGGCAGCCACTCCTGCTTCTGCTCCTCGCTCCCCCAGCGCCAGACGGCATACATCGCGAGCGAACCCTGCACCGACACCAGCGAGCGGATGCCGGAGTCCGACGCCTCGAGCTCGAGGCAGGCGATGCCGTACTGCACCGCGGACATGCCGGCACAGCCGTAGCCCTCCAGGTGCATCCCGAGCAGCCCCAGGGAGCCCAGCTCCTTGGTCAGCCCGCGGACGTCGTCGATCTCGCCGCGCTCGAACCAGTCGGCGACGTGGTCGTCGACCCGGTCGGCGCAGAACCGGCGGACCGTGGCGCGCACCGCGAGCTCCTCCGGCGTGAGCAGGTCGTCGATGCCGGCGAGGTCGGTGGTCGGCGCGGTGGTCATGCGCGCGAGCCTAGGCGCCGGCCCATTGCCGGGGAGGGAGCGGAGGTCCACAATCGCGCTGTGGTTGCGGACCTGGTCCCGACGTTCTGCCCGCTGTGCGTCTCGCGCTGCGGGGCGCTGGCGGAGGTCGAGGACGGCAGGCTGATCTCGCTCCGGCCCGACCCGTCGCACCCCACCGGCCAGGCGCTGTGCCTCAAGGGGAAGGCGGCGCCCGAGATCGTCGCCCACCCGACCCGGGTGCTCCACCCGTTGCGGCGTACGGCGCCCAAGGGGGCCGCCGACCCGGGCTGGGAGCAGATCACCTGGGACGAGGCGCTGGACACCATCGCCGAGCGGCTCACCGCGGCCGCCGCCTCGGGCGGGCCCGGGTCGGTGGCGTTCAGCTCCAGCTCCCCCTCCACCTCCGCGATCAGCGACGCGATCGACTGGGTGCAGCGGCTGGTCCGCGCCTTCGGCAGCCCCAACTTCAGCAACTACATGGAGCTGTGCGGCTGGGGGCGCTTCTTCGCGCCGCTCTACACGTTCGGGGCGCCGGTCCCGGGCGGCTACCCGCCCGACCTCGAGAACGCCGGCTGCATCCTGTTCTGGGGCTACAACCCGTCGGTGGCGCGGCTCTCGCACGCGACCAGCACCGTCGCGGCGGTTGCACGCGGCGCCAAGCTGGTCGTGGTCGACCCGCGGAAGGCCGGGCCCGCCGCCCGGGCCGACCACTGGCTCCGGGTGCGCCCCGGCACCGACGCCGCCCTGGCGCTGTCGCTGGTCCACGTGATGATCGAGAACGGCTGGTACGACGCCGACTTCGTCCGCGACTGGACCAACGCCGAGGACCTGGTGGACGGCGAGCGGGTGTGGGACCTGCTCGCTGCCCGGTGCGCGGCGTACCCGCCCGAGGTCGCGGAGGAGATCACGGGGGTCCCGGCCGCCGAGATCGTCGCGACCGCGGAGACCCTGTGGCAGGCGCGGCCGGTCGCGTTCTACACCTGGAGCGGCCTGGAGCAGCACACCGGGACGACCCAGACCGTGCGGGCGATCGACGTGCTCTACGCCCTGACCGGCAGCATCGACGCCCGCGGCGGCAACGTCCTGTTCGAGGCGGTGCCGGCCAACCCGGTCGACGGCCGCGAGCTCCTCCCGCCGGAGCGGCTGCCGACGATCGGCGTCGACGAGCGGCCGCTGGGTCCGGCGCGGTTCGGGTTCGCCGGCGGGCAGGACCTCTACGCCGCCGCGCTCGACGGCCGGGTCACCGCCCTGATGAGCTTCGGCGGCAACCCGGTGATGGCCCACGGCGACAGCGCCCGCGGCCGCGACGCGCTGAGCAGCCTCGACTTCTTCGCCCACGCCGACCTGTTCCTCAGCCCGACGGCCGAGCTCGCCGACATCGTGCTGCCCGTCGCCACGCCGTTCGAGTCCGAGGCGCTGCGGATGGGCTTCGAGATCAGCCAGGAGGCGCAGTCCCTGGTCCAGCTCCGCACGCCGCTGGTCGAGCCGCGCGGCGAGGCGCGGTCGGACCTCCAGATCGTGTTCGCCCTCGCGACCCGGCTCGGCCTCGGCGACGCGTTCTGGGACGGCGACATCGACGCGGCCTGGCGCCACCAGCTCGAGCCGAGCGGGATCACGCTGGAGCAGCTGCGGGAGCACCCGGAAGGGGTGCGGGTGCCGCTGACGACCCGGCACCGCAAGTACGCCGAGACCGGCTTCACCACCCCGTCGGGCCGGGTCGAGCTCTACTCCTCGACGCTGGCCGCGCACGGCTACGACCCGCTGCCGGCGTTCGAGGAGCCGCCGGTCAGCCCCCGCTCGCGGCCCGACCTCGCCGACCGCTTCCCGCTGGTCCTCAGCTGCGCGAAGTCGCTGTTCTTCTGCGAGAGCCAGCACCGCCAGGTGGCCGCGCTGCGCAAGAGCCAGCGCGACCCCCAGCTCGAGCTCCACCCCGACACCGCCGCCGCCCGCGGCATCGCGAGCGGCGACTGGGTCTCCCTGGACACCCCGCACGGCAGCATCCGGGCCCGCGCCAAGCTCAACCACAGCCTCGACCCGCAGGTCGTCTTCGCCCAGCACGGCTGGTGGCAGGCCTGCGACGAGCTGGGCCTGCCGGGCTACCCGCCGTACGGCCCCGGCAGCGCCAACCTCAACCTCGTCCTGCGCCAGTCGCCCAGCGACCCGATCAGCGGCAGCTCGCCGCTGCGGGCATCGGTGTGCGACGTGGCGCCGCTCGGCGAGTAGTCGAGTAACTCAGTGTTACGTCCGCTCCCCGGGAGTTGCGTGCTACCTCGGCGAAATGACCACTCCCTCGGTGCTGTGACCAGTCACAGCACCGAGGGAGTGGACGTAAGTCCGCGGGAGCGGACCTAACACTGAGTTACAGCGGCGATCCGGCGCGCGGCGCGCGACGCGGCTCAGAAGCCGAGTTCGCGGCCGATGAGCTCCTTCATGATCTCATTGGATCCGGCCCAGATCTTGGTGACCCGGGCGTCGCGCCAGGCGCGGGCGACGCGGTACTCGTTCATGAAGCCGTAGCCGCCGTGGATCTGGACGCAGTGGTCGATGACCTCGTTCTGCATCTGCGAGGACCACCACTTGGCCTTGGCCGCCTCGACCGCGGTGAGCTGGCCCTCGGCGTGCGCCTTGACGCACTTGTCCATGTAGGCCTCGCACACCTCGACCTGGGTGACCAGCTCGGCGAGCAGGAACTTGATGTGCTGGAAGCGGCCGATCGACTGCCCGAACGCCTGGCGGTCCTTGGCGTACTGGATCGTCTCGCCGAGGATCTGCTTCGCGTGGTGGGTGTTGGCGATCGCGCAGGCGATCCGCTCCTGCGGGAGCTTCTGCATCATGTGGATGAAGCCCATGTTGAGCTCGCCGATGATGTCGTCGTCGGTGCAGCGGACGTTCTCGAAGAACAGCTCGGAGGTGTCGGACTCCTCCATGCCGACCTTGTCGAGCTTGCGGCCGCGGCTGAAGCCCTCCTTGGTCGCCTCGATGCCGAAGAGGGTGATGCCCTTGGGGCCCTTCTCCGGGTCGGTGCGCACGGCGGTGACGATCAGGTCGCCGGAGTAGCCGTTGGTGATGAACGTCTTGGAGCCGTTGATGACCCACTCGTCGCCGTCGCGGACACCGGTGGTCTTCAGCGCGGCGAGGTCGGAGCCGCCGGACGGCTCGGTCATGCCGATGCCGAGCAGGATCTCACCCGCCGCGACGCCCGGGAGCCAGCGCTGCTTCTGCTCCTCGGTGCCGAGCTCGACGATGTAGGGCGCGGTGATGTCGGCGTGGATGCCCACGCAGGTCGGCATCCACGCGCCGACCTTCGCCATCTCCTCGGTGAGGACCGCGTTGAAGCGGAAGTCGTCGGCGCCGGCGCCGCCGTACTCCTCGGGGATCGCCAGGCCGAGCATGCCCTGGGACCCGGCGTCCAGCCAGAACTCGCGCGGGAGCGACTTCTCCTGGATGTACTTCTCGCTGTTGGGGACGACCGAACGCTCGATCCAGGTCCGTGCCGACTCGCGGAACGCCTCGTGGTCCTCGTCGTAGATGTCGCGCTTCATGGGCGCGACTCTACTCGCCGGTAGCAGACCCCGGCTCCGTCGGATCGTCCAAGCGGGACGGCATCAGCAGGCCGGCGAGCACAAGCAGCACCGCGCACGCCGCGACGGCGAGGAAGACGGCGTGCAGCGCCGGCTGGAGTACGTCGACCGGCAGCCTGTCGAGCTCGACGTCCCCCGGGTCCCCGCCGGTGCGGGACACCACGGCGGCGTTGGCGATCGCGCCGAACACCGCGACGCCCACCGCGCTGCCGACCGACCGCGCGAACATGTTGGTGCCGGTGGCGACGCCGCGCTTGCTCCACACGACCGCCGACTGCGCGGCGACGATGCTCGGGCTCGCGACGTAGCCCAGCCCCAGGCCCAGCACGAGGCAGCCGGCCGCCATCAGGAGCACCGAGCTGCCCGGGTCGGCGAGGGTCAGCAGCCCGGCACCGGCCACCCCGAACACCGAGCCGGCGAGCAGGCAGGGCCGGAACCCGAGCCGCAGGTAGAACCGGCCGGCGGTGCTCGCCGCGATCGGCCAGCCGATCGCCAGGGCGGCGACGGCGAGGCCGGCGACGACGGCGCCCGAGCCCAGCACCCGCTGCGCGTAGACCGGGACGTACGACGTCACGCCGAGCATGACCGTCCCGACGACGAACGCGCCGATCGTCGCCGCGTTGAGCACCCGGTTGCCGAACACCCACGGGGGCAGCACCGGGTCGGCGGCGCGCGACTCGACGTACGCGAAGAGGAGGGTGAGGACGACCGCGCCGGCGAAGATGCCGATCGAGGCGGGCGAGTCCCAGGCCCACCGGATGCCGCCCTCGAGCAACCCGAGCAGCAGCAGGCCGGCCGCGCCGGCGAGCAGCGTCGCACCGAGCCCGTCGATCGGGCGCCGGGTGGTCGTCGCGTGCTCCGCGGACTCGGTGAAGCGGCGCTGCAGCATGACGGCGGCGACCAGGCCCAGCGGGATGTTGATCCAGAAGATCCAGCGCCACGAGGCGTGCTCGGAGAGCAGGCCGCCGAGGGTCGGCCCGACGACCGCCGAGATCGCCCAGACGCTGGCGATGTAGCCCTGCGCGACCGCCCGCTCGGCGACCGAGTAGATGTCGCCCATGATCGTCATGCCGGTCGGCTGGATGGCCCCGGCGCCGAGGCCTTGGACCGCCCGGGCGACGATCAGGGCGGTCATGCTCCACGCCAGCGCGCAGAACACCGACCCGACCATGAACAGCCCGATGCCGGCCATCATCAGCGGCTTGCGCCCGAAGACGTCGGCGAGCTTGCCGTAGATCGGCGTGGTGACGGCCTGCGCCAGCAGGTAGGTCGAGAACAGCCAGGGGAACTGCGTGAAGCCGCCCAGGTCGCCCACGATCGCCGGCACCGCGGTGGCGAGGATCGTGGTGTCGATCGCGACCAGGGCGATGCTCAGCATCACCGACCCGAGGATCGGCCCGCGCTCGCTGCGCAGCCCCACGGTGGAGCGCGAGACGCGGGCGGCGGCTTCGGTGGTCATGTACGGCCGCAACCGGTCGTGGCACCGGCGCATTCCCCACCGATGAATCGGTGTCGGTGCGATGGTCTGGGATGGGTGCAGGCGCGGCGATCGAGAACAGGGAGCCACCGATGATTCGTGCACGCGGACTCGTGCAGACCTTCCACACCGGCAGGGGCAAGCAGCGCAAGGAGGTGCCGGCCGTGCGCGGCGTCGACCTCGACGTCGCGGAGGGCGAGGTCGTCGGCTTCCTCGGGCCCAACGGGGCCGGCAAGACCACCACGCTGCGGATGCTCACCACGCTGCTCAAGCCCACGGCGGGCACGGCGACGGTGGCCGGCTACGACGTCGCGACCCAGCCGGTCGACGTACGGCGCAGCATCGGCTACTGCTCCCAGGTCGGCTCGACGTTCTCGGGCGCCTACGCCGGCGACGAGGTCGTCGACCACGGGATGCTCTACGGGATGTCGCGGCGCGACGCCGTGGCCAAGGGCCAGGAGCTGTTCGACCGGCTCCAGCTCGAGGGGCTGTGGCGGCGGATGCCGCGGAACATGTCCGGCGGGCAGAAGCGGCGGCTCGACATCGCGATGGCGCTGATCCACTCCCCGTCACTCGTCTTCCTCGACGAGCCGACGACCGGTCTCGACCCCCAGGCGCGGATCAACCTGTGGGAGCACATCGGCGACCTGCGCGACAAGGAGGGCGCGACGATCTTCCTGACGACCCACTACCTCGACGAGGCGGACGCCCTCGCCGACCGGATCGTGATCATCGACCGCGGCGAGATCGTGGCGAGCGACACCGCGGACAACCTCAAGGCGTCGGTGGCCGGCGACCTGGTCGACCTCGAGGTCGTGACCGACGAGGAGGTCGCGGTCGCCCGCGACAAGCTCGCGACGATCAGCGACGAGGTCGAGGTCGAGGGCCACCACGTCCGCGGCCGGGTGGCGCGGGCGGGCAAGGCCGTGCCCGGCCTGCTGCGCGACCTCGACGCCGCATCGGTCTCGCTGGAGTCGATCGAGGTGGTCCGGCCGACCCTCGACGACGTCTTCCTCACCCTGACCGGCCGCACCCTCCGCGACGCCGAGGCCGCCACCGA
The DNA here is from genome assembly GCA_035554955.1 of Nocardioides sp. Classification (GTDB taxonomy): domain Bacteria; phylum Actinomycetota; class Actinomycetes; order Propionibacteriales; family Nocardioidaceae; genus Nocardioides. The sequence goes on along the minus strand of DATMHR010000034.1, from coordinate 172,769 downwards.
GAACGCCGCGGCCGTCGAGCTCGAGCACGAAGGAGCCCACCAGTGACCACGTTCGTCCGGGAGTCCTGGATCGTCTTCAACCGGCAGCTGCGGATGAACCTCCGCAACCCGGCCTGGGTGATCATCGGCATGCTGCAGCCCGTCCTCTACCTGCTGCTCTTCGGGCCGCTGCTCGAGCCGCTCATCAAGCAGCTCGGCGGCAACGCCTACACCTGGTTCGTGCCCGGGATGCTCGTGCAGCTCGGCATCTTCGGCGCTTTCTTCGCGGGCTTCTCCCTCATCGGCGAGTGGCGCGAGGGCGTGATCGAGGCGGAGCGGGTCACCCCGGCCCACCGGTCGGCCCTGCTGGTCGGGCGGCTGTGGCGCGACCTGCTCCAGCTCTTCGTGCAGGCGGTGATCCTCGTCGTCCTCGGGCTCGCGCTGGGGATGGACGCGTCGGTGCCCGGCACCGTGCTCGGGGTGGTGCTCACCCTGCTGCTCGGCGGGTCGTGCGCGGCGGCGTCCAACGCGCTGGCGCTGACGACCAAGAGCGAGGACGTGATGGCGCCGATCATCAACGTGGTGATGATGCCGGTGCTGCTGCTGAGCGGGATCCTGCTGCCGATGAGCCTCGGCGCGGGGTGGCTCGACCGGCTCAGCGACTTCATGCCGATCAAGCACGTGGTCGACGCCGTGCGCGCGTCGTTCTTCGGCGACTTCGACGCCTCGATGCTGTGGGGCGTCGGCTGGACCGTGGCGCTGTTCGCGCTCGCGCTGTGGTGGGGCACCGCGGTCTTCCGCAAGGAGAACGCCTGACGAGCTAGCCGGAGATCTCGCTGATCAGCTGATCGAGGGTGGCCGAGTCGTCGGCGGGCGGCAGCTCGATCGGCGGGGTCGCGTCGAACTCGGAGTAGTCCAGGGTCTCGTCGCCGGTCCGGGACTCGTCGACGCGCAGCGTGTAGTGGGGCTCGTCCACCTGGACGTAGTAGGCCTCGAAGTTGGTTCCCTCGGTGAGCTCGATCTTCACGGTCTGCTTGCCGTTGACCTCGACGGTGCCGACGTCGGTGGCGGTCGCGTCCTCGCGGCCGTCCCGCTCCAGCTGCTCGTCGAGGTCGCAGATCTTGGTGAGGTCGTTGGTGTTCTCGTCCTTCGGGAACTCCAGCCACCGGCCGTGCAGCGCGTTCTGCAGCAGCTGGGCGGTGGACGCGTCGACGCCGGCGCCCGAGGCGCTGGTGAGGAACTGCTGGTCGGGCTTGACGAAGACGCGGTCGCCGACGCGGAGCATCTCGATCTCGCCCGCGCCCTCCTGCTTCATGGTGCCGTGGCAGTCGCCCTCGGTCGTGACCACCAGGTCGACCACCAGGCGGGACCCGTCCTGGAGGAAGGAGCCCTGCACCCGTGCGGAGTCGAGGACCTTCATCTCCTTCTCGGAGTCGGTCAGGATCTGGTCGGCCGGCAGGTCGAGGAACGCGGCGGCCGGGTCGGGCGCCGGGTCGCCACCGCCGTCCCCCTGGCCCACCGCGATCGCCGCGCCGACGCCGACGGCGAGCGCGAGCACGGCTGCGGTGCCGACGCCGATCCAGAGCCGCTTCGAGGACGCTCGGCGCGGCGGTCCGGTCGGGGTCGGGTGGGACTGCCAGGACGGCGGCGGGACGGTCGGCATCCGGCTGGGGGTGGGCGTCGGGCCCCCGGTGGGTGTCCGGGACCCGGTCGGCGTGAGCGGCCGGAGCACGGTGCCGGCAGGCGGCGCGGGCATCGCCGAGCCCGCCTGGGACGGCATCCGCAGCGCGGCCTGGAGGTCCGCGCGCATGGCCGCGGCGGACGCGTAGCGCTGCGCCGGCTCCTTGGCCATCGCGATCCGCAGGATCCGGTTGGTGGCCTGGACCATCGGCCCGTCGCCGGGCAGCTGCGGGACCGGCGCACCGATGTGGCCGCCGATGATCTGGTACTCGCTGCTGCCCTGGTAGGGCGGCGTGCCGCTCAGGGCGACCCACAGGAGGCAGCCGAGCGAGTAGATGTCGGTGGCGACGCTCGCGGGAGCGCCGCCGTGCAGCTCGGGGGCCATGTAGGACGGCGTACCGACGGCCGCGGAGCCGAAGCGGGTCGCGTCGGCGTCCACCCGACGGGCGATGCCGAAGTCGGCGAGGTAGGCACGGATGGCCCCGCCGCGCAGCCGGACGAGCACGTTGCCCGGCTTGATGTCGCGGTGGATCAGGCCCGCCTCGTGCGCGTCGGAGAGCCCGCTGGCCACCTGCTCGATCACGTCGAGCGCGTCCGGCAGCGGCGGGACGCCGGCCGTGCGGATCAGCCGGCCGAGGTCGCCGTCGACGACCAGCTGGCTGGCGATGTAGAGGTAGCCGTCCTCCTCACCGTGCGCGTAGACGGCGACGACGTGCGAGGAGTCCAGGGAGGCCTGGGCCCGCGCCTCCCGGGTGAACCGCTCCCGGAACTCCGGGTCGTGCGCGAAGAGCGGCGCGACGATCTTGAGCGCGACCTCGCGCCCGAGGTTCTCCTCGCGCGCCCGGTAGACGACGCCCATGCCACCCTGACCGAGCTGGTCCAGGATCAGGAACCGCCCGATCCTGGCGCCGGGGGCCGGGTATCCGGGGGCCGAGAACGAGGACACGCAGACGTTTCTACCCGACGTCGGTGACAAGCACGTCACCCAGGCGGCCGCGCGGCCGGTGCCGGGGGATCACACGCCCGCGGCCACCGGGTCGGTCGCGCTCCGGTCCCCGCCCTCCTCCTCGCGGAAGCCGTAGCGGTCCCACCAGCGACGCAGCGGGGCCGGCGCCCACCAGTTCCAGCGCCCCAGCAGCTTCATCGTCGCCGGCACCATCAGGGCGCGCACGACGGTCGCGTCGATCAGCAGGGCGACGAGCATCCCGACGCCGAGCATCTTCATGAAGACGATGCCGCTGGTCGCGAACGCGCCGATCACGACCGCCAGCAGCACCGCGGCGCTGGTGATGATCCGGCCGGTCTTCTGCACGCCGGTGGCCACGGCCACGTCGTTGTCGCCGGTGCGGTCCCACTGCTCGCGGACCCGCGAGAGCAGGAACACCTCGTAGTCCATCGAGAGGCCGAACAGGATGGCGAGCATCAGGATCGGGTTGGTCGCGTCGAGGTAGCCCTGCGGGGTGAAGCCGAGCAGGTCGGCCAGGTGCCCGTCGCTGAAGATCCAGGTGATGACGCCGAACGAGGCGGTGATCGAGAAGGCGTTCATCACCACCGCCTTGACCGGCAGCACCAGGGAGCCGAAGGCGACGAACAGCAGCACCAGCATCACGGCGACCACGATCAGCCCCATCCAGGGCAGGTGAGCGCCGACCGAGTCGATCAGGTCGACGGTGTCGGCGGTCAGGCCGCCGACCAGCGCGGTGCCGCCGGCGGGGTCGATCTCGCGCAGGTCGCGGACGACGTCCTGGGAGGCCTCGGTCTGGCTGTTGCCCGGCCAGCTGACGTGCACCAGGGTCGTCTCACCCTGCTGGGCGACGACGTCGGCGGTCACCCCGTCACCGAGCGCCCGTACGTCGGCCAGGTAGCCCTGGACGGCAGCGGGGTCGGCGTCCCGGAGCAGCGCGCTCGCGGTCGAGGTCTCGGGCCCGAAGGCGAGCAGCTTGTCGGCGGCGACGTGCGCCGGCGCGTCCGGGGGCAGCACCCGGTCGTCGACGCTCCCCCACCGGACGCCGAGGAACGGCGAGGCGACGGCGAGCAGGACCACGATCGTGACGGCGAGGACGGCCACCGGCCGCTGCATCACGCCGCGGGCCAGCGCAGCCCAGCGACCACGCGCGTCGGCCACCCCCACGCCACGCTTGCGCAGCCAGGGGAGGCGGCCGGCGTCGATCCGGCGGCCGAGCAGGACCAGCACGGCGGGGAGGATGGTGAGCGAGGCGGCCATCGCGATCACGACGGCGGCCATGCCGCCGTACCCCATGCTCCGCAGGAACATCTGCGGGAAGATCAGCAGGCTCGCCAGCGCGGCGGTGACCGTGAGCCCCGAGAAGAGGACGGTGCGGCCGGCGGTCGCCATCGTGACCCGGATCGCGTCGCTCACCGCGTCGGGGTCGTCCGGCCGGGCGGCCAGCTCCTCGCGGAACCGGCTGATCACGAACAGCGCGTAGTCGATCGCGAGGCCGATGCCGAGCAGCGAGATCACGTTGACCGCGAAGACCGAGACGTCGGTGAAGGTGGTCAGCAGGCGCACGACGGCCAGCGCACCGGTCATCGCGACCAGGCCGACCAGCGCGGGCATCGACGAGGCGACCAGGCTCCCGAAGATCAGCAGGGCGAGGAAGACGACGAGCGGCATCGAGATCAGCTCGGCCCGGGACAGGTCCTCGGAGGTGATCGTGTTGACGTCGTTGTAGACGGCGTAGGAGCCGGCGACGTCGGTGGTGAGACCGGAGCCGGCGTCCAGCAGCGGCTCGACCTCGTCGTAGCTGTCGAGGAACTCGTCCTGGGTGGTGCCCTGGAGGGAGATCACGACCTGTGCGTCGTGGCCGTCGGGGCTGACCAGGCCCGCGTCGCTCGGCGCCGCGTAGTAGGGCGTCACCTGGGCGACGGCGTCCTTCGGGAGGGACTCCACCACGTCGCGCACGGCGGCGCGGAACGCGGGCGCGTCCGCGGTCAGCTCCTCGCTGGAGTAGATCGCCACCACGTCCGGGGCGCGGTTGCCGAAGACGTCGCGCTCCTGCGCGATCTCCTGGCGGCCCTCCGCGCCGTCGTCGTCGAACCCGCCGCGGGAGAGGTGGTCGAAGACACCGGAGCCGTAGACGGCGGCGGCGACCACCACGAGCAGGCCCAGTGCGAGCACGAGGCGGGAGCGGCGGGCGACGGTCGCGCCCCAACGGTCGAGCATGGCGGTCCTCCGTGGGCTACTGTGAACCTGCGTCAGTTCTGTTTACGGCGTAAACGTAAACGCTGTAAACTGAAGTGTCAACCGTTATCTGCGAGGAGCACCGTGAGCGCGCTCAACACGCCCCCGACCCGCCGCGAGCGGCAGCGCGCCGCGACGTACGACGAGATCGTCGCGGTCAGCACGGCCCTGCTCGACGAGGGTGCCGAGCTGTCCCTGCGCGCCGTCGCCGCCCGGATGGGGATGACCGCGCCGGCGCTCTACCGCTACGTGGCGAGCTACCAGGAGCTGGTCGACCTGGTGGCCTTCGAGCTCGACAAGGCAGCTACGGCGGAGTGGCGGGCGGAGGCCGACCGGCTCCCGGAGGACGACCCGGCCGGACGGCTGACGGTCGCCGCGGTGTGCTTCCGCCGGTGGGCGCTGGCGAAGCCGCGGCGCTTCGGCCTGGTCTTCGCCAACCCGGTGACGAGCAGCGGGAGCGAGCGTCGCGAGCTGCTCACCCTGTCCACCTCCGGTCACTACTTCACCGACCTGCTCTGGCAGATCCACGAGAAGTACGGCATCCCGTACCCCGCCCTCGACGACCTCGACCCCGTGGTGCGCGAGTCCGTGCTCGACCCGCTGATCCCCGCGAAGGCCGAACACATCCCGGCCGCGGACCGGGGCCTGCTCTGGATCTACATGCGCTCGTGGTCGGCGCTCTACGGCGTGGTGACCCTGGAGTCCACGGGCCACTGCGACCCGCGGGTGCTCCAGTCGGGCGCACTGTTCCGCGCCACCCTGATCGACTGGCTGGACCCGCTCGGCCTCGCCGAGGAGAAGCCCCGGCTGATCGCGCTGCTCGACGCGGAGCTGGCGAAGGACCGGGCGCCGGCGGGCCGCTAAGCGGGCACTAAGCGGCCTGTTCCATAGTCGTTCTCGAAGGGAATCCCCGTCGGGATCGAGCACCGGGCGGGACGACACACAGGTTGACTGCCGGCGTCAGTGGGGACCGCCGACGCCGACACGTGTCGCTCCGCAGCGACGCCCGGTGCGCCCGGCGTGGGGACCCCTTCCAGGTTTCACGACGCAGCGGCAGAAGCCCGCTCGCCACCTCCGGCGAGCGGGCCGTCGCCTTTTTGGCCCGTTCTCGGCGCGGCGCGAGACATCGGCCGGTGGAGCTGCCGACGGCGAAGGTCTGCCGGTCGGTCAGCGGCAGATCCAGCGCGAGGTGCCGACGGTGCGGACGACCATGATCACGTCGCCGTCGCGCTTGGTGCGGCTGCTCACGCCGGGCTTGTTCCGCCGGTCGACGCAGGCCTGCTGGCCCTCGGGCGGGCGGCCGTCGGCGTCGCACCGCGGCACCCGGCGGAAGCCGCCGGGGGCATCACTGTCCCGGAGCACGTTGATGTACTGCCAGCCCTGGTAGGGCGCCAGGAGCGAGCTGTCGAGGCGGAACGTCACGATCGCCGGGTGGCGCTTGGTCGCGTCGAGCTGGTCGGCGTGCACCTCGACCGGCCTCCCGATCGCGAAGATCGGGCTCGCCGGCAGCTCGCTCACGACCACCTTGGCGCCGTCGCGGTCGACCAGGGGCACCCGCAGCGAGGCGTTCTGCTGGTCCTCGGCGTCGGTGCGCGGCCGGCAGTCGGGGGTGCCGCCGACCTTGCGGCACTCGCCGCTGCCGTACGTCGCCCCGGGGAGCACCTTCGCCGCGATCGGCGTCCCCGACGAGACGCGGAGCGTCCCGGTCTTGATCTTGATCACGCCGTCCGGCGCCTGCGTGTAGGTGGCGTTGACGGCCGACGCGCCGTCGCCGTCGACCTTGACGAGGTGGCCGTCGTTGACGAACGACGACAGCTCGGTCTCGCCGAAGCGCGCCTCGCCCTCGTAGTAGCCGCCGTCGTTGTCGATGCGGAACTCGCCGGTCCGCTTCAGCTCGGTCGAGGTCCCGCGGTCGGCGACGACGTAGCCCTCGCCCGCCACCACCACCTTGCCGAGGACCTGCAGCCGGTAACCGTCGACCAGGGCGACGCCGCCGCCGTCGACCTGGACCACGCCGGCCTTCTTGACCACGAGCAACCCGCCCGGGCCGTCGAGGTGGCCGCCGTCGGCACCCGCGCACGACTCGCCGCGCGCCACGGCGCCCGCGGGCAGCGGCTCGACCGCGCACTCACGGGTGGCGAGCGTGGCCGTCGGGCCGCCCGGGTCGGTCTGCCAGTCCAGCGTGCCGGCCAGTCGCACCCGGCCCTCCCCGCCGAAGGTGGCACCGCGGACGGTCAGCGTGCCGCCCTTGTCGACGGTCGAGGGCTGGTTGTCCGGGTTGCCCCGGACGAAGAGCCTGCTGCCGGTGTCGACGACGAGGTTCGCGCCGTCACCGACGTAGAGCGCCTCGACCTTGCGGACGTCCTCGGGCCCCTCGAGACGCACGGTGTCGGACAGGATGCACGCATAGCCGATCGCGCCGTCGGCGTAGCCGGGCGCGTAGCCGAGCGACCAGTTGTCGTCCGAGCGCCACAGGCCGTCGCCCGCGTTACCCGTCCACTCGTTCGCGGTGAGCCGAGGCAGGGTGGGGCACTGGCCCGCCGCGCCGGCGGGCGAGGACACCGCCCCGAGCGCAGCCAGGAGCCCGGCGACGAGCAGCAGTGCTGCACCCGCCGTCCGGATGCGACGATCGAGCGGTCGCATGGTCCTCCTGTCGCTGAAGCACTTCGACGGTAACCCCCCGGAGGATCGCGCGAAGGGGAATTTCAGGGATCCGGGTCGCCTAGGATTCACGGGTGGAGATCCGACTTCTGGGGCCGGTGGAGGCCACCGTCGGGGAGACCACCGTCGCCCTCGGTCCTCCACGGCAGCGCGCGGTCGCCGCGATGCTCGCCCTCGCGGCGCCCGAGGTCGTGTCCACCGACCGCTTCGTCGACGGCCTGTGGGGCGAGCGCCCGCCGGACCGGCCGCTGCCCGCCCTCCAGGTCTTCGTCCACGGGCTGCGCAAGGCGCTGGCCGCCGCCGACCCCTCGGTCAGCGTCGAGCGGGTCGCGCCCGGTTACCGCATCACCGGCGTCGAGACCGACGTCCACCGGTTCGAGGACCTGGTCCGCCGGGCCGAGGAGGCCGCGGACCCCGCGACGGCGGAGGCCGCGCTGCGGGAGGCGCTCGCCCTGGTCCGCGGGCCGGCGCTCGCCGACCTGGTCGACACGCCGTTCGCCGAGCCCGAGTGCGCCCGGCTCGACGAGATGCGGCTGCTCGCCGAGGAGAACTGGTACGACGCCCGCCTGCACCTGGGTGAGCACGCGTCCCTGGTCACCGACCTCGAGCTCCTCGTCCGCCAGCACCCGACCCGCGAGCGGCTGTGGGCGCAGCTGATGACCGCGCAGTACCGCGCCGACCGCCAGGCCGACGCGCTCGCGACGTACGCCCGTGCCCGGGACCGGCTCGCCGACGAGCTCGGCATCGACCCGGGCGAGGCGCTGCAGCAGCTCGAGCTCGCCGTCCTGCGCCACGACCCGGACCTCGCGGCGCCCTCACCGATGGCGCCCGGCCGCGGCACCACGGTCGTGACGCCGCGCGCTCCTGCCCGGCTGGAGACGCCGACGACCCCGACGTTCGGTCGCGACGAGATGGTCGCCGACCTGCGCGGCCGCCTGGCCGACCCCGACATCCGGGTGGTGACCCTCACCGGTCCCGGCGGGTCGGGCAAGTCGCGGGTCGCCGCGCTGGTCGCCGGCGACGCCGCGCGGTTCCCCGGCGGCGTGGTGGCGTTCGCCGCGTCCGAGGGCACCGACGACGGGCAGCTGCTTCGCGAGATCGCCCGGGCGCTGACCGGCTCCGACGGCGGCGACGACCCGATCGGCGCGCTGCCGCCGCACGCCCTCGTCGTGCTCGACAACCTCGAGGCGCTCGACGACGCCTCCGGGCTGGTGGCCCGGCTCGTCGCGGGCAGCGAGGTCACCGTGCTCACCACGAGCCGGCTGCCGCTGCGTCTCCGGGCCGAGCAGGCCGTCCCGGTGCCTCCGCTCCCGGTGCCGGCCAAGGACGCGGGGCGCGAGGAGGTGCTGGCGACCCCGTCGGCCGCGATGTACGTCAACCGTGCCGTGGCCGCCGCCGGCCAGTTCGACGTCGACCGGGAGTGGGCCGGCGTCGGCCGGCTGATGGGCTTCCTCGACGGCCTGCCGCTGGCGATCGAGCTCGCCGCGAGCCACGCCGCGCTGCTCTCCCCCGACCAGATCCTCGAGTCGATCCAGACCTCCCTCGACGTCCTGTCCACCCGGGCGGTCGACGTCCCCGAGCGGCAGCGGACGCTGGCCCGCACGATCGACTGGAGCTACCAGCGCCTCGAGCCGGCTGCGCGGGCGCTCCTGGACCGGCTCGCGCTGTTCGAGCGCAGCTTCACGATCGAGACCGCGCAGGCGGTGCTCACCGACGTCCCCGACCTGATCGCCTCCCTGGGCCAGCTGGTCGAGGTGCGGCTGGTGCGCAACGTGCCGTCCCGGGTCGGCCTGCGGTTCCAGGTCCTCGGCACGGTGCGCGCGTTCCTGCGGCAGCGCACGACCGACCGGGCCGACCTCACCGAGCTGCAGGAGCGGCTCACGGCCTACCTCCACGACCAGGCGCGCACCTGGCGGGCCGACCTCGACGGCCCGCAGTGCCTGGTCGCGCTGGGTCGCTACGACGACGCGGCGATGGACCTCGACGCGGCGGTCGACCGCACCCTCGCGGCCGGTGACGCCGCCGGCGCCACCGCACTGGTCGCCGACGTCACCGACCTGTGGGTCTCCTCGGGGCGGCTCGTCGACGGCAGCACCCGGGTCTCGCGCCTCCTCGAGCTCCTCGACGGAGGCGGCACCGGCAGCGCCGGCAGCGCCGGCAGAGCGGACGACCTGCACACCGCGCGCGCGGCCGCCCACCTGGCCGCCGCCAAGGTGCACCACCAGCTGAGCCACTGGGACCGCTCTGCCGAGGAGAGCGCCGAGGCGATCGCAGCGGGGCCGACCCCGGGCGACGCCGCGTGGGCCCGCTGCCTGCGGGCCAACGCGCTGCTGATGAACGGCGACCTGACCGGCGGCCGCGAGCTCGCTGCCGAGGCGCTCGCGCTCGCCGAGGGCGTCGAGTGCTACCCGGTGCCCGCGATCGCCCACTCCACGCTGGCGATCGCCGCCGCGATGGCCGGTGAGTTCGACGTCGAGCGGGCCCACTACGAGCACCGGCTCGCGGTGGTGACCGAGCACGGCGACGTCACCCGGATCGCCGACACCCTCAACGTGCTGGCCGAGATCGCGCTCGACAACGGCGACCCCAAGGGGGCCTACGCGCTCGCCGCGGAGGCCGTCGAGCTCGCGGGAGCGGCCCTGCCCAACGAGGCGCGCGACGCGACCATCTCGCTGGCCCGCAGCGCGGCCGCGACCGGCGACGTCCGGACCGCCGCCGAGCAGCTCCGCGACGCGCTGGCCCTCATCGACCGGACCGGGCAGACGTTCGCGCTGGGCCAGGCCCTGCGCACCGGCGGCCTGCTCGCCACCGCCCTGGACGAGCCCGAGCTCGCGCTGCGCTGCTTCGCCGCGGGCCACCAGGTCGCCCCGTCGCCCTCCGGCACGGAGGAGCCCATCGAGGCCGACCTCGCCGACGCGCTGGCCCAGGCACGCGCCGCCCTCGGCGCGGCCGCCGACCGGGTCTGGCTCGTGGGCCGCACGTCACCGCCGGCCCGGACCCGGGCCGCCCTCGAGGAGCGGCTGGCCGAGCTGCTCGCCGCGGAGCCGGCGGGTCGTCAGTAGGCGAGGACCTGGTCGACCCACGCGGGGACCAGGTCGCCCGCCGGGCCGTGCCGCGCCTCGTCGAAGAAGGGCGTGCCCTCGGAGGGCACCAGGTTGAGCTCGAGCGTGCGCGCGCCGTACGCACCGGCCTGCTGGACGAACCCCGCGGCCGGGTAGACCGCCCCCGACGTGCCGATCGAGACGAACAGCTCGCACGTGGTGAGCGCGTGGAGGATCTCGTGCATCCGGTAGGGCACCTCGCCGAACCACACGACGTCGGGCCGCAGGTCGGTCGCGCCGCACGTCGGGCACGGCGGGGCGTCGGCGAGCACGCCGTGGAACGGGGTACGGCGACCGCAGGCCCGGCACAGCGCGGAGAGCAGCTCGCCGTGCATGTGGATCACCCGCTTGGAGCCGGCGCGCTCGTGGAGGTCGTCGATGTTCTGGGTGACCACGAGCAGGTCGTCACCCAGCACGGTCTCGAGCTCGGCCAGCGCGTGGTGGGCCGGGTTGGGGGCGACCGTGCCGAGGGCCCGCCGGCGCTCGTCGTAGAACCGGTGCACGGTGGCGGGATCGGTCTCGTAGGCCTCCGGCGTCGCGACGTCCTCGAGCCGGTGTCCCTCCCACAGGCCGTCGGCGTCGCGGAACGTCGGCACGCCGCTCTCGGCGGAGATGCCGGCGCCGGTCAGGACGACGATGTGAGGCACGCTGGCAGCGTAGTCGGCGCTCCGCGGCGGCTCAGGCGCGCCAGGTGCTCCGCTCGCGGACCTCGCTCAGCCAGGCGGCGGCGTCGTGCCCGTCCTGCCGGGCCTCGAGCTCGGTGGCGCAGCCGCCACCCTCGCGCGCGATGAATCCCCAGCGGCTCAGGACCCGCCACTCCCACAGCCACTGGTCGTCCCCCACGTGGCACTCGCGGACCTCGACCCGGTACATGGATCCTCGCCTCCTTCGCGCAGCGCAGCTTGGGGACAACGCTAGGTCGGCCGTGCGGCGCGCGCGGCGAAACGAGGGAATCGACCGTCAGGACGCGGTGTCGTAGTGCTCGCGGGAGGCGAGGACCTCGTCCATGTGCGACTCGGCCCAGGTCTTGAGCGACAGCATCACCTGCTGCAGGGAGTCGCCGAGCGGGGTCAGGTCGTACTCGACCGTGACCGGCACCGTCGGCGTGACGGTGCGGGTCACCAGGCCGTCGCGCTCGAGGCTGCGCAGGGTCTGGGTCAGCATCTTCTGGCTCACCCCGGCGAGCCGCCGGGACAGGCCGGAGTAGCGGAGCGAGCCCTCCTCGTGCAGCGCCGCGAGCACCAGCGCGACCCACTTGTCGGAGATGCGGTCGAGGAGCTGCCGGCTGGGACAGCCGGCGAGGAACGCGTCGTACTCGGTCTTCTCGCGAGCGCGGCGCTGGGCGGCGGTCATGGTGGGCATCCGGGGTCCTCTCCGGCACCTCGTGGCGACTAACGCACTTTCAGGTGCCTACTTCCCGTTGGGAAGTTACCCGTCCAGTGTGGAGCTCGAACAGGAGAACCGCAACCCACACCTGGAGGAACACCATGAGCACCACCACGAGCCGCACCGAACGCCCCACCTTCCGCTCCGTCGTCGTCCGCCGCCCGGGCGGCCCCGAGGCGCTGGAGCTCGTCGACCTGCCGGTGCGCGAGCCCGGCGCCGGCGAGGTCCGGGTCGCGATCGAGGCAGCCTCGGTGAACCCGGTCGACCTCGCCGTCGTCGGCGGCTACTTCCACTCGGTCGGGCTGATCCACCAGCCGGACCACGTCGGCCTCGGCTGGGACTTCGCGGGCACGGTCGAGGCGGCCGGCGCGGGCGTCGACCTCCCGGTCGGCACCCGGGTCGCCGGGATCGTGCCGGGCTTCGACCGCGACTACGGCAGCTACGCCGAGCAGATCGTCGCGCCCGTCGAGTGGCTGGCGCCGGTGCCCGACGGCCTCTCCGCCGCGCAGGCCACCACCGTCCCCCTGAACGCGCTCACCGCGGCCGACATCGTCGACCTGCTCGGCGACGGCGAAGGGCGGCGGCTCCTCGTGACCGGCGCTGCCGGAGCGGTCGGCGGGTACGTCGTGCCGCTGGCGGCGGAGCGCGGCTGGGACGTCACGGGGCTGGCGCGGGCGGAGGACGAGGAGCTCGTCCGCGGCCTGGGTGCCGCGTTCACCTCGGAGCCGACGGGGGGCTGGGACGCGGTGGCCGACGGCGCGGTCCTCCAGGAGGCGGGGGTGGCACTGGTGCGCGACGGCGGCCTGTTCGTCGGGGTGCAGCCGTCGGCGCCGCCGGCCGCCGAGCGCGGGGTCACCGTCCGGGCCGTGATGGTCGGACCGGACTCGTCGCGGCTCGCGGACCTGCTGGGCCGCGCGGCCCGGGGCGAGCTCGCGACCCGGGTGCACAGCGAGGTGGCGCTCACCGAGGCCGCCGACGCCCACCGGACGGTCGCGAAGGGCGGGGTCCGCGGCCGGATCGTGCTGCGTCCCTGAGCAGCCGGCCGGGGATCTCCGGGCGACACGTCCGGAGATCCCCGGCCGACGGGCGCCACGCCGATAGCGTCACCGACGACCAGGCACCCAGCAGGAGGGAACCGACGTTGCGGCCAGCCACGCGGGCTGAGCGTTGGACGGGCCCACCACCGCTGCTGGTGGTGGCCACGGTCCTGGCGTTCCTGCTGGCGCCGTACCTCAGCGACAACGAGCCGGCGGCCGCCGGCGGCGCGGAGATGACCTCGGCCACCGCCCGCGGGGGCCACGGCACCGCGGTGCTCTCGCGGGACGACTCGCGACCGGTGGCGACGGTCGAGCGGCGCGGGCCCACGCCGGTCACCGAGCACGACCAGCCGAAGAAGAAGCAGCCCGAGCCGCGGCCCACGACGATCGGCGTGGTCAGCCTCAACCAGTTCTACCAGCTCTCGACGTCGCAGATCGCCGCCGACGCCCGGCGGATCACCGCCCTGCCGACGGTCGACGTCGTGGGCTGGCAGGAGGCCACCAACAGCCACCCGGTCTTCGCCGCCCTGGCGCGCCGCGGGTGGCAGACCAGCCAGCTCCCGCGGACCTCCCACGAGCTGGCCGTCTCCTGGCGGCGGTCGGAGTTCGCGTTCGTGTCCGCGCGGTTCCGGCTGGTGGCGCACGGCGTGGACGACGTGGAGGGCCGCTACCCGTTCGGCAACCGCTACGTCCAGCGGGTGACGCTGCGCCAGCGCGACACCGGCCGGCTGCTCACCGTCATCAACACCCACCTGCCGCAGAAGATCGAGGACCTCGACCACCCCGGCCACTGGCTCGGGACGAGCAACGCGGCGCGGGCGCGCTTCCAGCTGGCCCGCATCGCCCGCGCCTGGCGCGAGGCGCGCGGCCGCTGGATCGTCGGCACCGGCGACTACAACTTCGACGCCCGCGCCGACGCCGAGGTGCACCCCCACGGCGGACCCCGCGCCGCGCTCGGCCCACTGGCGGTCTCGTCGTACGGCGCCCTCGGCTTCGGCGGGCTCACGCCCTCGCACCCGCCGACGGGCCGCTACGTCGACTACGTGCAGGCGGACCGCTCCGACCTGCACGCCGGCGAGATGAGGTTCGTCGGCCAGCGGATCATCGCCGGCCTCAACTCCGACCACAACGCGCTGCTGGCGCGGATCCGGCTGGACTGACCGCCGGACGCCTACTCGTCCGTCCCCTCGGTGCTGTCCTCCGTCTCGAAAGTGAGGGTCTCGAGGGAGGCAGCGAACTGCGGATTCAGCTCCAGGTCGGCGTCGTACTCGCCGTTCAGGTTCATGACCAGCGTGTCGGCCAGCCGATGTCCCAGCGGCCGGAAGGTCACGTACGTCATCCCGCCGGAGACCACACCCCCGACGACGGGGACGGCCTTGGTGATGGTCTTCTCGACCGTCTTCTTGGTGATCTTCATGCCGACCACGGCGCCCACCTTCTTCACCAGTGGATACCAAGCGGTCTTGGTCAGCGCCTGCGCCGCCACCTTCTTGCCGAGGTTCGCACCGGCGACCTTCGAGGTGTTCGACACCAGTGCTGCAGCGCCTGCAGCACCGAACATGGCTCCCAGGTAGGCGATCACGCGGATCTGAGCGGCTTCCGACAGCTCGCCGCCACCGCCTTCGAACAAGTCGTCCTCACCGAAGAGATAGGCGATCTGCTGCGCCAGGTTGATGGCGAAGCCGAAGTACTGCGCGACGTCCGCGCCTCCTGCGGCGACCATCACGGCGGGGTTGCCGGGCAGGCCGGAGGCGAAGGAGACCGCCGACGTCCGGACGGCGCTGCTCTTGATGAGCGCGCTCGCCTTAGTCCGCAGGGACTCGGGCGAGTAGACCGCCTGAGGGCCGCTCTTCAAGATGACGTCGAGGTGCTCGGAGTCACCGAAGTGCTTCCGGAGAAACGCGTCGCGATCGACGCGCACCACCGGCAGCTTGGACACGGCGCCGATCGTCTGCAGCGTGGTCGCGTAGAGCTTGTCCGGAGAAGATTCCGCCATGTCTCGAGACCCTAGCCGTCGCGAGATGGCTGCCACGGCTCGTGTCGTCGCTCAGTAGTACCAGGGGTACGGCGACCAGTCGGGCTCGCGCTTCTCGAGGAACTGGTCGCGCCCCTCCTGCGCCTCGTCCGTCATGTAGGCGAGCCGGGTGGTCTCCCCGGCGAACAGCTGCTGGCCGACCAGGCCGTCGTCGGGGAGGTTGAAGGCGTACTTGAGCATCCGCATCGCGGTGGGGCTCTTGCCGTTGATGATCCGGCCCCACGCCAGGGCGGTGGCCTCGAGCTCCGCGTGCGGCACGGCGCGGTTGACGGTGCCCATCCGCATGCCGTCCTCGGCGGAGTACTCCTCGGCGAGGAAGAAGATCTCGCGGGCGAACTTCTGGCCGACCTGGCGGGCGAGGTACGCCGACCCGTAGCCGCCGTCGAAGGAGCCGACGTCGGCGTCGGTCTGCTTGAACCGCGCGTGCTCGGCGCTGGCCAGGGTCAGGTCGGACACGACGTGCAGGCTGTGGCCGCCGCCGGCCGCCCAGCCGGGGACCACGCAGATGACGATCTTGGGCATGAACCTGATCAGGCGCTGGCACTCGAGGATGTGCAGCCGGGCCAGCTTCGCCTTGTCGATCGGGTTGGGCGGGGCACCCGCGTCGTCGTGCCCGTCGGTCTCGTACTGGTAGCCCGCCTTGCCGCGGATCCGCTGGTCGCCGCCGGTGCAGAAGCTGCGCTTGCCGTTCTTCTCGCTCGGCCCGTTGCCGGTGAGCAGCACGCAGCCGACGTCGGCGGACGTGCGCGCGTGCTCCAGCGTGCGCAGCAGCTCGTCGACGGTGTGCGGCCGGAACGCGTTGAGCACGTCCGGTCGGTCGAACGCGATCCGCACGGTGCCGTGCGCCTTCGCCCGGTGGTAGGTGAGGTCGGTCAGGTCCTCGAACCCCGGCACCTCGTCCCACTGCTCGGGGTCGAACGTCTCGCTCACGCCCTCGATCGCGCTCATGGCGCGCAGGCTATCGAGTGGTCAGCTGGCCTCTTCGACCGGCGGCACGGAGTAGCCCGGGACGTCGACCGGCTCGAGCAGGAAGACCGGGATCTCCCGGTCGGTCTTCTGCTGGTAGTCGGCGTACGTCGACCAGGTGTCGACCGCGAAGTCCCACCACTCGGCCCGCTCCTCGCCCTCCAGCAGCCGGGCGCTGTAGAGCCGCGGCTCGGGACCGTCCTGGAGCTGCACGACCGGGTTGGCCAGGAAGTTGTGGAACCAGGTCGGGTTGTCCGGCGCGCCGCCCTTGGAGGCGATCGCGACGTACTTCCCGTCCCGCTCGACCCGCATCACCGGGTTCTTGCGCAGCTTGCCGGACGTGGCACCCCGCGAGGTGATGACCACGATCGGGTAGCCGGTGTCACGCAGCGTGTTGGCCTCCGCGCCACCCGACGCCTCGTAGGCCGCCACCTGGTCGCGGACCCAGCCCTGCGTGCTCGGCTCGTACTCGCCCTCGAGAAGATCCATGCTCGGTGCAATGCCCGATCGGTGGCGTGGCATTCCCGGGGTGGGCGCCGAGCGGGATGCGGGATTCGCCGGTCGACCGGCGAAACTGACGCTGGGCGGCCATCGTTTTGGCCGTCAAGTGTGCAATTCGCCGGTCGACCGGCGAATCACGCACCTCACGCGTCGGCGATGCTGACCGCGAGCCCGCACAGGTGCCCGAGCCGGGCGATCTCGGAGTCGACGAAGTCGGGGCCGCCGCGGCGGCCGATGACGATGATGTCGTTGCCGTCCAGGCGGGCGGCGGCGTAGAGGGTCACGTCGTCGTCGGGCATCTCGAGCCGGATCGGCGCCTCGATCTCGAGGAAGTCCAGCTCCTCCGGTGCGGCGCTGGTGCCGTAGACCAGGCCCTTGGCGCGGTGGACCCGCGCGCCCCAGTCGACGCGGAACGTGGCCGGCAGCAGGTCGACCAGACGGTCGAACGCCTCACCGGGGTGGGCGGTGAGCTCCTCGACCGCCTCGAGGTCGAGCACCAGGTTGCCCCCGGCCGGGTAGCGGCTGATCCAGACCACCTTGACGCCGTCGAGCGCGTTGCACGCGGAGACGATCGAGTCCGGCATGGTCCCGGGGGCGGTCTCGAGCAGCACGTCGTCGAGCGCGACCCCGTCGGAGCGCTTCTCGACGATCTCGATGGCCTCGATGTCGCCGCCGGCCATACCGATCGCGGTCGCCACCCGACCCAGCGAACCGGGGACGTCAGGCAGCTCGACGCGCAGCAGGAACGGCATGCCCTGAGGCTAACCCGCGCTCGTTGCGCGAGCGTTTCGGTCCCGCTGGACGGTCAGCGTGTCATCGCGCGAGCCGCTGCCGCAGGCCGGTCGCCCGCCGCGCGGTGGTCGCCACGGCCAGGCGCAGGGCGGCCTCGCTCCCGACCACCCGCACCCGCTCCTGCGCCCGGGTCACCGCCGTGTAGAACAGCTCGCGGGTGAGCAGCGGCGAGTCGACGGGCGGCAGCAGCACGGTGACGGTCCGTGCCTGGCTGCCCTGGCTCTTGTGGACGGTCATCGCGTGCAGCGTCTCGATGTCGCCCAGCCGCGACGGCGCGAAGACCAGCGGCTCGGCGCCGCCGATGACGGCGCGCAGGTCGGAGCCGTCGGGACCGTCCTGCACGACCACACCGGTGTCGCCGTTGAAGAGCCCGAGCCCGTAGTCGTTGGCGGTCACCAGGATCGGCCGGCCGGCGTACCACTCGTGCCCCCACGCGGCACCCACCGGAGCGCCGGACTCCTCGGCGAGCCAGCGCTCCACCTGGCGGTTCCAGTGCTCGGCGCCCCACGGACCCTCGCGGTGGGCGCACAGCAGGCGGTGCTCGTCGACGGCCGCGAGCGCGGCGGTGGGGTCGCCCGCCAGCGCGGCCGCGCGTACGTCGCGCGCGTGGCCGGTCAGGTCGGCCCGCAGCCGCGCCATCGCCCAGGCGTCGTCGGGGTCGACCAGCTCGACGTCGGCGGCGCCGGAGCCGAGCAGCTCGGCGACCCGGTCGGCGTCGGAGTCACGCAGCGCGCGGGCGAGGCCGTCGATCGAGCCCTGGAACCGGCGGGTGGTCACGAGCTCGGTGACCGCGGAGGGGGCGCGCTCGCGGAGGCCGCCGACCAGGTCGGCCAGCACGGCGCCGGCTTCCACCGAGGCCAGCTGGTCGGGGTCGCCGACGAGCACCAGCCGGGTCTCGGGACGGACCGCCTCGAGCAGGCGGGCCATCATCGTCAGGGACACCATCGAGGTCTCGTCGACGACGATCACGTCGTGCGGCAGCCGGTTGCCGCGGTGGTGCTTGAACCGGGTGCGGGAACCTGGCCGCCAGCCGAGCAGCCGGTGGAGGGTGGACGCGGTGAGGTCGGCGAGCCGGGCCCGGTCGTCGTCCGCGAACCGGTCGGCCCGCTGGGCCTCGACGACTGCCTCCTGCAGCCGGGCGGCGGCCTTGCCCGTCGGCGCCGTCAGCGCGATCCGCAGCGGTCGGTCGCCCGCCGCCGCGGCCTGCTCGGTGAGCAGCGCCAGCAGGCCCGCGACGGTGGTGGTCTTGCCGGTGCCGGGACCGCCGGTCAGCACGGTCGTTGCCTGGGTGGCCGCGGCCAGCGCGGCGACCCGCTGCTCGGCGTAGCCCTCCCCGGGGAAGAGCCGCTGGGCACTGGCCTCGAGCAGCGCGGGGTCGGCGACGGGAGCCGCCGGGACGGCGAGCCGCGCGACGAGGTCGTCGCGGACCTGGGTCTCCTCGCGCCAGTAGCGGTCGAGGTAGAGCAGCCCCCCGTCGACCCGCACCACCGACTGCGCCACCAGCGGGCTCGCCGCGACAGCCTCGAGCCAGCCCGCCGGCTCCGGCCACGCGTGCTCCGCGCCGCCGTCGGCGGCGAGGGCCGCGAGGTCGACGCAGACGGAGCCCAGCCGGGCCGCCCGCACGGCGAGCGCGACGGCGAGCCGCACGTCCTCGGAGCCCTCGCCGACCAGCTCGGAGGCGCGCGCGGCGACGTGGACGTCGGCGGCGGTCAGCACGCCGGCCGCGTTGAGCTCCGCCAGCCGCCCGGTCGCGCCCAGCGCGAGCCGTGCGTCGGCCGGGTCGTCGCTCTCCCAGACCTCCAGGGTCATCGCGCACCCCCGTCGAGCAGGTCGGACAGCGCGCGCACGAGCGCGGCGGGCGGCGACCAGGAGAACACCCCGGCCGGGTGGCCGTCGGTCACCGGCGTCGCGGGCCCGCACATGCCGCGCAGGTAGAGGTAGAGCACGCCGCCGAGGTGGCGCTCGGGCTCGTAGCCCGGGACCCGCCAGCGCAGGTAGCGGTGCGCGACCACGGAGTAGAGCAGCGCCTGCAGCGGGTAGTGGGAGTGCAGCATCGCCTCGGCCAGCTGCGCCGGGCCGTAGTCGGCTGCGGTGGACTCCGCGTCGGCGGCCCCCAGCCGGTTGGTCTTGTAGTCGACGACCACGTAGCGGTGGTCGTCGCCGTCGGGGACGCGCAGCAGCACGTCGACGGAACCCGCGAGGTAGCCGCGCAGCGACTGGTCGCCGAGGGCGGGCTGCTCCAGGGTCGCGGCGTACGGCGCCAGCGGGTCGCCCTCGGGCAGGTGCCGCCGCAGCAGCGGTCCCACCTCGCGGAGCCGCACGTCGGCGCCGCCGGCGAGATCGCCACCCGCGAGCGGCAGCTCGAAGTCCAGCTCGCGCAGCCGGTCGCGCAGCGGGACGTCGGCGAGGGTGATGCCGCCGGTCAACGGCCCGAGCGGCGTGCGGACCACCGGGACGAGGGCGGCGGCGATGTCTTCGGGCGCGGCGGCGACGTACCACCAGCGCAGCTGCTCGCGCACGTGGCCGAGCAGCTCGGCCTCGAGGTCCGGCGCGTCGGGGTCGGCGTGCTCGAGGACGGCGTGGACCAGCGAGCCGAACGTCGCGCCGGCGGGGAGGTGGGCCATCGGCGACACCACGTCCGCGTCGGTCGAGGCGGTCGCGCTGCGACCGTCCGGAGACCCCTCGACCACCTCGGCGCCGGCCTCGTCCTCCCGGCCGGTCTGCTCCGGCTCGGAGGTGACCGCACCGTGACCACCGGACTCGTCGACCCGGATCAGGCCGGAGTAGGAGGTGCGCCGCCACTCGACGTCGACGGCGCGGTCGAAGCGGCGGGCGGCGAGCGGGACGTCCTCCTCCCGCGGCGGCGCGGCGACCGCGTCGGCGACGACGGACACCTCGGCGGCCGGACCACCCAGCTCCTCGAGCAGGCCGAGGACGCGCGCGGCGTAGTCGTCGTCGCCGACCGCCTGCTGGTCGGGCACCTCAGCCACGCCCGGCTGCCGGCCGAACAGCAGTCGGTGCAGGCCGCCGGTGGCGGTGTTGCTGGTCGGCGCCCACCAGGTGACCACCTGCGACTGCGCGCGGGTCAGCGCGACGTAGAGGTCGCGGAGCTCCTCGCCGAGCTCTTCCCGCTGGTGGCGCGCGACGTGGGCGTCCCACCGGGCGCCGGCGCCGGAGACGTCGAGGGTGCGGGCGCCGGCCTCGTCGTGGAACCGGGCGACGTCCACCGGGAACTGGTAGAGCTGGTAGGCGAAGGGGAGGTAGGTGACGGGGTACTCCAGCCCCTTGCTGCCGTGCACCGTGACGATCTGCACGGCCGCCGCGTCGGAGTCGAGGCGGCGCGGCCGCTCGTTGGCGGCGGTGCGGCGCCGCTCGTCACGGAACCACTCGAGCAGGGCCGTCAGGCCGAGACCCTCGCGGACGGTGACCTCGTGCAGGAGCTGGCCCAGGTGGCGCAGGTCGGTGAGGAGCCGCTCGCCGTCGGTGCGGGCGAGCACCCGGGAGGTGAGCCCCCGTGGTCTCGATACACCGGCGGCTCGTCCCTCGCCGCCGGCACTCGACCCCCGATGGGCCTCCGCCGCCTCGACCAGGGCGGCGACCCCGCGGCCCCGCAGCAGCAGGGCCCAGCCCCGCAGCGTGTCGGCCACCCGGGCCGTGAGCGCCTCGCCGCTCTCGTCGAGCTCGGCGGCGGTGTGCCCGAAGAAGCTGGTGAGGGCGGCGGCGCGCACCAGCCCGGAGCGGTGCGGGGCCTCGAGCGCGGCGAGCAGGCTCAGCCACTCCTCGCCGGCGGCGGTCTGGAAGACGTCGCCGCCCCCGGCGAGCACGGCCGCCACCCCACGGCGCTCCAGCGCGGCCTTGACCAGCTGGCCGTGGTCGCGGACCGCGACGATCACCGCGACCTGGCCGGCCCGGAGCTCCTCCCCGCACCAGGTCGCACCCGACGCGAGCAGCGCGGCGATGTCGGCCGCGCAGTCCTCCGCGACGTGGGCGCGGGCGTCCCCCGCGCCGATCAGCCCGCCCTTGTTGAGCCGGAACCCCTCGCGCGGCACCCGGCGCACGCGGAACGGCGAGGGGTGCGGTGCTCCGGCGAGCCGGCCGCCCCGGTGGTGGGCGGCGACGTCGCGGACCACGATCTCCGGGTCGCCGAGCGCGGCCGAGCCGAGCGGCACCAGCAGGCTGCGGACCAGGCCCTCGTCGCTGCGCCAGTTGGTGCCGAGGGTCGCCCGGTGGGTCGCCGTCCGCGCCGCGTCGAGGTAGGTCACGACGTCGCCGCCGCGGAACGCGTAGATCGCCTGCTTGGGGTCGCCGATCAGCACCATCGTGGCGTGGCCGCTGAACGCCCGGTCGAGCACCTGCCACTGCACCGGGTCGGTGTCCTGGAACTCGTCGACGAGGACGATCCGCCACCGCTGCCGCATCCGCGCGCGGGCGGGCGCCTCGTCGTCGGCGAGCGCCTCGGCGAGCCGGCTGAGCAGGTCGTCGTAGGACAAGATGCCGAGCCGGCGCTTGCGCCGCTCGATCTCGGCACGTACGGCGACCGCGAACTCGCGGCGCGCCACGGCCCCGGGCGGCGCCTCGTCGCCGACGTCGGCGAGCACGGACTGCGGGTCGCCCACGGCGGCGCGCGCGAGCGCGAGGGCGGCATCGCGCCCGAAAGGCGGCCGCTCCCGCTCGGCGCCGAACCGGCGCAGGTAGAGGTCGTCGACGACCTCCACGACCAGCTCGTCGAGCGACTCGACCAGCTCCGAGCCGGCGTCGGTGTCACCGGCCACGCCGAGGGAGCGCAGCACGAGCTGGCAGAACTGGTGGGTGGTGGCGATGGTGGCCGCGTCGAACGAGGCGAGCGCGTCGCGGATCCGGGCGCGGCGCCGCGCCCGCTCGTCCGGCTCCGCGTCGAGGAGGTGCGCGAGGAGCGTGTGGTCGGGGTCGACCGACGCCGGGTCGGCGAGGGCGCGCTCGGCCTCGACGAGCTGGGTGCGGACGCGCTCGCGGAGCTCCTGGCTGGCGGCCCGGCCGAAGGTGATGACGAGCATGTCGTCCAGCTCGGCGACGCCCTCGGCGACGTAGCGGGTCACCAGGGCGCCCACCGTGAACGTCTTGCCCGTGCCCGCGCTGGCCTCGAGCAGGGTGGTGCCGGTCGGCAGCGGTCCGCAGATGTCGAAGGCGTCCATCACCAGCTCCCCTGCTCGGCCTGCAGCAGCGGGCTCCACACGCGGAGCGCGAGGGCTCCGAACCGCGACGCCTCGCCGGGGTGCTCCTCGCCGGGCAGCGGCTGCTCGTGGAGCCCGGGCAGCCCGGCCCCGCGGCCCCACGCCCGCACCTGCTCGACGTCGGAGCACTCGCCGGGGAACTTGCCGTCCTCCCAGTCCCAGCCCGCCTTGCGCAGCGCCTCGGGCTCGGTCGCGGCGGTGCGTCGCTGCCGCGCGTAGGCCAGGGACGCCTTGGGCGGCAGCGGCAGCGGCTCGGTCATCCCGTGGTCACGCAGCGCGACGAGGTCGCGCAGCGCGTCGCGCGCGGTGTGGTCGAGCGGGCCGAGCTGGGAGAGCGAGAAGGGCGCCCGCGACCGGCTGTTGGTCGGACGACCCAGCGCACGGGCGGTCCACGGCCGGTCCTCGTCGCTCGCGGCGAGCGCCAGCAGCTGGATCCACACCTGGAGCCGGTGGCTCGCGCCGAGCCGGCTGTAGGTGACCGGCACCAGCCGGTCGCCGTAGACCTCCGGCACGGTGCCGCGCAGCCGGCGACCGCCGCCGAGGTCGACGTCGACGTCGACGGCGCTCGCCGGACGGACCCGCAAGGTGCGCGCCTCGGCCGCGATCGGCTCGGCGCGGACCAGGATGTCGGAGAGGATCCGCCAGCCCAGCCAGCCCGGGGGCAGCACACCGCGACGCCACTCCTGCTGCTTGGCCTGCTCGGGGTCGAGGCCCGCCAGCAGGTCGCGCAGCACCCGGTCGCCGACGGACCACTGCGCAAGGCTGTCGATCTCGACGGGGAGCCCGTCGGAGAGCGGCTCGTCCTCCCGGGGCAGGGCGAGGTCGAGGCGGTCGCGGAAGAACCCCCGGACCGGGGACCGGTAGAACGCCAGGAGGTCCTCGAGCGACACGTCGTCCGACGCCGCCGCGGGCAGGGGTCCGGCGAGGAGGGGCGGCGGCGCCGTCCGCTCGCCCCGGGCGGCGAGCGCGCCGGCGAGCGCGGCCCGGTCGAAGGTGAACGGCTGCGTCGGGACCAGCCGGCCCGGGATGACGTTGCGGGCGTCGAACGGCTGGAGCGGGTGCCGCACGGTGACGGCTCCCGACACCCGGTCGCCCGTCGCGCACGTCGCCGTCGTGTCGAGGGCGTCGAGCAGCTCGCCGAGGGGGGACGCGGGCGGCCGCGGCTGGCCGGAGTATTCATTCGCGCCGGTGTAGGTCACCACGAGGGTCTCGGTGGCGGCGAGGATCGCGTCGAGGAACAGCTGACGGTCCTCGCTGCGCGGGTCGCGCTCGCCGGTCATCGGGTCGCGCGCCAGCACGTCGTCGCCGTCGGTGATCCCGACCCGCGGGAAGACACCGTCGTCGAGACCGAGCAGCGCCACCACGCGGTGCGGCACCGACCGCATCGGGACCAGGGTGGCCACGGTCAGCGTCCCGGTGCGGAAGTTGGCCCGGGTCGGGCGGCCGGCCAGCCGGTCGGCGAGCATGGTGCGCACGTCGGGCAGCCGCAGCACCGGGCTGGCGCCGTCGGCCGCGGCGGCCAGCTGGCCGAGCGTGCGCTGGACCTGTCCGGTCTGCCAGGCGTCCGTCGCGGGCACCGACGTGAGCGCGACGACGCCCTCGTGCAGCGCGGACAGCCAGTGCTCCAGCGGGTGCGCGCCGACCAGCCGGTCGGTGACGTCACGCAGCCGGGTGACGAGCTCGGTCAGCCGGCCGACCAGCTCGATCTCGCCGCTGCCGACGTCGTCGAGCGGCAG
Source organism: Nocardioides sp. (assembly GCA_035554955.1). Taxonomy (GTDB): domain Bacteria; phylum Actinomycetota; class Actinomycetes; order Propionibacteriales; family Nocardioidaceae; genus Nocardioides. Next base: position 148,483 of record DATMHR010000034.1, on the reverse strand, counting down.
CGTCTTGTCGAGCCAGGTGCCCGCGTCCCCGGACATCGCGACACCGGCGAGCAGCCGGTCGAGGCCGAACTGCCAGGTGTTGGCGACGTAGCCCTGGAGGTCGAAGTCGGCGCGGTGCTCGGCGTCGAAGCCCCACCGCACGCCCGCCTCGCGGGCCCAGTCGGCGACCAGCTGCAGGTCGTCGTCACGGAACCCGAACCGCCGCCGGACAGGCTCCAGGTGTGCCAGGTCGAGGACGTCGCCGACTCCGGCGCGGCCGCCGGCCAGGTCGAGCAGCCGGGTCGCGACCGCCAGGAGCGGGTTGGTGCGGTCGAGCGCGCGGTCGGCGAGCCGCACCCGCAGCCGGTGCGCCGGGTGGCCGTCGTCGCCGACGACGTCGCCGAGCCCGAAGCCGGCGGCGATCAGCGGGGCGTAGGTCTCCACGTCGGGGCACATCACCAGCACGTCGCGCGGCTCGAGGCTCGGGTCGTCGGCCAGCAGCCCGAGCAGCACCTCGCGGAGCACGTCGACCTGCCGGGCCGCGCCGTGGCAGGCGTGCACCTGCACCGAGCGGTCGGCGGCGGGGTCGAAGGTACGGCGCTCCGCCGGCCCCACCGCGTTGGCCCGCAGGTCGTCCTGGAGCCACTCCAGCAGTGTCGGTCTCGACACGCCGCCTGGTTCCTCGGCGGCTACTCGACCAACGATGTCGTCGGGCGCACCGGGACCCACCGGCTCGTCCACCAGCTCCACCGTCGCGAGCGTCCGCTGCAGCTCCCGCGTGTCCCGGCCGAGCGTGGCGAGCAGCGGGTGACCGACGGCGTCGTGGGACCGGTCGGCGGCGCGCGGGACCGGCCCGGCCGCGGCCACGTCGCCCATCGCCTGCCACAGGGCGGCGGAGGGGTGCGGCAGCCACAGGTGCACCTCGCGGTGCCGGCCGAGCGCGTGCAGCAGCTCCACCTCGGTGACCGGCAGCCGGGTGTGGCCGAACAGCGAGAGCCGCTCGGGGAGGTCGAAGGACGCCGGGTCCTCCCCCAGCCGCCTGACCGTGGCAGCGTGCCGCTCGTGCGGCGGCGGCGCGGCGACGAGGGCGGCCACCCTCCGCCAGAGCTCGGGCTGCCAGGCGAGGTCGGGGGCGATCGCACGGTCGCAGCCGTCGGTGTCGCGGCCCGCCGCCCAGTCGGCGACCACGGAGGGCCGCTGCACGGCGTACGCCGCGAACAGCCGCGCCAGCCGCCGGGCGACGCCGTACCGCCGTCCGCGACGCAGGTCGCCCTCCTCCCCCTCGACGCCGTGTCCGACGTGCCGGGCGAGGGTCGCGGCCCAGGGCTCGTCGACCGCGTCGTCGATCGCCCGCAGCAGCGGCCAGACCAGGGAGTCGGGCGACCAGGGGTCCTCGTCCTCGGTGCCGAGCACGTGCGCGACCAGCGACCAGGGCGAGGTGAACTCGACCCCCGCACAGATGCCGTCACCGCCGCGCTCGCCGCCCCCGAGCCGGTGCGAGAGCCGCTGCGACAGCCACCGCTCCACGCCCTTGGCCGGCACCACCACGACCTCGGTCGCGAACGGGTCCGGCAGCGGCACCGCCAGCAGCTCGCCGAGCCGGTCGGCGAGCAGGTCGGTGCGCGGAGCGCGGTGGAGGTGGAGGGCCATCGCCCGTGACCCTAACGAGCGGGTCCGACGCGAGCAGCAGCCCCCAAAGTCTACGATCTCGGTGTGGTTACCCGACCGACCGAGGGCGACGTCATCCCCCTCGGCGAGGCGACGAGGGCGTGGGCGTCGATCGCGCTGCAGACCTTCGGCGGCCCGGCGGGCCAGATCGCGGTGATGCAGCACAAGCTGGTCGACGAGAAGCGGTGGATCGGCCAGCAGCGCTTCCTGCACGCGCTCAACTTCTGCATGCTCCTGCCGGGCCCCGAGGCCCAGCAGCTGAGCATCTACACCGGGTGGCTGCTCAACGGCACCCGCGGCGGCCTGATCGCGGGCAGCCTCTTCGTGCTGCCGGGCGTGCTGGCGCTCCTCGCGCTGTCGGCGGTCTACGTCCGCTTCGGCGAGACCGACCTGGTGACCGCCCTGTTCGCGGGGATCGCGCCGGCGGTGATCGCGATCGTCGTCCAGGCCGTGACGCGGGTCGGGAAGCGGGCGCTGCACCACCAGGCGCTGGTCGGCATCGCGGTCGCGGCGTTCCTCGCGCTGACCCTGTTCGCGGTGCCCTTCCCGCTGGTCGTCCTCACCGCGGGCGTGCTCGGCTGGCTGCTCGGCCGCGCCCTCCCCGGCCTCGCCCGGCCACCGGCGCACGACGGTGCCGCGGGCCCGCCGCCCCTGATCAGCGACGACGCGCTCCACCACGCGCTGCCGACCAAGCGGCGCTCGCTGGCCGTGCTCGTCGCCGGCCTCGCGCTCTGGTTCGCGCCAGTCGCGGCCTTCGGCCTGCTGGTCGACTCCACCCCGGTCTTCCTCGACCAGGGGCTGTTCTTCTCGGGCGCGGCGGTGGTCACCTTCGGCGGGGCGTACGCCGTCCTCGCGTTCGTCGCCCACCAGGCGGTCAGCGTCTACGGCTGGCTCGCGCCGGGCGAGATGGTGCGCGGCCTCGCGCTCGCCGAGACGACGCCCGGGCCGCTGATCATGGTGGTCCAGTTCGTCGCGTTCGTCGGGGCCTACCGCGACCCCGGCGCGTTCGACCCCTGGGTCGCGGCCGTGCTGGCCTCGCTGCTGGTCACCTGGGTGACGTTCGTCCCCTGCTTCCTGTGGGTCCTGCTGGGCGCGCCGTACGTCGAGCGGCTCCGCAGCAACCGCGCCCTGGGCAACGCCCTCACCGGCATCACGGCGGCCGTGGTCGGCGTGATCGCCAACCTCGCGGTGTTCTTCTCCCTGCACAACCTCTTCGACGACCAGCGCTCGGTGACCGCGGGGCCCCTCGACCTCGTCGTCCCCGTGCTGACCTCGTGGGACCCGGTCGCGTTCGCCATCACCGCGGTCGCCCTGGTCGGGATGTTCCGGCTCGGCTGGGGGACGCTGCGCACCATCGGGACCTGCGCCGCCCTCGGCCTCCTGGTCTACGCCGCGCAGCTGCTCGGCTGACTAGCGCCCGCTCCGCGGGTGCGGGTGCTCGCGCTCCTCGTCGGCCTCGTCGATCTCGTGCTCGAGCTCGGCGAGGGCCTCCGGCTTCCCGTGGAACCGCCGGTAGGAGTAGCCGATCAGCACCAGCGCCAGCACGCCCGAGCCGACCTGGGTGATCCCGGTCCACAGCCCCCCGGGCAGCCACCAGCCCTCGTCGACCGGCCACCACGAGGGCGCCTCGGGCTGGGCGATCCACAGCACGCCGCAGCCGATCAGCACGAGGCAGAACAGCGTCGACATCACGATCCGCGGCCAGGTCTCGACCCCCTGGGCGGCGCTCCTGAGCGCGCGGAGCCGCACCGGCTCCACCCAGCGCTCGGCCCAGGTGTACTGCTGCGAGAGGACCGCCAGCCCGGCGAACATCAGGATCAGCCCGGGGCCGGGCAGCACCAGGGCGGCGATGCCGGCGAGCAGGAGCGTCCAGCCGACCACCTCGAGGATCACGCGCTTCGCTGCTCCGGTCACCACGTCATCCTGTCCGACGGGTCAACCGCCGAAACGCTCCAGGTAGGCGAGCACGTCGTCGTCGGCCCGCCCGTGGTCGCGCGCGATCCGCGCCCACCGCATCGCCATCGCGTGGAACCGCAGGGGGTTGTAGACGTCCTCCTCGCGGGAGAAGAGGCCGTCACCCGCGTAGGTCATGATCGTGATGTTGGGCTCCTCGAGCATCGTCCCGTCACCCGGGTCCGGCATCGGGTTGCGGACCTCGCAGACCAAGCGCGAGGTCTCCTCGTCGACCACCTGCCAGGCCAGCGGGAAGCCCGTCATCACCCGGCCCGGGTAGGCCGTCATGGTCCGCACCGCCCACTCCCGGATCTCCTCCCGGCCGCGGAAGGTGCCCATCGCGTGCTCGACGTAGACCGCGTCCTCGGTGAACAGGTCCGCGTAGCCCGACCAGTCGCCGGTCGCGACGATCTTCTCCACCTGCTGGTGGAAGGCGGCGTACGCCGACCGGATCTCTGCCGCGGAGAAGGGGGAGGCCACGCGCAGATCCAAGCATGTTCACTACCCTCGCGACATGAGCCCGACGGCCGAGGACCAAGGGCGCCGCGCCCGGAGTCCGTTCGGGGCACGGATCCTGGGGCCCGCCGACCAGGACCCGGAGCGGCTCCGGGTCCGCATCCAGGTGCTGCTCACCGCAGCGCTGACGTCGGTCAACCTCATCGGCTCGGCGGTCGTCTTCGTCATCAGCAATTTCGTGGTGCCCTCGGCGCCGCCGTCGACGGCCACCAAGGTCATGCTCGCGATCGCGGTGCCGACCTACGTCGTCGTGGCTGCCTTCGTCGGCGTGCTGTGGGGTACGGCGACCACGCTCCGCTCGCTGCGCTGGTTCACCCTCGCCGACACCGAGCCGACCGAGGCGGAGCGGCTGCGCGCGCTCCGGGTCCCGCGCAAGCTCACCGCGATGCAGTTCACGCTGTGGCTCGCGGGGACCGTCGTCTTCACCACGCTGACCCTGGCCGTGCAGCCCGACCGGGCCCTCAACACCGCGGTCACCGTGACCATGGGCGCGGTGGTCGTGGCCGGCGTGGCCTACCTGTCGATCGAGTTCGCGCTGCGCCCGCTCGCCGCGCGGGCCCTGGAGGGCAGCACGCTCACCCGGCTGCACAGCCTCGGCGTCGGCCAGCGGATGGTGCTGTTCTGGACCGTGGGCACCGGCGTCCCCGTCGTCGGCCTGATGATCGCCGGCCTGCTCGCCCTCGTCGGGCACGACACGACCCGGCGCGAGCTGGCGATCGTCACCCTGGTCGCCGGCGGCGTGATCCTGATGACCGGCCTGCTGATCACCGTGCTCAACGCCCGGGCCGTGGTCGCGCCGATCCTGTCGGTGCACGACGCGATGCGCGCGGTCGAGGCGGGCAACCTCGACGTCGACGTCGTGGTCTACGACGGCACCGAGCTCGGCCTGCTCCAGAGCGGGTTCAACCACATGGCCAGCGGCCTGCGGGAGCGCGAGCGGATCCGCGAGCTCTTCGGCCGCCACGTCGGCCACGACGTCGCCGCCGCGGCCGCGCTCGAGACCGGCGAGATCGAGCTCGGCGGCGAGGCCCGGATCGCGACCGTGCTCTTCGTCGACCTGGTCGGCTCCACCCGCTACGCCACCGAGCACGGCCCGGTCGAGGTCGTCGCGATGCTCAACCGGTTCTTCGGCATCGTCGTCGACGAGGTCGACCGCAACGGGGGCCTGGTCAACAAGTTCATCGGCGACGCGGTGCTCGCGGTGTTCGGTGCTCCGGTCGCCAAGAACGACCACGCGGCCGCGGCGCTCACGACGGCCCGCGCGGTGGCGGCGCGGATGGCGGTGGAGGTGCCCGAGATCAGCTGCGGCATCGGCGTGGCCACCGGCAAGGTCGTCGCCGGGAACGTCGGCCACGAGCAGCGCTACGAGTACACGGTCGTCGGCGACGCGGTGAACATCGCCTCGCGGCTGACGGACCTGGCCAAGCAGGAGCCCGGCCGGGTGCTCGCGATGGGGCACACGGTCGACGTGGCCGGGTCCCGGGGCGACCCGGAGTCGGCGCACTGGCAGCAGCACGGCGGCACGGTGCTCCGCGGCCGGACCGAGGAGACCGCGCTCGCCGTACCGAAGGACGCGCCGGTCAGGCGATGACGTCGAGCGCCTGCACCACGCGCAGGAGGATCGCCTCCAGGTCGACGTCGGGGTGCAGGTCGCTGATCAGCTGGTCGCGCTCGAGGACGGCCAGGCCGTGCACGGCCGCCCAGCCCAGGGTGGCCAGCTCCTCGGTCGGCGCCGCGACGCCCCAACCGGCCCGCTGCGCCTCCTCCAGCACGGCGACGAGCAGGGACCGGTGCTCGGCGCGGGCGCGACCCAGCCGCGGGTCGCCGGCGCGCACGATCTCCGGTCGGAACATCACGTCGAACATCGCGGGGTGGAGCAGCGCGAACTCGACGTAGGCCGCGGCGGCCGCCACCACCTGGGCGCCGCCGGCGGGCTCCGCGTCGCCGACCGCCGCCCTCGTCCGCGCGCACAGCACGTCGAACCCCTCCAGCGCGAGCGCCGTGAACAGGCCCGCCCGGTCCTCGAAGTGGTGGGCCGTCGCCTGGTGCGAGACGCCGCAGCGACGGGCGATCGCGCGCAGGCTCGCGCGCGCCGGTCCCGCCTCGGCGATCTCGGCCTCCGCCGCGCGGAGCAGCCGCTCCCGCAGCTCGGGTTGCCGCACGACCTGCACCGTCCTAGCCCGCCTCCCGCGCCGCTGCCGGCGCCTGCATCCGGCGCGGCCACCATAGGTGCCGGCCGAGCAGCGTGGCCAGCCCGGGCACGAGCACGGTGCGCACGACGAACGTGTCGATCAGCAGCCCCGCGCCGATGGTGAGTCCGCACTGCCCCATCGTCGAGACCCGGCCCGCCATCAGCGCGAACATGCTGCCCGCGAAGATCAGGCCGGCGGTGGTGATCACGCCACCGGTGGCGGCCGTCGCGCGCGCCACGCCCGAGCGGTCCCCGTCCGGGGCCTCCTCGTGCATCCGCTTGGTCAGCAGCAGGTTGTAGTCGGCGCCCACCGCCACCAGGATGACGAACGCCACCGCCTCGACGGTCCAGTCGATCTCCTGGCCGAGCAGCAGCTGGAAGACCGCGACGGCCAGCCCCATCGCGGCCGCGTAGGAGAGCACCACGGTCCCCATCAGCACCAGGGCCGCCACCACGCTGCGCAGCAGCAGGAGCAGGACGAGGAACACCGCCACGAGGGCGCCGATCTCGATGAAGTGGAGGTCGTCGGCGGAGATGTCCACCAGGTCGTGGTTGGTGCTGGCGATGCCGGTGGTGCTGACGTCGGCGTCGGCGAGCCGGGTCTCGGAGAAGGACTGGCGCACGATGCGCGCGATGGTCGCCGTACGGGCTGCCGCGACGTCGCCGAAGGCGTCGTCGGAGTCGAGCACCATGAACCGCGCCGTGCGGCCGTCCTCGGAGAGGTAGAGCCCGCTCGCCGCGGCGAACCTGCGGTCCTGGAGGGCGGCCGGGGGCAGGTAGAAGCCGCCGATCGCCGGGTCCTTGGCCACCGCGCCGGTGTGCCGGAGGTGCCGCGAGGCCTGCGCCAGCCCCTTGCGGAGCTGCGGCAGCGACGTGGCCACCCGCTCGGTGCCTCCGGCGATCCGGCCGGCCCCCTCGGCGAGCCGGCCCGCCCCGTCGGCGAGCTGCTGGGCCCCGTCGCCGAGCCGGCCGAGCTTGGAGGCGAACTCCTGCTGTCCCGCGCGCAGGGTGCTGACGCCCTGCCGGGCCTGCGCGATCCCGTCCCGGAGCCGGTCCAGCCCGTCCGCGAGGTCGCCCGACCCGCTGGCCAGCTGGCGCGCCGCGTCGGCCGCCTGCCGGAGGCCGGGGAGCAGCTTGTCCCGCTCGGCCGTCCAGATGTCGCGCAGGCCCGCCCGCGCCTGGCGGCAGGCGGGGTCCACGCCGCAGGTGAGGCTCTTGTGCTCGAGCGCGTCGAGCACGGCGCCGAGCCCGTCGACGGCGAGCCGCGTGTTGGCGGCGGCGGTGTCGAGACCGTTGGCCAGCTGCCGCATGCCGCCGGCGAGCCGGTCGGAGCCGGACGCAGCCCGGTCGGCGCCGTCGAGCAGGCGCTGCATCCCCGATGCCAGCCGTCCCGTCCCGGCGGCCAGCCGGTCGGCGCCGGCGACGGCAAGGCCGGTGCCGTCGGCCAGCCGGTCGGCACCGGACCCGAGCTGACCCGCGCCGTCCGCGAGGCGGTCCGCGCCGCCGGCCAGGCGCTGGGCGCCGTCGACCCCGTCGCCGAGCCGGTCCTCCGCGTCGCCGAGCCGCCGGCCGACGACGGCGGCCTGGTAGCCGACGGATGCCTGGTCGATCGGGTGGCCGTCGGGCCGGGTGATGCTGCGGACCAGGTCGATCCCGTCCTGGCGCGCGACGGCCCCGGCCGCTCGCTCCAGCAGCGCCAGGTCACCGGGGTCGCGCAGGTCGTGGTCGGCCTGGATCAGCACCCAGCTCGGCACCACCTCGTTGATCGGGAAGTGCTTGCCCAGCAGCGTGTAGCCCCGGTTGCTCTCGGTGTCGTCGGGCTGCGACGACCGCGTGTCGTAGGTGAGGTTCATCAGGGGGAACAGGCTCGCCAGCAGGAGCAGCGGCACCAGGGACACCAGGACCGCGCGCGCCGGCGCGGCTGCGACCAGGCCCGCCAGCCGCTCCCAGCCCGGACCCGTGACCAGCGCCCGCGGCTCGAGGAGACCGCGCCGGCCGGCGATCGTCAGCAGCGCGGGGGTCAGGGTCAGGCTGACGACGAGGTTGACCGCGATGCTCACGGCGATCGCCGGACCCGTGGTCGTGAAGAAGCCCATCTGTGCCGCGGCCATGCACAGCGTCGCGAGCACGACCGTCAGCCCGGAGCCGAGCACGACGCTGGCGACCCGGGCCGTGGCGACGCCGGCCGCGTCCTCCGGCGCCAGCCCGAGCCGGCGCTGCTCGTGGTAGCGGGCGAGCAGGAAGACGGCGTAGTCCGTGCCGGCCCCCAGCACGATCGCGGTCATGAACGAGCCGCCGAACGTCGACACCGGGAACAGGCCGGCCAGGCCGCAGGCCGAGACCACCGGCCGCGCGATGCCGAGGCCGACCCCGACGACGGCGAGGATGAGCCCGGCCGCGAGCAGGGACCGGTAGATCAGGAGCAGGATGACGCCGATGAGGAGGACCGTCGCGATCGTGATGCGCAGGACGCTCCGGTCGGTCTCCTCGGCCAGGTCGGCGATGGTCGCCGTGGGACCGGTGACCTCGACCTCGAGCCCGTCGGGCGCGTGGGCGTCGACGACGCGCCGTACGTCGTCCACCTGCTCGATCGCCGCGGGCGCGCCGGTCGGGGCCGTCGTGCCGACCAGCAGGTAGCGGGCCTCGCCGTCCTCGCTGGTCAGCGCCTTGACGAGCTCGGGCCGCCGGCGCACGTCCTGGACGAAACCCACCTCGCCGTGCAGGCGGCGCAGCGCGGCAGCAACGTCGACCAGGTAGTCCCGGTCCGCCGGTGCCAGCCCGCCCGGGCGGGTCATCGCCACCACCAGGACGCTCTTGCTGCGGCCGTTGCCGAACGCCTCGTCCATGGCGCTGGCCGTGCGCACCGACGGGGTGTCCTCCGGGACGATCGGGGAGGCGTTGCGGCCGGCGACCTCCTCCAGCTGCGGCACCGCGACGTTGAGGACCGCGGCGAGGACCAGCCACCCGGCCACCACCCACCACGGGTGCAGGGTGCCGAGGCGGGCCAGGCGCGCGGGCCTGCTGACGACGCGGTGGAGCATCCGGCGCCTCCTCGTGAGCGGACGCCTGCTTGCCAGTGGCAAGGAGGCGTGCACGCCACCCTAGGAGCCGCCCCTTGCCAGTGGCAAGGACGCAGGCGCGCCTGCGACGCGCGTCACGGCGCGGGCGGGGCCGGCGGCGACCGGTCAGACGGTCGTCGCGGTGCTCGTCGGGTCGACCAGGATCTTCGCGTGCCGCTCGGGGTCGCCCAGCGCCTCGAAGGCCGCGCCCACGCCGTCCAGCCCGACGGTGCCGGTCACCAGCGGGGAGACGTCGACCTTCCCGGAGGCGATCCACTGCAGGGTCTGGTGGAACTCGCTGGGGTCGTAGGCGAACACGAACCGCAGGTCGATCTCCTTGTTGATCGCCATCGAGGGCCGGAACGTGTCGCTGCCCATGCACACCCCGACCACGACCACGCGGGCGAGCAGCGGCGCCGAGGACACCACGTGCTCGATCATCCCCGGCACGCCCACGCACTCGAAGACGACCGGGCCGCGCGGCGTCGCGCCGGCCTTCTCGGCGGCCCGCATCACCGAGGCCCACGGCAGCAGCGGGACCGCCCGCAGCTTGTCCATCGCGTCGAGGCCGAGCTCGGCCAGGGCGATCGGGTTGGTCAGGTAGCGGCGGGAGTCCTCGAACGAGCTCCAGGGCGACTCGGCGGCCGGGTCGACGACCACGTCGGCCCCGCACCGCTCCGCGAGCGCGCGGCGGCCGGCGGAGAAGTCGCTGGCGATCACGTGGCGCACGCCGGTGGCCTTGAGCATCAGGATCACGGCCAGGCCGATCGGTCCGCAGCCGATGACGACCGCGGTGTCCTTGGCGCCCACCTCGCCCCGCCGCACGGCGTGCAGCGCCACCGCCATCGGCTCGGTCAGTGCCGCGTGCTCCGCCGGGACGGCGTCCGGCACCTTCATCGTCATCGACGCCGTGGCGAGCACCTGCTCGGCGTACCCGCCCGACGCCTGCTCGCTGAGCCCGGTGAGGTGCACCGAGCCGCCCGCGCGGAGGACGGGGAGCGCCACGACGCGGGTGCCGACCGGCCAGGACTTCCTGGTCCGCGGCCCGTAGTCGGCGACCGTCCCGACGAACTCGTGGCCCATGACGACCCGCTGCTCGGAGCGCATGAAGCCGTCGTAGCCGAGCGAGGCGACGTCGTCGGCCGTCTCGTCGCAGTGCAGCCGGGCGTGCAGGTCGGAGCCGCAGATGCCGCACCGCTCGACGTCGAGCAGGACGTGGCCCCGCTCCGGGACGAGGTCCGGGACCTCCTCGACCTCGAGCTGACCCTCGTGACAGGTGACCGCGCGCATGGACCGGAGGGTACGGCGGCCCGCACCACCTCACCAGGGACACCCCCCGGGGATGGACACCCGGGTCGATATGGTTAGCCTTGCCTAAGTAAGCACACCCTAACTTGAAAGGGCGCCCGGTGAACCGTCGCTCCTTCCTCGCTGCCTCCGGCGCCTCCGCTGCCGCCGTCGCCGCCTCCCTCTTCCTCACCGGCTGCAGCACCGGTGCCACCGACGCGTCGGACACCCCGTCCGCGGCGACCTCCGCCGACGCCGACGCCTTCCCCGTCACCATCGAGCACGCCTTCGGCGAGACGACGATCCCGAGCGAGCCGACCCGCGTGGTGTCGGTCGGGTCGAGCGACCAGGACCACCTCCTGGCCCTGGGCGTCGTGCCGGTCGGCATCCAGAAGGTCACCTGGGGCGGCAACGCGGGCGGCACCACGCCGTGGTTCGACGCCGCGCTGGAGGAGCTCGGCGCCGAGACGCCGACGCTCCTGGACCAGACCGACGACATCCCGGTCGACGAGGTCGCGGCACTCGAGCCGGACCTGATCCTCGCGACGCTGTCCGGCATCACCCAGCAGCAGTACGACAAGCTGTCCAGGATCGCGCCGGTGGTCGCCTACCCCGACCAGCCGTGGACGGCCACCTGGCAGCAGTCGCTGGAGATGACCGGCGAGGCCGTGGGGCGTTCCGAGCTCGCCGCCGAGGTGGAGGAGGAGACCGAGGCGGCGTTCACGCAGGCGCGCGCGGACTACCCGGAGCTCCAGGGCAAGACCTTCATCTGGGGATCGCTCGCGACCACCGACCTCTCCCAGCTCTACTACTACACGCCGCGCGACCTGCGGCCGGTGTTCCTGACGTCGCTCGGCATGGAGAACGCACCGGTGATCGAGCGGATCAGCCCGAAGGACTCCTTCTACGGCCAGTTCTCGGCCGAGCGGGCGTCCGAGCTCGAGTCGGACTTCTTCTTCACCTACGCGGTCAAGGAGTCGGACGCGCAGACCTTCGCCGACGACCCGCTGCTCGGCCAGATCCCGGCGATCGAGAGCGGCCACTTCTGGGCCTCGACCGACAACATCGCGTCCAACGCCGCCGGCGTGCCGACCCCGCTGTCGGTCCCCTACGCGCTCGAGCACTTCGTCCCGCACGTCGCCGCGGCGGTCACCGGCCCGTGACCGTCGCCCTCGACCGGGGCCGCACCGCGTACGTCGCCCTCGGGGTGCTGCTCGTCGTCGCGGTCCCGGCCTCGATGTTCCTCGGTGCGCGGTGGGTCGCGCCGAGCGACCTCCTCGACGCCGGCAGCGGCGGGCGGGCGGTCATCGAGGCGCGGCTGCCGCGCACCATGCTCGGGCTGCTCGTCGGCGCGGCCCTGGCGCTGGCCGGGGCCTGCCTGCAGGGCCTGACCCGGAACCCGCTGGCCGACGCCGGCCTGCTGGGCGTCAACGCGGGCGCGTCGTTCGCGATGGTGCTGGCGGTCTCGGTGCTCGGTGTCACCTCGCTGCAGTCCTACCTGTGGTTCGCGTTCCTCGGCGCGGCGATCTCGGCGCTCGCGGTGCACGCGGTCGCCTCGCTCGGCCGCGGTGGCGCGACCCCGGCGAAGCTGGTGCTCGCCGGGGCCGCGCTCTCGACCGGGGTCGCCAGCTGGACGAGCGCCGTGCTGCTCACCGACCGCCAGAGCTTCGACGTGCTGCGCCGCTGGCAGGTCGGGACCCTCGGCGGCCGCGACTGGGACGTCGTCGGAACCGGGCTCCCGTTCCTGGCCGCCGGCGTCCTGCTGGCGCTCGCGGGCGCGCGCACCCTGGACACCCTCGCCCTCGGCGACGACCTGGCGCGCGGGCTGGGCCGGCGTACCGCGCGCGACCGGGTCGCCGTCGGTCTCGCCGTCGTCCTGCTCGCCGGGTCGGCCACCGCGCTCGCCGGCCCGGTCGCGTTCGTGGGCCTGGTCGTGCCGCACGCGGCTCGCGCGCTGGTGGGCAGCGCGTACGCCCGCGTCCTCCCCCTGTCGATGGGCCTCGGCGCGGCGCTCGTGCTGCTCGCCGACGTCGTCGGGCGCGTGCTGCTCCCACCGACGGAGGTCCAGGTCGGCATCATGACCGCCGTCGTCGGCGTGCCGGCCTTCTGCTGGTTCCTGCGCCGCGGACGGATGGCCGCCCTGTGAGCGCCGCCGCCGTGCGTCGGGCCCGACGGGTGCCGCAGCGCCGGCTCGCGCTCGTGGTCGGCGGCGCGGCCGCTGCCCTGGTCGCGGCCTTCCTCCTCCGCGTGCTCGGCGGCGACTACACGATCACCTTCCCCGACTTCCTGCGGATCCTCGCTGGCGAGCAGATCCCCGGCGCCACGTTCATCCTGACCGAGTCGAAGCTCCCCCGAGCGGCCCTGGGCCTGCTGGTCGGGGTCGCCTTCGGGGTGGCCGGCGCGATCTTCCAGGGCACGCTCCGCAACCCGCTCGCGAGCCCGGACGTGCTCGGGGTGAGCATGGGCGCCAGCGCGGCGGCGGTCTTCGGCATCGTCGTGCTCGACGTGTCCGGGACGGCCCTGTCGCTGGCCTCGATCACCGGGGCCGTGACCGTCGCGGCGGCCATCCGGTTCGCCGCCGGACCGAGCTCCGGCCACCGCCTGGTCCTGGTCGGGATCACCGCGGCCGCTGCGCTGGTGGCCGTCGTGCAGTACCTGTTCACGCGCGCCGACCAGTACGACGCCCAGCTCGCCCTGCGCTGGCTCACCGGCAGCCTCAACGCCGCCGACTGGGCGACGATCCGGGCCCTGGCGACCTGCCTCGCGGTGCTGCTGCCCGTGGTCGCCCTCGCTGCCCGCGCCCAGCGGGTCCTCGAGCTCGGGCCCGACGTGGCCTCAGCACTGGGTGCCCACAGGAGTGCGCCCGACGTGCTGCTGCTCGTCGCGGTCCTGCTCACGGCGCTGGGAGTCGCGGCGGCCGGCCCGGTCGCGTTCGTCGCCTTCGCCGCCGGCCCGGTCGCGCGCAGCCTCAACGGCGGCCGCGCGACCCTCGCCGGGGCAGCGCTCGCCGGCGCGGTCGTCGTCGTGCTCGCCGACCACCTGGCGGCGTACGCCGTCCCGGACGTGAACCTGCCGGTCGGCGTCGTCACCGGCGCTCTCGGCGCCCCGTTCCTGCTGTGGCTGCTCGCCTCCGGGCGGGCCGGAAGGAGCTCCGCATGACGCTCGCGACCGAACGGGTCAGCTTCGGCTACGGCGCCGCCGCCGTGGTGGACGAGATCGACCTCGTCGTCCCCGAGGGCGCCACCACCGTGATCGTGGGCCCCAACGGCTGTGGCAAGTCGACGCTGCTCCGCGGCCTCGCGCGGCTGCTCCGGCCGACCGGCGGCGCGGTCCTGCTGGACGGGCGACCCATCCACCGGATGCCGACCAAGCAGGTCGCCCGGGTGCTCGGGCTGATGCCGCAGTCGCCCCTGGCCCCCGAGGGCATCACCGTCGTCGACCTCGTCGGTCGCGGCCGCCAGCCGCACCGGCGGCCGCTGTCCCGGTGGAGCCCGGCGGACGACGCTGCCGTCGCCGAGGCGCTGACCCGCACCGGCACGCTCGACCTGGCGGAGCGCGTCGTCGACGAGCTGTCCGGCGGCCAGCGGCAGCGGGTCTGGGTGGCGATGGCGCTGGCCCAGCAGACCGACCTGGTCCTGCTCGACGAGCCGACGACCTACCTCGACGTCGCCCACCAGGTCGAGCTGCTCGACCTGCTGCACTCGCTGCGCGAGACTCGCGGCACCACGGTCGTGATGGTGCTCCACGACCTCAACCTCGCGGCGCGGTACGCCGACCACCTCGTGGCCCTGCGCGACGGCCGGGTCGTCGCGGAGGGCAGGCCGGTCGACGTCGTCACCGAGGAGCGGGTGCGCGAGGTCTTCGGGCTCGAGTGCCGCGTCATCCCCGACCCCGTGTCCCGCACACCGCTGGTCGTGCCCCTCGGCCGGCACCACCGCGACTGAACCCAGGAGGTCCGCCCATGCCCCTGCTCGCCACCGTGTCGGTCCGCGCTACCGAGCGGATCTCGCCGTCCTTCGTCCGGCTGGTGCTGGGGGGACCGGATCTCGCCGACCTCGGGGTCGACGGGCCGACGTACGACCAGAGGTTCAAGCTGCACCTGCCGTGCGGCACGGTGCGGACCTACACGATCCGCGACGTCCGGGGATCCGGCGCCGAGACCCGGATCGTCCTCGACGTCGTGCTGCACCCGGGCGAGCACGGTCCGGGCTCGGCGTGGGCGGCGAGCGCCGCGGTCGGCGACGAGGTGAAGGTGCTGGTCCCTCGGCGAGGACAGCCGTTCGGCGGGATCGAGTGGGACCCCGGCGCGGCCGACCGGCTGCTGCTCGTCGCCGACGAGACCGCCGTTCCTGCCGTCGCCTCCATCCTCGGCGCGCTCCCCGGCGACGCCCGCGGGGCCGCGTTCCTGGAGGTGCCGACGCCGGCCGACCTGCAGGACCTCCGGGCGCCGGCGGGGTTCTCGATCACCTGGCTGCCCCGCTCCGGGGCACCCGTCGGCTCGCGGGTCGTCGCCGCCGTCGGCGAGCACCTCGGCTTCGCAGCCGCCGCCGGGGCGGCCGACGAGGTGGACCCCGACCTCTGGGAGACGCCGACGTACTCGTCCTCCGGCGAAACCCTGACCGCGCGGCCGGCCCGGGACGGCCGCTACGCCTGGGTCGCCGGCGAGAGCGGCATGGTCACCGCGCTGCGCCGCCACCTGGTCCGCGACCTCGGGCTGCCGCGCCAGCAGGTCGCGTTCATGGGCTACTGGCGCCGCGGCGTGGCCATGCGGTCCTGAGCCGCCGCGTCAGGCGCCGGGGTTCCCCTCGTGGGAGTCGCCGCTGTCGTGCCCGAAGTCGACCGCGCGGCGGGCGTTGGCGAGCTGGGTGACCGTCGCGGTCCCGAGCGTGCCTGCCCGGTCGAACACCTCGGCGGTGCCCACGGCGAGCCCGTCGCACGCGACGTGGTCGATCGCGCGGAGCCCGATCTCGTGGCCGACGGGCGGCCGGCTCAGCGCCAGGCTGTAGTCGGTGTTGATGTACTCCACACCTCCGGTGCCCCAGGCGGTCACCATGCTCGCGGTGTCACCGATCGACGCGACGGCCTGGAACGGCGTGGGGCGCTCGCCCTCCACCATGGGCACGCCCGTGTGCCACACCAGGTGCCGGCCCTCGTTCTGGTGCTCGCCGAAGTTGTCGGACCAGGGCGCGGCACTCGCGAAGAACGGCACCCGGGGCTCGTCGGACTCGGGCACCACCGAGAGCGGCGGCACCTCGGCGCGATCGCTGCTCGACCAGACCTTCCCGCCGGGGGCCTCGGTCGGCAGGAGGAACGAGGTCGTCGCGCGTGCGACCGGCCGGCCGTCCTGGACCACCTCGGTGTCGACGAGCGCGAGCCGCGGACCGGTGCGGACGACGGTCGCCGTGGTGCTGGTCGGCAGCATCCGGGCCGGCCGGAACAGGTCCACGTGGAACCGCGCCGGCACCAGCTCGGTCCGGCCCGCCGCCGCGATCGCCTCCTCGGCGGCGCGGGCCAGCAGGCCGCCCACCGCGACGCCGTGCAGCTGCCCGCCGCCCCACATGCTCTGCGCCATGGGCGTCGGCTCGAAGCCGTCGCCGGCCTTCCGGAAGAACGCGAGAGCGTGGTCGGTCACGGCCACATCCTTTCGGGTGCTGGTCGAATCGGGTGTTCTGGTTGGTCGAATCGGGTGTTCTGGTTGGCCGAATCGGGGGTTCTGGTTGCTCGAATCGGGGTTCTGCTTCTCCGAGTCGGTCTCCATGACAAAGCCCGGGTCAGGATCTCCTGACCCGGGCTTCGCCCATTTCCTGCATCTCGGCCGACCAGAACCTGCGATTCGGCCGACCAAAACCTGCGATTCGGCGCTCAGGCCTCGTCGAGCGCCTTGGCGACCCGGCGGTGGGCGTCCCAGATCGCCTGCGGGAGACCGTCGAACTGGTCGAGGTGCTTCTCGCGGTGGCCCATCTCCTGCTGCCAGCGCTCGGTGTCGATCGAGAGCACGGTGTCGAGGTCGGCGAGCGCCTGCTCGTCGAGACCCTCGAGCAGCAGCTCCTCGCGCTTCGGCAGCACGCCGACGGGCGTCCGGACGCCCTCGACCTCACCGTTCTTGTACTGCATCAGCCACACCAGCGGACGCAGGTTCTCGCGGTAGCCCGGCCACAGGAAGCGGCCGTCCTCGCCGCGCTGGAACCAGTTGACGTGGGCGAAGACCGGCTTGTCCGTGACCCTGCCGATGACCTCGAGCCAGTGGGCGGCGTAGTCGGACTCGGAGTAGGACATGAACGGCCGCATCGACATCGGGTCGTAGCGCAGCACGCCCTCGAGGCCGTCGGCCGCGGCGGTCGCCTCGGCGCCCAGGGTCAGGCCGTCGTAGACGCCCTCGGCGATGTCGTCGATCGCGCGGATCAGCGGCTCGCGGTCGCGGGTGCGGCCGCCGAAGATGATGCCGTGGATCTCGACGCCGGCCGGGTCCTCGAAGTCCTTCGCCACGTTGGGGACGTTGGCGAGGGTGGTCGTGAACCGGCTGTTGGGGTGCGCCCAGGGAGCGTCGACGTCCTCACCGGAGCGGTCGGCGATCCGCTCGCCCTTCCAGTCGAGCCAGCCGTCGAGGTCGGTCGGCTTGGGGCCGCGGCCCTCCCACCAGACCTCCTGGGTCTTCTCGTTGTAGGCGACGTTGGTGAAGATCGCGCCGGTGCCCGGGACGATCGAGTCGATCGCGGTCGGGTTGGTCTTCTCGTTGGTGTCCTTGGCGACACCGAAGACGCCGTACTCCGGGTTCATCCCGTAGAGCTTGCCGTCCTCGCCGACCCACAGCCACGCGATGTCGTCGCCGTAGAACTCGACGAAGTAGCGGTCGCCGAGGGCGTCCGGCGCCAGCGTCATCGCGAGGTTGGTCTTGCCCGAGGCGCTCGGGAAGCCGCCGCAGATGTTGTACTTCTTGCCGGTCTGCTTGTCGGTGATGCCGAGGAGCATGAACTGCTCCACGAGGAAGCCGTTCTTCCAGCCGTCGTAGGAGCCCTGGCGCAGGCCGTGGGCGATCTTGCCCAGCAGCGCGTTGCCGCCGTACGACGAGCCGAAGTGCAGGATCGTGCGCTCGTCGGCGACGGTCACGAAGTAGCGCTGGTCGTCGGGCGTGCCCTGGCCGAGGTTCTCCAGGTCGCCGGTGACGTGCACGGCGCGGACGAAGTCGTCGCCCAGGTCGTTGATGTACTCCACGCCGACCCGCGACATGCGGATCATCTGGAGCACGACGCTGCGGTTGTCGGTGAGCTCGACACCCGCGGCGAACTTCTCCAGCGGGGAGCCCTTCGGCGCCATCAGGTAGGGGATGACGTACATGGTCTTGCCCGCCGAGGCGCCCTTCATCAGGTCGAAGAGGCGGTCCTTCATCTCGCCGGCGGGGCGCCAGTTGTTGTAGACGCCCTTGTCGCTCTCGTCGTGCGTCGCGACGATGGTGCGCTCCTCGGCGCGGGCGGTGTCCTTGTAGTAGGACCGCGAGTAGTAGCGACCCTCGCCGACGGGCAGCAGCTCACCCGCGTCGAGGCCCTCCTGCACGAGACGCGCGTCGTCGGCTGCGCTGACCACCTCCACGCGCTCCGCACCGGTCACCCCCGCCCAGTGCGCGACGTACTCCCGGACGTGGGGGTTCGTGAGCCCCGCGTCGTCCAGAACCCGCTCCAGATCCACCATGCCAGCCAGCCTTTCGATCCTCATCAGGGGTGGGGGCAAGGTACCTCACGGGGAGGTGTCGGCAGCCGGATGGCGGCCCATGCCCGCTCCACGGACGCCGTCGTCCCTGGAGGTCACCATGACATCGACTCGCGAGTAACTGCACATCGACGGCGGCCGCTGTGCGATATGCCACAGATTGGATCGATCGAACGCGTCAGGCGTCCGTGCGCGACTCCGCGACCCACGTCTCGGTGCGCTCCCAGAGCTCGGCGGCGAGCTCGGGGGTGGCCACCGGCGAGGGTGCCTTCTCCCGCTCGTCGTCGTAGTAGCGACCGGTCACGCCGGCGAGCTCGGGGGCCGTCGCGCAGTAGAGAGAGGTCCGTGCGCCGTCGACGGTCGAGCGCATGAACAGCTTCATCACGTGGCGCAGGCCGAACGGCACCTCCCGCCACACGTCCGACGCGACGGCACCCGGGTGCAGCGCGTACGTCGTCACGCCGGTGCCCACGAGCCGGCGGCCCAGCTCCTGGGCGTGCAGCACGTTGGCGAGTTTGGAGACGCAGTACTCGTCGAACGCGGTGCGCGTGACCGACGGGCGTCGTACGGCGTCCCAGTCGATGCCCTTGGCGCGATAGTGACCGGCGCTCGCGACGTTGACGATCCGCCCCGGCCCGTTCTCCGCGATCCGGTCGCGGAGCAGCTCGGTGAGCAGGAACGGCCCCACGTGGTTGGTGCCGAAGGCGAGCTCGAACCCGCTCCGCGTCATGCCCCGCTTGCCGGCGAGCCCCGCGTTGTTGACGAGCACGTCCAGCCGCTCACCTGTCGCGAGGAACGCGGCCGCGGCCGCGCGCACCGAGGCGAGGTCGCCCAGGTCGAGCGGCAGGTGGTCGAGGTCGGTGTTGACGGTCTCCGCGGCGATCTCCTCGATCGCGGCGCGCGTCCGCTCCTCCGACCGACCCGCGAGCACCACCCGGGCGCCACGTCCGGCGAGCCCGCGCACGGTCTCCTTGCCGATGCCGGTGTTGGCGCCGGTCACGAGGAAGGTCCGGCCCGTCAGCTCACCCATGCGCGCCATCCTGGCGCGTGGACCGCGACCCCGTCGTCCGACCACGGTCGGACTTCGCGGTCGCGCCGGATCACTCCCCGAAGTAGCTCATGACGTGCTTGATCCGGGTGTAGTCCTCCAGGCCGTACATCGAGAGGTCCTTGCCGTAGCCGGAGTGCTTGAACCCGCCGTGCGGCATCTCGGAGACGAAGGGGATGTGGGTGTTGATCCACACCACGCCGAAGTCGAGCTTGCGGCTCATCCGCATCGCGCGGCCGTGGTCCTTGGTCCACACCGACGAGGACAGGCCGTACTCCACGCCGTTGGCCCACGCGAGCGCCTCGGCCTCGTCGCTGAACCGCTGGACGGTGATCACGGGGCCGAAGATCTCGGTCTGGATCTGCTCGTCGGTCTGCTCCAGCCCGGACAGCACGGTGGGCTCGTAGAAGTAGCCGTTGGCGCCACCCTCGACCGTCGCGGTCGACCCGCCGGCCGCGACGCTCGCGTGGTCGGGCAGCCGCTCGACCATGCCCTTGACCCGGGCCAGCTGGTCGGCGTTGTTGAGGGCGCCGTAGAGGACGTCCTCGTCGTCGGGCATGCCGGTGCGGGTGTTGCGCGCCTGCTCGCTGATGGCGGCGACGAAGTCGTCGTGGACGCCCGGACCGGCGAGCACCCGGGTCGCAGCGGTGCAGTCCTGTCCGGCGTTGAAGTAGCCGGCCGTCGCGATCGCCTCGGCCGCCTTCTCGATGTCCGCGTCGTCGAAGACGATCACCGGCGCCTTCCCGCCGAGCTCGAGGTGCACCCGCTTGAGATCGGTCGCCGCGGAGCCGGCCACCTCCATGCCGGCCCGCACCGAGCCGGTGATCGACACCATCTGCGGCGTCTTGTGCGCGACGAGCGCGCGGCCGGTGTCCCGGTCGCCGCAGACCACGTTGAGCACGCCGGGCGGCAGGAACTCCTGGCAGATCTCCGCGAGCAGCACCGAGGAGGCCGG
Organism: Nocardioides sp.; assembly: GCA_035554955.1. Taxonomy (GTDB): domain Bacteria; phylum Actinomycetota; class Actinomycetes; order Propionibacteriales; family Nocardioidaceae; genus Nocardioides. The sequence goes on along the minus strand of DATMHR010000034.1, from coordinate 128,123 downwards.
CGTGGTGTCGCTCGGCTTCAGCACCACGGTGTTGCCGGCCGCCAGCGCCGGGGCGATCTTCCAGATCATCATCATCAGCGGGTAGTTCCACGGCGTGACCTGGCCGACGACGCCGATCGGCTCACGGCGGATCCAGCTGGTGTGGTCCGCCAGGTACTCGCCCGCGGAGCGTCCCTCGAGCACGCGGGCAGCGCCGGCGAAGAAGCGGAAGTGGTCCGCGCTCGGCGGGAGCTCCTCCTCCATCGTCAGCTGGAACGGCTTGCCGGTGTCGCGCACCTCGGTGCGGCAGATCTCCTCCGCGCGGGAGTCGATGGCGTCGGCGATCCGCAGCAGCGCAGCCGCGCGCTCCTTGGGGGTCGCGTAGCCCCACCCCTCGAAGGCGGCGTCGGCCGCGGCGTAGGCCCGGTCGACGTCCTCGGTCGTGGACATCGGCGCCTGGGCGTAGACCTCGCCGGTCGAGGGGTCGACGACGTCGTAGGTCGCGCCGTCCGCGGCGTCGACGAGCTTTCCGTTGATGACGTTCTGGAACGTGGGGGCCGTGGTCATGTCGAGACTCTAGCGAGATCGCGACGAAATCGAGAGGGGGAGACCCGCTTCTTTCTGCGGATTTCGTCGCCTGAGTGGCTGTCGGCAACTGATTCGCTTGCGAACGGCGTACCGATCACCGACGATGGAGCCATGAGCGACGACCTCGACCTCCAGCGTGCCGCGAAGGACCACCTGTGGATGCACTTCACGCGGCACGGTCACTTCACCGACAGCGGGATGCTCGGAGGCACCGAGGAGGAGGACGCCCCCCAGGACGTGCCGATCATGGTGCGCGGCGAGGGCCCCTACCTCTTCGACGACCGGGGCAAGCGCTACCTGGACGGTCTCGCGGGGCTCTTCGTGTCCCAGCTCGGGCACGGCCGCAAGGACCTCGCCGCGGCGGCCGCCCAGCAGGCGGAGCGGCTCGCGTTCATGCCGCTGTGGTCCTACGCGCACCCGCCGGCGATCGAGCTCGCCGACAAGATCGCGTCGTACGCACCGGGTGACCTCAACCGGGTCTTCTTCACCTCCGGCGGCGGCGAGGCCGTCGAGACCGCCTGGAAGCTGGCGAAGAACTACTTCAAGCTCACCGGGCAGCCGATGAAGCACAAGGTCATCAGCCGCGCGATCGCCTACCACGGGACCACCCACGGCGCCCTGTCGATCACGGGACTGCCCAGCCTCAAGGCGCAGTTCGAGCCGCTGGTCCCGTCGACCTTCCGGGTGCCCAACACCAACGTCTACCGGGCCGCGGACATCACGGGCGGCTTCCTCGACGGCTCCGACCCGGAGGCCTTCGGCCGCTGGGCGGCCGACCAGATCGAGGTCGCCATCGTGGACGAGGGCCCGGAGACCGTCGCCGCGGTCTTCCTCGAGCCGGTACAGAACGCAGGCGGCTGCTTCCCGCCCCCGCCGGGCTACTTCCAGCGGGTCCGCGAGATCTGCGACCGCCACGACGTGCTGCTCGTCAGCGACGAGGTGATCTGCGCCTACGGCCGCCTCGGCCACATGTTCGGCGCGGAGCGCTTCGGCTACCAGCCCGACATCATCACCTCGGCCAAGGGCCTGACCTCGGGCTACGCCCCGCTCGGCGCGATGATCGCCACGGACCGGCTGTTCGAGCCGTTCGCGACCGGCCACGCGATGTTCGCGCACGGCTACACCTTCGGCGGCCACCCGGTCTCGACCGCGGTCGCCCTGGCCAACCTCCGGGCGTTCGAGGAGGAGGGCGTCCTCGAGAACGTGCGCACCCACGCGCCGACGTTCCGCGCGACGCTCGAGCGGCTCCTCGACCTCCCGATCGTCGGCGACGTGCGCGGCGACGGCTTCTTCTACGGGATCGAGCTGGTCAAGGACAAGGCGACCAAGGAGTCGTTCACGCACGAGGAGTGCGAGCGGATCCTCTACGGCTTCGTGTCCAAGGCGCTCTACGAGGAGGGCCTCTACTGCCGGGCCGACGACCGCGGCGACCCGGTCATCCAGCTCTCGCCGCCGCTGGTGTGCACCCCCGAGCACTTCGAGGAGATGGAGCAGATCCTGCGAACCGTGCTCGACAAGGCGTGGTCCTTGATCTGATGGGGGCATGACGCCTCGCATCCTCGGGACCGCCCTCGCCTGCGCCCTCGGCGCCGTGACCATGCTCGACCTCGGGACTCCCGCCGACGCGGTCGGAGCCACGGCGACCTGCCAGGGCCAGCCCGCGACCATCGCCGACACCACCGGCGACCCCGTGCCGGGGACCCCCGGTGACGACGTGATCGTCGCGACCGGCCCCGTCGACGCGGGCGGAGGCGACGACGTGGTGTGCGCGTCGCACGCCTCCGGGGGCGACGGGAACGACCAGCTCTACGGCGGCCCGGACGCCGACGTGCTGGACGGCGACCGCGGCGCCGACATCATCCACGGCCGCGGCGGCGCCGACGAGCTGACCGGTGGCGGCGGCCCCGACACGATCGTGGCCGGCGGCGGGGACGACGCGGTGGCCTCGGGACGCGGCGCCGACCTCGTGCGCCTGGGCGCCGGCGCCGACTGGCTGACCGCCGGCGCCGAGCCCGACACGGGCTACGGCGACAACGGCCGCGACCACCTGAAGATGGGCAACGGCGACGACCTCGCCCACGGCGGCGGCGGCCGCGACAACGTGCGCGGCCAGCGGGACGACGACACGCTCTACGGCGACGAGGCGAACGACTACCTGCACGGCGGCGCCGGCCACGACACGGGCTACGGCGGCGCCGGCCAGGACCGGCTCTCGGCCACGATCGAGGAGCCGCGGCAGTAGCCGCGATTTCCGGCGAACCACCTCCGGCGGGGCGCCCGTCCTGCTCTCATATGCGCATGCTCCTCAGGACTGCCACCGCCGCCACCCTCGTCGCGCTCGGGCCGCTCGCCGCGGTCTCCTCCCCGGCCAGCGCCGGTGACGTCTGGTACTGCCACGGCCAGACCGCGACCATCGTCGACATCACGGGCGCCGACGTCACCGGCACCGACGGCGACGACGTGATCGTCGCGAACGGCACCGTGCACGCCGGCGAGGGCAACGACACGGTGTGCGCGCCCGACATGTACGGCGAGGGCGGCGACGACCTGCTCCAGCTCGTCGGGGCCGGGTCCGCCGACGGCGGCGACGGCGACGACCTGCTGCTCGGCAGCAACCACGACGACGCGCTCGACGGCGGCGCCGGCGCCGACGAGATCCGCGCCCGCGGCGGCTCCGACGAGGCGTTCGGCCGGGGTGGCCAGGACCTGGTCTACGGAGCCGCCGGCGTCGACATCCTCCGCGCGGGCGGCGGGGACGACGTCCTGTTCGGCGGTGACGGCGACGACCTGGTCGACGGCGGCAAGGGCGAGGACCGGGGCCAGGGCGGCGCCGGCCACGACAAGTTCGTCAACATGGAGCACGGCCGCTCCTGACCGACCCACCCTCCGCCGAGTCGGCGCGAACCTGCACGCGATCTACGCCGAGTCGGCGCGAATCCGCAGTCGATCTGCGCCGAGTCGGCTCGTGTCGACACGCGCCGACTCGGCGCATTCCAACTGCACACACGAGCCGACTCGGCGCATTTCAGGTGCACACACGAGCCGACTCGGCGCGTTCCAGGTGCGCACACGAGCGCCGGGTCGGCAGGGGGTCAGGTGGCGCGGGCGCGGCGGCGGGCGTTGAGCTCGCCGCTGACGACGATCACCAGCGAGATCACCAGCATCAGGGTGCCGACCACGTTGACCTGCATGGGCAGGCCGACCCGCGCGACGCCCCAGACGTACATCGGGAACGTGGTGTCGCTGCCGGAGTTGAGGTTGGTGATGATGAAGTCGTCGAAGGACAGCGAGAAGCTGAGCAGCGCCGCGCCGAGGATGCCGGGGAAGACCAGCGGGAAGGTCACCCGCCAGAACGTCTGCTGCGGCGTCGCGTAGAGGTCCTGCGCCGCCTGCTCCAGTACGTCGTCCATGCCGGCCAGCCGGGAGCGGACGGTGACGACCACGAACGACAGGCAGAACATCACGTGGGCGACGAAGATCGTCCAGAAGCCCAGCTCGCCGGCGAACCCGCCCTGGACGAACAGGGTGAGCAGCGAGGAGCCCATCACGATCTCGGGCGCCGCCATCGGCAGGAAGATCAGCAGGTTGGACGACGACCGGCCGGCGAAGTCCCACCGCACCAGCGCGAACGCCGCGAGCGTGCCGATGACGGTCGCGACCAGCGTGGCCAGCACGCCGATGCGGATGCTCAGCCCCAGCGAGCTGCACAGCGACGGGTCGGCGCACGGGTGCAGCCAGTTGTCGAGGGTGAACCCGTCGAAGCGGTAGACGTTGCGGGTCGCCGGGTCGTTGAAGCTCATCAGCACGACGACGGCGATCGGCACGAACGTGTAGGCCAGCACCAGCAGGCCGAGGAGGAGCACGAGGTGCTCGCGCAACCACCGCATCAGAGGAGCTCCTCGGTCCCGGCGCGGCGGATGTAGACCAGCACCAGCGCGACGATCAGGAACATCAGCGTCATCGACAGCGCCGCCGCGATGTGCGGGTGGTTGGCGTTGGTGGCCTGGAGCTGGATCACCCAGCCCACGACGCTGATGTTGGTGTTGCCGAGCAGCTGGGCGTTGATGAAGTCGCCCGCCGCGGGGATGAAGGTCAGCAGCGTGCCGGACACGACACCGGGCAGCGAGAGAGGCCAGGTGACCTTGAAGAACCCCACCGCCGGGCGGCCGTAGAGGTCCGTCGACGCCTCGATCAGCCGGGGGTCGATCTTGTCCAGGCTCGCGAACAGCGGCAGCACCATGAAGGGCAGGAAGTTGTAGGCGAGACCGGTCACGACCGCGAACGGCGTCGCGAGCAGGTGGCCGTCCTGGCCGAGGATGTGCAGCGTCTGCAGGATGTCGACCACCCAGCCGTTGTCGGCGAGGATCAGCTGCCACGACAGCGTGCGCACCAGGAAGCTGGTGAAGAACGGCGCGATGACCAGCACCAGCAGGATGTTCTTCCACCGCCCGGACTTGAACGCGATGGCGTAGGCGACGACGTAGCCGAGCACGAGGCAGATCAGCGTCGCCCCGGCGGCGTAGCCGAGCGACCAGGCCAGCGAGTCGCCGTACTCCTTCCACGCGGTCCAGTAGTTGCCGAAGTGGTAGGTCATCCGCCAGCCCTTCTCGTCCGACCCCGACGGGTCGTAGAGGCTGGCGGCGGCGAGCGAGTAGAACGGGATGACGAAGAAGAGGCCGAGCCAGACGACCGCGGGCACCATCAGGAGGTACGCCGTGGGGCCGCGCCGCCGTCCCGTGTCCGCCATCAGTCGTCGCCCTCGTCGGCGCCCGCGTGCACGTCCTGGGTGTGGTCGAGGAGGAAGGCGTACTCGGGCCGCCAGGACAGCTCGACCGGGTCGCCGACGCGGAACAGCTTGGTGCGCCCGGTGTTCTGCGCGAACACCATCAGCTCCTGGCCCCACGGCATCTTGACGAGGTACTGCGTGCTCACCCCGACGAAGCTCACGTCGGTGATCACGCCGCCGGGGATGGTGTTGCCGGGCGCGTCGAGCGCGGCGCCCGCGTCGCCGATGAGCACCTTCTCCGGCCGGATGCCGACCCAGCCGCGGTCGCCCTCGGCGTGCGCGCGGTCGGCCGGCACGGAGACCTGCACGCCGTGCATGTCCACCGTCACCAGGTCGGCGGCCCGGCCGACCACCCGGCCCTCGATCAGGTTCGACTGGCCGAGGAAGTTGCCGACGAAGGTGCTGCGCGGGTTCTCGTAGAGCTCGGCCGGCGAGCCCATCTGCTCGATGACGCCCGCGTTCATCACCGCGACGGTGTCAGCCATGGTCATGGCCTCCTCCTGGTCGTGGGTGACGTGGATGAAGGTCAGGCCGACCTCGGTCTGGATCCGCTTGAGCTCGATCTGCATGTTGCGGCGCAGCTTGAGGTCGAGGGCGCCCAGCGGCTCGTCGAGCAGCAGCACCTCGGGCTCGTTGATCAGGGCGCGGGCGAGCGCCACCCGCTGCTGCTGGCCGCCGGAGAGCTGGGCCGGCTTCTTCCGCGCCTGCGGGCCGAGCTCGACCAGGTCGAGCATGTCGCGGACCTTGGCGTCGACGTCGCCGACCTTGCGGCGGCGCAGCCCGAACGCCACGTTCTCGAAGATGTCGAGGTGCGGGAACAGCGCATAGCTCTGGAACACGGTGTTGACCGGGCGCCGGTAGGGCTTCGCGTGGGTGATGTCGTTGCCCGCCAGCCGGATCGTCCCTGCGGTGGGCGTCTCGAGGCCCGCGACCATCCGCAGCGTCGTGGTCTTGCCGCAGCCGGAGGGACCCAGGAGCGCGAAGAACGAGCCGCGCGGGACGTCGAGGTCGATCGCCTTCACCGCGGCGAAGCCGTTCGGGTAGCGCTTCGTGAGGCCGGTCAGCCGCAGGCCGTCGTACGACGTCCCGCCGGTGCCGGGCGCCGCGACGGTCTCATCCAGAGATGACATCGGCCCACTCCCCTTCGTATTGCTTCTGCTTCTCGTCGCTGAGCGCCATGAAGTCCCACGTGTTCGCGAGCATCGCCTCGTCGGGGAAGATCAGCGGGTTGTCCACCAGCGAGGCGTCGATGTCCTTCATCGCCTCCTGCGCCCCCTGCACCGGGCAGATGTAGTTGACCCAGGAGGCCAGCTTCGCCGCGATCTCGGGCCGGTAGTAGAAGTCGATCCAGGCCTCGGCGTTGCTCTCGTGGGTCGCCTGGTTGGGGACCATCATGTTGTCGCTCCAGAGGGCGAGGCCCTCCTCCGGCGTGACGAACTTGAGGTTGGGGTTGTCGTACTGCGCCTGGATCACGTCGCCCGACCACGCCTCGCAGGCGACGATCGTGCCCTGGGCGAGCTGCTGGAGGTAGTTGTTGCCGGCGAACTGCCGCAGCTGTCCGTCGGCCTTGACCTGGCGGAGCCGGTCGATGGCGTTCGCGAAGTCGTCGTCGCTGAAGTCGCTGGGGTCGGCGCCGACGACCTTGAGGAAGAACCCCATGGTGTCGGCCATCTCGGTGAGCAGGGTGATCTTGCCCTTGAGGTCGGAGCGGGTGACGAGCTCCTCGAAGCTGCCGACCTCAGGCACCAGCTCGGCGTTGTAGGCGATGCCGGTCAGGCCGCTCTGCCACGGCGCGTGGTAGGTCAGGTCGGGGTCCCACGCCCGGCCGCGGAGCGGCTCGATCAGGTTGGCGTGGAGGTTGGGGACCTTGGCCTTGTCGAGCGGCTGGATCCAGCCCAGGTTGATCATCCGGGCGGCCATCCAGTCGGTCAGGATGATCATGTCGCGGTCGATCGGCTGGCACTCGCCGAGCTGGTTCTTGACCTTGCCGTAGAACTCGGCGTTGTCGTTGACGTCGACGTTGTAGGTGACGGTGATGCCGGTCTCGTCCTGGAACCGGTTGAGGGTGCTGTCCGGGTCCTTGCGCGGGTCGATGTAGCCGGTCCAGTTGGAGATGATCAGCCGCTTGTCGGTGGCCGAGACGTCGGGCGCGGCGCAGGCGGCGGCGTTCTGGGTGACGCCGTCGATGCTGAAGACCGGCAGCTTGAGCGCCGCAGCGCTGAGGCCGGCGAACGCGACCGCGCCGCCACCCCGGAGCAGTCCGCGACGCGAGAGCGTGGAGCGCCGGGCGGGCTGGTCAGGCTGCATCAGGATCCTTGTCTCGGGACGCGATAGCCGGACTCTGCCACCGTGACCGGCGGCTGACAAGCGATCCCGTCGTCTCGAAACACAAAAGCAACGGATTCCGCGTTCGGCGCGGTCGTTGAGTGCGGATGCCGAGGCATGGAAGCATGCGGCGCATGAGCGCTCCCGCCGGCCGCAACCACCTGGACGACGTCTCGAAGGCGATCGTCGAGCAGCTCCAGCAGGACGGCCGGCGCTCCTACGCCGCGATCGGCAAGGTGGTCGGCCTGTCCGAGGCGGCCGTCCGGCAGCGCGTGCAGCGCCTGGTCGAGACCGGCGTCATGCAGATCGTCGCGGTCACCGACCCGATGGAGCTCGGCTTCGCCCGGCAGGCGATGGTCGGCGTGCGGGTGACGGGGCCGGTGCCGCCGGTCGCCGACGCCATCGCCGAGCTCGACGAGGTGGACTACGTCGTGGTCACGGCCGGGTCGTTCGACGTGCTCGTCGAGCTGGTCGCCGAGTCCGACGAGCACCTGCTGGAGATCGTGTCCAACGGCATCCGCGCGATCCCCGGCGTCGTGACGACCGAGACGTTCATGTACCTCGGCCTGCGCAAGCAGACCTACTCGTGGGGCGTGCGCTGAGCGCGGTCCGCCGCCGCGACCGGCGGATCAGCCCCGCAGCGCGGGCGTCGCGCACCGCGGCTCGGGCATCGCGAACACGTCGGCACCGCTGACCTGCAGGCCCAGCGACGCCAGGACGGGCGCGAGCACGAGCTTGTCGAGGCCCTGCACGAGCGGGTTGACCACCACGGTCAGCAGCGGCGAGACGATCGTGTCGAGGACCGTCCCCAGCGGCAGCCCGAGGACGCTGAGCCCGTTGGTCCGTACGTCGAGCGCGGGAAGCCCGCTCGACCCGTCCCCGACGCGCACCGGGTGCTCGTAGTCGGCCGGGGTCCTGATGTCGAGCACCGCCTGGCCCGCGGACGTCCGGGTGCCCGTGATCCGGATCGGCCCGCTCACGACGGGGATCCCGAGCAGGGTCACGTCGACGTCGACCCGCAGGTCCACGGTCAGCAGCCCGTCGGACACGGCCACCGTGATGCCGGGCGGGTTGCAGCGCACGCTGGTCAGCCGGCCGACCGCGCTCGCCAGCCGCACGTCGCCGCTGAGCACCGCCTTGGTGCGCAGGCCCGGGCCCAGGTCGACGTCGAGCGCCTTCGCCGACACGTCGAGCCGGACCGCCGCGCTGTCGGCGACCGCGCCGGGGTCGTTGGCCCGGCCGCACCCGACCGAGGGCGGCTCGATGACGCTCAGCGACGCGGCGACCTGCGCGAGCGGGCCGAGGTCGACGTCGAGGCCCGGGATCGCGACGGCGTGGCCGCCCGTGGCCACGGCAGCCGCGGCAGTGACGAGGTCGAGGACGTTGAGCGCCGCGTCGAGACCCGAGACGCCCCCCGTGCCGAGGTGCAGCAGGTCCGCGACCGGGATGTCCAGGTGGAGGGCGCGTACGCCGACCGCGAGGCTCTCGAGCAGCGCGACCTGCAGGGTCGTCCCGCTCCCGCGCCGCAGGACGTCGGCCACCGCGAGGTAGAAGTCGTCGAGGGCGAGCAGCCGGTCCCCGTCGACCAGCTCCTCGAGCGTGCCGGCGCCGACGTCGGCGTGCAGCAGCGCGAGCAGGTCCACGTCGGCTGCGGCCAGCGCCTGGTAGTCCGCGACGGTGAGGTGGAGCTGGCTCCCGAGGGCGCCGAGCAGCGGCCCCAGGATCGGCGACGCCCCGGTGTCGAGGTCGGCGGCGTAGGACCCGATCCGGAAGCACGCGCCGCCGGTCGCCTCGGCGACCGCCGTCCGGTCCACGTCGGTGCGGGAGACCCCGGTCACCCCCCGGAACGGGCCGTGCACGCCGGTCGACGCCGTGACCCGCACCGCCGTCGGCACCGCCGCTCCGGAGACCGGCTGGAACGTGCCGGCGGCGTCGAGGACGCCCAGCTCGGCCCGCAGGCCCGGCCGGTCGCCCACGGTGCCGGGGTTGCGCTCCCGGACGCGCTCGAGCAGCGCGGGCAGCAGAGGCTGGAGCACGGCGGCCGTCCGGCCGTCCAGCTCGCGTGCCAGGTCCAGGGCGGCGACGTCGGCGATCGACTGCATGTCCCGGCGCGCGACGCGCGCCAGGCCGATGTCGACGACGAGGGCGGCGCACAGGAGCACCAGCACCATGACCATCGCGACGGTGACGGCGACGGTGCCGCGCTCGTCGCGCTCCCGGGCTCGACGACACAACGGTGCGCGCACCACGATCTCCCTCTGCCGCTCCCCCCGACGCCCCTCCCTGGGCGACCGGGTGATCCTTCGGCCGAGGTCCCGAGCTCCGTAGCCATCGAGCAGGGTAGTGAGCGACCTCTCGTCCGCCTCCCGAGGGGGCGGTCGGCTCAGTCGGCGGGGCGCTCCCCGCCCGGCCCCGCGAGGTGCTGGTCGAGCCAGTCGGGGAAGTCGTCGAGCGTCGCGAGCACCACGTGGGTGCCGGCCTCGAGGAGCTCCTCGCGGGTGCAGCCGCCGGTGAGCACCGAGACGCTCAGCGCGTCGGCGGCGAGCGCGCCCTCGACGTCGTGGACGTGGTCGCCGACGTAGATCGTGGCTCCCTCGCGGCGCAGCACGTCGGCCTTGCCGACGCCCCACACCTTGCCCTCGAGGTGGTCGATGTCGAACCCGATGTGGTCGACGTGGAGCTGGGCGTTGGGCGTGAACTTCCCGGTGACGACGACCACCCGCCCGCCGTGGCGGCGTACGGCGGCGATCGCCTCGTGGGCACCTGCCAGCGCGGCCACGGTCTCGATCGCGTGCTCGGGGTAGAGGTCGCGGAACCGGTCGATCGCCGGCTGGATGGCCTCCTCGGCGAGGTGCGGCTCGAGCAGCATGCCGAGCGGCGGGCCGAGGGCGCGGGTCATCTCCTCGACGGGGAACTCGACGCCCACCTCGCGGCCGAGGGCGTGCAGCACCTGGCGGAAGCCGGGCACCGTGTCGATCAGGGTCATGTCGAGGTCGAACCCGACGACGAGCCGCTCAGGAGTCATAGCCGAGGCCCAGCCGGTCGAGCAGCCGCAGCCAGCCGCCGCGGCGGCCGGTCTCGTCCTCCCGCGCGAGGGCGCGGCGGGTGGCCTGGATGCCGAGCCAGGCGACCGGCTCCGGCGGGAAGGGCACCGCGGGCCGGCGCACCATCGCGAGCCGGGTCCGCGGGGTCTCCGCCCCGTCGAGCAGGTCGAGCATCACGTCGGCGGCGAACCGCGAGGCCCCGACGCCCAGGCCGGTGAAGCCGAGGGCGTAGGCGCCGCGGCCGCCGTAGGCCCGCCCGTAGGAGGCGCAGAAGCGGGTCGAGGTGTCGATGACGCCCGCCCAGCGGTGGGTGAACCGGATGCCGTCGAGCTGGGGGAAGGTCTCGGCGAAGTTGCGCGCCAGCAGGCGGTGGGTCGCCGCGCGGTCCTCGTGGCCGCGCTCGACCGAGCGACCGAAGTGGTAGATCGCGTCGTAGCCGCCCCAGAGGATCCGCTGGTCGGGCGTGACCCGGTAGTAGTGGAACCGGTTGCCCGAGTCGGCCACCCCCAGCGCGGGGTCCCAGCGCAGCGCGGCGAGCTGGGCGTCGGTGAGCGGCTCGGTGGCGAGGACGTAGTCGTAGACCGGCACGGTCGTCAGCCGGAGCCGGCGCAGCAGCGGCCGGAAGACGTTGGTCGCGAGCACCACCCGCTTCGCGCGTACGACGCCCCGCGGCGTCGTCACCCGGACGGCGTCACCGTCGCGGCGCACCGTGGTCACGGCCGTCCGTTCGGCGATCCGCACGCCGTGCTCCTCGGCCGCCGCGGCGAGCCCCCAGGCGAGCCGGGCCGGGTCGAGCACGGCACACTCCTCGGGCCCGGAGAGCCGGCCGGCGAGGTAGGTCGGGGAGTCGACGACCTTGCGGACGGCGTCGGCGTCGAGGAACCCGGGCTCGTCGGGCTCGAGCCAGGCGACCTCGTGCGGCCGGGTGGCGACGGCCAGCGTGCCGCCGCGCGCGAACCCGCAGTCGATGCCGTAACGGGCGACGGTGGCCTCGATCTCGTCGAGGTTCTCGATCCCGAGGCGGTGGAGGACGTCGTACTCGTCGGGCCAGCGGGTGCGGCCGTTGACCTCGCCGTGGGTCAGCGACGCCTCGCAGAACCCGCCGTTGCGGCCGCTTGCGTGCTCGGCGATCCGGTCGCCCTCGAGCAGCAGCACGTCCGTGCCGGGCGCCCGCTCGACGGCGCGCAGGGCGGCCCAGAGGCCGGTGAAACCGCCACCCACGACGACCAGGTCGGCCTCGGTGTCCCCGTCCAGCGGCGGGCGCGGCTCGGGGCGCGCGGGGGTGTCCAGCCACAGCGGCCGCAGCACCGATCCGGCGAGAGGGTCCACCCGGCGGATGCTAGACGAGCATCCCTACCGCGCCCTCTTCCGGCGACCGGCGTCGGCGACCGCGCCGACCACGACCGTGACCAGCGGGATCCAGATCGGGAGCATCATGAAGAGGAGGAGCGGAGCGAGGGTGAAGAGTGCGTCCTGCATCGTCGGCGCCTTCCGTCGGTGTCCGGGAGGTCACCGAGACTGCCGGGAGCAGGGGGCGCGGCCCCAGGGCCGCCGCTCCAAATCCGCGGCGCCGTTCTGTGGGCGCACACAACGCAGGGCGCAGGCCGCTGCGCCCTGCGTGAGGGACCGGGCGGTCAGGCCGCCCGGTGGAACCAGTGGAAGTGGAAGTGGTGCTCGTGCTCGTCGGCCTGCGCCGCGAGCGCCGGCTCCGTCTCGTCACGGTGGCGGCGCGGCAGCCGCACCGAGCCCGACGCGATGAGCGTGCCCACACCCAGCAGCACCGCGATCGCGACGGCCATGAGGATGAACCAGATGACGTACCCCGACTCGGACATGCGGGTCTCCTTCCGTCCCTGTCGACGATAGGTCGGTTCCGACGGACCGCAACCCGGCATTTCGGCCCCGCCCGGACGGGACCTTCGACCCGGCTACGCCCGCGCGGCGTACACCGCCCGCCGCAGCACCACGAACCGCAGCAGCGTGGCGCACGCGTTGGCGAGCACGAGCACGGTCAGCTCGGCGAGCCGGCCTGCGTGCGGCGTGCCCCCGTGGAGCAGCGCCAGCGACCCGCTGGTCAGTGCCAGCCCCGCCGCGAACGCCACCAGACCGGCGACGTGGTCGCGGATCGCACCGGCCCGCGTGGTGACGCCGAACGTGAACCTCCGGTTGGCGGCGGTGTTGCCGACCGCGGTGACCAGGAGCGCGACCAGGTTGGCCGGCTGGGCGCCGACGGTGCCGCGGGCGAGCAGGTAGAGCAGGAGGTACGCCGCGGTGCTGAGCACACCGACCCCGGCGAACCTCGCCACCTGCGTGGCGAGGGCCGGACGCGCGACCCCGGCCCCCGGCCGGCGGAGGCCGGACAGGTCGACCTTGCCGCCGACGAGCCGGCCCGCCACCCGCGCCATCCCGCGCAGGTCGTCGCGGGCCGTGCGCCAGATGTCGACCCGCGAGTCGGGGTCGTCGGTCCAGTCGACCGGCACCTCGTGGATGCGCAGCCCGGCCTCCTCGGCGAGCAGGAGCAGCTCGGTGTCGAAGAACCAGCCGTCGTCCTCGACCAGCGGCACCAGCTGCGCGGCGACGTCGCGCCGCAGCGCCTTGAACCCGCACTGCGCGTCGGAGAACCGCGCCGCGAGGGCGCCGCGCAGCAGCAGGTTGTAGCCGCGCGAGATCAGCTCCCGCTTCGGGCCGCGCACCACCCGGCTGCCCCTCGACAGCCGGGTGCCGATGCTGACGTCGGAGTGGCCCGACAGCAGCGGCGCCACCAGCGGCAGCACGGCGTTGAGGTCGGTCGACAGGTCGACGTCCATGTAGCCGACGACCTCCGCCGTCGACATGGCCCACGCGGCACGCAGTGCCCGGCCGCGCCCCTTCTCGGCGAGCCGGACGGCCCGGACGTTCGGCAGCTCGGCGGCGAGCACCTGGGCGACCTCCCAGGTGCCGTCCGTGCTGGCGTTGTCGGCGATGGTGACCACGGCGGAGTAGGGCAGCCGGGTCGCCAGGTGCTCGTCGAGCCGGCGCACCGCCTGCTCGAGGACGTGCGCCTCGTTGTGGACGGGGACGACGACCTCGACATCCACCGTCGCCGGCAGGTCGCCGCCGCGCACGTGCAGCAGCTCACGGGTGGTCGTCACGAGGACACCGCCGATCCGTCGGTGCCGGTGAGCGGGCTGGTGAGGTCGTAGACGGTGACCCCGTCGACGGTCGTGCCGGAGAAGGTGGCGCTCACCCACTCCTCGATCCGGCTGCCGGTCGACGTGCCGTCGCTGCTGCTGCCGGGGCCGGGCATGCCGCCCGTGCCGCCCATCCCGCCGGAGCCGCCGCTCACGTAGTAGTGGATCTCGCCGTCGGCGACGTACTGCTGGAACTCGGCGAGCGTCGGGCTCGGCGCGGTGCCGTTGAACCCGCCGATCGGCATCACCGAGGCGTCGGTCGCGAGCTGGTAGGTCGCGGCGCTCTGCGCGCCGTCCGTGGCGGCGACCCAGGTGTAGTCGCTCGCGTCCGCGGTCAGCAGGGCCACCACGTCGTCGGTGACGTCGGCGCCGCCGAGCAGTCCGCCCGGCCCGCCGGGCAGGCCCCCGGGAGCGCCGCCGGGCAGGCCGCCGGGAGCCGCCTGGCCGGGGACCGCGCCGGGCGGCGGTCCGCCGACGAAGCCGTCCGGTCCGCCCGCGCGAGCGCCGGGTCCGCCGACGGTGCCCTGGTAGGGCCCGGCGGTGACGATCGACCCCGTGTGCGGGGATGCGATGGTCTCGGCGGCGTAGGCGGCAGGACCGATCCCGAGCGCGAGCACCGCCGCCGCGAGCGCGCCGACCGCGTACCGCCGGGAGAGCCGGTCGGCCGCGACGATCGCGGTCGCGGACAGCACGCCGAGGACGAGGACGACCCACCGCAGCGCGGCGTAGGGCTGCTCGCCGGACTGCCCCAGCAGGTACGCCGCCCAGCCGGCGCTGAACGCGACGGTGATGGCGAGGACCCAGCGTGCCGCGCTGCGGTGCCGGTGCCGCCAGACCTCGGTGCCGCCGACGACGGCGGTCACGGCGATCCACGGCGCGAGCGCGACGGTGTAGTAGTCGTGGTAGATCCCCGCCATCAGCGAGAACACCGTGGCGGTGGTCAGCAGCGCGCCGCCGGAGAGCAGGAGGAGGGCGCGGGTCGGGTCGGTGCGCGGGGCGCGGCCGCGCAGCAGGACGCCGGCGACGAGGAGGACGAGCGATGCCGGCAGCAGCCAGCCGACCATGCCTCCCGAGACTCCCTCGAACAGGCGCAGCGGGCCGGCGGCGCTCCCGAAGCCGGCGTTGCCGAGGCCGCCGGCGTCCGCACCGGTCAGCCGGGCCACCCCGTTGTAGCCCCAGACGAGGCTGAGGATCGAGTCGTCCTGCGACCCGTCGACGTAGGGCCGGGCCGACGACGGCACCAGCTCGACGACCGCGACCCACCAGCCGGCGCTCGCGACCATCGCGCCGAGCGCGGCGATCAGGTGCACCAGGCGGCGGCGCAGCGGGGCCGGCGCGGCGAGCAGGTAGACCAGCGCGAACGCCGGCAGGACCAGGAACGCCTGGAGCATCTTGGTGAGGAAGCCGAACCCGACGAGGACGCCGGCCAGCACCAGCCACCGGCCGCGGGCCGCCTCGGCGGCGCGGAGGGTGCAGTAGCCGGCAGCGACGAGCAGCAGGACCAGCAGCGCGTCGGGGTTGTCGAAGCGGAACATCAGCGCGGCGACGGGAGTGGTCGCGGTCGCGGCCCCGGCGAGGATCCCGGCCCAGTGGCCGGCAGTGCGCCGTACGGTCGCGTGGACCACGGCGACGGTCGCGACGCCGAGCAGGGCCTGCGGCACGAGGATGCTCCACGAGCTCAGCCCGAAGGCCCGGACGCTGAGGCCCATCAGCCACAGCGCTGCCGGAGGCTTGTCGACCGTGATCGAGCTGCCGATGTCGAGGGAGCCGAAGAAGAACGCCTTCCAGCTCTCCGAGCCCGCCTGCGCGGCGGCGGCGTAGAACGAGTTGGCGTAGCCCGACTCGGACAGGGTCCACAGGTAGGCCACCGCTGTCAGGGCCAGCAGGGCCGCGAGCGATGCCCGGCGGGCCCGGACGCCGGGCTCCCCCGGCGGGTGGTCGAGCGGTGCCGGGCCGCCGGGAGCGGCGGCCGTGGTCCGTGCGGGCGGTTCGTCGAGAGCAGTCATGGGGACGACCGTCGCGGGCCGCGCTGTGGCGGTCGTACGACGACCCTGTGCACCCCCTTTGACCCGCTAGGTTGACGCCATGAACCCCGTCACAGGTCTCGCGATCGGCCGGATCGTCATCGGCATCGCGATGTTCCTCTCCCCGCGCCTGGGCGCGCGCATCTTCCGGGTCGACGCCAGCAGCTCGGCCGCGCCCTACTTCGGCCGGCTGTTCGGGTCGCGCGAGATCGCCCTCGGCGCGGTGACCCTCGCGTCGTCCGGCCAGGCCCGCACCCGCCTGGTGGCGGCCGGCGTGGCGATCGACGCCGCCGACGGCGCCGCGGGTGCGCTGTCGGCGCGCGACGGCGACGTCAGCAAGGTCGTCAGCGGCCTGCTGATCGCGCCGGCCGCTGCTGCCGTCGTCGTCGGTGTCGCCGAGATGCTGCGGAGCCGCGGCGCCGCCTGATCGGCGAGGGCGTGCCCTACGCGGGCGCGACCACGGACGGCGGCAGGGACAGCCCCGGTGCGAGCTCCTGGAGGAGGTCGCGGACCCGGGTGTCGAGCTCCGCGATGATGCGACGCACGGTCGGCTCGTCCTGGCCGCCGGGGTCGTCGACGGGCCAGTCGCGGTAGGTGACGCCGGGGACGTAGGGGCACTCCTCGCCGCAGCCGAGGGTGATCGCCAGGTCGCTGCCTGCGATCGTCTCGCGGGTCAGCAGCGTGGGGCGCTCCGCGGACGTGTCGAGGCCGAGCTTCTCCAGCACCTCGGCCACCTCGGGGTGGATGTGCTCGCCGGGCTGGGTGCCGGCGGACAGTGCGATCACCCGGCCTCGGGCGTAGTGCTCGGTGAGCACCCGAGCGGCGACGGAGCGGCCGCCGTTGCGGACGCAGGCGAACACGACGGTGGGGACGTGGGGCTCGTTCATCGGGTCGTCTCCTCGGTGGCGGCGTCGGGGAAGTGGCGGCGGGCCCACAGGCTGACGTAGACCAGGCCGACCAGGACGGGTACCTCGATCAGCGGGCCGACGACGCCGGCGAGCGCCTGCCCGCTGGTGACGCCGAAGACGGCGATGGCGACCGCGATGGCGAGCTCGAAGTTGTTGCCGGCGGCGGTGAACGCGACCGTGGTGGAGCGGCGGTACCCCAGGCCGAGGCGGTGGGCGAGGAGCATCGAGCCGCCCCACATCAGGGCGAAGTAGGCCACCAGCGGCAGGGCGATGCGGGCGACGTCCGCCGGCCGGTTGGTGATGGTGTCGCCCTGGAGCGCGAACAGCACGACGATGGTGAACAGCAGGCCGTAGAGCGCCCACGGCCCGACCCGCGGCAGGAACCGCTGCTCGTACCACTCCCGGCCGCGCCGGCGCTCGCCGGTGCGCCGGGTCAGGTAGCCCGCGGCGAGCGGGATGCCGAGGAACACGACCACGCTCCGGGCGATCTCCCAGGGGGAGACCTCCAGGCCGGTGGTCGTCAGGCCGAGCCAGCCCGGCAGCAGGTCGAGGTAGAACCACCCGAGCAGCGCGAACGCGAGCACCTGGAACAGCGAGTTGAGGGCGACGAGCACGGCGGCGGCCTCACGGTCCCCGCAGGCGAGGTCGTTCCAGATGATCACCATGGCGATGCAGCGGGCCAGGCCGACGATGATCAGGCCGGTGCGGTACTCCGGCAGGTCGGGCAGCAGCAGCCACGCCAGGGTGAACATGAGCGCCGGCCCGATGACCCAGTTGAGCACGAGCGAGAGGGTCATCATCGTGGTGTCGCGGGCGACGTCGCCGACCTCGTCGTAGCGGACCTTGGCCAGCACCGGGTACATCATCACGAGCAGGCCGAGCGCGATCGGCAGCGACACCGACCCGATGGTGATGGCGTCCAGGACGTCGGCGATGCCCGGCACCCAGCGGCCGGCCAGCAGGCCGGCCGCCATGGCCAGGGCGATCCACACCGGCAGGTAGCGGTCGAGGGTGGAGAGCCGGTGGACGACGTCGGTCCGGTCGGTGACCGGCGGCGGGGTGCTCATCCGGCGGGCTTGGTGGCGCGGATGATCGCGCCGTGCATGCCGGGTGCGGCCTCGTGGGTGAACTCGACCTCGGCGTCCGCGAAGCCGGCCGCCGCCAGTCCCTCGAGGTACTCGCTGCGGGACAGGGCACCGGCGATGCAGCCGACGTAGGAGCCGCGCTCGGCGCGGTCCGCGGCGGTGAGCTGGTCCTCGGCGACGACGTCGGAGATCCCGATCCGGCCGCCGGGCACGAGCACCCGGTGCATCTCGGCGAGCACCTTCGGCTTGTCGACCGACAGGTTGATCACGCAGTTGGAGATCACCACGTCGACCGAGGCGTCCGGGAGCGGCACGTCCTCGATGGTGCCCTTGAGGAACTCGACGTTGGTGGCGCCGGCCTTGGCGGCGTTGGCACGGGCCAGGTCCAGCATCTCGTCGGTCATGTCGACCCCGTAGGCGAAGCCGGTCTCCCCGACCCGGCGCGCCGAGAGCAGCACGTCGATGCCGCCACCCGAGCCCAGGTCCAGCACCCGCTCGCCGGGGCGCAGCGCGGCCACCGCGGTGGGGTTGCCGCAGCCGAGGCTCGCCGCCACGGCCTCGGCCGGCAGCTCGTCCTGCTCGTCGGCCGCGTAGAGGCCGGCGCCGAAGGTCTGGTCGACCGCCGTGGCGTCACCGCCGCAGCAGGAGGTGTCGCAGCAGGATTCGTCGACGACCTGGAGGGCGTCGTTGAGGTCGGTGTTGGTGCTGCCCTGCTGGACCGCGGTCGCGGCCTGGGCGTAACGGGCGCGCACTTCCTCGCGCAGGGCGTCGGTGCTGGTCATGATCGTCATCCTCTCATCCGTATCGACGGGTGTCGATGTATCGAGTGTTGTCGATGCATCGACAGATGTCAATACGTGTGGCATCATGGTGCCATGCCCGCACGCGCCGCCCTCCCGGTCCTCGACGACACCGAGGTCTGCTGCGCGCCGGTCGTCCGCGGCGCGCTCGATCCCGAGGAGGCGCAGGCGCTGGCGCGGATGTTCAAGGCGCTCGGCGACCCGACCCGGGTCCGGCTGCTGTCGCTGATCGCCGCGCACCCCGAGCGGGAGGCCTGCATCTGCGACCTGATCGAGCCGGTCGGGCTCTCCCAGCCGACCGTGTCCCACCACATGAAGCAGCTCGTCGACGCCGGCCTCGTGGTCCGCGAGCAGCGGGGACGCTGGGCGTTCTACCGCCTCGTCGACGACACCCTGACCGCACTGAGCCGTTCCCTGCTTCCCTGACCCGGCACGACGCGAACCGCCCAATCCCGCAACAAGACGCGGACGCGGCGGCCGGCGCCTAGCGTGCCGAGACATGGGCCGACGTTCGGCGGTGGTCGTGGCGTGGCTGGCAGCCGTGCTGCTCGCCGCGTGCATGGCCGGCGCCCCGGGCTCGGCACGGACGACGCCGGGAGCCGCGGACCCGACCTCGAACGGGACCTCGACAGCGCCCGCGACCGCGCCGACGTACGGCGGCCCGCATCCCCGCGTCTACCTCGACACCGCCAACACCGCGCGGCTGCAGGACCTGCTCGCCGCGAGCGACCCGGCGGCGGTGCGGTTCCGGCAGATGGTCGACGGGGCGCTCGGCCCGGACGGTGAGGACGTCTACGACTACCAGGCCTGGTTCTCGGCGCTGCTGGGCGCACTGACGGGCAAGGACAGGTACTGCTCCGACGCGGTCCGGCGGGTGCGGCACCAGGTGGCGGCCGAGGAGCGGCGGATCGCGGCCGGCAAGGTGCCGCGGATCGCCGGCGACAGCTACCTCGAGGTCGGGCCCCGGGTCGCGGAGATCGCGCTGACCATCGACTGGTGCCACGCGGCCGTGTCCGCCAGCCGGCGCAAGGACTGGACCGCGTTCGCCAACCAGGCGGTCTGGAACGTCTGGCACCACGCGCGCGCACGGTGGGGCGACACGAAGGCGCCTTGGACCGGCTGGTCGGTCGACAACCCGTCGAACAACTACTACTACTCCTTCCTCGAGGCGACCGAGCTCCTCGGCCTGGCGACCTTCGGCGAGAACGCGAAGGCCGACCAGTGGCTCGACCGGTTCCGCAACCAGAAGATCCAGGACCAGCTGGTGCCGACGTTCGACGCGCAGCTCCAGGGCGGCGGATCGCGCGAGGGCACCGGCTACGGCAACGCGATGCGGACCCTGTGGTGGCTCTACGACGTGTGGGAGGCGAGCACGGGCGAGCGGATCGCCGACCTGACCACGCACACCCGGCTCTCGATGGCCTACCTGGTGCACGAGACCGTGCCGACGCTGGACCGGATCGCGCCGATCGGCGACCACCCGCGCGACAGCACGGCCTCGCTGTTCGACTACCACCGCGAGTACGGCCTCGCGCTCGCCCAGCTCTACCCCGACGACGAGCTCACCGGCCCGCTGCGCACCTGGCTCGCGTCCATCTCGGTGCCGCAGATGACCCAGCCGTTCGAGTACGTCTGGGACTTCCTCTACGGCGGCGGCCCGACCACCACCGCCCCGCTCGCAGACCTGCGCACGACGTACTTCGCCCCGGGCACCGGGCACCTGTTCGCGCGCTCCGGGTGGGACACCCACGCGACCTGGCTCGAGCTCGCGATGGGGGCGCACACCGAGTCGCACGCCCACCAGGACCAGCTGTCGTTCCTGCTCTACGACGACGACTGGCTCGCCTACGACCCCAACATCGACTCCTCGAGCGGCCTGCGCCAGGAGGCGTCCGCGCACAACCTGGTCGAGGTGACCGAGGGCGGCACCGAGCTCCAGCAGTACGACGGCAGCGCCACGGTGGAGGCGTTCGCCGACAACGACACCTTCACCTACGCCGCGGCGGACGCGACCGCGCTCTACGCCGACCCCTACGGCGGCCACCCGGTCGACCTGGCGCAGCGCGAGGTCGTCTGGCTCAAGCCGGGGGTGCTCGTGGTCTACGACCGGGTCAGCGCGGAAGCGGGGACGGCGTACCACTGGCTGCTGCACGCGCCCTCCCAGCCGACGGTCAACGGTCCGACAGCCACCTTCGACGGCGGCCGCCTCGTGGACCGGTCGATCGCGCCGAGCGGAGCGGTCGCCTCCGTGAAGGACCTGACCCAGGTGGACCCGGACTACCGCGGCGGCTACCGGCTGGCGTGGACCGTCCCCGGTGGCGACCAGGTCGGGTTCCTGCACGTGCTCTCGGTCGACGGCGCGGTCACCTCGGCGACGGACGCCGCCCAGGGCACCCAGGACGGGGTGACGATCCAGCTCGCCTCCGGCGGCACGGCGACGGTGCGGTTCGAACGGGACGCCGTCGGGGGGACGCTCACCCTCACCGGCGGCGGCGGGTCGTACGACGACCCGCTGCCCACGGGCGTCCAGACGCTGCCGCTGCTCGCGCCCTGACGCCTCAGAGCAGCTCGGCGATCCGCTCCACCTGCGCGAGGTCCGAGCTCGTGGGGATCAGGTGCACCTCGTCGGTGCCGATGTCCTCGAAGCGCCGGAGCAGGTCGCGGAGCTCGGCCGGGGTGCCGGCGAACCCCGCGGTCGCGGCGAGGGCGTCCACCAGGTCGGGGGGCAGCCAGTTCATGTAGTGCCGCAGGTGGCGGTGGACCTGCTCCCGCGGCTCGTCGCCGACCGCGAACCAGAACGAGGTGGTGAGCCGCGGCGGCCGGCGGCCCGCGTCCTGCCACGCCGTGCGGGCGAGACGGAACAGCGAGTCGACCTCGGCGACGTCGGCCTCGAGGGTGACACCGGCAAGCCCGTCGGCCCACACCGCCGCGTGGCGCACCGTGCGCTGACCCATGGTGCCGACCAGGACCTCCGGACCACCGGCCTGCACGGGCGCCGGACCCACCGGGCGCCGCGCGTCCTCGACCCGCTCGCCCGCCCAGACCCGCCGCATCGTCGCCACCGCGCCGGCCATCTCGGCCATCGTCCTCGTCGCGAGGTCGGCACCGGCCACGCGGTAGTCCTCCTCGCGGCCGCCCACGCCGACCCCGACGGTGAGCCGCCCGCGGCTGAGCACGTCGGCCGTGGCCAGGCCCTTGGCCAGGAGCACGGGGTTGTGGAGCTGCGGCACGAGGACCGTCGTCGTGACCCGCACCCGGGTCGTCCAGGCCGCGACCGCGCCGAGCAGGGTCAGCGCGTCGGGGTTGTCGAAGGCCATCCGCTCGCCGAAGCAGAGCGAGGAGAACGGCCCGGCGTCGATCGCGCGGGACCACCGCTCGAGGACGTCGGCGTCGAGGTCCGGCTCCATGACCGGCAGGGTCATCCCCAGATGCATGACAGAAAGTAGAACACGTTCTACAGTCCGGGCATGGACCTTGTCGCCATCGAGCAGATCCGCCAGCTCAAGTACCGCTACTTCCGCACCCTGGACCTCAAGGAGTGGGACGAGTTCGGGGACTGCCTCACCGAGGACGTGGTCGCCCGCTACGGCACCCAGGCGATGGACAAGCCGCTGCACTTCGACAACCGCGCCGACGTCGTGGAGTTCATGTCCGGCAACCTCGGCACCGGGATCATCTCGGTCCACATCGCCAACCACCCGGAGATCCAGGTGGACGGCGACACGGCGACCGGCTCGTGGGGCTTCGAGGACACGGTCATCGTCCCCGACTTCAAGGTGCAGATCCGCGGCGGCGGCTACTACCAGGACGACTACCGCAAGGACGCGGACGGGAAGTGGCGGATCGCCGGCACCCGCTACGAGCGGATCTACGAGGCGATGACCTCTCTCGACGACACCCCCAGCTTCAAGCTGATCGCCAACCGCTGGGACCCGGCGCTGAAGCACTGACCTCGCGAAGGATCAGGTGCCGCTCGGCGAGAAGACGACCCACGGGGAGTACGTCGCGGCGCCAGCGGGTCCCCAGTCCGCGTGGTAGTGGCGATCCTCGACCGACCACCACGCACGGACGGCGTCGCCGCCGAGAACGAGACACTTCCTGGGCACCGCCACGTCGACCTCACGCTCGCGGACCTTGATGGACAGGCCGGGGCAACGCACGACGTCGTGGTGCGGGTCGTCGCTGTTGAGCAGCACCGTGATGACCTGCCCGCGCCACGAGCCGGCCTGGCGGCGCAGGCTGACCAGGTAGCCGCGCCGCGCGTCGGGCACGTCCATGCCGATCTGCACGCTGCGCAGCGCCGCACGGTCGAGGGTCCGGAACCGCCAGTTGAGCCCGACCTCCTGCTCGGTGTTGCGGACGACCACCCACCGCGCGTCCACGTGGCGGGCCGAGCGCTCCCCGCCCCGGTCACGCATCTCGACGGTCGCGCTGCGACGGCGCACCTCGAACGGCCAGGTCGCGGCGTCCTGGGCGTAGGTGTTGCGGCCGACCTTGCGCAGGATCGCGAACCGGTAGGTCCCCCGCTGGACCGGCTCGTCCCACCAGTCGAGCCCGTCCCAGGTGAAGGACCGGACCTCGTTGGAGGCCTGCAGCGTTCCGAGCCCCTTGTCGAAGACGATGCGGCTGCCGCGGAGCACCCAGAGCGCATAGGTGCCGTCCTCGGTCACTTGGTAGTCGAGCCGGATGGTCCCCGGCGACTCACCGTCCGCAGGGTCGGGCCAGAGCACAGAAGTGTCCACGCCCAGCGCCACGACGCCGTCGCCCGTGGGCGACGCGGCGGCCGGTCCGACCGGTCCCAGGAGCGCCACCAGGGCGACGACGACGGCGAGCAAGCGCCAGTGAGGAGATGGTCCCGAACCCACGCCGTCACGCTAGTCGGCCCAGGTCGGCAGCGTGGGCGGTTCGACCTGGATCGCGGTCAGCCCGGCTCGTCGAGCCGGCGGACCACCCGTGCCGGAGCCCCGACCGCGACGACCCCCGCAGGCAGGTCGCGCGTAACCACCGACCCGGCGCCGACCACCGTGTCCGCGCCGATCGTCACGCCCGGGCAGACGATCACGCCGCCGCCGAGCCACACGTTGTCGCCGATCGTGATGGGGGCGGCCGACTCCCACTTCTTGCGCCGGGGCTCCGGGTCGAGCGGATGGGTGGCCGTCAGCAGCTGCACGTTCGGGCCGATCTGCACGTCCTCGCCGATCACGACCTCGGCCACGTCGAGCACGACGAGGCCGAAGTTGGCGAACGACCGCGCCCCGAACCGGGTCTGGTAGCCGTAGTCGCAGCGGAACGGCGGGCGGATCTCGGCGCCGTCGCCGTACTCGCCGAGCAGCTCGGTGAACAGCGCGCGCAGCCGGTCGCGGTCGGTCGGGTCGGCGGTGTTGATCTGCCAGCTCAGCTGCTGGGCGCGGGCATTGTCCGACGCGATCTCTCGGTCGTCGGCGAGGTAGGGCTCGCCCGCGAGCATCCGCTCGCGCATCGTCATCTCGGCCATGCGGCCAACGTAGACAACGCCCGCGCGGGCGGGGCTCAGCCGGCGGTGAGCCCGAAGGCCGCCAGCAGGTCCGGCGCACCGCTCGCCTCGCCCAGCGGGGCGAAGCCGGCCACGTCGGCGTACGCGCGCGACAGCGAGTAGTGCGTCAGCGGCGTCGACGCCACCACCCCGCTGAGGGCGGGATGGGCCACCACGGTGAGGACCTGGTTGCCGTGGTGGTCGTCGTCCTCGTCAGCCGTGATCACGATCGCGAGGTGTCCCGCGTTCCAGTCGGGGCCGCTCATCGCCTGCTGCACGTAGGTGCTGAGCCACTGGTCGGCCTGGCCGAGCGAGCAGTCGTGGGCGTCGTTGCAGAGGTCCGGGATCACCATGCCCACGGCGGGGAGCCGGCCGGCGGCGACGTCGCCGCCGAACGCCGCCAGGGGTACGTCGTCCTGCGCGCACAGGGAGCGCTCGGCGGTGAAGTAGGCCCAGGGGTTGTGCTTCACGGCGTACCGCCCGCCGTTCACGGCCTGGCACGGGGACGACATCGCGTCGGCGTAGAGCCGCGCGGTGCTGCCCTCCTGCACCGCCCGGCCGAAGACGCTCGGCGAGCTCACCGGGTGGACGCTCGGCGGGCCGTCGTCGTGCACGCCGAACGTGCTGCCGCCGGCGATCGCGAGGTAGTTGGGCAAGGAGGGGTGCGTGATCGCGGTGTAGTGCGCGGCGTAGCCGTAGTGCTCGGCGAGCGACCGGGTGAACGGCATCTCCGCGCGCATCTGGTCGAAGGAGTGGTTCTCCACGACGAACACCAGGATCTTGCTCACCGCGTTGCGGGCCGGTGCCGCGCTCGTCGCAGGGGGCGAGGGCTTCTTGGTGCGGTGCGGGCGGTGCGAGGGCGACGCGGAGGTCGACGGCGCCCGGCTGGGGCTGTGGGCGCTCGATGCGGACGACGGGGACGACGCCGGTGCCGTGGGCTCGGCGGTGTCCGTGCCGTCCGACCCGCACGCGGACGCGAGCAGCGCGGTCGCCGCCAGCGCAGCGGTCAGGAGCCTCTTCACGTCGTCGAACCTAACGGGCGGTGCCTCGGCGCCGTCAGGCGTGGCCCAGCCAGGTCGTGAACCGGTGCCTGCCGATCAGCCAGTCGACCGTCTCCTCGCCGGAGACCTGGTGCTCCGTCCGGACGCCGACCCGCACCCGGTGCGGGTGACCGAGGGCCTTGCGACCGACGTCGGTGCTGATCACGTCGGCACCCTGGTCGAAGCTCACCGCGCAGCGACCCACGAAGCCGCGCATCCTCCAGTGCCGCATCCGGTAGACCGCGCAGTCCTCGCCACTCGCCCCGCCGTCCACGGGGATGTGCACGCCGTACTCCGGACCCGGTCGCGCCTTGCGCGTGTCGTAGAAGACCTGGGCGACGTCGGAGCCGAGGCTTGCTGCGTCCACGTCGGCGACGGAGATCCGCACGTAGACCCGCTTCGGCGCGTGATCGGCGCTGACCGACAGGATGTCGCTCGGCGACGACGAGGCGTCGGCGTCGGGCACGGTGACCTGCTCGGCCGAGGCCGTCCCGGCGACGGCGAACGACCCGACCACCGCAGCGAGCACGGCGACGGCACAGCGGGAGCGCAGCAGCATCTCGATCCTCCTCGGTCTCGTCCTCTCCATTGGACCGCCCGGCGCCCGGTGCTCTCCCGAGCCTCCGGACCCCGGGCCCAGGGACCTAGGTCCGAGCGGACGAGTCAGGACCTAGGTCCCTTGCCGCCCCGGACCAGCCTGCGGACAGTGAACGAAGGTCAACCTGGGAGGGACCATGTCGAAGTCACGCATCGTGTCGGTCATCACCGCGCTCGTCGCCGCCATCCTGGTCGCGACGCCCACGTCGTACGCCGACCAGGGCGACGCCCGGTCCGCCCAGCACCGCGGCCAACCGGTCACCGTGATGACCCGCAACCTCTACCTCGGGGCCGACATCGAGCGACCCGTCAAGGCGGCGGTCGGCGCGATGCTCGCCGGCGGGACCCAGCAGGACGTGCTGCTGGCGCTCGCCCACGCCAACCACGTGACCCGCGCGATCGTCGACCAGACGGACTTCACGGTGCGGGCGCAGCTGCTGGCGAAGGAGATCGCCGACACGCAGCCGGACCTGGTGGGCCTCCAGGAGGTCGCGTGGTGGCGGCACGGTCCCCTGCAGCTGGACCAGGTGGGGGTACCCAACGCGGCGAGCACCGACTACGACTTCCTCGCGCTGCTCCTCGACGCCCTCGAGGCGCAGGGACAGCACTACTCGCCGGTGGCCTACGGCCGGCGCGCCGACGTCGAGGCGCCGAGCTTCACCGGCAGCCCGTTCGACGGGACCATCAGCGACGACGCCCGCGACGTGCGGCTCACGATGCGCGACGTCGTCCTGCGGCGCGTCGGCAGCGGCCTCGCGGTGTACAACAAGGGAGACCACGTCTACAGCCACAACCTGGTGATCCCGCTGCTCGGTCGCACGATCAGCTTCGACCGCGGCTACCAGTGGCTCGACGTGCGCACCGCGACCACGTCGTTCCGGTTCGTGAACACCCACCTCGAGGCCTTCAGCTCCAACCTCGCGCTCGCCCAGGCCACCGAGCTGCTGGCCGGCGCCCCGGCGCACCGCCGCCCGACCGTGTTCGTCTGCGACTGCAACTCCGATCCCCTCAACTCGTCCATCAAGACCGACATCGGGGACACCCAGCCCCACAACGCCCCCTACAACCTGATCACCGGGGACGGCGGGTTCACCGACGAGTGGCTCCGGTGGGCACCCGCGGAGCAGGGCTGGACCTCCGGGCTCTCCGAGACGGTCGACGACCCCACCGCGGCCGGGTTCGACCACCGGATCGACATGGTGTTCGGCCGCACCCGGGCCGGCGGCACGGGC
This sequence comes from Nocardioides sp., assembly GCA_035554955.1. Classification (GTDB taxonomy): domain Bacteria; phylum Actinomycetota; class Actinomycetes; order Propionibacteriales; family Nocardioidaceae; genus Nocardioides. Next base: position 101,033 of record DATMHR010000034.1, on the reverse strand, counting down.
CTCCGGGTGGTGCGCGGCGAGGTGACCGGCACCGACCTCGCGGACCGCGACCCCGCTACCGGCCTGTGGCCGTCGGACCACGGTGGCGTGGTGATGACGGTGCGCGTGCCGCGGTCCTGAGCGCTGGAGAGGAGACGCACGGCCCCATAGGACCCGTGCTCCTCTGCTCCGGGAGGGACTCCCAACCGCCTAACTGTCCGCCGGCGGCTGCGGCAGATCGATGCCGCAGGCCTGGAGCGCGTTCTGCACTTCGGGATCCTGCAACGCGGCGAAACCGCCCCCAGGACCATCGGTCGGCATGTCGGTGGGCATGTCGGTCGGCATGTCGGTCGGCATCCCGCTCGGGGCACCGGCGGGAAGGTCCTCGTCCAGGCCGGCTGCCTCGAGGCACTTGCGGATCTTCTTCAGCTGCGAGGGATCGAGTCCACCCGCGGTGTTCGGGACGGCGCTGGTGACGTCAGACCCGGTCGGATCTACGGCCTTGTCGTCCGCTCCGCATCCGGTCAACAGCAGAGCGGTCGCCACGCCGGCGATTCCGCACAGTGCGGTGGACTTCCTCATCAGTGCTCCTTCTCGGGTCGAGTCACCGGACGGTGACGCTCGCGGCCGTGAGTTGGCCGCCCTGGTTGGTCCCGTCGATGTCGACGGAGTCACCGACGCGGACGTCGGTGGTACCGATGCGTGTCTCCCGGACGACCTCGGTCTGGTCGTCGATGTGGATCCGATGTCGTCGTCCGCCGAGATCCTTGACCACCCAGACGTCGCCGCGGGTCGAGACGACGGTGCCGATCACAGCCCCGGACGCTCCGGCGTCGTCGGACGCTCCGGCGTCCGGCGACTGGATGCCACTCGGGAACCCAGCCGGCAGTCCCTCGGGGACACCACCGGCGCTGCCCGGGAGGCTGCTCTGCTCGAGCCCGGCAGGCGCGCTGGCACCTTGAGATGCGCCGTAGTGCTTCTGGACGAGGGCGCCGCCGAGGAAGCACACAGCCGCCATCAGCAGCGCGGCGAGCAGCCCGCGGAGCCGCGACCGCTCGGCCGGCGTGGCAAGCCACTCCTCGTCGAGCATCGGATCGTCGACAACCGTGTTGGACATGGAATGGTCCTCACTCATAGCGCAGGGCTTCGATGGGGCGCAGCGACGCGGCGCGGTTGGCGGGGTAGAGGCCGAAGAAAAGACCGATCAGAAGGGCAACGCCGAACGCGAGGAAGACCGAGTACGGCGCGACCACCGGCTCGACGCCCACGATCGTGAACTGGGCTCCGACCAGGCCCGTGACGACCCCGACGATGCCGCCGAGCAACGAGAGGAGCACCGCTTCGGCGAGGAACTGGCCGATGATGTCGGACTTGCTCGCGCCGATCGCCTTCCGGATCCCGATCTCCCGGGTCCGCTCGGTGACGGTGACCAGCATGATGTTCATGACGCCGATGCCACCGACGAGGAGGGAGATGGCTGCCACCGCGCCGAGCAGCACCGTGAAGGTCTGGTTCGACGACGTGGCGGCATCGAGGATCGACGAGGCGCTGGTGACGTTGTAGTCGCGGTCGGCGGACGTCACGCCGTGGCGCTGGTCGAGAATCGACTCGACCTCGCCCTGTGCCGCGGACACGGTGTCGGCCGACGTCGCCTTCACCGAGATCGAGCTCAGTGCGCCGTAGCCGGACAGCGTGTCCTGGACCGAGCTCGCCGGAGCGATGACCCGATCGTCGGAGTCGACAGGACCGGTGCTGCCCTTCTCGCCGAGGATGCCGATCACCTCGAACCGGAAGCCGTTGAACGAGACGAGTTCCCCGATGAGGTTGCTCACGTCACCCCCGGCGAGATCTTCGGCGACGGTCTGCCCGAGGAGTGCGACACGTCGGTGCGACGTGTAGTCGTCGTCTGTGAAGGCCCGGCCGTACCGGACCTGCGAGTTGTCGATGAGGAGATAGCTCGCCGTGGTGCCTGTGAAGGTGTTGACGTCGTGTGAGGCGCCCTGGTAGGTCGCGGTGACCGACGATGCGCTGACGACCGGCGCAACGCCGAGGACGTCCTCTGCGTCCTCGCTCGTCGCGATGGCGCGAGCATCGGCCATGGTGAGCTCGGCTTCTCGCGTGGACGTGGCGTTCTGGCTCGTGGTGTCCTCGCCCCCGCCGCCGAGGCCCGGCAGGCCGCCCGCGCCGCCCGGGAGGGCGCCACCGGGACCTGCGCGCCCCCCGCCGTCGGAGCTCGCGGTGATGGTCAAGGTGTTGCTCCCGAGAGCGCTGATCGAGTCCTGCACCGCCCTGCTCGACCCGGTGCCGACGGCGACGAGGACGATGACGGCTGCGACGCCGATCAGGATCCCCAGCGTGGTCAGCGCGGACCTGGTCTTGTTGGCGGTCACCCCCTGCCAGGCGAACCGTCCCGTCTCGGGAACGTTCATCGGCCGATCACGGCGCCGCGCCACTCGTTGCGCGCGTCGGCCGGGCGCCACCGAGGCGGGGGCTCATGGACCCCGGTACGACGGACGTCGGAGAGGATCCGTCCGTCCGACATCCGGACCACCCGCTTGGCGTGGTCGGCGACCTCGTCCTCGTGGGTGATCACCACGACGGTACGTCCGCTGACTGCGAGGTCGTCGAACAGCGCCAGGATCTCGGCGGTGCTGTGGCTGTCGAGCGCCCCGGTCGGCTCGTCGGCGAGAAGCAGCACTGGCTCGGTGACGATGGCACGGGCGACGGCGACCCGCTGCTGCTGGCCCCCGGAGAGCTCCGACGGCAGGTGGTCGGCGCGGTGTGACAGCCCGACCCGATGGAGCGCTGCGGCGGCCCGACGGGATCTCTCAGCAGACCTCACCCCGGCGTATGCCATGGGCAGCTCGACGTTGCGCTGCGCGCTGGTACGCGGGATGAGGTTGAAGCTCTGGAAGACGAACCCGATCTTGCGGTTGCGGACCAGGGACAGCTGCCGCTCGTCGAGTCGGCGTACGTCGATCCCGTCGAGCAGGTAGCGGCCCGCGGTGCCGACGTCGAGGCAGCCGACGATGTTCATCAGGGTCGACTTGCCAGAACCCGAGGCGCCCATGATCGCGACGTAGTCGCCGTGCTCGACGAGGAGGTCGACTCCGTCGAGCGCTCGCACCTCGGCCTCGCCGTGCCCGTAGACCTTGGTCAGTGCAGAGATGTCGATCACCGGACGCCCGGTGCCGTGGCCGGTCATCCCAGACCGCCGAGTCCGCCGGCACCGGGAAAGCTGAATCCGCTCGGAGCGTCTGCCTGCTCGGGCAGGACGACCTTGTCGCCGTCGGACAGACCGCTGAGGACCTCGGTGTAGCCATCACCCTCCAGGCCGGTCACCACCTCGACCGCGCGGGTGGTCCCGTCCGCCGACTCGACCGTGGCCGTCGTGCGGTTGCCGATCGTCGTCAATGCGCTGCTCGAGACCCGGACCACCCCGAGCCTGCTGCCCGTGGTGACGACGACCTGCGTGCTCTGCCCGAGCTTGACTCCCTTGGTCCGGTCGAGCGTGACCGTGACGCCGTACTCGACAACGTTGTTGGTGACGGTCTCGACCGCGTCGACGGCGGTCACCGTCCCATCGATCTCCTTCCCGCTCGCTTCGAGTGTCACGGTCGCCTCCTGGCCGACACTGATCTCAGCGATGTCGGCCTCCGCCACGTCGGCGGTGACCTGCAGCGTCTTGGTGTCGGTCAGGGTGACGAAGCCCGAGGCATCCGTGGTCGAGCTCCCGCCCCCCGCCGACGACGTGGAGGACGACGCAGAGGACGAGGAGGACGCTGCAGAGGTGTCCGAGGACGATTCCCCCACGCTGCCGTTGACGGCCGCGACGGTGCCGTCGACCGGGGCGCGGAGCACGGTCTGCTCGAGCGTCGTCCGGGCCTGGTCCACGGCGACCTGCGCACTGTCGATCCCGGCTTGGGCCGCGCTCACGTCGCTGTCCCGAGGCCCTTGCGCGTTGACGGCCACGCCCGCCCTGGTCGATGCGAGGCCGGCCAACGCGGCGTCGAGCTGGTCCTGGGCGGACGCGACCTGCTGCCGCGCCTGCAGCACCGCCGAGCTTCGACTGTCGCGAGCGGTGACCCACGCCGACCGAGCGGACGTGACGGCGGTGCGGGCAGCCTGAACTGCCTGACGGTGCTCGGGCGATGGGTCCGAGTTCTGGACCTCCTCGGCCCTTCGTAGACCGTCCTCGGCGTCGGCGAGGGCTGACGACGCGCGCGAGACCGCTGCGTCCTGCTGTCGCGTGGTGAGCCCGAGCGTCTGCCGGGCCGAGGTGAGCGTCGTGCGCGCCGCCGCGACCGATACCTGCGCCTGGTCGACCGTGCGCCCGTCGTTGGCCCGCTCCTGCGCGGTCTGCCCTTGGACCACGCCTGCATAGGCCGCCTCGGCGGAGTCGAGCTGCGCCTGCGCTGACTGCAGACCCTGACGAGCCGACGTGTCGTCGACGCGGGCCAGGACGTCGCCCTCGCTCACGCGCTCGCCCGGCTCGACGAGGATCGCGGTGACGATGCCGCCCGCCCCCTGGAAGTCGACGTTGACCGTCGTACCGGAAGCGACGTTCCCGTTGGCCGAAACGGTCGCCGTCACCGAGCCGGTGTCGACCGTGGAGGTACGAGCGGAGTCCGCAGGAGTGGAGCCGGTGCCACGGACGGTCCAGACGACGAGCGCCAGGACCAGCACCAGCGCGCCGAGGATCACGGCGTTGAGGGCCCAGGCCCGGCGTCCCGACTGCGCGATGAGCGCTCCGAACCGTCGACGCCGTTGCGGCGAACCGTCGAGGTCCGGATTGTCTGGCTCGTGCAGCGGCCCGGGGAGGACGCTGGTCGAGTCCGCGTTGCTCATGCGTATCTGCTCCTTGCTCACGACTGAGCCCGCTCGCAGCCGACAGCCGGTGTGGGGACACGGAGTGGTGCCGGGCGAGCGGGTGGCTCCGATCCTGGCCGGGCAACCTCCGCCGGCTCTGCGACGAACCTGGGAGTTCTCTGGCAGTCCGGGCCGACCACGCCCACGCCGGACTCACAGGAAACTCGCAGGAGACTGCCAAGCTGCGGCCAGCGTGGCCCGCCACGCTGAGACCGAACAGGCTGCGACGGAGGAGAACCCGATGAGCGTGATCACGCCGGACTCGGTGGTCCCGGGCACCCGCATCCTCGTCGTGGAGGACGAGCCGGCGATCTTGGACATGCTGGCGATGAGCCTCGCCTTCGTCGGGTACGACGTGGCACGCGCGAGCACAGGGTCGGAGGCACAGGCCCAGGCGGAAGGAGCGCAGGTGGACCTGGCCCTGCTCGACGTCATGCTGCCCGACACGGACGGATTCGCCCTGCTTCGGCGGCTTCGCCAGGTCCACCCTGAGATGGCTGCGGTCTTCGTGACCGCTCGCGACGCCCTGGAGGACCGGCTGACCGGACTGACCCTCGGCGGCGACGACTACGTGACGAAGCCGTTCTCCCTCGAGGAGGTCGTCGCCAGAGTGGGCGTCGTGCTCCGCCGGACCCGATCCAGCGGCGCGCCGGACGAAGCGAATCGCCTGACCTACGCCGACCTCGTGCTCGACGAGGACCGCCACCAGGTGCACCGAGCAGGATCCCTGGTTGCTCTGTCACCCACCGAGTTCGCACTGCTCCGCTTCTTGATGCGCAACGCAGAGCACGTGATGAGCCGCGCTCAGATCCTCGACCACGTGTGGCACTACGACTTCAACGGGAACTCCGGGGTCGTCGACTCCTACATCAGCTACCTTCGCCGCAAGGTCGACGCGAGCGACCCGCCGCTGATCCACACGGTACGCGGCGTCGGCTACGTGTTGCGGCACCCCTGATGCGCTGGCCGATATCCGGGATCTCGATCCGCACACGACTCGTGCTCGGCATGGTCCTCCTCGTCTCTGCCGGACTCGCAGTCGCCAACGCGAGCGGGATCCTGCTGCTCCGCACCTACCTGCTCGAGCGGGTGGACGAGCAAGTCGGTGCGATCGGGGGCGCCAGCGCGGACGAACCTCCTCCCGGAGCACCTGCGGACCTCTGCGCGAACCCGCGCGACCCCCAGGGACTCCGGAGCGACTTCGAGCTTCTCGTGCTCGACCCGCAGGGGCGAGTTCAGTGCTCGCTGGGACCGGACCTCGGCTCGGGCGGCCCCCAGCTCGACCCCGCCGCCCTGCCCGGCTCGGGGGACATCGCCACCGTGCCCTCCGCCGACGGCCGAACCGAGTGGCGGGTACGCACCGTCCACGAGTCCGGAACCGGACAGACCCTGGTGTTCGCGGTGTCCCTGGCCGACGTGGACGCCACAGTCACCCGCCTGACCTGGCTCTCGCTCCTGGTGAGCACCGTCGTACTGCTCCTCACCGCCGCCGCGGCGTGGGGCATCGCCAGGATCGGTCTCCAACCACTGCGCCGCATCGAGGAGACCGCTGAGCGGATCGCGGCCGGCGACCTCACGCAGCGCGTGCCGCAGTTTCGCGAGCACACCGAGATCGGCCGACTGTCAACCGCCATCAACGGGATGCTCATCCAGATCGAGCAGGCGTTCGATGCGCAAGCGGCGTCGGAGGCGAAGCTGCGCCGCTTCGTCTCCGACGCCAGCCACGAGCTGCGGACCCCCGTGGCCGCGGTCCGCGGGCACGCCGAGATGTGGCGCACGGGAATCAGCGACGACCTCGGCACCATGATGTCCCGCATCGAGTCGGAATCCCGGAGGATGGGCGAGCTGGTCGACGACCTGCTGCTGCTCGCCCGCCTCGACCAGGCCCGTCCGCTGAGGCGCGAGCACGTCGACCTGCTCAGCCTCGCCACCGACGCGGTCGTCGATGCCCAGGCCGTCCAACCCGAGCGCGACATCTCGCTCGCGGCCGAGCCCGGCAGCAGCGCGCCAGTGGTCAACGGTGACGAGGCACGGTTGCGACAGGTGCTCGCCAACCTGTTGACCAACGCCCTCGCGCACACGCCAATGGCGTCGTCGGTCGTCGTCTCGGTCCGCGCCTCCGACGACCTCGTCCAGGTCTCGGTGCGCGACGCCGGACCCGGAATGACGCCCGAGGTCGTCGACAAGGTCTTCGATCGCTTCTACCGTGCCGATGCCGGCCGCGCACGGGACCACGGCGGCACCGGGCTCGGCCTCGCTATCGTCAAGTCGCTCATCGAGGCGCACGGCGGGATCGTGACCTGCGTGAGCTCGGTGGATCGTGGCAGCACCTTCACCATCACTCTTCCCGTTGCCGCAGGAGCGTCGTGAACCCAGAAGAGCCCAGGGCAGCCGAAGCGGGACTGCCGTCCATGGACGAGGCCCACGCGATGCGCGAGGTGCTCCAACGCCTCAACCGATTCCGACTGCGCTACAAGTTCGCCATCGACGAGATCACCACCAAGATCGCGATCCTTCGCCAGGAGTTCGAGGAGACCTATGACCACAGCCCGATCGAGCACGTCCGCAGCCGGCTCAAGTCACCGGACAGTCTGTACGCGAAGGCCGTCAAGCGCGGCTGCCAGGACTCTTTGGAGGCGATCGCCGATCGAGTCCGTGACATCGCCGGCGTCCGGGTGGTCTGCCCGTTCGTCTCCGACGTCTACTGGTTCAAGGACATGCTGACGCGACAGTCCGACATCACGCTGCTCGAGGTCGAGGACTACATCGCCTCGCCCAAGCCGAATGGCTACCGCAGCCTGCACCTGATCGTCGAGGTGCCGGTATTCCTCTCCGACCGCACCGAGCGGGTGCCTGTCGAGCTCCAGATCCGGACGATCGCAATGGACTTCTGGGCCAGCGTCGAGCACTCCATCTACTACAAGTACGACGCCTCGGTGCCGGCGAACCTCCTCGACGAGCTCGCCGACGCGGCGCGGATCGCGGCGTCCCTGGACGAGCGGATGACCCGCCTGCGCCGCGACGTCCGTCGCGGCAGCTGATCACACCCTCAGGACCCGAGCCCCACAACGTCCTCCCGCTCGAGCCGCCGCAGGGCTCGGTGCGCGTAGGGGGTGACGCACGCGATCAGCACGAAGAAGATCACGAACACGACCCAGAAGCTGATCAGCCCGTTCCAGGCGAACGGTCCGGTCTTCAGCAGCGGCATCAGGGTGAGCGGGAGGTAGCTCGCACCCGTGAGGAACGCGAGCCAGCCGACCCAGCTGGGGAACAGCGGCTCCTCCCGACGGTCCCGCAGGATCGCGGCACCGAGCGCGAAGCTCTGGATCAGGCTGCAGACGAACGTCGTGTCGAAGAACATCCACCCGAAGTCGTAGAGCAGGTGGATCGACTCGGGGCTCCGGTCCTCCACCCGGAAGGACGCCGTGATCCAGATCGTCGCGGGCGTGAAGGTCACCAGCGCGGTCAACAGACCGCCGAGCAGCTCGAGGGTCGACAGCACGCCCATCGGACCCTCGATCCGGCCGATGATCTTCGACAGCGCGGCGCTCCACGCGTAGTAGAAGGGGCTCCCCACCGCCATCAGGATCATGCCGATCGTGATGCTGGTGCTGTGCTCGTGGAAGTACGCCGAGATCTCCGCGGCACCGAGGCTCTCGGCCGGCGGAGGCCAGAAGCCGGCGAAGGCCACGAAGCCCAGCAGCCCCAGGCCGACGTAGGCCACGACGAGCCAGAGGGCGATCCGCAGGGTCAGGTAGTCGCCGCGTGTCCGCACCGTCGCCGAGGTGCTCGTCGGCAGGACGCGGTCCATCTCCGTGGTCATCGGGATCTCCTCTGGTCGGTCAGCAGTCGCCCACGTCGCCCTCGCGGCGCGCGGGATCGTCGGGACAGGGCACGTTGCGGGCTCCGCGCACGGCGCGCGGGTCGTCGTGCGGCGCGGTGCAGTAGACGAGCGGCGTCCTTCGGGGGGACTCGTCGAACGGCGAGGCCCACGCGGAGGCAGGCAGGAATCCCTGCGTGCACTCGGGCGGGTCGTCGATGTTGGCCAGCGACAGTCGCACGTAGTGGTCGCCGTAGTTCGGCAGGGTCACCGACTGCACGACCGAGAGGGCCAGCGGGTAGTCGCTCAGCAGCTGCTCGAGGTGCGGGTTGAAGCGGCCGAGCTCGGCGGCGATCGGGTTGGTCACCGCGAGCAGCGGCGGCAGGAGCGAGCCCAGGTCGCCGAGGAACCGCGTCGTGGTCACCGCGAACCGCGGACCGCGACCGAGCAGGCTGCGGAGGTCGTCGTCGCCCGCCCGCAGCTGGTCGGTGACGTCGGCCAGGTTGCTGGCCAAGTGCTCGATGTTGCTCGCGTGCGCGTTGACGGTCGTCAGCAGGGGGTGGGCGTCCCGGATCAGGCGCGCGGTCGGCCCGAAGCTCTCGTCGGCGGCGACGAGCAGCGACGTCCCGCCGTCCAGGATGCTCTGCAGGTCACCGGCCCTGCCCGAGAACCCGGCGCTGGTCTCGTCGATGACCGTCTCGAGCTTGCGGGCGTCCAGGCTCTGCACGAGGGCGTGGACGTGGTCGAGGACCGGCCCGATCTCGACGGGGTAGGACGTCCTGCCCACGGGGATCGTCGCGCCGTCGGCCAGGACGTCACCGGCCGGGTGCGTCGGGGGAACGAGGTCGACGTACTGCTCCCCCACGGCGGAGCGGCTGTGGATCTCGGCGGCGACGTCGGCCGGAACGTCGACGTCGTCCTCCAGCTTCAGGTCGGCGACCACCGTGGCTCCGTCCACACGGAGCGAGGCCACCTTCCCCACCGGGTTGCCGAGGTAGGTGACCTCGGCGCCCGGGTAGAGGCCGGCGGCCTGCCGGAACTCGGCGGCCACGTGGTAGCGCCCGATGCCCAGGCTCTCGGGCACCCGCAGGAAGGTGAGCGCCAGGACGACGACGCCCACGACGGACGCGACGGTGAACGCGAGCAGCTGCTTCTTGACGAACGCGGACGCGCCCTTCATCACGATCCTCCCAGGAGTGCTGCGAGCCCGCCCTCGGCGCTCGACTCGTTCGACACGCGACCGGTCAGGCCGGTCAGGAGTCCGGTCACGCCCGGGACCGCGCCTCCGGTCAGCACGGAGAGGAGGTGGTCGACGTCCAGACCGGGGAAGCCGGGGATGCCGAGCGAACCGTCGGGCGTGGTGAAGCCGTTGACCAGCGCCTGGTTGGTGAGGTCGAGGGTGAGGTCCAGGTTGCAGTAGTCGCCGCGGCACGCGTTGCCGACCGTCTCCGGCGCGAACGGGAAGGTCAGGGCGAAACCGAGGGCCGACACCGCGGCATCGCCGGCACGGCTCAGCGCCGCCAGGGCCGGCTGGATGTCCTGGAGGTTCGCGACCAGGTCGTCGTGGACGCCCTGGACGAGCGGCGTGGCGACGTCGCCCAGGCCGGCGAGGGAGGTGAGCGCCTTGGTGATGTCGGGCCGGTTCTCCGCCAGCGTCCGGAGGGCCGGCCCGATCTGGTCGAGCGCGTCGGAGATGACGTGGCGCTCGCCCGCGAACCGCCGCGAGAGCGTGGCGACGTCGCGGACGGCGCCGAGGATGTCGGACTTCTGGTCGTCCAGCGTCCCGATGAACGAGTCGAGGCGGGGAAGCAGGTCGGCCACCGCTCTGTCGTTGCCGCCCAGCACGTGGTTGAGCTCGGTCGTGATGGTGCTGAGCTGCTCGAGTCCCCCGCCGTTGAGAGCCAGTGATGCCGCCGAGAGCACCTGCTCGGTCGAGGGGTAGGCGTGCCCCCGGGCGAGAGGGACCCGGTCGCCGTCGGCGAGGTGGCCGCGCGGGTGCGGCGGCGCCGCCAGCTCGACGTACGCCGCCCCGAGGAGGGTGTTCACCCCGACGCTCGCGAGCGCGTTGGCCGGGAGGTCGACGTCGGGCTCGAGGCTGAGCCGGGCCTCGGCGTGCCAGTCCACGGCCGTGATCGAGGTGACCGTGCCGACCGCGATGTCGCCGACCTTGACCTGCGCGTTGGGGGTGAGCGTGCCGACGTCGGGGAGCTCGACGGTCAGGTGGATCGCGTCGTCGCCGGTCCCGGTGCCGCCGGGCAGGGCCACCTGGTCGATGCCGTCGAACGTGCAGCTCGTCAGCAGGGTGGCGAGGATCCCGGCGGTGACGATGCGGAGCGGTTGGCGCATCACATTCCTCCCAGGAGGACGAGGAGGGCGGACAGGAGCTGCTGCGACTGCGGGTTGTTCGCGACCCGGTCGAGCAGGTTCCCGATCAGCCGGTTGCAGAGCGCCTCGGTGCCGGACTCGTCGGTCGCGGCCGCACCGCCGATGGCGCCGCAGACGAGCTGACCGGGCGAGTGGATGTTGGCGCCGTGGAGGTCGACCGCGACGGCGTTCTGCCGCTGGTGGTAGGACTCGGTCAGGTTCTCCAGGGCGTTGGGCGCCAGGTGCAGGATCTGGGCGAGGTCGCCCTGCTGGTGCGCTACGACGCCCACGACGTCCGTGAGCCGGGTCAGGAGGGTGCCCACCCGGCCGCGATGGGCCCGGACGAAGTCCTCGACGTCACCGACCGCCTTCGCCAGGTCGTCGAGCGCGGCGCCGACCAGCCTGCGGTCGCCCTTCAGCACCTGGGAGACCGAGTCGATCCGCTGGGTGAATTCGGCGATCTGCGTGTCGCTCTGCGACAGCGCGGTGACGAACAGCTGCAGGTTGCGGACGACGGAGAAGGCGTCGTCGCTGCCGGAGTCGAGCACCCGGATGGTGCCGGCCAGGTCCGCGATGGTCTGGTTGAGGGTCCCGCCCTCGCCGTCCAGCGCGCCGGACGCGGCGTCCACCAGGTGCGACAGGGCTCCGTTCCGGTTGGCGCCCTGCGGACCGAGCGCGACACTCAGCTGGTCGACCTGGTCCTTGATCGCGTCCCACTCCACGGGGACGGCGGTGCGGCTCAACGGGATGGTGGCTCCGTCGGCCATCGTCGGGCCGCCGTCGAAGCGCGGGGTGAGCTGGATGTAGCGGCTGCTCACCAGCGAGGGAGCCACGATGACCGCGTGGGCGTCGGCCGGGACCTGGACGTCGCCGTCGATGTGGAGCTCGACGCGGACCCGCCCCTGCTCCGGCGTGATCTCGTCGATCTTCCCGACCGGCACACCGAGGACGCGGACCTCGTCACCGGCGTAGATGCCGTCCGTGCTCGCGAAGTAGGCGACGAGGTGGGTGGACCCGGCGTCGCCGAAGCCGACGCTGCCGATCGCGCCGACCACCAGCACCACCGCCAGGAGGACACGTGCCCTCGTCGACCGGAGCAGCTCGCGGACCCACGTCATCACTGCCCGCCTCCGTGCGTCGTGCCGAAGACCACCGAGGGGTCGAGCCGGGACAGGTCGGGGTCCAGCATGTTCCCCGGCAGCAGGTTCTGCAGGTACGCCGTGAAGAACGGCCCCGAGCTGACCACCTCCCCCAGGCCGGTCACGTAGACCGACATGCCCCGGAGCGCCTCGCTCAGCTGCCGCTTGTTCTGCTGGAGGGTCCCCATCACCCGGTTGAGCCCGTCCAGCGCGGGACCGAGCGTCGCGTTGTTGTCGTGGACCAGCCCGGTGAGCTCGCGGGACATGGTCGAGAGGTTCGTCAGCAGTGAGGAGATGTCGTCACGACGCTTGAGAAGCTCGCCGAAGAGCACGTTCCCGTCCCGGACCAGGGCCGTCATGTCGTCGCTCCGGTCGGCCAGGATCCTGCTGAACTGGTCGGCGTGGGACAGCAGGCTCCGCAGGGTGGCGTCGCGGCTGTTGATCGTGGCCGACAGCCGGCTGACGCCCTCCAGCGCCGACCGGAGCTGGGGCGTCGCGCCGTCCACCGTCCCGGCGACCGCGTCGAGCGCCGTCGCCACCTTGCGGACGTCGATCCGGGAGGACTCCTGCTGCAGGTCCGACAGGGCGTCGGTGACGTCGTAGGGGACCGACGCGCGCTCCATGGGGATGGTCGCCCCCTCGGCCAGCGCGCCCGTGCCCGCGGACGTGAGCTGGAGCGCCTTGTCCCCCAGCACCGTCTCGACGCTGACCTCGGCAGTCGTCTGGTCCCCGAGCTCGACGTGGGCGTCGGTGACCGAGAACTCGACCAGCACGCCGTCGCCGGACAGCCGCACCGTCCCGACCCGACCGACGTGCAGGCCGCTGACCCGGACCGGGTCTCCCTGCTTGAGGCCGGCGGCCTCGGGCAGCATCACGCGGTACTGCCGCCCGAACGCGTCGACCAGTCCGTTGATGTTGAGGACCGTGAGCACGACGAGGAGCAGCGCAACGACGACGGCCAGCCCGAGGGGCAGCGGATTGCGCTCGCGGAACATCTTGTTCATCAGTTGCACCGTTCGACCTGGCTACGTACGACGGGGGTCTTGATGGGGGCACCGCCCGGACCGGTGATCGTCACCTGCGCCGAGCAGAGGTAGAAGTTGAAGAACGTGCCGTGGGAGCCGACCCGGTCGAGGACCTGGTAGGCCTGCGGGAGGGAGCGCAGCACCCGGGTCAGGGTCCGGGTGTTGGTGTCGAGCAGGTCGGCCAGGTCGCTGACGGCGACGACCGTCGACCTGAAGGGTCCTCGCGCGTCCGCGAACAGGCTGCTGAGCTCCGAGGTCAGCCGGTTGATGCTGACGACCGACGTCGTGATCGGGTCGCGGTCGGCGGCGAGGCCGGACACCAGGGCCCGGAACCGACCGATGCTCTGGCGCAGCTCGGTGTCCCGCTGGTCGAGGCTGCCGAGCAGCGTGTCCAGGTTGTCGACCAGGGACGTGATCGCCTTGCTGTCGTCAGCGAGGCCGTTCGTCAGCGACGACGTCTCCGTGAGGAGGGACTGGACCGTGCCGCCACGGCCCTGCAGCGTCGCGATCAGGTTCGAGGCGAGCTCGTTGACCTGGTCGGGCTGCAGCCCCCGGAAGAGCGGGCGGAAGCCGTTGAGGAGGGTGTCGAGGTCCAGGGCCGGCGTGGTCCGGCTCGCCGGGATGGTCGAGCCCGGCGGGAGAGCGCGTCCCTCGCCGGCGGGCTGCTGGAGCTCGAGGTAGCGGTCCCCCAGCAGGTTCTCGTAACGCACCAGGACCTGCGTCTCGTCCGTGAGGTGCTGCGACTGGTCGACGTGGAAGGTGACCTCCACCTGGTTGCCGTCCTCGACGTCGAGCGAGTCGACCTGGCCGACCCGCACGCCGGCGACCCGCACGAGGTCGCCGGGCTGCAGGCCGCTGACGTCGGTCATCACCGCGCGGTAGGTGTGGCTGGGACCGAGCCTCGTCTGGCCGAGGGTCAGGTAGAGCAGGCCGAGGACCAGCACCCCCGCGACGCAGAAGACGGCGAGCCTGATCGCCTCGGCACGGACCCTCACTGCAACGGCCCCCTCTCCGGGAAGGGCGTGTTCGCGTCCGAGAGCAGGGGCATCCCGTAGCAGCTCGGTCCGCGGCCCCGCGGGACGTGCGGCAGGTCGGCGGGGTAGGTGTAGGTGGGCAGCTGGGAGCGGACGCTCAGGTAGGCGCGCAGCGCCGGAGTCGTGCCGCCGATGACCTTCGCCATGATCTTCCGCGTGTTGTCCAGGCCCTGCAGGAGGCACGGGAGCTCGGAGGAGTAGGCCCGCAGCGTCCCGGCGGTGGGCCGGAGCGACCGGAGGAGCGAGGCGAGTGCGGAGCCGTTGACGCCGAGGACCTCCGCACCCCGGTCGCCGAGCAGCGACAGGTCGACGAGCAGCGCGTGGAGCGCCGAGCGTTCCTCGTTGACGGTGCCTGCGGTGGTCGTGACGTTGCGGAGGATGCGCACGAGCGCCGGCGAGATCCGGACGCCGAGCCGCGCCGTCCGGGCGACCTGCACCAGGTCGGCGCGCAGCTGGGGCAGGAGCGGCTCGAGCCGGGTCAGGTAGGCGTCGGCGCGAGCGGCGACGTCCGCGATCTGCTCACCGCGTCCGCCGAGGGTCTGCGCCAGGACGGTCAGGGTGCCGTTGAGGCGCGACACGTCGATCCCCGTGAGCACGCGGTCCAGGCTCTGGAAGACCGTGTTGACCTCGGTGGTGACGCCGGTGGTCCGCACGGTTGCGCCGTCGGAGAGCGGACGCGACGACGGGTTCCGCGGGGGGACGAGCTCGACGTACTTGGCACCGAAGACCGTGGTGGAGCGGATCTGCGCCGTGACGTCGGACGGGACGGACGCGAGCTGGTCGCGGTCGATGTCGAGCACGATCTGCGCCCTTCCGTCGTGCAGCTCGACCGAGCCCACCCGCCCGATCTCCACCCCGCGCAGCTTCACCTTGTTGCCCGCGTCCATCACCAGTCCGGCGCGGTCGGTGAGGAGCGTGACCTGGGCCGGGTCGCTGAAGGCATGGGTGTAGAGCGCCGCGGTCAGCCCGAACGCGGCGACGACCGCGAGGACCAGTCCCACGCCGGCCAGCCGGAGATGCCGCTTCTCGCCCATCAGCCCGCCAGGTGGAAGGTGTTGAAGTTGGCGTAGATGGCCATGCCGATCAGCAGGTTGACGATCATCACGCCGCTGAGCGAGGCCCGCACCGACCGACCGACGGCCTCGCCGACACCAGCCGGGCCGCCGCTCGCCGTGTAGCCGTAGAAGGTGTGCACCAGCATGACCACGACGACCATGCCCAGCACCTGCACGTAGGAGAACACGATGTCGAGCGGGTGCAGGTAGAGGAAGAAGTAGTGGCTGAAGTTGCCCTGGCCGACGTCGTAGAAGAACACCAGGAGCAGGTAGTCGGCGAGGAACCCGCCGAGCGTCGCGAACACGTAGAGCGGCGTGATGACGACCAGACCGGCGGCCACGCGCGTCGTCGCCAGGTAGGGCAGTGACGGGATCGCCATGACCTCGATCGCGTCGATCTCCTCGCTGATCCGCATGGCGCCGAGCTGCGACGTGGTCGCGGCGCCGAGCGTCACCGACAGGGCGACGCCGGCGAGGAGCGGCGTGGACAGGCGGGCCGTGAAGAACGCCGCGAGCAGCGGGCTCAGCGACCCGACGCCGATGCTCGACGACGACTCGAAGCCCTGGGCGGCGGCAACAGCTCCGGCGAAGAAGGTGATGGAGGTGACGATCACGACCGACCCGCCCACCATCGCGAGCGCACCCGTGCCCGTGCCGAGCTCGGCGATCAGCCGGAGGATCTCCCCCGGGTGCTTGCGGAAGGCCCGCGGGAGGCCGAGCAGGACCTTGGCGTAGAACAGCCCGTGGGCCCCGATCGCGTCGAGAGCGCGCGCGGGTGCGCCGGTCAACGAGCTGAGGCGTGGTGATGACATCGACATGGGATCTCGCTAGAGGACCGCGAACTGGATGAGCGTGATGGTCAGGCTGACCGGCACGAGCACGGCGACCGTGATGACGACGGCCTGGTTGACCGCGTCGCCGACCCCCTTCGAGCCGCCGGCGACGTTGAGGCCCCGGTAGCACGCGATCACGGCGGCGATCAGGCCGAAGACGAGGGCCTTGATCATGCTGACGGCCAGCTCGGGGACCCCGGTGAAGAGCGGGATGCTGGCGACGTACGCCCCCGGGGTGACGCCCTGCAGGTAGACGGAGAAGAAGTACCCGCCGACCAGGCCGCCCGCGCAGATCAGCACGTTCAGCACGAGGGAGACGACGACGGCCGCGACGATGCGGGGTACGACGAGCCGCTGGATCGGGTCGATCCCGAGCACCTGCATCGCCGCGATCTCCTCGCGGATGGTGCGTGCGGCGAGGTCCGCGCAGATCGCCGTGCCGCCGGCACCGGCGACGACGACCACGGTGACGAACGGTCCGATCTGCTGCACCGAGGCGATGCCGGCGATGCCGCCGGACAGGTCGAGAGCGCCGAGGTCCTTCAGCAGCAGGTTGACCTCGAAGATGACGAGGAGCGTGAACCCGCACATCACCAGCAGCGTGGGCACGAGCGAGACCCGGGCGATGAACCAGGCCTGCTGGACGGCCTCGCGCCACGAGAAGCGGCGCGTGAAGAGGATGACCAGCGCGTCCAGCGTCATCGCCAGCACGCTGCCCAGCGCGCGCGTGCTCTTGTCGGCCGCCCCCAGCACCGTCGTCACGACCGCTCGCCCGCGCCTTCCTCGGCCGCAAGGATCTCCGCCAGCCTGCGGACGTGCGCGACCCGGTGGTCGGCGGTCGCGGCCAGTGGGTTGAGCAGGAACGTCGTGACGCCTGCGGCGGCGAACTCGCGGACCTGTCGGCGGAGGGCCTCGTCGTCGCCCATCAGCGTGACCGCGGAGACCAGGTCGTCCGGCACCGCTGCGGCCGCTTGCTCCTTGCGTCCGGCGAGGTAGTGGTCCTGGATCTCCTTCGCCTCCGCGTCGTAGCCGTAGCGCCGCGCCAGCTGGTTGTAGAAGTTCTTGTCGCGAGCGCCCATCCCGCCGATGTAGAGCGCGAGCTGGGCGCGCACCTTTGCGAGGGCGGCTGGGTCCGGCTCCCCGACGCAGAAGCTCACCTGCAGCTGGAGGTCGAGGGTCCCGAGCGCCGGGTCACGCAGCGCACCCCCCTCGGCGAGGGCCTCGCCCCACGCCACGTCGGCCTTGCCGGGATGGAAGAACAGCGGCTGCCAGCCCTCGGCCAGCTCGGCGACGAGGGCGACGTTCTTGGGACCGAGGGCGGCCACCGAGATCGGGATCCGGTCGCGGACGGGGTGGTTGATCAGCTTCAGCGGCTTCCCGAGGCCGGAGCCGCCACGCTCGGGCGAGAGCGGGACCTGGTAGTGGCGCCCGTCGTGCCGCACCGGCTCGCGGCGCCACACCTGGCGGCAGATGTCGACGACCTCGCGGGTGCGCGCCAGCGGGGCGTCGTACCTCACCCCGTGGAAGCCCTCGATCACCTGGGGGCCGGACGCGCCGAGCCCCAGCGTGAAGCGGCCGCCCGAGACGAAGTCGAGACCGGCGGCGGTCATCGCGGTGAG
Organism: Nocardioides sp.; assembly: GCA_035554955.1. Classification (GTDB taxonomy): domain Bacteria; phylum Actinomycetota; class Actinomycetes; order Propionibacteriales; family Nocardioidaceae; genus Nocardioides. The sequence goes on along the minus strand of DATMHR010000034.1, from coordinate 83,296 downwards.
CGACGGCGTCCTGGAGTAGATCTGGAGGATCGCCGACATCAGCTGCAGCTTCTCGGTGCGCGCGGCGATGTAGCCGAGCTGGCTGACGGCGTCGAACGAGTACGCCTCCGGGATCGCGGCCAGATCCAGTCCCGCCCGCTCGTAGTCCTGCAGCAGCTCGACGGTCTCGCCGAACCCGCCGGCGTAGTCGACGATCATTCCCAGGCGCATGTGTGCTTCTCCTTCAGCCGAGGCTGTCGAGTGAGTCGTGGTCGTCGACGAACGTGGCGATGCGCTCCCAGCAGCGCAGCATGTAATCCCGGGGCTGCATGTCGGGCTGGAGGCGGCCGGCGCCGATGGTGAGGAGCGCGAACACCACGACGTGGAACGGCTGCTGGCGGTAGCGCAGCATCGCCTCGTCGAAGGCGGGTGGCGCGGCCACCCCTTCCTCGCCGAGCCGCCACAGGTAGCGCTCGAGGAGCTCGCGTTCCCACGCACGGCGGTCCTCGATCGTGAGGTTCACTGCCATCGCGTACGAGAAGTCGAGCGCCCACTCGCCCTTGGCGACGGCCTGCCAGTCGTAGAGCCCCATCCGACCCTCGGGGTCGCGGAGCCAGTTGCCCTGGTGCACGTCCTGGTGCAGGACGGTCAGCGTCCCGGTGGAGTTCAGGTGCAGCGAGCGCATCACGGCGGGAAGGATCTCGGCCTTGCGACGGTAGAGCCGCTCGGGCGTCACCGACCGGCTGCGCTCGAGGCCGACGCGCGCACGTCGCTCGATCCCGATCTCGTTGAGCCGTCGCTGGAAGACCTCGGTGGTGGGGAGTCGGCGGAGCTCGCGCGTCAACCGAGGGTCGTCCCAGTAGGCCGCGTGGTAGTAGGCCATCTGGTCGACCATGTCCTCGGCGTCCCGCCGGCTGACGGTGTCCTGCATCGGGTCCGGGAAGCTCCATCCCTCGGCGCTGAGGTCGTCCATCAGCACGACCGAGCGATAGGTGCGCGGATCGACCGCGGCATGGAAGGACCGTGGGCTGCGGAGGCGCTCCAGCTGGGGCCTGATGTCCTGGTAGAAGATCGACTCGCACTCGGTGACGCCGGTCAGCACGAGGAAGAGCCGCGACTGGAAGCTGGACGCGCTCTTCATGAACAGCCGGGTGGGAAGACCCGCTGCGGCGCCGGCCGGGTTGTACGAGACCTTCAGCGCGCGGCGCGAGCTCGTACCGTCCGAACCACCGACCACCTCGAAGTCCACGACGGCGGCGCCCGCAACCGAGCCGCACAGCACCGCCGTCAGCCACTCGGTGGTGATCGCCTCGGCCGTTGGCGGGACCTGATGGGCCGAGGTGACACGTGGCGACGAGAACCTCTCCCGGGCGACCGTGGCAGCGATCTTCCCGGCGACGAGCGGCAGCCTGACCTTGGTCGAGGTCATGGCTCAGGCCCCCACAGGGAACTGTGCGGCGATCTTGCCGGCGACGATGTCGGCGGTCTCGGCGCAGGCGGTGGTCCCGCCGTTGGCGTACTCCTTGACGCCGTCACCCACGTTCCAGAGGCCGACGAACGGCGTCTCGTGGGTCATGTCGAATCCGGCGACGGCCCGCTGCGGGGGCCAGTCGTCGCGGGTGACGACGGTGCTGAGGATGCGCGCTCTCTCGTCGAAACCCGGGACGGTGTCGCGCAGGTCCTGCAGCACCAGCTCGGTCTCGGTCGCCTCGTCGAAGTCGCCGATCGAGGGCCGCGGCACGCCGGTCCCGACGTAGAGGTGCCAGCCCTCCGGAGCCATCTCGGGACAGGTGTCGGTGAAGTTGGCGATGTAGCAGAGTCGGCGCGAGGTGGCGAAGCTCAGCATGCCGGGCGCCTCGACCAGCCGCTCCCGGCTCGCGAAGTTGATCGTGATCATCGCGGTCGGCCGGTCGGCGCGCTTCACCTCGTCGAGGTGCTCCTGCGGCACGTTCTCCTCGCCGAGCAGTCGCACGGTCCCGGCCGGGCCCACGTCGCTGACGACCACCGGCGCAGTGATCGTGGTCCGCGCCCCGTCGCGCTCGACCTCGACGCCGGTGACCCGGTCGCCGTCGGTGAGGATGCGCGTCACCGGGGTGGACAACCACACCTCGCCGCCGCTCTTCTCCACGACGCCGGCCAGGCCCTTCCAGATGCCGATGGTGCCCTCGGGGTGGAACCCGAATCGCTTGAAGGCGCTCTTGCGGGTGAAGTAGGTCAGGAAGACGCGTGCGGGCAGGTCCTCGGACGTGACCGCGAAGATGTTGGCGCACATGTTGCGGAAGATCCCGTGGACGCCCTCGTTCTTGGTGAACTTGCCGACCCACTCGGCGGTGCTGAGCTCGTCCTCGGGCAGCCCGTCGTCGCTGCGCGCCGCGCCGAGACCCTTGAGCAGCTTGGCCCCCTGCCGGGTGAGCTTCTGGAGCAGGAGCCCCCACCCCCCGCCGGTGACGTCGACGTCCTTGCCCTTGATCCGGTAGAGGATCGGCACCGCCGGCTCGCGGATGTCGAACGGCGCCCCGACCTCGCGGCACAGGCGCTCGGTCGTCGCGCCGACCTCGATCACGATGGCGCCGTCGTTGACCTTGAACCCGTCGATCTCGGTGGTCGAGGCGCGACCGCCGACCTTGTCGAGCCGTTCGACGACGAGGGTCCGGTAGCCGCGGTGGGCCAGCCGGGCGGCCGTGAAGAGCCCGCCTGCTCCGGCGCCGATGACGATGACGTCGTAGTCGGTCTGCTGCACGATGGTGCCTTTCGTTGCGGATCAGTAGGAACGCGGGAGCCCGAGCGAGGTCTGGGCGACGAAGTTGAGGACCATCTCCCGGCTGACCGGGGCGGTACGCATCAGCCGGGTGAGGAACCAGAGCTCGGACAGGCCGTACTCGTGGGAGAGCCCGTTGCCGCCGTGGGTCTGGATCGCCTGGTCGAGCGCGCGGAGCGCGGCCTCCGAGCCGGCGTACTTGGCGATGTTGGCCGCCTCGCCCGCGCCGGGGTGGCCGGCGTCGAAGAGCTGCGCGGCGTGCCGGGTCGCCAGGCGGCCGACCTCGACGTCGATGTGGCAGGCCGCCAGCGGGTGGGCGACACCCTGGTGCGCGCCGATCGGCGTCGACCAGACCTCGCGCTGCTTGGCGTAGTCGGCGGCCTTGGCGACCGCGAAGCGGCCGACCCCACCGGTGATCGCACCGACCAGGATGCGCTCGGGGTTCAGGGCCGCGAACACCTGCCGCAGGCCGTTGCCGGCCTCCCCCACCAGCGCCTCGGGGCCGACCCGGACGTCGTCGAGGAAGACCGTGAACTGCTTGTCGGGGGAGACGATCGAGGTGTCGATCCTCTGGAACGACAGGCCGGGGGCGTCTGTCGGGACGACGAAGATCGAGAGCCGGTTGGCGCCGTCGCTCGAGAGCTCGGCGTCGCGGGTGACGAGGAGCACCGCGTCGCACTGGTCGATCGCGGAGATGTAGTACTTGGTCCCGCTGATCCGCCAGCCGTCGCCGTCACGGGTGGCCGTCGTGGCGACCTGGTGGCTGTTGGAGCCGGCGTCGGGCTCGGTCAGTCCGAACGCCACGCGCTTCGAACCGTCGGCGATGCCCGGCAGCCAGGCAGCCTTCAGGTCGTCGGAGCCGTGCGCGGCCAGGACGCTGCCGATCATCGCCGGCGAGATCACCCAGATCAGCATCGGCAGCCCGTGCGCCGAGAGCTCCTCGACCACCACGACGGCCTCCTGCATGCCGCAACCGCCGCCGCCGTACTCCTCCGGGAGGTGCACGCCCAGGAGGCCCGCGGCGCCGAGCTCCTGCCACAGCTCGGTGACGTCCTCGTCGGCACGGGCACGCTCGAGGAAGTAGCGCTGGTCGTACTTGCCGACGATCTTCTGCACGCTCTCGCGGATGGCGCGGTGGTCGTCGGTGTCGTGGATCAGGCCGGTCATTCAGGCTCCCTCGAAGTCGGGTCGTCGTTGGGCGCGGAACGCGTCGATCCCGGTGCGTGCGTCCTTGGTGCGCCCGCTCGCCTCGAGCTCGGCGGTCTCGGCGAGGAGCTGCTCCGCATGGCTCCTCGTCCAGGAGGTCCGGAGCAGGCGGCGCATCCCGCCCAGGGCCCGGGTCGGGCCCGCGGCGAGCCCCCGGGCGACCTCGAGCGCACGGTCGTCCAGGTCGGCACCGGGCACGACCTCGTTGACCAGACCCCACGCGAGCGCCTCGTCGGCTGCGATCGGCCGGTTGAGCAGGTACGCCGCAGCCGCCCGGGTCGCGCCGATCCGCCGGGCCAGCTGCCAGGTGCCGCCGCCGTCGCCGCTGACCCCGAGCCGGGCGAAGGCGGTGACGAACCGGGTGCCCTCCGCGGCGACCACGAGGTCGGCCGCGTAGACGAGGCCCAGCCCACCTCCGGCGACGGCTCCGTGGGCCGCGGTGACGACCGGGACGTCCAGCCGGTCCAGGATCGTGAGCGCCTCGTGGTAGCCGACCGTCATCCGGCGCAGCAGCGCACCGAGGTCGTCACCGCCGTGGGCGATGAAGTGGTCGATGTCGCCACCGAAGCTCAGCGAGGGACCGTCTCCCCGGATCAGGACGGCTCGCACGGCCGGGTCGTCCCGCAGCCTGCGCGCGACGACGAGCAGGTCGTCGACGACGCGCTGGTCGATCGCGTTCCCGGCCTCGGGCCGAACGAGGCTCACCACGGCCAGCCCCTCGTCGACCCGGTATCCGACGGTCTCGAGGGGCTCCGCCTCCCCCAGCGCCTCGATGAACGCCGCACTGTCGGTCAGCTGCTCGAGGCGTGCCACCCGGTCGTCGCGGACGGTGATCACGTGGATGAACTCCGCGTCGAGCGTCCTTCCCGACCGGCGCCCCTGTCCGCGGTAGTGGCCGCGCACGTGGAGCCGTCCGTCGTCGAGGAGGTGGAACTCCTCGGGCTCGGCGGCCACGTGGTAGTGCCGGCCGAGCTGCCACCACACCTCGTCGCGCATCGCGTCGCGGCCTTCGTGGTCGCCACCGGTGCCCAGGGGCAGCCCCGGGGTCACGTGCCCGACGAAGTCGGCGCAGACCACCGCCTCCAGGGCATCCGCATCTCCCGCAGCCAGTGCTGCGTAGAGGCGCCGGGCGACATCGACCGGGTCGGTCCGTGACATGTTTGTGAATCTATATTAGATTCTGACACCCGTCAATTACTTCGAGCGCGAGGAAGCCGATGAATGAGCGAGTGCTGAAGATCTGTGCCCTGGGCGGACCGGTGACGGTCCTGGTGTCCTGCGTGGGCTGGCTCATCGGCGGAGTGCTGCCACTGCCGCTCGGTCCGGCCGACAGCCGCGCGGAGGTCTACGCCTTCTACACCGACCACGACACCCGGTTGAAGATCGGCCTCACGGTGGTGTCGCTCGCGATCTGCCTCGTCATCCTGCTCTTCGCGGCGATCACCGTCGTCCTGCTCGAGATCGAGGGCCGTCGACCCGTCCTGACGATGGTCCAGGCGTTCGCCTCGGCCACCACGGTCGTCCTGCTGCTGGTGCCGATGCTCCTCATGCTGGTGACCGCCTTCCGGGCGGACACGCGGTCGCCGGAGCTGGTCCAGACCCTCAACGACGCCAGCTGGCTGCTCTTCATCACCCCGATCGCGCCCTTCATCATCCAGAACGTCGCGATCGGGGCTGCGGTCCTCTCGGACCGCAACGGTCTCCTGCCGCGCTGGGTGGGCTACGCGAACTTCTGGATCGCCCTGTCGTTCCTTCCCGACGTCCTTGCCTACTTCTTCTTCTCGGGCGTGTTCGCGTGGAACGGCGTGCTCGTGTTCTGGCTGGCGCTGACGACGTACTCGGTCTTCCTCGTCGTCATGGGCGTCGCGGTGTTCCGGGCGGCGTCTCACCTCCCCCGCGCCGAGCTCGCCCCGGCGACGGTGTGACACTGCCGCCATGGCTCCGAAGGGCGACCGCACCCAGGCACACATCCTCCGTGTGCTGCGCGACCTCCTGCACGAGGCGGGCTACGACCGCACCTCGGTAGCCGAGGTCACCCGGCGCGCCGACATCACCCGGCCGGCGTTCTACTTCCACTTCGACTCGCTCGGCGCGGCGGTCGCCTCGCTCATGGAGGACTTCCTCGACCGCTCGTTCGCCGTGCAGACCGGCTGGTTCGAGCACGAGGGCGACGACCAGCCGGAGAACCTCAGGACGGGCGTCGCCCACACGGTCCGTCTGTGGCGCAACGACCCGGTGGTGATGGACGCGATGGCACGCTCCGCCGCGACCGATGCAGCGGCGCGGCGGATCTGGGAGGGCTGGATCGACCTGTTCCGCGAGCGCGCCCGGATCGTCATCCGGGCCGACGGCCGGAGCCTGTCGCCCCAGCAGCGGGACAGCCTGTCGGACTTCCTGGTGTCGATGACGTTCGACGCGATGGCTCGCGACGTGCGCCACCTGGTCGACGGCGGGGATCCGGACCCGTGCCTGGCCGACACGATCGCCGAGGTCTGGATCCGGTCGGTCTACGGCTGAGACCGAGGAGCCGGCAGCGGCTCAGCAGGCCTCGACCTCGTCGGCGTGCCGCGCGACCATGCTCCGCATCCCGAGCGCGTCCTCCATCCGGGCGATCACCGCGCGCAGTCGTGCGTTCTCCTTCTCCAAGGAGACCAGGCGCGTGACGGCGTCGCTGTCGAGGGCCCCGTACCTCCGCTTCCAGCGGAGGTACGTCAGCTCCGCGACCCCGAGGACCTGGCACAGCTGGCGGGTGGAGACCCCGTCCGCCTCGAGGCGGCGGGCACGGGCCAGCTTGAGGGCGATCTCGTCGGGCGAGTACTGGTGAGGCGTCATGGTGGGATCCCTTCGGTTCAGTCCCGTGACGGTTCGGCGCAGGAGGTCAGGCTCAGAAGAGCTTCCGCATCAGGGCCTTGGCCTTCTCGCTGTAGGGCGGGTAGACGATGCGCAGGTCGGGCTTCTGCGGCTTCCGCAGCACGGCCTTGCGGTGGCTGAGGGCCTGGAAGCCCCACTCCCCGTGGTAAGCGCCCATGCCGCTGGCACCGACGCCCCCGAAGGGCAGCGAGGGCACGAGGCAGTGCAGCGCCACGTGGTTGACGACGGCACCGCCGGCCGGGATCGCGTCGACCAGACGGTCGGCCACGGCGCTCTCACCACTGAAGACGTACACGGCCAGCGGCTTGGGCCGGCTGTTGACGAACCCGACGACCTCGTCGAGGGACCGGTAGCCCAGCACCGGCAGGATCGGGCCGAAGACCTCGTCGGTCATCGCCGGCTCGTCGGGGTCGGGGTCGACCAGCACCGTCGGCTGCATGAGGAGCGTGGCTCGGTCGTGGGAGCCGCCGAGCGCGATCTCGCCCTTGGTGGCCTCGAGATAGCCCGCGAGGCGGTCGAACTGGCGCTCGTTGACGATCCGCAGGCCCTCGGGCCGGTCCTCGGTGATCTCGCGGACCGCCGTGCAGATCTCGGCGACCAGCTCGTCCCGGACCGACTCGTCCACGAGCACGTAGTCGGGCGCGATGCAGGTCTGGCCCGAGTTCATCGTCTTGACCCAGGCGATCCTCCGGGCGGCGACGCCCAGGTCGGAGCCGGCGGTGACGATCGCCGGGCTCTTGCCGCCGAGCTCGAGGGTGACGGGCGTCAGGGTGGGGGCGGCCCCGGCCATGATCTTGCGCCCGATGTCGGTGCCACCGGTGAACAGTGCGTGGTCGAAGCCGAGGGACAGGAGGTCCTGGGTGACCACGCCGTCACCCTCGACGACCTTGACCGCCTCGGCGTCCAGGTAGCCCGGCAGCGCCTCGGCCAGCAGCCGCGACGTGGCCGGGGCCAGCTCCGACGGTTTGAGCACCGCGCAGTTGCCGGCGGCGAAGGCCGCGACGAGCGGGCTCAGACTGAGGAAGATCGGGTAGTTCCACGGCCCGATCACCAGCACGACACCGAGCGGCTCGAACTGCACGCGGGCCGAGCCGGGCAGCTGGGTGAGCGGCACGCTCTGCCTGCGCGGCCTCATCCATCGCCGGAGGTGCTTCTTGGCGAACCGGACCTCGCCCATCGTGGAGGCGATGTCACCGAACCACGCGTCGAACGCGGGCCGGCCGAGGTCGGCGGCCAGCGCCGTGGCGATCTCGTCCTCCCGCTCCTCGCAGAACCGGGCGATGCCGTCGAGCTGGCGGATCCGCCACTCGTAGCTCCGGGTGCGGCCGGAGGCGTGCACCTGGCGAAGGGTCGCCAGCAGGTCGGCCAGGTCGGCCCGGGTGGGGGTGGGGGCGAGGTCCGCGGTCATCGCGCTGCTCCTGGTCCGATCAGATCTCGGGCGCCGGGACGAGCCCGGTGAACACGGAGCCGGAGACGCCGCCGTCGACGATCAGCGGGTGGCCGTTGATCCAACGCGCCTCGTCGGAGGCGAGGAACAGGATCGCCTCGGCGATGTCGTCCGGGGTTGCGTGCCGGCCGAGCAGCTCCTTCAGCCCGTCCAGGGTGTCCTTGCCCATCGACTCCTCGAAGTCCACGAGGATCGGCGTCTCCACCGGACCCGGCAGCACGGCGTTGATCCGGAGGCCCATCTCGCTCAGCGCCAGGCCCATCGTCATGGTGTAGACGGTGCTGACCTCCTTGGAGAAGTTGTAGGCGTTGCCCTCCTGCGGGTGCGCGGCCCACCAGGCGACGGCCTCGTCGTAGGTGTCGGTGGCCAGCAGCTCCCTGATCACCTCGAGCCGCTTCTCCCACTGGAAGCCCGCAGTGGAGGAGACGATGACGACGTTGCCGCCCTCCTTCAGCTGGCCGAGGAGGTTCTCGGTGAGGTGCCGCACCGCGAAGGTGTTCACCTTCATGACGACGTCGGCCGGCGCGGTCCCGGGGACACCCGCGACGTTGAGCAGGGCGTCGTACTCGCCGTCGAGCTCGACGAGGGCCTTGTCGATGCTCTCGACGTCCGCGAGGTCGACCGGGACGTGGCGGGTGACCGGGGCGGTCGGCTCGTTGCGGTCGAGGCTGTGGACCTCCGCACCGGCGGCAAGGAGCTTGCGGGCGACGCAGTCGCCGATCCCGGACGCGGCACCGGTGACGACGTAGCGGCGACCTGCGAAGTCAGTCATGACAGGGGTGTTCCTCTCGGAGGGGTTGGTCAGCGGACCCGGCAGGGCAGCGACTTGACGGCGCGGACGAAGTTGCCGGTGAGGTACTCGGGCTGGCCGAGCTCAAGGCCCGGTGCGCGCGTGAGCAGCTGGTCGAAGAGCTCCTTGAGCTGCATCTTCGCCACGAAGTTGCCCATGCAGTAGTGGGGTCCCCCGCCGCCGAACCCGACGTGCGGGTTGGGGTCGCGCGTGATGTCGAAGACGTCGGGACGGTCGAAGACCAGCTCGTCGCGGTTGCCCGACGAGTAGACCATCGCGACCCACTCGCCCTTGCGGATCAGGTGCCCGCCGAGCTCGGTGTCCTGCGTGGCGGTGCGGCGGAACGTCATGACCGGCGAGGCCCAGCGGACGAACTCCTCGACGGCCGTCCCGATCCGGCCGGCGTAGTCCTCGAGCAGGAGCGCCTTCTGGTCGGGGAACTGCTGGAGCGCCATCGAGCTGATGCTGATCGAGTTGCGGGTGGTGTCGTTGCCGGCGACCGAGAGCAGCACGAAGAAGGAGCCGATCTCGTCGTCGGTGAGACGTTGGCCGTCCACCTCGGCGTTGACCAGGTTGGTCATCAGGTCGGCCTTGGGGTTGGCGCGCCGCTCCTCGGCCAGCTCCATGCCCAGCATCAGCAGACCGACGAGCGACTCGCTGAGCACCTCGCCGGGCTCCCGGCCCGCAGCGACCTCCTCGTCGTTCCACGACACCATGCCGTCGGCGAAGTGCGCGGCCTGCTCGCGCTTCTCCGGGTCCTCGAGGCCGACCATCTCGTAGATCGTCCACATCGGGAGCTTCTTGGACACCAACGAGACGTAGTCGCCCTCGCCCGCCTCGAGCAGGTCGTCGACGATGCGGCGCGCCTGGTCCTTGATCTGCTCGTGGATCTTCGCGACCTGCTTGGGCGTGAACGCGGACGAGACGATCTTGCGGAGCTTCGGGTGGCGCGGCGCGTCCATGCCGAGGAAGGACCCGGCGGCCTCGAGGATGTCGGACGGCACCTCCTCGAACTGGAACCCGTCGCCGGAGCAGAACAGCTGCGGGTTCTTGCTGATGTGCTGGATCAGCTCGTGGCTCGTCGCCACCCAGACGCCCTCGTTGTCCGGCGGCATCAGGCCGCCCTCCAGCGGCGGGTGCCAGCTCAGCGGCCGCTCGCGCCGCAGGACCTTGAAGACCTCCTCGCGCTCCTCGGCGGTCTTCGCCCAGAACGAGAGGTTCGAGACGGTGAGCGGGTCGTAGGCCCGGGTGGTTTCGACGAGGCTGGTCATGCACCTGCTCCTGCGGGGATGTAGCGCTTCTCGAGCTCTCGCTTGAGGAGCTTGCCGGTGGCCAGCCGCGGGATCTCGTCGACGAAGTCGACCGAGCGCGGCGCCTTGAAGTGCGCGATGCGCTCGCGCACGTAGTCGATGAGCTCCTGGGCGAGCTCGGGCCTCGGGTCGACGCCATCCTTGAGCTGCACCACGGCCTTGACCTGCTGGCCCATCTCCGGGTCGGGCACGCCGATCACGGCGACGTCGAAGATCTGCGGGTGCAGGGTCAGGACGGCCTCGACCTCCGCCGGGTAGATGTTCACGCCACCCGAGATGATCGTGAACGCCTTGCGGTCGGTGAGGAAGAGGAAGCCGTCCTCGTCGAGGTAGCCCATGTCGCCGACCGCGGTCCACGTCCCGTGCACCGGGTGGGTCGCCTCCGCCGTCTTGTCGGGATCGTTGTGGTACTCGAACGGGCGCGTGTCGCGCTCGAAGTAGACGGTGCCGACCTCGCCGGTCGGAAGCTCGTTGCCCTCGTCGTCACAGATGTGGGCGGTCCCGATCATCGCCTTGCCGACCGAACCACGCTTCTGCAGCCACTCGGGTGACGAGATGAAGGTGATGCCGTTCTGCTCGGTGGATCCGTAGTACTCGAAGACGACCGGCCCCCACCAGTCGATCATCGCCTGCTTGACGTCGGGAGGGCACGGGGCGGCGGCGTGCACCGCGAGCCGGAGGCTGGAGACGTCGTACCTGGTCCGAGCCTCCTCGGGGAGCTGGAGCATCCGGACGAACATCGTCGGCACGAACTGGGCGACGGTGACCTTGTGCTCCTCGATCAGCGCGAGCGCCTGCTCGGCGTCGAACCTCTCCATCATCACCACGGTGCCGCCGAGCGCGTGGACGGCTCCCGACCACTTGAGGGGCGCGGCGTGGTAGATCGGCGCCGGCTGCAGGTAGACGTCCTCCGGGCCGACCTTGAAGACGCCGCCGAGGAGACCCGTGATCGGGTCGCCCGGCTCGTCGACCTGGATCGGCAGCATCGCCTGGCGCACGCCCTTGGGACGGCCCGTGGTGCCGGAGGAATACATCATGTCCGAGCCGCGCGGCTGGTCGGTCAGCCGCTCGCCGGCACCGGCCAGCAGCTCGGCGTAGGACGCGTATCCGGCGACCTCGTCGCCGAAGGCGAACGCGTGCTCGACCTCGACCAGCGGACGAACCCTCGCGGCGAGGTCGGACAGCGCGGCAGAGACGATGAGCACCCGGGCGCCGCTGTCACCGACGATGTAGGCGACCTCGTCCGCCGAGAGGCTCCGGTTGACCGGCGTGATGTAGAGGCCGGACCGCATGCACGCCCAGTAGATCTCGAAGCACTCGGCGGCGTTGTCGGACAGCATCGCGACGACGTCGCCCTTGCGGAGCCCGAGCCCGTGCAGCGCGGCGGCGAGGTCGGCCGAGGCGTCGTCGAGCTCGCGATAGGTCGTCACACGACCCGAGCCCCCCATGACGACGGCAGGACGGTCCGGGGCGGTGCGGGCGATCACTCCAGGGAACACGGTTCTTCTCTTCTCCCAGCCCGGGTCAGACGACCAGGTCGTCGCGGCCGTCGGTGCGGAGCATCTCGACGTACTTCGGGTAGAGCTTCTTCCCCAGCGGCGCGATCTTCAGCAGGCTCGCGACGTTGCCCTGGACCTTGATCTTGCTCTTGGCCATCGCCAGCGGGAGGTTGACCTTGCCCTGCCAGTAGCCGTTGCCGGTGTCGGCACTCATCGTCATGACCGCGGAGGCCTCGGTCGACTCGTCGCCCTCGTAGACCGTGCCGGACGTGGCGTCGATGATCAGGACCGCGTCGGGGTCGCTGTAGACCGTCTTGAGCACGATGCCGGTAGCCTTCAGCTTCGGCCCGATCTCGGCGTCGGCGAAGGCGGTCTCGAAGATGCCGCCGAGGTACTTCCGCACCTCGGAGGAGTCGTTGAAGCCCATGGGTCCTCCATCAATTTGAATCTAGATTAGATTCGTATCTTGGCTCTGCCGGGACGTCTTGTCAACGGCTCCCTGCCTGTCGTCGCCGGCGCCCACGCTTCGCTCCGCGTCCCGAGACGGCTCTCGACTTTTTTCCGAATGTAGATTAAAAATAGCCCCAGGTCCAGACCGACCCACCCGGGCGCGAGCCGCCCGACGCTCAACCCGAAGGGATCCGACATGCCTCAGGCGCCTGCCACCGAAACTCCTCGCGAGGCCGACGTCATCGTCGTCGGCTCGGGCCACAACGGCCTCGTCGCCGCCGCCTACCTGGCCAAGGCCGGCCTGGACGTGCTCGTCGTCGAGGCGTCACCCACCGCCGGGGGCATGACGTCGACCAACCCGTTCCCGGGCGCCCCCGAGTACACGATGAACGAGGCCTCGATCCAGGCATCCCTCTTCCGCACGACGACGATCGACGCCGACCTCGGCCTCTCGCGCAGGTACGGGCTGAAGCAGACGGTCATCGACCCGGCGCACTTCCAGCTCGCCGCCGACGGTTCCTCGCTCGGTCTGTGGCGCGACCCGCGCAAGACCGCGGCGGAGCTGGAGTACTTCTCGAAGAAGGACGCCCGGGCGCTGCTCGAGCTCTACGAGGTCATCGACGCGGCCGTCGAGATCGGCCTCCCGATGATGCAGACCAACGTCACGCAGCCCGAGATCTCCAAGATCCTCAGGTCGGCCAAGGGACTGGTCAAGAACCGCAAGCAGATGGCCGCGCTCGGGCGCTGGATGACCAGCTCCCAGGCGGAGGCCGTCGAGGAGAGCTTCGAGCACGACATGATCCGTGCCCCCCTCCTGACGTCGCTGCCGTTCATGCCGTTCGACGCGGACCTCTCCGGGTGGTCGCTGATCTACCTCGGCGTGCTGTCGAAGTACGGCGTCGCCATGTTCCACGGAGGGACGGGGTCCCTGCCGAAGGCCCTGATCGGTGTCATCCGCGACCACGGCGGTGACGTGATCACGAGCTCGCCCGTGGAGCAGCTGATCGTCAGCGGCAACCGCTGCACGGGCGTCCGCATCGCGGGCGGCCAGGAGATCCGGGCGCGTCGCGGCGTGCTGACGGCGTGCTCCCCGAAGACGACGCTGACCCGGCTGCTGCCGGCGGGCGTCCTGGAGCCGAAGGTCCAGAACGCGGCCGACCACATCCCGACCAAGAAGCGCGGCATCTCCGACGCCAAGGTGAACGTCGCCCTGTCCGGCCGGATCGACATGAGCAAGCACGAGAAGTGGCGCGGGGACGGCATCGACCTGCGGATCGCGTGCAACTGCTACCACACCTACGAGCAGGCGCTCGCGGCGGCGCGCTCGTGCGTGCGCGGCCAGGTCCCGGACGCCATTCCCGGACTCGCCCAGGTGACCAACGCGTTCGACCCGTCGATGTCGCCGGCCGGCAAGGACTTGTGGTGGTTCTGGACGGGCCTGGTCCCCTCCATCCCCGAGGACGGTTGGGACGTCGCCCGGAAGCAGATCACCGACTCGGTCATCAGGGACGCCGACGAGTACTACAAGGGCGTCGACGAGCTCCAGGTCGCCGTGCACCCGCTGGTGATGCCCGACATCGAGGAGCGGTTCTGGGCGATCGACGGCAGCGTCTACCACGTCGACCCGACGATCAGCCGGTTCGGCCCCAACAAGCCGGTGGCCGGGCTGGCCGGCTACACGACCCCCGTCGAGGGGCTCTTCCTCACCGGGTCGGGCACGCACCCGGTGGCGGGCATCAGCGGCATGCCGGGCCAGAACGCGGCGCGCACCATGCTCAAGCAGTTCCACCTCGAGGACAACGGCGGCCGGTTCGGCGCCCTCCGCGCCAAGCTCGCCCGCGACCGCGCGCTCAAGCAGCAGGACCCCTACACGTCGGGGCAGAACGACCCGTTCCCGTCGGCCGCCGCACCGGTGGTCGCCGAGAACGTCTGACCCGCACCACACTTCCGGCCGGCCGAGTTCCCCTGACCCCTCTCGGCCGGCCGGACGCCAATTCCGACTTCTCCCACCGACAGGAATCTCCATGGACCTCGGACTCAGCGGAGCACGCGTCGTCGTCACCGGCGGTGCCTCCAACATCGGCCGCGGGATCGTCCACGCCTTCGCGGCCGAGGGCGCCCGGATCGTCATCAGCGACATCGACGGCGACCAGGCGGAGCGCGTGCGGAAGGAGGCCGAGGCGCTGGGAGCCGCCGAGGCGGTGACCGCGGTCGGCGACCTCACGCTGCCCGGCGTGGCGGACGAGGCCGTCGCCGCTGCGGTGAGTCGGTGGGACGGGCTCGACACTCTCGTGAACAACGCGGGCTGGAGCGTGCCCGGCTTCATCGCGAAGAACACCGACCGGGACAACTGGCAGCGCACCGTCGAGATCAATTTCTTCACCGCGATCGCCGCGACGCAGGCAGCGATCACCCCGATGCGCGCGGCGGGCCGGGGCTCCATCGTCTTCATCGCCAGCGAAGCGGCGTTCGGCCAGATCCGCCAGGGCGTCTACGGCGCGACGAAGGCCGCCGTGGTCGCCCTGGCCAGGACGACCGCCCGGGAGCACGGCCGCCACGGCATCCGGTCGAACGTCGTCTGCCCCGGGCTCGTCGTACCGGACGGCCCCGAGGCCATCGGCGCCGACAGCCTGTGGGCCGTCGGCGAGGAGAACGTCTTCAACGACAGCCAGCGCGAGTACCTGATGAAGGACACCCCGCTGCAGCGCCTGACGAGCGCGGCCGACATCGCCGGCTCGGTGCTCTTCCTGGCTTCCGACGCCATGTCGCGCCAGGTCACCGGTCAGCTGTTCAGCGTCAGCGGCGGCTACACGATGCCGTGACTCCGACAAGCGTCGAACAGCGTGTTCGGCCTATGGACATCCTGTCTCCCCTGGCCTACAGTTTCTAATCGCTAGTTGAAAACGTGCGCTGCCCACCCGTCGGCCGGCGCCGTAGACCGGAAGAGGCACCGATGCTCAACGAATTCCTGATCCGCGCCTCCGGCGACGGAACCGACAGCTGGTGGAACCAGTGGAACCCCCTGCTGCAGCACGAGGGCTACCCCCCGAACGTCGTACCGTCCGACCACCCGACGCTCGACGCGGCGAGCGCGGGCGCCGAGATCGCCTTCTTCTTCATCGCCGGCGCGGCCGCGGTGATCCTCGCCCTCCCCTGGGCCGTTCGCGCCGTCGCCAAGCACCGGAACTGGATGCCGGTCATCGTCCTGCTCGGCGGCCTGGTGTGCTCGCTCGAGGAGGCGATGCTCGACATGCTCGGGCACCTGCACTGGGCGCCCAACCTGCAGAAGGTCTACACCAACTTCGGCGTCTCGGTGCCGCTGCTGATCCCGCTCTGCTACGTCGCGTTCCTGGGCATGATGTCCTACTTCTGCTACTTCGTGATCCGCAACGGCGCACGCCTGCGGCACTACTTCATGCTGCTCGCGATGGGCGGCATCCTCGATGCGTTCATGGAGACCATCGGCATCAACCTCGGGGTCTACAAGTACTACGGCTTCCAGCCGTTCGAGTTCCTGAACTTCCCGTACTGGTGGGCGTTCATCAACAGCGCCTCGTTCGTCGCGGTCGGCACGATCCTGGCCTACTTCGTCCCCCGCCTCCAGGGCAGGAAGAAGTGGATCCTGGTCATGGCGCCGTCCTACGGCATGGCCGGCACCTACTTCACGGTCGGCTGGATCCACCTGCTCGCGCACAACTCCGGGCTGCCCCACTGGGTCCGCCTGATCGCCGCCGCGCTGATGATGGCCGAGGCCTGCTTCTACATGGTGATCCTGCACCACTTCCTCGGCCGCAAGGCCGACGAGCCGGCGCTCAACTGGACGCTCGGCCGGATGTTCCTCTACCCGGTCCTGCCCCCGAGCCGCCGTGCCGCCCTGTGGGCGCGCATGGAGCAGGAGGGCGGGGTGTCGATCGACCTCGACCGCCAGATCCGGGAGACGGTCGCCGCCTGATCCGGCGGCTCCCGCTCGACGACGGCCGGCCTCCCACCCGGGGGCCGGCCGTTGCCGCGTCCCGGCCTTACGCCGAGCCGTAGAGCATGCGCCAGACCAGCTCGACCACGGTGTCGAGCTGCTTGCCCGCCTCGCGGTCCCGCGCCGGTGCGACGACCTGGTAGAGGCCGCGCTCGAGCATCCAGACCAGCCAGAGCGAGGCGCGCTGGGGGTCGAGCGGGTGCTGGCGACCATCGGACTCCAGCTGAGCCAGGTGGGCCGTCAGCCCCTCGGCAGCTCGGGTGACCAGGCCTGCATGCAGCTCGCGCATGCCGTCGTCGTACGACGCCGCCTCGGTGATCGAGCGGAGGATCAGCTGGTGGCGCCGGTAGGTGTCGAACAACGGGCGCAGGGCGGCGCGGAGCTCCGCCCGGTCCGCGGGGACGCCGAGCCCGAACCAGTGCGCGCCGGCCGCGGCGAGGTCCTGCGTGATGTCCTCCCCCATCGCGCGGAGCAGGTCCGGCTTGTCGTCGAAGTAGGAGTAGAACGTCGACCGCGAGATGCCGACCGCGCCGATCATGCGCGCCACGCTCAGGTCGGCGTAGGCCTCGCCTGCCGCCAGCATCGGCGTGACCTCCTCGATGAAGTAGCGCGCGAGCTCGAGCCGGCGCTCCTCACGGGTCGGCTGGAGGGGCTTCGCGGGGCGGGTCGACATGAGCCCAGCATAGGGGGCGCCTTGTTCGAGGCGCGGACACACTGTCCGATGAACCGGCTCTGCTCAGGGCGTCAGCAGAGCGGTGTAGCGCCAGTCCAGCACGGGGCGCGGCTCAGGTCCGTCGGCCTCGACGAGGGAGCGCAGCTCGGCCAGCGCCCAGCCATCACCCGCCCGGCGGACGGCCTCGACGACGACGCGGCTGCGGAGCGTGTCGCCCTCGCGGACCGGGCCGAGGTGGTCGCACGACTCCCAGGCCAGCACCGTCACCAGGTCGGGGAGGGCCCGGGTGGCCTGGGCGAGCGCCAGACCGATGGTGTGCCCTCCGTAGACCAGCCGGGTCCCGCCCCCCGCGCGCTCGTCGTGGTGGACCGCGGCGAGGTTGGTGGTGAGACGCGCCAGCTCGGGGGCGCTCGACACCACGTCGCCCCCAGCGACCTGCAGCTCGTCGCCGGCCGAGGGGGACGGCTCCGGGCGGACCGTCCCACGCCAGGCATCCGCGTCCCATGGCGGCAGGACGACCGCAGGCCGCCCTTGGTCGCCGGACGCGCCGATCGCCGAGAGGTCGTCGGCGTGGCCCGTGGACTTCTCGGCGCGCAGCGGCAGCATCGCGCAGCGGTAGAAGTCGAGGACCTGTCGCCCCTCCTGGTCCACGGTGCTCATGTGCAGCGCCGCGAGGCCGGTGGGGCGCCGCCCGGGCTTGCGCGCGTTCTCGCGGAGCCCGACGACCGTGGTGGTCGTGTGCAGGGTCTCCCCCAGAGCCGGGTGCCGCAGCAGGGCCAGTCGGCGGTAGAAGAGGTTGGCCTTGACGTGCTGCGTCGCGAGCGTCGACTGGCCGATGGCCACGTTCCAGACCAGTGCGGGCGGAGCGAACGGCCCTCCGGTCACGCGCTCGGCGAGGTGCTCGTCGAGGCCGAGCCGCAACCGGTCCCCCAGGATCGCCTGGTGGGCGGCGGCGCGCGCCGGGCTGAGCGTCACCGCGGGCGCTCGGTCGAAGACCCGGCCGACCTCGAGCTCGTCGAACCAGGGTCCTTCCACCACGACGGCGCTCATCGACCCACCCTCGCCAGGGTACGACGCGCGGCGACCGCCATCGCCTCGTCGAGCAGCTGGCCGTCCAGCTGCACGGCCCCCCGGCCGTCGGCCGCGGCGTCCTCCAGGGCGGCGAGCACGCGCTCGGCGTACGCGACCTGCTCGGGCGCCGGCGTGAAGCCGGCCACGACGGCGTCGACCTGCCGGGGGTGGATGACCCACTTGCCGTCGAAGCCGAACCGGGCGGCGTGGGTGGTCGCGGCGCGGAAGGCGTCGTCGTCGGCGACGCCCAGGTGGGGTCCGTCGATCGCGTCGACGCCGACCGCCCGGGCGGCGACGACCAGCGCGTGCTGGGCGGGGACCCAGTCCTGGAGGACGACGCCCTGCCGGCCGAGGGAGGCGCCGAGGTCGGCGTACCCGAGCACGAGCGACTCCAGGCGGCTCGGACGGCTGACGATGCCGGCGAGTCCGGCGAGACCGGTGGCCGTCTCGACCAGCGCCTGCACACCGACCCGGTCCGCGCGCCCGGTCTCGGCCTCGAGCCCGGCGAGGAGCCGCTCGACGAAGTCGAGGTCGGCGCGCGACTCGACCTTGGGGACGACCACCGAGGCCAGCGCCGGGATGGCGGTCACCGCCTCGAGGTCGCGGTGGCACCAGGGGGTGCCGACGGCGTTGACCCGGACGGCCACCCGCACCCCGCGCGCGGACGCGTCGGACCAGTCGACCTCCCGCAGGCCGTCCCGGGCCGAGTCCTTCTCGCCGAGCGGCACGGCGTCCTCGAGGTCGACCACGACCTCGTCGGCGCCCGCGACGAGCGCCTTGCGGACGCGGTCGAGGTGCGTCGCGGGGACGCACAGGCTGGCCCGCCGGGGGCCGGAACCGTGTGACGCAGCGGACAGACTCATGGTTTTTAATTTATGTTAAACTGAGGCCCGCCGCAAACCGGGAGGAGTCGAGCAGGTGCTGTCACAGGAGGAGCGCGAGGTCGTCGCGACGGTCCGCGACTGGGTGGACTCCGAGGTCCGTCCGGTGGTGCACGACATGGAGCACGCCAACGAGTACCCCGAGAAGCTCATCGAGCAGATGAAGGAACTCGGGATCTACGGGCTCGCGATCCCCGAGCCCTGGGGGGAGGCGCCCGTCTCGACGCCCTGCTACGTCGGCATCACCGAGGAGCTTGCGCGCGGCTGGATGAGCCTCGCGGGGGCGATGGGTGGCCACACGGTGGTGTCCAAGCTCCTGGTCCTCTTCGGCACGCAGGAGCAGAAGGACCACTACCTGCCCCGGATGGCGACCGGCGAGATCCGCGCCACGATGGCCCTCACCGAGCCCGGCGGCGGCTCGGACCTGCAGGCGATGACCACCACCGCGCGCCGCACCGGCGAGGAGTACGTCGTCAACGGGGCGAAGACCTGGATCAGCAACGCCCGCCGCTCCCAGCTGATCGCGCTGCTCTGCAAGACCGACCCGAAGGCGGAGCCCCAGCACAAGGGCATCTCGATCCTCCTGGTGGAGCACGGCCCCGGCCTGACGGTCTCCCGCGACCTCCCCAAGCTCGGCTACAAGGGCGTGGAGAGCTGCGAGCTGTCGTTCGAGGACTTCCGCGTCCCCACCTCGGCCGTGCTCGGTGGCGTCGAGGGCAAGGGCTTCGCACAGATGATGAAGGGCCTCGAGACGGGCCGGATCCAGGTGGCCTCCCGCGCGCTGGGCGTCGGCCAGGCGGCGTTCGACGACGCGCTCGCCTACGCCCAGGACCGGCACAGCTTCGGGCAGCCGATCTGGAAGCACCAGGCCATCGGCCACTACCTGGCCGACATGGCGACCAAGCTGACCGCCGCGCGGCAGCTGGTGCTGCACGCCGCCGAGCGGTTCGACGCCGGCCAGCGGTGCGACATGGAGGCGGGCATGGCGAAGCTCTACGCCTCGGAGGTCGCGATGGAGATCGCCCTCAACGCGGTCCGCATCCACGGCGGCTACGGCTACTCCACGGAGTACGACGTCGAGCGCTACTTCCGGGACGCGCCGCTGATGATCGTCGGCGAGGGCACCAACGAGATCCAGCGCAACGTCATCGCCGCGCAGCTCGTGGCACGCGGCGGCCTCACCACCTGACCGTCCCCCGCCCCCTAGGATGGCGCGCATGCCACGCAAGCCCGCGACGCAGACGCCTCCGGTCAAGCGCGCGGCCGCGAGCAAGCCCGCCGCCAAGAAGTCCACGACCACGAAGACTGCGGCGAAGAAGACCGCGGCGAAGAAGACTCCGGCCAAGAAGGCACCCACCAAGAAGCCGGCAACCAAGAAGGCCGCGCCCGGCGACAAGGCCTCCAAGTCGGCTCGCACGCGGCAGCGGGTCATGGACGCCGCCGCCCACGTGCTGAGCGTCAAGGGATACGCCGGCATGCGGCTCAGCGACGTCGCCGAGCAGGCCGAGCTCCAGGCACCCGCGATCTACTACTACTTCCAGTCGCGGGAGGACCTCATCGAGGAGGTCGTCTGGTCGGGCATCGCGGACATGCGCGAGCACCTGACCCGTGCGCTGGACGCGGCTCCTGAGGATCTCGACCCGCTGGAGAGGATCCTGCTGGCCGTCGACGCCCACCTGCGCCACGAGCTCGAGCTCTCCGACTACGCCACGGCGGCGATCCGCAACGCCGGGCAGCTCCCCGACGAGCTGCGCACCCGGTTCGAGGCGGAGTCGCGCAAGTACTTCTCCATGTGGCGCGATCTCTTCAACCGCGCCGCCCAGGACGGTGCGCTCCGCGCGGACCTCGACCCCTACCTCGCCCAGATGCTGGTCATGGGCGCCCTGAACTGGGCGGCCGAGTGGTGGACGCCGCGACGCGGGTCGATCGACACGGTCGTGCGCACCGCGCAGACGATCGTCCGCAACGGCCTGGCGCCGCAGTAGCCGGTCGCGCGACCCGTCGGGTCACTCGGGGTCGCGGAACCCGGCGTAGAGGACGCGCCACACGACGTCGGTGATCGCGTCCATGAGCTTCTCCGCCTCGCCCTGATCCGCCGGGGTCACCATCTGGTAGAGCCCGCGCTCCAGCATCCAGACCAACCACCTCGCCGTGCGGTCCGCATCGAGCTCCGGATCGACGCTCCCTGCCCGCTGACCCTCCCTGATGTGGTCGGCCAGCGCGCTGGAGACCGTGCCGATCAGCCACTCCTGCTTCGCGCGAACGCGCTCGTCGTACGTCGCCACCTCGACGATCGCGCCGAGGACCATCTGGTGCGCGCGGTAGTTGCCGAGCGGAGCGCTGAGCGCCTCGCGGAGCTCCGCCTTGGTGCTGGTGGGGCTCAAGGCCCACCAGGAGCGGCCCGTGTCGATGAGGTCCGCGATCACCCCGTCGGCCATCGCGACGAGCAGGTCCGCCTTGTCGTCGAAGTAGTTGTAGAACGCCGAGCGCGAGATTCCACCTGCCTTGATGATCCGCTCGACGCTGAGGTCCACGAACGGGGTGCCCGCCTCGGCGAGCTCCTCGACCACCGGGATGAAGTGCCTGCTCAGGGAAGCGCGCCGGTCCACCCGCGAGACGGCGAACGGATGGGAGTCGCTGCTCATGGGCCAAAGATACAGGCCGTCCAGGATTGAACACATTATGTCTTGACTGAAAGACAGCGTGTATGCCAGCCTGCACAACGTGTCTTTCGATTCTGGATTCGAAACCGGGAGCGAGCCGGTCGTCGTGGTCGGCGCCGGCCCCTCCGGCCTCGCCGCGGCCTGGCGCCTCCGGCAGCAGGGGTTCCGACCGATCGTCCTCGAGGAGCGCGACCGGGTCGGCGGGCAGCTGCTGACCGTCAAGCAGGACGGGTTCCTGATGGAGGCCGGCACGACGATCCTGCCGGCGGCCTACGGGTCGGTGATGCGACTGGTCCACGAGGCCGGCCTCGCCGAGGACCTGCTGCCCGCCGATTCGGGCATGGGCTTCGTGCGCGACGGCGAGATGCACCTGCTCCGCGCCAACCACCTCCTCCTGGACGCCGCTCGCACCCGGCTGCTCTCGCTGCGCTCGAAGCTGAGCGCGGCGAAGATCGGCCGCGACATCCTCCGGGTGCGCAGCCTCCTCTCCTACGAGGACCTGTCGGCGGCCGCGGAGTTCGACGTCGAGACGCCTGCGGAGTACGCCGCCCGTCGCGGGCTGAGCGCGGAGCTCTACGACTACCTGATCGACCCGATCGCCCGGGGCGGCGCTGGGGTACCCGGCGACAAGATCTCGGTCGTCGAGTTCTTCTTCCTGATGGAGAAGGTGCTCGGAAGCAGGCTCTACGCCCTGCGCGAGGGCTACTCGCAGCTGCCGGAGGCGCTCGCCGCACAGCTCCCGGACGTCCGGCTCGGCGTCCGGGTGCGGGAGGTGGTCGAGGCCGGAGACGGTGTCGAGGTGACCTACGAGACGGCGGACGGCACGGTCACCGAGCGTGCGGCCGGAGCCGTCGTCTCCTCGATGGGCAACCGCGTCCCCGACATCGTCCCGCAGCTGGCACCCGAACGAGCGAGGTTCCTGCGGGACCTGACCTACACCAGCTGCATCTCGATCAACCTCGCGCTGTCGAGGCGCCCTGCAGCGAAGCCGGCGTTCGTCGTCGTGCCGCGGCCCGTGTCCGACGGGCTGTTCGCGGTCATCCTGGAGCACAACAAGGTCGCCGGGCGCTGCCCCGACGACAAGGGCCTGGCCACGCTCTTCACCGTGAACGAGTGGGCGGTGGAGCACATGGACCAGGACGACGACGCCGTCCTCGCCGCGATCCTCGGCGACGCCGAGCGCGCGGTGCCCGACCTCGGCCGCCACATCGAGTTCGTCCGGGTCAACCGGTGGAACCCGGTGCTCGTGTACAGCCACCCGGGCCTCTACCGCGAGATGCGCGGCTTCCACGCCGGTCGCGACCTCACGAGCCGCATCCACCTCGCCGGCTCCTACAACTCCAGCGGCAACGTCAACACTGCGACGGTCGCCGGGGAGCGCGCAGCCCGCGAGCTGGCTGCGGCGTTGCGCTCGCCCCTTGCCGCACTGGAGCGGTCATGACGACCGCGGTCGACCACGATGTCGTCGCCGTCCCGCGGGAGCCGCACGGTCCGTTCGGCTCACCGCTCGCCGTCCCTCTCGGCCTCCTCCCCGGTGCCGTCCGACGACCCGTCGCCGAGGTCGGCGGGATGAGCCGCCTGCTGGTGGTGGCGCTCGCGAGCGCGGTGCGCCATCCGCGTGGCTACTGGGGGGAGGTCGCCCTCGACATGCGGGACACCATCCAGCGGTCCTGGCTCGCCATCACGGTGGCACTGTCCGCCTTCCTCGTCGCCCTCTCCATCCCGGCGGTGCAGTTCGTCTCCAACGCGGGCGTCGCCGAGCTCTACGGACCGCTCCTCATCGTCACCAGCACCCGGACGTTCACGGTCTGGGTCGCTGCCCTCCTCATGGCGGGCGTCGTCGGCGCCTCCGCCACGGCCGAGCTCGGCGCACGCAAGGTGCGCGAGGAGCTCGACGCGATGAACGTCATGGGCATCGACCCGGTGCGCGCCCTCGTCGTACCGCGGATCGTGTCCATCACGTTGATGACGACCCTCCTGGCGGTCCCCGCCGAGGTGATCACCCTGCTCACGGCCCAGTTCGCCGCGTGGTACGTCGCGGGCATCAACGCGCCACAGTTCTACAGCTTCGTCTGGCTCAACCTCGGTCCGACGGAGCTCGCCGCTCTCGTCGTCAACTGCGCCCTGTCGGGCCTGCTGATCGCGACCGTCTGCTGCTACAAGGGGTTGCACGCCTCCGGCGGGTCGATCGGCCTCGGTCGTGCGGTGAACCAGGCCGTGGTCCAGTGCTTCCTGGCCATCTTCGCCATGCAGCTCGGCTTCAACGCGATCCTGCTCGGGCTCTTCCCCGGTCTCGGGGAGTTCAAGTGAGCGCGGTGGTCGACAGCCTGACGGGGACCGGGCGGTTCCTCGACTTCGTGATGTCGGCAGTGCGCGCCACTCCGCACACGGTGCGCCACTACCCCGGCGAGATCGTCCAGCAGACGGGAGCGATCATCCGCTCCAACGCTCTGGTCATCTGCTTCATGTTGGCCATGCTCGGCGGGCTCTTCACCATGGCGATCAACTTCCTGTTCGGCGGCCTCGGACTCGACTCGTATCTCGGCGCGGCACCTCCTGTGGTCATGCTGCGCGGGTGCTCCGAAGTCGTCTTCGGCTGGATCCTCGCCGCGAAGATGGGGTGCGGCATCGTGGCAGAGCTCGGGTCGATGCGGATCGGGGAGGAGGTCGACGCCCTGGAGGTGATGGGTGTCCCGTCCCTGCCTTACCTCGTGGTCACCAAGGTGCTCGCCGCCCTCGTCGTGCTGCCGTCCCTGTTCGTGATCGGGCTCGGCGTGAACTACATGTCCTCGCGTTGGTTCGGCGTCAGCTTCCTGCACGGTGTCTCGGGAGGCGGTTTCGACACCATCAACTACCTCTTCCAGGGCCCACGCGAGTTCTTCATCGCGGTGTCCTGGTCCTCGCTCGTGGCGATCGGCGTGACGCTCATCGCGTGCTACTTCGGCTACACGGCCGCCGGTGGACCCGTCGGCGTCGGCCACAACACCGCCAAGTCGATGTTGGTGAACCTGATCTACATCAGCGTCTCGGCGATGGTCCTGGCACAGACCTTCTACGGCCAGACCCCCGGCTCACCACTGGGCAACTGAAAGGACCCCCGTGCACCATCGCACCTTCCAACAGGCGTTCGTCGCAGGCGGCGCCCTCTGCGTCATCCTCTTCTTCGGCGCCTTCGTCGCCGCCCACTTCATCCCGCCGATGAGTCCGTCACTGAGCGCCGCCGAGGTCGCGGAGCACTACCGCGCCCATGCCGGCGGGATCCGGCTCGGCGGGATCCTGATGATGCTCAGCAGCCTGTTCTACGCCGGACTCGTCGCCGTGATCGGGGCACAGATGCGCCGCATCCCGACTGCCACGCCGGCGGCCGCGTACGCGCAGCTGGTCGGCGGCGCCTTCGCCTGCCTGACGTTCTTCCTCCCCGGACTGCTGTTCATCGTGACGGCATACCGGCCCGAGCGCGACCCGGCGATCACCCAGGCGCTCAACGACATGTCGTGGATCTGGCTGGTGATCGCCTGGCCGCCCTTCCTGGTCCAGTACTGGGCGTTCTCGTACGCGGTGCTCGGCGACCGCAGCCCCGCTCCGCTCTTCCCGCGCTGGTTGGGCTACTTCAACATGTGGGCGGTCCTCTGCTTCGTGCCCGCGACCGCACTCCCCTACTTCCGGACCGGCCCGTTCGCGTGGAACGGGCTCATCGTCTTCTGGGTTCCGGCCACCGTGTTCACCGCCTGGTTCATCGCCAACGTGGCCCTGCTCGGGCGCGCCGTGGCCTCCGACGACACCGGGACCACTCAGCCCGTCTCCGCTCGATCGACCGTGGTCGGAGGCTGAGCGACGGTGGACGCGTTCAACTTCCCTGCCGCACCCGACACCCGCTTTCCCGGAGTGCACGTGTGGGTGGACCTGGCGATCTGGACGATCGCGATCCTGTGCGCCGTGCACTGCCTGCGCGACTGGCGGCGCACAGGATCGCCGCTCGGACTGGTCCTGCTGCTCGGTGGTGCTCTGGCCTACCTCAACGAGCCGGTCGACGACGTCCTCGGGCTGGTCCACCACCCGCGCGCGGGCCAGAACATCGTCCTGGACACGATCGGTCCCGTGCCGATGTGGGGCCTCCCGACCTACATCATCTTCTTCGGCTTCGTCCCCCTCGTGGTGCTGCGGGAGATCGAGCGCAAGGGGTTCTCACCCCGCGTGTTCTGGGCCGGAGTGCTGAGCACCTTCGTCCTGGACCTGCTGCTCGAGCTCCCCGTGCTCTACGTCGACGGCGGGCTCTACCAGTACTACGGACCGGGCGGCGAGGCTCCCCTGACCCTGTTCCGCTTTCCCGTCTACTGGCTGTTCATCAACACAACCGGCCCGATCATGTGCGCTGCCGTGGTCCTCACCTTCCGTGACCACTTCCGCGGATGGCGAGCACCGTTCCTGGTGGCCCTGCCGCTGATGACCGACGCCGCGTGCTCGATCGTTGTGGGCCTGCCGGTCTACAGCGGCCTGCACGTTCCCGACGCGCCGGGCGCGGTGCCGCTGCTCGCGGCCGCCGCCACCTGCGTCGTAGGGATCTTCGTGCTCGACGCACTGGCGACCTGGCTCGCCGCGGCCGACCGGCACCGGCGGCGGGAGCTCGCGGGCTGGGTGGAGCGGCGGCCGGACCTCGCGCCGGAGCCGCACCGCGGGGTCACGCCGAGCCCGACGTGACCAGCTTCTCCGCGTGGAGCTGCCTGCGCTTCTCCGCGTGAGCCAGGGCGTCCTCCCAGGACCCGCCCTTCATGATCTGCACCCGGTACTTCATGATCTCGGCCTGGCCCTGCACGGTCAGGGCGCCGACGAGCCGGTCACCCTTGCGGTAGAGCGCGATCCAGCGGTTGTCGTGGCCCGGCGCGCGGTCGAGGTCGCCCTCGACGAGGAGCACCTCGTCGGCCTCGGGCGAGCCGACGTGCTGGATGCGCACGTCGTACCAGTCGGACCAGAAGTAGGGCACCGTGCCGTAGGGCTTGGCGTTGTCCGGGTCGACGGCGTTGCGGCCGGCGGCAGCGCCCTGCTCCGCCGCGGCCGTCCAGTTCTCCATGCGCTGGCGCACGCCGAGCACCGGGTTGGGCCAGCTCGCGACGTCGCCCGCGGCGTAGACGCCGGGCACGCCCGTCCACAGCGTCTCGTCGCAGCGCACACCGTTGTCGAGGGTGATGCCGGAGCCCTCCAGCCACCCGACCTCGGGGGCGACACCGATCCCGACGACGACGAGGTCCGCCGGGATGTCGGTGCCGTCCTCGAGCACGACCTTCTGGACCCGGCCATCTCCCTCGATCGCCTTCACCCCCACGCCGCACCGGAGTGCGGTGCCGTTCAGCTCGTGCAGTGATGCGATGGCCGGACCCATCTCGGTCCCGGTCGCCCGGACGAGCGGCGTGGCGAGAGCCTCGACGACGGTGACGTCGACGCCCCTCTTCTTCGCGCTCGAGGCGATCTCGGAGCCGATGAAGCCGGCCCCGATGACGACGGTCCGGGCACCCTGGTCGAGGGCGGACCGCACGGCGAGCGAGTCGTCCAGCGTGCGCAGCAGGTGGACCCCCTCGAGGCTATCGCCGCCGGGGAGGTGCCGTGCGCTGGCCCCGGTCGCGATCACCAGGGCGTCGTACGGCACCTGCTCGTCCCCGACGTGGACCACCCTCGCCTCGGTGTCGAGGGCGGTGGCCGGACGGCCCAGGAGCAGCCGGACACCGAGCTCGTCGGCGAAGTACTGCTCGTCGCGGAAGTACGGCGCCCCGGCTGCGTCGGCGTCCAGGAACGCCTTCGACAGGGGCGGGCGGTCGTAAGGAAGGTGCGGCTCGGCTCCCACGAGCGTGATCTCCCCGCTGAAACCGGCCTTGCGGGCGGCCTCGACGGCCCGGAGGCCGGCGAGCGACGCCCCGACGACGACGAGCTTCTCGATCACCATCGCTCGACCGTCAGCGCTCGAGACGGAGGGCCTCGGTCGGGCAGCCGGCGCAGGCCTCCTCGACGGCCTGGACGTCGCTCTCCGAGACGTTCTCCTCCAGGAGCACGAGGTCGCCGTCGTCGTTGACCTCGAAGTGCTCGGGGGCGAGGGACTCGCAGATGCCCAGCCCGGTGCACTTGTCGTAGTCGACCAGGATCTTCATGTCGTGGTTACCTCGTAGGATCGGCGCGAATTGAATTTAGATTAGAATCTAGCAGCCGGCTCGTCAAGACCGCTCGTTGCCCACGATCGAGACGAACGACACGCAACCTCCGGGTCGGCCGCCGAGGTTGTGGGTGAGCGCCAGGCGGGCGTCCCGCAGCTGCCGGTCCCCCGCGTCTCCGCGGAGCTGCAGCCAGGACTCGTAGAGCATGCGCAGGCCGCTCGCCCCGACCGGGTGACCGAACGACTTGAGCCCCCCGTCGACGTTGACCGGCAGCCGGCCGTCGGCGTCGAAGTCGCCCGCCAGGACGTCCTTCCAGGACTGGCCACGAGTGGTGAACCCGAGGTCCTCCATGAGCACGACCTCGGTGGGGGTGAAGCAGTCGTGCACCTCGGCGAGGGACAGCTCGGCGGGGTCGGTGATGCCCGCCTGCCCGTAGGCGTCGCGCGCGGCGGCGACGACCTCGGGGAACGACGTGAAGTCGTAGGCCGGGTCGAGACCACCGCGCATCGGCCCCGCGGTCGAGGCGAGCGCCTTCACGAAGACCGGGCGGTCGGTGTAGTCGTAGGCCTCCTCCGCCCGCACCACGAGTGCCGCCGCGGCGCCGTCGGAGACGCCCGAGCAGTCGAAGACGCCCAGCCGGCCGGCGACCTTCGGCGCGGTCTCGATCTTCTCCCGCGAGACCTCGCTGCGGAACTGCGCCTTGGGGTTCCGTGCTCCGTTGACGTGGTTCTTCCAGGCGACGTGGGTCATCGCCTCGCGCATCGCCCCCGGATCGACGCCGTACTTGGCGCAGTAGGCCGGGTCGAGGAGGGAGAACGCGGCGGGGGCGGTGAGCGAGAGCTCGGCGGCGGTCCCGTCGGCGGGCGGGTCCGAGCGCAGCAGCCCAGAGAAGCCGGAGTCCTTGAGCTTCTCGACACCCACCGCCATCACCCGGTCGTAGGCGCCCGACGCGACGGCGTAGCACGCGTTGCGGAAGGACTCCGACCCGGTCGCGCAGTAGTTCTCGACCCGGGTGACCGGCTTGTCGGCGAGCGCGAGCGGTCGGCTCAGCGTCAGCCCGGACTGGCCCGAGGCCAGCGTCCCGAGCCAGTAGGCGTCGACATCGTCCTTGGCCACGCCGGCCGAGGTGAGGCACTCGCCGACGGCCTCGAGCAGCAGGTCGTCGGTGGACGCGTCCCACCGCTCCCCGAACCGGGTGCATCCCATGCCGACGATGGCGACCTTGTCGGCGATGCCGTTGCTGGCCATCAGTCGCTCCCTTCCTCGGTGCCGATCGGCACGTCCGCCTCGACGACGCGCGCCTTCCAGAAGTAGTTGTGGACGCCGCCCGCCGTGAACAGGCGCCGGAAGACCAGGTCGACGCGCGACCCCACGCCGATCGCCTCGGGGTCCGCGTCGGCCACCTCGAGCGACGTCCGGCCGGCGGGACCGTCCGGACCGTCGAAGTCGACGACCGCGTCGACCACCGGCGGGGACGGCGAGTAGGCCAGGCGGTCCACGGTGAACGTGGCCACCGACCCGGTCAGGTCCGCACCGGCGACGGGCTCCATCAGGTCGGTCGCGCCGCACGAGCGGCAGACCCGCAGCGGCGGGAGGTGCACGAAGCCGCACTCCGTGCAGCGGCTGCCGGCGAACCCGAACTTCCAGCCCGCCGCGCGCGCGGACGGCGGCGCCGCGGGGCGGTCGGGCTCGGGACGGCGCGGGGTCTCGCGGTCGAGCAGCCCGCGCCACGAGAGATAGGTGGTGTACGGCGCGGTGCGACCTCCCGCGAGCTGTGCCTCTACGGGCCGCGGCTGGCGCCGCGACGGCAGCAGCTCGGTGGTGCGCAGCACCAGCGCGTCGCAGCCGTCCACGGCCGACACGACGAGCACGGTCTGGCCCGGGGCGGCGACGTCGAGCGCGGCGGCCAGGCCGAGGAGCGGGTCGGCGGCGCCCGAGAATCCGACGGGCGACGTGCGCGTGCTGACCGCTCCCTTGACGAGCGCGCCCGCCCGCTTGGTGACGGCGGCGTTGCCGCTGGAGATCACGACATGGTCGGCCTCCGTGACGCCGGCGGCGTCGAGTGCCCGCTCCGCGGTCGCGCGCACGAGCGCGGCGTACCGCTCGAAGCCGAACCGCTCCTCCCACTGCTCGCCGGTCGCGCTCGCCGGCCGGCGCCACCGGTCGAGCAGCTCCTCGGTCGCTCCGACAATCGCGAGGACCTCGGCGATCGCGTCACCCTCGCCGAGGAGCAGCGCAGCCGCGCCGTCGCCGCCGGCACGCTCGTCGAGCGACCCGGGCCTGCCGACCCGGACGTCCGCGGCGACCACGAGGCCGCCGCCCGCGAGCGCTCCCCGGATGCCGGCGAACGTCGACCGGGCCGAGCCGACGAGGTCGGCCGCCACCACGTCCCCCGGCAGCCGGAGCGCAGCGTGCACCGCGGACGCGTTGGTCTTGTCGAGGTAGGGCGGCGTGCTGCTCGCCCACCACACCGAGGTCGGCGAGCCGTGGCCGAGCAACGGCCGGGCCGCCTCGACCGCCATGGTGGTCGCGTCCTCGTCGAACGACGCGACCACCCGGCTGCCGCGCACGCCGCTGTCCGGGCCGAGCCGGTAGCTCGGCAGGTAGGCCGCGTAAGCCAGGATCCCGGTCACCGGTCGACTCCCCGGAACAGCGCGGCGATCCCCTGGCCGCCGCCGATGCACATCGTCTCCAGCGCGAGACCGCCCTGCCTGCGGCGCAGCTCGTGGAGCATGGTGGTGAGGATCCGCACGCCCGTGGCGCCGATCGGGTGCCCCAGCGAGATGCCGGAGCCGTTGACGTTGAGGCGGTCCTCGACCTCGTCGAGCTTCACGCCCCAGCCCGACAGCACGGCGAGGACCTGGACGGCGAAGGCCTCGTTGACCTCGATCAGGGCCAGGTCGTCGAACCCGACGCCGGTGCGCGCGAAGAGACGCCGGACGGCGGGCACCGGGCCGATGCCCATCGTGGCGGGGTCGCAGCCCGCGGCCGCCCAGCCCTCGAACCAGGCGATCGGCTCGAGGCCGAGCTCGTCGAGCCGGTCCTCGGCGACGACCAGGCAGGCCGCTGCGGCGTCGTTCTGCTGGCTGGAGTTGCCGGCGGTCACCGTGCCGCCGGGCACGATCGTGCGCAGTCGCGCGAGGGTCTCGGGCGTGGAGTCCGCGCGGATGCCCTCGTCCCGGTCGAACGCCACCGGGTCGCCCCGGCGCTGGGGCACCTCGACCGGCACCACCTCGTCGGCGAACGCGCCCGACTCCCAGGCGGCGGCGGCCCTGCGGTGGCTGCGGACGGCGAACTCGTCCGCGGCCTCGCGGCTGATGCCGTGCTGCTCCGCCAGGTTCTCGGCGGTCTCGACCATCCCGCTGATCGGGCCGAACCGCCACTCCGGCTGCGATCGCTCGCGGCCGCGGTCGAGCCGGTCGTAGAGGACCTGGTTGCCCGAGCGCGATCCCCACCGCGCCGTGGTCGTGTAGTGCTCGATGTTGCTCATCGACTCCACGCCACCGGCAAGCACCACGTCCGCAGCGCCGGTCTGCACGGTCATGGCGGCGTTGATGACGGCCTGGAGCCCACCGCCGCAGCGGCGGTCGACCTGGTAGCCGGGCACCTCGATCGGCAGGCCGGCGTGCAGCGCGGCCCAGCGCCCGATGCACGGCGCCTCCGAGCTGGCGTAGGACTGCGCGAATGCGACGTCCTCGATGCGCGTGGGGTCGATCCCCGAGCGCTCGACGACGGCCTTGACCACGGTGGCGGCGAGGTCGGCGGCGGTCACCGGACGCAGGGTGCCGCCGAACCCGCCGACCGCTGTGCGGACCGGTTGTGCGATGGCGACGCGTCTCATGGGGCTCCTTCGGTTCGGGGTCAGGCGGAGGCGAGCACGTGCTCGGCGCTCTGGTCGAGGGCGGCCCGGTGGGCGGGGTCGGCGACGGCGATCATCCGCTCGACCCGCTGGGAGAGGGTGGCGTCGCGCAGGTCCGCGACGCCGTGCTCGGTCACCACGACGACCTGCTCCGAGCGCGGCGTGGAGACCGGGCCCGCGAGGTCGGCGACGATCCGGCTCGCCGTCCGGGTCGCCGAGGGGAGGGCCACCACGGGTACGCCGCCGTAGGACCGGGCCGCCCCGCGCAGGAAGTCCACGGCCCCGCCGACCGCGCCGACGTAGCGTCCGGCGGCGACCTCGGCGTTCACCTGCCCGGTGAGGTCGACCTCGATGGCGGCGTTGATCGCGACCAGGCGGTGCGAGCTCGCCAGCACGGTGGGGTCGTGGGTGTAGGCCGTGGAACGGAGGGTGACCGCCGGGTTGCGGTGGGCCCAGCGGAAGAGCCGCTCGGTCCCGCCGAACAGTCCTCCGACGGCGACCCCGCGGTCGTGGGTCTTGCGCTCCCCGGTGGCGACACCGGCCTCCACCAGGTCCATCGCGGTGTCGTTGATGATCCCGGAGTGGATGCCCAGGTGCCGGTGCTCGGCCCGGTCGCGCAGCTCCGCGAGGACCGCCTCGGGCAGGGCGCCGATGCCGAACTGGAGGGTGGCGCCGTCGGGAACCAGGTCCGCGACGCGTGCGGCGACGGCCCGGGTGCGGTCGTCGACCTGGGGCGGTGGCGTCCGGCCCGGCGTCCGGGACGAGTGGATCGCGACGGTCCAGCTGTCCGCGGTGAGGGTGCGTGCTCCGTGGACGAACGGCACCTGGTCGTTGACCTCCGCGATCACGACCCGCGCGGTGTCGAGCGCCGCCGACCAGTAGTCGTCGCCGAGACCGAGGCTGTGCCTCCCGCGCTCGTCGGGTGGGGAGACCTGGACGAGGACGACGTCGGCACGCAGGGCGCCGTGCGTCAGCAGGTCCGGCAGGGTCGAGTAGTGGACCAGCCAGACCTGCAGCCGGCCGGCCGCGTGCAGGGCTGCGTTGGTGCCGGCCCCGCAGTAGCTGTGCACGTCCAGGCCGGAGGGGATCGTGGCGGCGGTCACCGCCGACTCGGCGGGGATCCCCACGAAGCAGCGCAGGCCGCCGATCGCCTCGGCCTGCTGGACGAGGAGCTCGGTCAGGGTGCGTGGCTCGGAGCACGTCTGGCCCCACACGACGGTGTCTCCGGGCTCGACGTACCGGCTGAGGTCCAGGTCAGCCATCACGCCAGCGCTCGTGGGAGGGGTCGAGCAGCTGCGTCAGGCGCCCCTCCGCCAGCCAGATGATCGACTCGAGCTCGAGCGCGTCGAGGTGGCGCACCCGGCCGGTCCGCAGGTCCTCCAGCCGCAGCCGGACCGAGTTGCCCTCGTCGTCGAGACGGACGGAGACCGACGCGAACTCGGTCTCTACGACGGCACCGACGTCGTCGCTCGACGCCATCAGATCAGGAACCCGAGGGTGGGGATCGGTCGCTCGTTGTCGACGAGGACCACCTTCTTGTAGGCCAGCCGGATCTCGTCGCCCTCACGGCGGATCCGGTACGTCGTCCGTCCGCCCCACAGCGTGTTGGTGCGGGACCGCGACTCGAAGGCGAGGAAGTTCGCGCCGACCTCGAGGTCGACGCCGCCCGCCGCGTTGGCGCGGCCGCCGAGCAGCTCGACGTTGCCGACGATGCGCCGCAGGTTGGACGGCGGCGCCTGCGCGTAGCGCTTGCCGGTCCGGACCTGCTTCATCCGCGTCGCGATGCGGCTGCGGTTGTCGTAGATCACCGAGACGGTCGCCAGCGGGTGGTCGCCCTCACCGTCGACGGGCACCCAGTAGAGCGCGTCGTCGGTCCAGAGCGCCTCCCAGCCGTCGTAGTCGTTCTCGTCGGCGAGACGTGCCTCGCGGTAGAGGAACTGCTCGACCTCCCGGACGT
The DNA here is from genome assembly GCA_035554955.1 of Nocardioides sp. Classification (GTDB taxonomy): domain Bacteria; phylum Actinomycetota; class Actinomycetes; order Propionibacteriales; family Nocardioidaceae; genus Nocardioides. Next base: position 49,769 of record DATMHR010000034.1, on the reverse strand, counting down.
CCCAGCCGTCGGGCACTGGGAGCAGCTCGCCGGCGGTGTCGGGCCGGGCGGGCAGGGTCTGCGTGTCGATGCTCATCAGTCGTCCGCCTCCATCATCGAGCGGTAGTGCCTCCAGAAGCCGCGCATGCCCGTCTCGTCGGTCGCGGCGCCGATGGTGAACCCGTCGTCGTCGACCTGCTCCCGGACGAGCCCGCGGCGCACGTCGAGCCACTCGGGGTCGAGCATCTCCACGCCGCGCTGGTTGCGCTCGTACATCTCGGTGTCGTCGGCGAGCAGCATGCCGGCGGGGCCGACGGACCCGATCGACTGCGACACCATCCGCTTGTTCATCTCCGGCGCGCCGGCGAGCTGGACGGCGGTCGCGTACTGGATGCACTCCCCGACGGCGACCGGCTGGATGTTGAAGACCTGGATCTCGGCGATGAACAGGTTGGGGAAGATCATCACGTGCGGTGCGCCCTCGATCATCCGGCGCTCGGCATCGTCGCCGTAGGCCTCCCTCATCGCGGCGACGTAGCCCGGCACCCGGTCCGGCGTGGTGCCGAACCAGCGCATCGGCTCGGCGAAGGAGCGGAACTCAGGGCGCAGGTCGTTCTCGCTGTGCCCGTTGCCGAGGTTGCGGGTGACCGCGGTGGACCCGTCGCTGTAGAGCGCGCCGATCGGGCTGCCGGTGACGCCGAAGATCGAGCCGTGGACGAACTGCGGGTGGTAGCCGTCGGTCTCGTTCTCAGCGAGGAACTTCCAGTTGGACCGGGTCTGGTGGCGCAGCCACCCGGCGTCGAGCGCCACCTTGCCCTCGGGCGACAGCCCGACCAGGCGGTCGATCTCACCGGCGGCCGCGCCCAGGTGCTCCTCGAGCGAGGGACCCTCGGCGGCCAGGCTGCCGAAGACGAAGCCCTGGTACGACGCCACCCGGGGCACCTTGCCCATGCCGAGCTCGAGCTTGTTCTTCCCGCCGTAGCCCTTGTTGTAGGGATAGCCCAGCAGCTCGCCGCTGTTGCGGTAGGTCCAGCCGTGGTAGGGGCACCGGAAGGAGCTCGAGTTGCCCTTCGCGTCGTCGCACACCTGCAGCCCGCGGTGGGCGCAGCGGTTGATGAGGAGGTGGACCTCGCCGTCCTTGTCGCGGGTCATCACGACGTCCTGCGTCGCCAGCTGCTTGCGGACGTAGTCGTTGGGCTGCGGCACCTCGCTCTCGTGCCCGACGAAGACCCAGGTCCTGTGCCAGATCTTCTGCAGCTCCTCGGCGAAGATCGAGGGGTCGGTGTAGAGCGAGCCGTGCACCTTGTCCGGCTGGATCAGGCGGGCGTAGCGGCTGCTGCCCTGCTCCACCGGCGGCGGCGCGACTGCGGTCATGAGATGGCTCCTTCTTGCTGGGGGATTCGCTCGACCAACCGGAACTTCTGGACCTTGCCGGTCGCGGTGGTGGGCAGCTCGGCGGCGTCGAGGAACACCACTCGCTTGGGCACCTTGAAGCGCGCCAGGTGCGCCCGCGCGTGGTCGAGCACGTCGCTCTCGGTGATCGCGCTCCCGGGTGCGCGGACGACCACGGCGCAGCCGATCTCGCCCCACCGGTCGTCCACCAGCCCGATCGCGTAGACCTGGCTGATGTCCGGGTGCTGGGCGAGGACGTCCTCGACCTCCTTGGGCATGACCAGCTCACCGCCGGACTTGTAGAGCTCCTTGCTGCGGCCGGTCAGCTCGAGGTAGCCGTCGGGACGGACCCGCCCCAGGTCGCCGGAGTGGAGCCAGCCGTCACGGATCGCGGCCGCGGTCTCCTCGGGCTTGCCGTAGTAGCCGAGCATCATCGTGGGCCCGGCGGAGACCAGCTCCCCGGTGCCGCCGGCGGGGAGCGGCTCACCGGCGACCGGGTCGACGGTGCGGTAGTCGCAGAGCGCAGCGATGCCGTCGTGCTCGGTGTCCGGGACGCCCGCGGCGCCGGCGAGCTTGGGGCGGCCGACCGTGGTCGACGTCAGGACCAGGTCGTCCTCCGGAAGGGTCAGCGTCATCGCGCCGCCGCACTCGGTCATGCCGTAGCCGGTGACGATCTCGCTCACCCCGAAGTCCTGCTCGACCTGCTCCCAGAGCCAGACCGGTGCCGGCGCGGACCCGCACAGGATGGCGTTCAGGCTGGAGAGATCGGTCGTCTCCCGCGCGGGGTCCTGCACGAGGGCGACCGCCATCGTGGGCACGCACAGCATGTCGGTGACCCGGTGCTTCTCGATCGCCGTCAGGTAGCCCTCGGCGCTGAAGCTGGGCAGCATGACGACCGCGCCGCCGACGTACATCGCCGAGAGCAGGCCCTCGACGTAGCCGAACATGTGGTAGCAGGGAAGCGAGAAGAGGATCCGGCGGCCGTCCTCGTAGGCGCGGGTGAGCGCTGAGGCGTACGCCGTCCGCAGCACCGCGTCGTGGGTGACCTGCACGCCCTTGGGCGACCCGGTGCTGCCGGAGGTGTAGAGGATGTCGCCGACGTCGCCGGGCCGGTGGTCGGCGACGTCCGCCGCCCCGGGGTTGCGATCACCGAGGGCGAGCAGTGCTTCCACGGTGGTCGCGCCCGGTCGCGTGGTCCCGTCCGGCCGCCGGGCCAGGACGACGTGCCGGAGCCGGTCGGGCGCCCCGCCGCCCACCTCGTCGCGACCGGCGAAGGCGGGCCCGTCCCATCCCGGGACGATGTCGTCGAGCATGGCGGCGTGGTCGAGGCCGGCGAACCCGGACATCGTGACGAGGACCGAGCACTCCGACTGCGCGAGCACGTAACGCAGCTCGTCGGTGCGGTAGAGGAAGTTGAAGGGGATCGCGACGGCGCCGGTCCGCGCGATCGCGAACTTGAGGGTGACGAACTCGGGGTGGTTGGCCAGCAGCAGCCCCACCCGGTCGCCCGGCCGAACCCCCAGCGTGGACAGGCCGTCGGCGAGCCGCCGGCTCTCCTCGGCGACCTCGCGGTAGGTCAGCGTCCGCTCGTCGGTGATGACGAACGGGCGGCCGCCGTGCTCGCCCGCGCAGGTGTCGAGCCAACCGTCCAGGGTCTGCGGCGTCCACGCCGGGAAGCGGTCGCGCAGGGCCGCTCGGCGTTCATGGATCGGGGTCACCGCACCTCCAGGTTGTTTAATCGATATTAGAATAACTGCGCATGCCTCTGCCGACAAGTCCGGTCGGTCAGGCGAGCACGACCTCCTCGAGCCGGTCGCTGCCGACGAGGTCGGCCAGGCGGAACTTCTGCACCTTGCCCGTCGGCGTCACCGGGATCTCGTCCGTCACGAACCACCGGCTCGGCACCTTGTAGGGCGAGAGCCGCTCGCGGCAGTGCGCGACCAGCGAGGCCGCGAGGTCGTCCTCGCGCTCGCGCACGCGGAGCACCGCGGCGACGATCTCCCCCATCCGCTCGTCGGGGAGCCCGACGACCGCCGCCTCGATCACGGCCGGGTGGGCGGCCAGGCAGTGCTCGATCTCGGCGGGAGCGATGTTCTCGCCGCCACGGATGATCAGCTCCTTGAGGCGGCCGGTGAGGGTGAGGTAGCCACGCTCGTCCATCGACCCGAGGTCGCCGGTGTGGACGAAGCCGTCGGCGTCGACGGTCGCGGCGGTGGCGGCGGGGTCGTGCAGGTACTCGACCAGCTGCTGGTAGCCGCGGGCGCAGATCTCGCCGACCTCTCCGAGCGGCTGCACCTTCCCGGTGGCCGGGTCGACGACCTTGGTGTCGACCTGCGGCAGCGGGTGTCCGACGGTGGTGAGCTTGTCGCGGCGGCTGTCGCCGGGACGGGTCGCGGTGAGCACCGGCGCGAGCTCGGTCTGGCCGAAGACGTTGACCACGTCGGCGCCGAACAACTGCTCCGCAGCCTCGATCATCACGTCGGGCACGGGCGCGGCGCCGCCGAGCGCGACGTCGAGGCGTGGCGCCGGCTGGTCGGAGGCGCGCTGCGTCTCGATGAGCGCGCCGAGGACGGCGGGCACGAAGAACAGCACGTTCGCCCGCTCCCGGCGCATCGTGTCGAGGACCGGGCCGGGGGCGAACTGGCCGACGAGCACCTCGGTGCCGCCGATCCACAGCGGCCCGAGCGTGCCGATCACGCAGGCGGCGGTGTGGAACATCGGCAGCGGGTTGACCGCCACGGCGGCGGCCGGCATGTCGACGTACTCCATGGTGAAGCGCGCGACGTTGACGAGCGACCGGTGCCGCAGCAGGACTCCCTTGGGGCTGCCAGTGGTGCCCGACGTGTACTGCAGCATCACGGGAAGGTCGGGGTCGGTCGGCGCCTCGGCGAGCACGTCCGGGTCGGCCTCGTCAGCCAGCCAGGCGCCCCGGTCGGCAAGGCTGACCAGCCGCAGGTGCGGCCGCGACGCGGCGGCCTGCGCGGCGACCTCGCCGAGGTCGTAGTCGCGGCTGCGCTCGGCGTGGACCAGGACCGTGGCCCGCGAGTGGTCGAGGGCGTGCTCGAGTTCGGCCAGCCGGAGCACCGGGTTGAGCGCGACCAGCACGACGCCTGCCATCGCCGCGCCGTGCTGCACCAGCACCCACTCGGCGAGGTTCGGCGCCCACAGCGCGACGAGGTCCCCCGGATCGGCCAGGCGGCGCAGGGCGGTCGCCACCCGTTGCGCCTGGGCGTGGAGCTCGGCGTAGGTCAGGCGGACTTCCTCGCCGTCGTGCCCGGTCGCGACCAGCGCCGGCCGGCCGGGGTGCTCCGCGGCCCGGGCGGCGAGCAGCGAGCACACGGTGTGGTCGCTCAGGGGGAGCGTGGTGTCGGCGGGCAGGTAGGACTCGTCGATGGGGGCCGTCATTGCTCTCTCACTTCTCGGCGGTGGGGTCTCCGAACCTCGGGCGGCGCTTCTCCTGGAAGGCCGCCACCCCCTCGGCGAAGTCGTCGGTGTCCCAGAGCTGCGTCTGGTTCCTGACCTCGAGATCGAGCACGGCGAGCGGATGACGCGGCTCGCCGGAGAGCATCTGCTTGATCACGCCGAGGGCGAGCGGGGGGCCGGCGGCGAGCCGGGCGGCGTCGGCGAGCGCTGCTTCCAGGGCGCCACCGGGATCGACGAGGCTGTCCACCAGGCCGAGCGCGAGCGCCTCGTCGCCGGGCACGCGGAGGCCGAGCATGAGCAGCTGACGGGCGCGCGGAGCGCCGACGCGGGCGGGCAGCGACGCGAAGATCCCCATGTCGCCGGCGAGGCCCACCCCGGTGAAGGTGGTCGCGAAGGTGGCGTCCGCCGCCGCGACGACCCGGTCGCAGGCGAGCGCCAGGGCAGCACCGGCACCGTATGCCGGCCCCTCGACCGCGGCGACGACCGGCTTCGGCGTCGCCCAGATCGCGCGGACGACCCGTTGGGCCGCGTGGGCGCGCGCGATCGTCTCGTGCCGCGGGGCCCGCTGCATGGTGGAGACGTCGCCCCCGGAGCAGAAGGCTCCGTCCGCGCCGGTCAGCACGATCGCGCGCACCGACGGCGCCGCGTCGGCCGCCTCGACCGCCTCGGCGAGCGCGTACCGCAACGGCAGGTCGATCGCGTTCTTCCGCTCCGGGCGGTTGAGCGTGACCACCCGGACCGCGCCGCGGTCCTCGGTCAGGACCGGGTCGCTCATCGACCCTCGAACCGCGCGGGGCGCCGTTCGATGACGGCGGCCAGGCCCTCCCGGCTGTCGGCCGTTCCGGACAGCTCGGAGACGACCCTCGCCTCCTCGGCGAGCCGCTCCTCCACGCCGGAGCCGAGCCCGCCCCAGACGAGGCGCTTGGTCGCCGCGAGGGCGAGCGGCGGCTGGGCGGCGAGCTCGGCCGCGAGCCCGTCGACCGCTGCATCGAGGTCGTCGTCGGCGACCACCCGGCTGACGATGCCGAGCTCGTGCGCCTGGGCCGCGGTCAGCGTCGGGTTGGTGAGCAGGATGTCCATGGCCCGCCGTACGCCGACGATGCGCGCCAGCGTGACGCTGGTGCCCGCGTCGGGCGCCATGCCGACCCGCACCGCACCGGAGAAGAACCGGGCGGACTCGGCCGCGACGACGAGGTCCGTCGCGCAGGCGAAGCCGAACCCAGCGCCTCCGGCGGCGAACCCCTGGATCTTCGCGATCACGGGCGCCTTGAGCTGGATCATGGCCGACGTGGCGAGCTGGAGCCAGGCGGTGGCCTCGCGGAGGTAGTCGGGGAGCTGCTCACCCTTGGCGGCGAACGTCTTGACGTCGCCGCCGGCACAGAAGTTGCGGCCCTCACCGCTCAGCACGACGACCCGCACGCCCGGCTCGGCGTGGCAGCGCAGGGCGGCGGCGTGCAGTGCCTGCAGGAGCGGTACGTCGACCGCGTTGGACGCGTCCGGGCGGTTCAGCCGGATCCGGGCGATCCCGTCCTCGACGTCGAGCAGGACGGGGCCGCTGTCCACCAGTGCGCTCATCGGCTTCCCTCCCTGGCGTCGGCGCGGCGCCCGGCGAAGGACGTCATGCTCGCCTCTCCCGCCTCGCCCGCGATGTGGGCGACGACGGCATCGACCTCGTGGGCCAGGCCCTCCTCGAGCCCGACGTCGAGGCCCCCGCGGACCAGACGCTTGATGCCGGCCACCGCGTCCGGGCGGCGGCCGGCGAGCCGGGCGACGAACTCGTCGACGCCGGCATCGAACGCGGCGGCGTCGAACCAGCGGTGCGCCAGGCCCCAGGCCACCGCGTCCACGCCACTCAACCGTTCGCCTGACAGCAGGTGCCCGAGAGCGCGCTGGCGGCCGACGAGGCGCGGCAGCCGCTGCGAGCCTCCCCCACCGGGCACCATGCCGAAGTTCACGTGGTTGTCGCAGATCCGGGCGTCGTCGCGGACCAGCGCCACGTCGCACGCCTGCATGAGCTCGAAGCCGCCCGCGGTCGCGACTCCCTCGACCGCCGCGACCACGGGCTGCTCCACCTCCCCGATCGCCGCGCACGCACCACCGAAGCTCTCGAACAGCCGCCGCAGCGCGTCGGCGCCCTCGGCGCGCAGGCGCTGCACCTCGTCGAAGTCGCCTCCTGCGCAGAAGTTCCCTCCGGCGCCGCGGATGAGCAGCACGCGCACGCCGTCCGTCGCCGCGGCATCCCGCACGGCCGCACCGAGCTGACGGGCGAGGTCGAGGGTGACCGCGTTCATGGCTTCGGGTCGGTCGAGCGTGATCCTGCCGACGGGCCCGTCGATGTCGAGCCGGACCGGAGCCGTGGTCGCCGCCTGCACGGTCACATCCCCCTCCCGCCGGCGACCTCGAGCACGGTGCCGGTCATGTAGCTGGCCAGGTCGGAAGCGAGGAAAGCGACCACGTTGGCCACCTCCTGCGGCTCGCCTGCCCGACGCATCGGGATGGTCGCCTCCGTCGCCGCGAAGGCCTCCGGCGTCATCGCGGCCGTCATCGGCGTCCTGATCAGGCCGGGCTGGATCGCGTTGACGCGCACGCCGTGGTGGGCGAGCTCCTTGGCGGCAGCCTTGGTCATGCCGACGATCCCGGCCTTGGCCGCGCTGTAGTTGGTCTGGCCCGGGTTGCCCACCTTGCCGGACATCGAGGAGATGTTGACGATGCTCCCGGCCTTTGCCTCCCGCATCACCGCGCTCGCCGCGCGGATGCCGAGCCAGGTGCCGCGCAGGTGGACGGTGATCACGGCGTCGAAGTCGTCGACCGTCATCTTCCTCAGCGACGCGTCGCGGGTGATGCCGGCGTTGTTGACGAAGACGTCGAGGGTTCCCTGGGCAGCGACCGCGCCGTCGACCAGGTCAGCGACGTCGGACTCACTCGTCACGTCGCACGCTGCCGCGCGGGCGGACCCGCCGAGCTCGGCGGCCGCGGCGGCCGCCCGGTCGCCGTCGAGGTCGGCCAGGGTCACCTGGGCCCCGTGCTGCACGAGGGCGCGTGCGATCTCCAGGCCGATGCCCTGACCCGCGCCGGTGACGACGGCGGAGCGGCCGGCGAGCAGCCCGGTCATCCGACGTACCGCACGATCGACTCGATGACCGCCGCCGGCCGGTCGGCGCCCTGGATCTCGATCGTGGTCTCGAACGTCGCCTGCACGGCGCCGTCGAGCGCGGCGACCCGCGCCACCCGCGACGCGGCGCGGACCTTGCTGCCGGAGGGGACCGGTGACAGGAAGCGCACCTTGTCGAGGCCGTAGTTCACCGCCATGGTGACGTCGTCGACCCGGTAGAGCTGGTTGATCAGGACCGGCAGGAGGGAGAGCGTCAGGAAGCCGTGCGCGATCGTCGTGCCGAAGGGGCCTCCTGCCGCACGGTCACGGTCGACGTGGATCCACTGGTGGTCGCCGGTCGCGTCCGCGAACTGGTCGATCCGCCCTTGGTCGACCTCGACCCAGTCGCTGACCCCCAGGTCGTCGCCCTCCGCCTCGGCGAACTCGGACAGTCCGTCGTAGATCCTCACGCTGCTCCCTGCCTCGTCATAGAATTTGAATCAAAACTAAATTAGACTGCACCGTGGCGCGCGTCAACGTCGGACGGGAGGTGACCAGTGCGGGCCATCGAGCAACCGAGCACCCGGGAGCGGATCCTCGCCGCCGCGGCGCAGACCCTCACCACGAAGGGATACGCGAAGGCGCACCTGACGGAGATCGCGCGGGTCGCCCGGCTCCAGCCGCCCGCGGTCTACCACTACTTCTCGTCGCGCGACGACCTCGTCGGCGCCGTGATGCGAGAGGGGCAGCTGATCGTGCGTCGCACCGTCGAGGCTGCTCTTGCGGCCCTGCCCGCCGATGCCGGCATCGGCGACCGCCTCGCCGCTGCCGTGGACGCGCACCTCCGGGTCGAGCTGGAGCTCTCCGACTTCGCGACCGCGGTGACGAGGAACGCCGGACAGCTCCCGCCGAGCGTCCGCGGCGAGCTGGCGGCCGAGAGCCGGGAGTACCACGACGTGTGGCGCAGCCTCCTCCAGCAGGCCGAGCACGCCGGTTGCCTGCACCCGGACCTCGACGTGCACGCCGGACGGATGCTCGTGATCGGTGCACTGAACTGGGCGACCGAGTGGCGGCGCGCGTCGACACCGGTCGACGACGTGGTGAAGGCCGCCCAGACATTCGTCCTGGGCGGCCTTCTCGCCACCTCACTCAGCGGGTCGGACCTCAACCCACGGGGTTGACCCCCGGCTCGACCTCGTCGACCGAGGTGATCTCTGCCCAGCGCTGCGCCACCGCGGCCGTGGTCGGCGGAGCGGCGAACCGCACGCCCTTGTTCTGGAACAGCGCGTGCCGCTGGACGAGCCCGCCACCCACGACGAAGACGGCGCCGGTCTCCTGGCACTCCTCGGCCAGCAGGTGCGCGACCACCGGAGAGACGAACGCCGGGGGGAGGGAGTCGAGCACCTCCTGGGGCGCGACGTCCTCGGTCATCCGCGTCGCCGCCATCGGCGCGACCGCGTTGACCCGGACGTCGTACCGGGCACCCTCGAGAGCAAGGGTGTTCATCAGGCCGACCAGACCCATCTTGGCGGCTCCGTAGTTGGCCTGGCCGAAGTTGCCGTAGAGCCCGGACGTCGACGTCGCCATGACGATGCGCCCGAATCCCTGCTCGCGGAGGTGCGGCCACGCCGCGCGGGTGAGGTGGAACCCGCCGTAGAGGTGGACCTGCAGCACGGCGTCCCACTCCTGCTCGGTGACCTTGGCGAAGCTCGCGTCGCGCAGGATGCCGGCGTTGTTGACCAGGCCGTGCACCGCGCCGAACGCGTCGAGGGCGGTGCCGACGATGGCAGCGGCGCCCTCGGCCGTCGCGACGCTGTCGTAGCTCGCGACCGCCGTGCCGCCGGCGACCCGGATCTCGTCGACGACCTGGTCGGCCATCGCACTGCCACCACCGGAGCCGTCCTTGGCCCCGCCGAGGTCGTTGACGACGACCTTCGCGCCCTCGGCGGCCAGGAGCAGCGCGTACTCGCGCCCGAGCCCACCTCCGGCACCGCTGACGACGACCACCCGATCCCGCACGCCCGACATAGACACAGCTCCTCGCCTAGTTTCTATTCCTGATTAAAACTAGGTCGAGCGGGTCGCGTCACGCAAGGTAGCCGTCCAGCAGGCGGTCGACCATCGACCGGAACTGCTCGTCGTCGAGCGTCGCCGCCGCGACCCGTTCGCGAAGACGCCCCGCGGCGCCGTCGAGCTTCGGGATCCGGCGGTCGCCACGGTGCACCGCCGCCGCGGAGCGCGAGGTGCGGTAGAGCGCACCCCCCAGGACGAGGCTCACGATCGCGACCAGCAGCTCGACCGCTCGCTCGTCGTCGACGCCCTCGGCCGCCAGGCCGGCGAGAAGCTGGGCGGCAGCCTGCGCCGCGACCGGGCCCTCCAGCCGACGCGCCGCGACGACCTGGGCGAGCCCGGGGTGCTCGACGAGCAGCGCGTAGAAGGCGCACGCCCAGTCGGACAGCGCCGGGCGGACGCCGGCACCCGCCGCGAGGTCGGGCAACGCGCGCAGTGACTCGTCGGCGACCATGTCGAGGAGCTCGTCCTTGCTCCGGACGTGGTGGTAGATGGCCATCGGGGTCACGCCGAGCTCCGCCGAGACCCGCCGCATGCTCAGGCTCGACAGTCCCTTCGCGTCGGCGAGCGCGAGGCAGGTCGCGACGATCCGCTCCCGGTCGAGTCCTGCCACCCGTGCCATCCGTCCCCCTTCCGGGCGTTCGAGGCTTCTCGCCGATGCACCCTTGTGCCGCCGCGACTTTACACCGTACAGTCCGTTTTTAGTCCGCATTCAAAAAGGTGGTGCCATGAGTCTCCCCGACGAGCAGCCCAACCCACTGCACGCGATCGCCCCGCCGGGCTCGTCCTGGAGCTCGATCAACCTGGCCGAGGCCGTGCCCGGCGTCATGACACCCCTGTGCGCGAGTGCCTGGGTGCCGGCCAGCGAGCTGGGGCTCCGCCTCCCGTTCCACGCGATGGGGGTGCTGCCCGGACGCGAGCTCGCGATCCCGGACGACCCGGACGAGCGGATCACCAACGCCTTCTACGGCCGGATGGCCGTGCGCGTCGACTTCCTCTGCCGGATCGGCGACCTGGTGCCGGGGCAGAGCGGCGAGGCGCTGTCGCGGGACTTCTTCGGGTTCGTGCCGCCCGACTACGAGAGCAGCCCGTCGCTCCGGCGGCTGCCCATGATCCTGCTGCGCTACCCCCGCACCTTCGTGACGATCGCGAAGCGGGTCGAGCGGCTCCGCGCGTCCACCGACGCGTGGTGGCGGACGGAGATCCCGCGCACCGACACCCTCGACCTCGGCGCTGCGCAGGCCCGGCTGGTCGAGGCCAAGGACCGCTTCGCCGAGGCTCTCGCCGCCCAGGCGCTGATCAGCGCGAGCGCGATCCAGCCCGTCCAGGAGCAGCTCGACAAGGTCTGCCGGGCCGCCTCGGTCGATCCGGCCGTGCTGCTGCGGGGCGCCTCCCACGAGGAGGGCGTGGTGCTCGACGACCTGTGGCAGGTCTCCCGGGGCACGCTCACGCTCGAGGAGTTCCTCGGGCGGCACGGCTACCACGGGCCCGGTGAGGGCGAGGCGGCCACCACCGTGTGGCGCGAGGACCCGGCGCCGCTGCGGCGCCTGGTCGCGCAGTACGCCACCAAGCCGGACGCCGAGGCGCCCGGCGCGACGGCCGCGCAGCACGCGGTCCAACGCACGGATGCCGAGCGGCGCCTGCTCGAGGCGTCCGGACGCCTCGGCCGCGTGCGCACTCGCCTCGTCCTCCGGCTCGCACGACGGCTGATCCCCCTGCGCGGCACCGGGAAGGTGTCCTACCTGCAGGCGCTCGACGTCCTGCGGGCCACGACGCGGCGGATCGGGGCCCTCATCGTCGCCGACGGGCTCGTCGACCTCGTCGACGACGCCTTCTACCTGACCGCCGACGAGCTCGCCGACCCCGGCGTGCTCGCGCGGGGCGGCGAGCTGCGGGCGGTCGTCGCGGAGCGACGCGCGCTCCGAGCGCGCTACCAGTCCCTCCGCGTGCCCGCGGCGTGGACGGGGCAGCCGGCCCCCGAGGTGAGCGGCTCGGACGACACGGGGGGCGACGACGTCACGACGCTCCGCGGCGTGGGCGCGTGTGCCGGGACGGTCGAGGGGCGCGCCGTCATCGCGCTCGACCCGTCGAGCACCGAGATCGACGAGGGCGACATCCTCGTCGCCCACACCACCGACCCGGCCTGGGTCTCGCTGATGTTCCTCGCCGGCGCCCTGGTCGTCGACATCGGCGGGCTGATGAGCCATGCCGCCGTGGTCGCGCGGGAGCTCGGCATCCCCTGCGTGATGAACACCGGCCACGGCACCACCGCACTCCGCACCGGAGACCGGATCACGGTCGACGGGACCACCGGGACCGTCACCGTCCTCGGCCGCGCCGAGGACGAGGAGACGTCCGGGACCACCTCCCCCACGACAGGAGCACGAGCATGACCAGCACCATCGAGACGACCACCTGGGGCCCGCTCGCCGAGCCGATCCACGACGACGCGGCCGGACCGGGCGACCCGGTCTGGAAGGACAACGCCTACCTGTCCTTCTGGGACCAGGACAACCGCGTCTACGGCACCTTCCACGTCTCGACCTCGCCCAACGGCGACGGCGCCCGCCGCGCTCGCTGCTCGGTCCTGCTCGACGCCGACGGCGGGACCGGCCGGATGATCGAGATCATCGAGGAGCTGCCACGCGGCTCGTTCCGCAGCGACTCCATCACCTTCGGCCTCGACGGCACCATCACCGTCGACCACCCCGACCTGACGGCCCGGCTGCGCAACGACCCGCTCCACACCCCCGCTGACTACTCGACCACGGGCCTGATCCCCGAGCTGGTCCCCGGGCGGCCGCTCCAGCACTTCCAGCAGGCGTGCACGATCACCGGCACGTTCGAGGCCGGTGGGCGCACGTACCCGGTCGACGGGCACGGGATGCGCGACCGCACCTGGGGCTTCCGCGACGAGCGCGCGCAGTGGGCGGAGTACGCCGGGCTGGTGGCCGTGCTCGACGGCGTGTTCGTCACCGCGATGAAGTTCCTGGGCACCGACGGGAGCCTGTCGGCCGACGGGTTCGTGATCGACGCGGACGGCAGCCACGCCATCACAGCCATGGGCTTCCGGCGTACTGCGGCGGCGCAGTTCCTGCGCTGCACCCTCACCCTCGACGACGCGTCGACCCGGGTGGTCACCCTGACCAGCCGCGAGGCGGGGTTCTTCGTGCCGATGGGCGTGGAGACGGACGGCCCGGCCTTCGGCACCTACGACGACTTCATGGCCCTCGACTGCGACGGGAGCCCCGGCGCGGGCTTCTTCGAGCAGGGCATCGTCCACCGCGTCCACTGAGCACAGCAGCACCGAGGAGAACATCATGATCGAACGCACGCGCCTCCTTCAGGCACTGCGGCTCAAGGGCCGCGCCCGGGTCGACGACCTCGCGGCGGCCACCGGCCTGACCGCCGACGAGGTGGCCCCGCTCCTCGACAGCCTGGTCGCCGAGGGCCGCGCCGAGGAGGCACGGGACCGCTTCAAGCTCACCCCGGACGGTCGCGACGAGCTCGCGGCGCTCCTCGCCGCCGAGCGCGGGACCGTCGACCAGGACGCCCTGGCCGCGGGATACCACGAGTTCGACGAGCACAACTCCGCCCTGAAGGAGCTGATGACCCGCTGGCAGCTCAAGGACGGGACCACCCCCAACGACCACTCCGACCAGGCGTACGACGACGCGGTCGTCGCGGACCTCGCTGACCTCGACGCGAGGTTCCGGCCGTTGCTGGGGCGCTTCGTCGCACTCTGCGAGCGTCTGGCCCCCTACCCCCAGCGCTTCGACCGCGCCCTGGCGCTGGTCCGCGGCGGTGACCACTCGTGGTTCGCCAAGCCGCTGGCCGACAGCTACCACACCGTCTGGTTCGAGCTGCACGAGGACCTGATCGGCCTGGCCGGGCTCACCCGCGCCGAGGAGGCTGCCGCCGGGAGGGCCCTGTGAGCGCCGCGACCGTGGCGGGCGTGCAGCCCGCGACCGTCCCGCTCACCGGCCGCACCGAGCACACGCGCGAGCAGGTCGGGGGCAAGGCCTGGAGCATCCAGCACATGCTCGCCCTCGGCATCCCGGTGCCACCTGCCTTCGTGCTCACGACCGGCGTCTGCGACGCGTACCACCGGTCCGGGGAGGTTCCGCCGGAAGTCGACGCCGGCATCGCCGCGGAGATGTCCCGCCTCGAGCAGGAGGTCGGTCGCACCTTCGGCCACGGCCCGCACCCGCTGCTGGTCTCGGTGCGCTCGGGCGCGGCCACGAGCATGCCCGGGATGATGGACACCGTCCTCAACCTGGGCATGGACGACGCCGTCGAGCAGGCGCTGGCCGCCGAGACCGGCGACAGCTCCTACGCCGCCGACACCCGGAGGCGCTTCGTGGAGCAGTTCGAGAAGATCGTCGGCACCACGCCGCCGGCCGACCCGTGGGAGCAGCTGCGGCTCGCCGTACGGGCCGTGCTGGAGTCGTGGTACTCCAAGCGCGCGGTCTCCTACCGCGCCGCCCGGGGCATCCCGGACACCGGGGGCACAGCCGTCACGGTCCAGGCCATGGTCTTCGGCAACATCGACGACCGGTCCGGCACCGGCGTCCTGTTCACGCGCGACCCGCTGACCGGCGACCCGGCTCCCTTCGGCGAGTGGCTGCCCCGCGGCCAGGGAGAGGACGTCGTCTCCGGTCGGTTCGACGCGCTCCTCCTCGAGGAGCTCGCCGCCGCCCAGCCTGAGGCGCACGCCGAGCTGATGGGGGCGGCTGAGACGCTCGAGCGCGCGGGACGCGACGTCCAGGACATCGAGTTCACCGTCCAGTCCGGCCGGCTGTGGCTGCTCCAGTCCCGCTCGGCGAAGCGCACGCCGCAGGCCGCCGTACGCACGGCGGTGCTCCTCGCCGAGGAGGGGGTGATCACGCCCGCCGAGGCCCTCGACCGGATCACGCCGGCTGCTCTCGACACGTTGCTCCACCCGCGGCTCTCGCCGAGCGCGGTGGCGGCCTCTCCGGCCGTCGCGAGCGGGAAGCCGGCCTGCCCGGGCATCGCGACCGGCATCGTCGTGACCGACGCCGACGAGGCCGAGGACCTTGCCGACGAGGGTCGCGACGTGATCCTGGCCCGACCCACGACCGACCCGGACGACGTGGCCGGCATGTCCGTCTCCGTCGCGGTGGTCACCGAGCTCGGCGGCGCCACCTCCCACGCGGCCGTCGTGTGCCGGGAGCTCGCGGTGCCCTGCGTCGTCGGCGTCGGCACCGGCACCGTCACCGCGCTCGCCGGCCAGGTGGTGACCGTCGACGCGGCCGCTGGCACCGTGCACCTCGGCCGGCTGCCGGTCGACCCGGCCCTCACCGCGGACGACCCGGTGCTCGCGACGCTCGCGCAGTGGCTCCGGGCCGAGCCCGGCGCCGCCGACGCGCCGACGGTGGTCGAGATGCTCGAGGCCCGGATCGGGAGGGCCGTCCGATGACCGCGCGGCAGGAGATGCTCCGCATCCTCGACACCCCCGACTGCGGCCCGTCGACCACCTGGACGACCGGCAACGTCGCCGAGGCGTTCCCCGGGGTCTTCACGACGTTCGGGCTCACCTTCTGCTTCGACCCGATGGAGATGGCGTTCCGCCGGATGTTCCACGACCTCGGCGTCTACCCCCGCAGCGAGCTGCACGTGCCCGACGAGGTCGAGGACTGCTTCTGGACGGTGTTCTCGGGCTGGGGCGCCGGCAACATCGACAAGTTCCGCGAGATCGCCGACGTGATGCCGGGGACCTCGGCGTCAGCGGTCGAGCAGCAGCTGTTCGGCTACGTGCGGCCCGAGACGGTCGACCACAACCGACGGAACCGCTACCCGGCGGTGCTCGCGAAGGCGCCGCGCTGGGTGCTCGGCGTCCCCAAGCGCCACGACGCGATGTTCGCCGAGCTGCGGGGCTGGCGGCTGCAGCAGCTCGCCCGGGTGCCCGGCCTCGATGCAGCCGGGTGCCTTGCCGTGCTCGCGGACGCCCGGCAGCGCTTCGAGGACGTCATGTCGATCCACATGGGCGTCGCGATGATCAGCTCGAGCATCGCGGAGAAGGTCGCCGACGCGGCCGCGGACGCCGGCCTGCCCGGTCTCGAGGCGCAGCTGCTGTCCGGCGTCGGTTCCGACGAGAACGAGGTGGCGCACGACCTCTGGGCGTTGGCTCACGACCTGATCACGCTGCAGGAGTTCTCCGACCGCCACGGCTACCACGGGCCCAACGAGGGTCAGCTGTCCGGCACGACGTGGCGGGAGGACCCCGCCCCGGTGCTCGCGCGGCTGGCCGACTACCGAGCCATCCCGGCGGACAGCCCGCGTGCGCCGCGGCAGCGCAGCGCGGCGCAGGAGCGCGTCCGTGCGGACGCGATGGCCCGTCTGCTCGCGGCGACGCCGCGCCTCGAGCGCCGGTCGACAGCGCTGCTCGTCCGCATCGCGGCGCGGTTCCTCGCCCTGCGCGAGCAGGGCAAGGCGGGCTACCTGCTGACCTACGACGTCGCCCGCGCGGCGGCGCGGCGGCTCGGCGACCTGCTGGTCACCGATGGCGTCATCGAGGGACGGGAGGACGTGTTCCACCTCGCGTACGACGACCTGACCGCCGGCATCGGCTCGGACCAGCGCGCGCTGGTCGCCGAGCGGGCGGCCGTCCACGCCGAGCGCCAGCAGCTCCGGCTGCCGCAGGCCTGGTCCGGCAACCCGGAGGTCACCAAGGTCGGCGAGGCGGCCGGCGACGGCCTCACCGTCGGTGACCAGGTGACCGGCGTCGCCGCGAGCGGGGGCGTGGTCGAGGGCCGGGCGCGCGTCGTGCGGGATCCCGCGACCACCGAGCTCGACGACGGTGACATCCTCGTGTGCGAGACGACCGACCCGAGCTGGGTGTCGCTCTTCCTGGTCGCGGGCGGTGTCGTCACCGACCACGGCGGCCTGCTCAGCCACGGCCCGATCGTCGCCCGCGAGCTCGGCATCCCCTGCGTCTGCGGCACGGTGGACGGCAGCCAGCGGATCCGGGACGGCCAGAAGATCCGGGTCGACGGCGACCGCGGCACGGTGGAGCTGGTCGGGTGACGCCCCTGCTCGCTTACGTCGAAGTCGGCTGAGTCGACCGCCCAGCAGCCCGGCCGGTGATCGATCACCGGCCGGGCTGGCACATTTTTGAACTGAAGCTCGAAAACCTCTTCACATCGTGGGCACTCGCCGTTATGGTCGCGGTGCCTGAATCAGACAGCGTGTCCATAACGGTCCTGGAGTCCTCATGAACGCACCCGCGAACGCCCCCGTCGACATGGTCGCCGACCCCACCTGGCAGTGGATCTTCGGAAGTCTCCACTTCGGCCTGGCGGCCCTCACCATCTATCTCGCTGCGCGCCGCCCGGTCCGCGAGCGGAACTGGGCGGAGCTCCGGTTCCGGATGCTGGTCCTGCTCGGCGGCGCGCTGGGATCTGTCTTCTTCGAAGGAGCCATCGACCGGGGAGGACAGCTCTGGTACGCCGAGATCGGGGCATGGAAGTGGGTCCACCTCTACGGCGTCTCGGTACCGCTGTGGGTCGCCCCGGTCTACCTGTGGTTCCTCGGCGGCGGCTGCCTCTACATCGTGCACCGGATCCGCGAGGGCGCGCGCCCGCGAGACTTCATCAAGATCTTCACCTACATCGCGATCGCGGATCTGCTGCTGGAGGTGCCGATCATCAAGATCGCCGGTCTGTACGCCTACTGGGGCGACCGCCAGCCGTTCTTCGACCAGGACTGGTTCCCGCTGCCGCTGTGGTACATCACCACGAACCGCTGGTTCGACCTGCTGCCGGCGCTGGTCGTCATGCTGATCATGTCCACCCGGATCCGGCACATCGAGTGGTCGATCCCGGTCGTCATGGTCGCAAGCTGCTACATCACCTACGGCTCGGTGACCTGGCCGGTGGTGAACGCCCTCCAGAACAACTGGAGCGCGGCGCTGACCTGGTGGTGCGGTCTTGCCACGATCGTCCTCGGACTCTCTGCCACGTTCATCGGTGCGCACCTCGCACCGAAGCTGCGCCACGCCATGGACTGGGTCGGGGCCGAGGAGTCGCGTGCCGAGGCGCCGGTCGTCGAGCCGCGGACCACGGCGGCGACCGCATGAGCCCGACGGTCGTCGACGTCGTCGTCATCGGCGCCGGGCACAACGGGCTGGTGGCGGCCAACTACCTGGCGGATGCCGGCCGCTCGGTCCTGGTCGTCGAGGCGTCGGACACGGTCGGCGGGTTCACCGCGTCACAGCGCGCGATCCCCGAGGCGCCGGACCACCTGACCCACCCCTACTCGTTCGACCCGTTCTTCTGGGACTCCTTCCCGCCGGCCAAGGACCTCCGCCTGGAGCAGCACGGCCTGCAGCGGGTCCGGGTCGACCCCGGACTGGTCTACCTCGACCCCGACGACGCCTCCATCGGGTTCTGGGAGGACCCTCGGGCGACCGCAGCGGAGATCGAGCGGTTCTCCCGGGCAGACGCGCGGGCGTACCTGGAGTTCGCGGGGTTGCTCCGCGCCCTCAGCGACGTGGCACTCGCCTACTTCGTCGCCAACCCTGCCCGGATGGACGTCAAGCCGCTCGCCCGCACCGCCCGCCAAGCGTGGCGCCACCGCTCGCAACTGCGCGACGTCGCCGCCCTCGCGACGGGCTCGGCCGCCGAGGCGATCGCAGAGCGGTTCACCCACCCGGTCGTGCGCGACGCCCTACACGCAGTGGCAGGGTCGACGATCCCGAACTCCGCCGACGGCAGCGGTGCCGGGTTCCTCTGGCTGGCGAACCAGCACCGCCACTCCCACCAGCACCCGATCGGCGGCATCCAGGCGCTGCCCGACGCGCTCGCGCGGCGTCTCACGACGAACGGCGGGCAGGTCCTGGTCGGCGCCCCGGTCGAGGAGATCCTCGTGCGCGGCGGCCAGGCGGTCGGCGTCCGCACCGTCGACGGCCGCGAGGTCAAGGCACGCGAGGCCGTTGTCGCGAGCTGCGATCCCAAGACCGCTCTCGGGAAGCTCCTTCCCCAGGGCACGCTGGCTCCCGCACTCGAGGCGAGGGTCGACGGCATTGCCGTGCGCAACGGCGGTTACGGCCAGATGAAGGTCGACCTCGCCTTCTCCGGCCGGCTCTCGCTCCAGCGCCACGAGAAATGGCGAGGAGACGGCCTGGACCTGCGTCGACCGATGCACGTGCTGGCATCCGAGAACGGGATCGAGCGCGCGTTCGCCCGGTCCGCCGCCGGCCTCCTGCCCCACGACGACGACTGGAGCATGTGGAACGTCATCCCCACCGGTGTGGACCCGTCCCAGGCGCCCGACCGCCAGGACAACTTCTACTGCTACCTCGCCGTCGCGCCGTACGAGCCGGAGGTGGAGTGGGACGCCCTCGATGGCGACGGCCAGACATTGCGGCAGCGTGCCGGCGAGTCCGTGGTGCGCAAGCTCGGCCGCTTCTACGAAGGCGTCGAGCAGCTCGAGCTCGGCCGCCGGGTCCTCACCAACCAGGACTTCGAGCGGCTCGTCGGTGCCAGCGGCGGCAGCATCACCCACGTCGACATGGTCTTGAGCCGCGGCGGCCCCCGACGTCCCGCCCGGGGCCTGAGCGGCTACGCAACCCCTGTCCCCGGGCTCTTCCTCGGCGGCTCGGGATCCCATCCCAGCGGCGGGATCACCGGCGCACCCGGTTACATGGCAGCGCGCGAGGTCATCCGCCGCAGCAAGGGGCGGACGTGACGGCACGGCCGGAGGCACCGCACGCACCCGGACGCACCCAGGCGCCCCCGGGGCCGCTGACCTTCTGGTCGGCGTTCGGAGCGGTCGCTGTGACGCTCGCGGCCTACTGCTGGGGCCGATGGGTCCTGTCAGACGACTTCACCCGCACCACTCCCGGCGACGATCCCTACCGGTTCCTCTGGTACCTGCGAGCGTTCGAGGTCCTGTCGATCACCGCGACTGTAGGGATGCTGTGGTGGTTCGTCGTCCGGCCCTGGTGGTCCACGAGGCACGTCCCCCTCGACGGGAAGATCCTGCTGGGGATGATGGTGGCCTACGTCGTCGATCCCACGCTCAACCTCTTCAACCACTCGTTCGCGATGAACGCGCACTCGCTCAGCTTCGGCTCGTGGGCGACGTACCTCCCCCTGTTCCCCAGCCCCGGGCAGGAGCGCTTCGCCGAGGGCCTCCTCTGGGCGCAGCCGCTCTACATGTACTTCGGCCTGCTCGCTGCGATGGGGGGCTGCTGGGTGCTCGGGCGACTTCGCCGGAGCCTGCCGCGACTCGGCGTGGTCGGTCACTACGCCCTCTTGTTCGGGCTGTTCATCGTGGCGGACTGCGTGGCCGAGGTCGGCCTCCTCGTCTATCCCCAGATGTACGTCTTCCCCGGGGTCCCGAAGGACTTCAGCCTCTTCCCGGGTCGCATCTACCAGTTCCCGCTCTACCAGTCCCTGTTCGCGGCCGTGTTCGCCACCATGGTCACCTGGCTCCGCGACTCCGTGGACGAGACCGGGAGGTCAGCGGTCGAGCGCGGGGTCGACGCACTACCGATCTCGTCGTGGCGCAAGCAGGTGTTGTCCTACCTCGCCGTGACCGGCTTCTGCACGGCCTCCGCGCTGAGCTACTTCCTGCCCTACAGCTTCGCCACGATGTACGCCGACACCTACATCGACCTGCCGTCGTACCTCGACGACGGCGCCTTCTGCGGCACCGAGCGGACGCCATCGTGCCCGTCCCAACGGCTCGACCGCCTCGAGCACCCTCCGGTGCGGGAGAATGGCTAGATGCGGCCGGCTTCAGACGTGAGCGTGCAGGCCCGATCGGGAGCGCGGCGCCGCGAGGCGACCCAGGCGCGTGCGGTCGCGGCCACGCGAAAGCTGCTGCTTTCCGGCGAGCCCTACACGAGTCTGTCGATGGCGCAGATCGCTCGCGCGGCCGGTCTCGCCCGCGCCACGCTGTACGTCCACTTCGAGGACAAGCGGGACATCATCGCCAAGATCGCGGAGGAGATCGTCGAGCAGCGCTTCGCGCTCGGCGCCGAGGCGCTGGCCGAGGCAACCATCGATCGGGACACGGTCGGCGCGATCGTCGCCGACATGACCGACCGCTGGGTGAGCGACGCGCCTCTCCTGGCCGCCATCGTCGCCCTCGCCGAGGAGGACGAGGACGTCCGGCGGATCTGGGTGGCCGCGATCCACGAGGTCGGGGCGATGGGCGCCGACCTGATGCGCCGCCACTGGGCCGACGGTCCCTCGGCGGCCCGCGACCCGGACACGATCGGGCAGGTGCTCGCCTGGATGTTCGAGCGAGCGGCCCACCAGCTCGCGCGCGATCCCTCCCGATGCGCCGACGTCGCGGACGCCGTCGCCGAGGTGGTCTGGCGCGTCTTCGAGTACCGGCCCTAGGAGCGCGTCACCGGCTACTAGTCCACGACAGTCGCGACACGAGCCCGCTCCCCGACCGCTTCGCCCGGATCAGCGCCTCGGCGGCGTTCTTCCCCGGGAGCCCGGAGATGCCGCCCGTCGGGTGGGTGCCGGCGCCGGTGATCCAGAGGCCGGGGACCGGCGTCTCGTAGGCGCCGAAGCCCTGCGCGGGGCGCAGCCCCCCGAACCGCATGCCGACCGGCTCGACGTGGTAGACGTTGCCGTCCGGCACGTTGAACCGCTCCTCGAGCTCCGGCGCGGACATCACCCGCCGGTTGATCTCCATGCTGTCGAGGCCCTCGTAGTAGAGCGAGGACTCCTTGAGCATCTTCGTCCCGACCTGGTCCTTCATCTCCGACCACGGGATGTCCGGGTTGCGCGGGAAGATGCCGGACCACGCCCAGAACGTGTCCTGGCCGGCAGGCGCCTGCGTGGGATCGAGGCGCGACGGGACGATCCCGATGAAGCACTCGTTGTCCGGGTACTTGCGCTGGACGGCGGAGTTCCACGCGTCGATGTGGTCCTCGTAGGTCTGCCAGCTGACGATCGGGGCGGTGAGGTCGAGCCCGTCCTTGCGCCAGGCGGTGTGCCTCGGCATCGACAGCCGGCCCGACACCGCGACGTCGATCTTCACCGTCGTCGTCTCCAGCACGTTGGTCGGGATCGCCCGGGCTCGACGCTCCAGGTGGT
This sequence comes from Nocardioides sp., assembly GCA_035554955.1. Taxonomy (GTDB): domain Bacteria; phylum Actinomycetota; class Actinomycetes; order Propionibacteriales; family Nocardioidaceae; genus Nocardioides. The sequence continues at coordinate 27,734 of DATMHR010000034.1, read as the reverse complement.
CGGGCAGCATGCCCCCCGGGAGCAGCCGGGCCAGGGTCGCCTTCGGGCTGCAGGAGGCCAGGGTGGTGCCGGCGAAGAGCTCCTCCCCGTTGTCGAGGCGTACGCCGACCACCTCGCTCCCCCGGGTGACGAGCTCCTCGACACGGCTGTTCACGCGCACGGTGCCGCCGTGCTCGAGCAGGGCCTGGGTCAGCGCGTTGGTGAGGGCACCGGTTCCGCCCTGGAACCGGGCCGAGTTGGTGCGGTGGCACATGGCGACGTAGATCAGCGCCCACGCCGTCCCGTCCTGGGTCATCCAGCAGAAGGGCGGCATCGAGGCCAGCGCCGCCCGGAGCAGCGGGCTGTCGAAGCGCTCCTCGATGAACTCGCGGTGGGAGGTGGTCAGGAACGTCGTCAGCGGCATCAGCTCCTTCCGCTTCCTCAGCGCAGCCGGGACGATCTCGCGCAGCGCCTTGCCACCGGGACGGAGCGGGTGCGCGTTCATGTAGGGGATGGCGACGTCCATCGCCGCGTCGAGCGACCGGGCGAACTGCTCGTAGGCGCGAGCGTCCTTGGGCGAGAAGTAGCGCAGCTCGTCGACCGTCCTGGCAGGGTCGTGCCAGAACGCCAGGGACGGCCCCTCGGGGTCGAGGTGCACGTGGAACGGGTCGGCGATGATCTGGCGGAAGCCGTACTTCCCCAGCTCGAGGTGCTCCTCGATCCCCGACGACCGGAACAGCGACGCCTGGATGCCGCCCTCGTTGATCAGGTGGCCAGGGGCCTCCGGGAAGATCGGGTTGGTCGAGATCATGCCGCCGATCGTGGGCGACGCCTCCACCACCTGGACGCTCATGCCGGCCTTCGCCAGGTAGGCGGCGGCCACCAGGCCGTTGTGGCCGGCACCGATCACGAGGACGTCGGTGGTGCGGTTGTCGGTGGGGACCATCAGGACTCCTGGGTGATGAGGGAGGGCGGGACGGAGGTGTCCGCCTCGGAACGGATGGCGCGCAGCAGCACCCAGGTCATGACGAGGTACCAGGTGCCGAACACGGCGGCCGGCAGCCAGAAGCCGACGATGCCGGTCCACGCGAAGACGCCGGAGTTGAAGAAGACGATGAGGCTGGCGGGCAGGAGCAGGAACCCGACCCAGAGGCTGTACCAGCCGACCCACCGCGGGAACACCGGCGTCCTCGCCGTCATGACCGGTACGGCGATCGCGACCAGCTGTCCGATGATCGGCGGCCAGGGCAGGATCAGCATGATGTAGTCGATGTCGTTCATCAGCTGCGTCAGCGCGAGGTCGCGCTCCGGGCGGAACGCGGTCGCGATGAACAGCAGCATCGGGACGGTGAGGACCACGCAGACGATGACGCCCGAGGCCATCTGCAGGTAGGACATGACGGGGACGCGGCCCTCCATCCGGCGCAGCTGCAGGCTGATGACCAGGAAGAACGGGATGGTCAGGAAGCACCCGACCAGGCCGAGCAGCAGCCCGGTCTCCTGGAGCACGCGGCTCTCGCCGTACGCCGCCGCGATCTCCGCGGCCGGCGTGTCGGCGCCGATCAGCGGGAGCATCCCTCCCAGCCCGCCCCAGCCGCCGAACAGCAGGACCACGAAGGCCGGTCCGCACCAGGCGCAGGTGACCTGGATGCGCCGGAGGAGGACCGCGTCGTCCATCACCGGTTGCCGATGAAGCTCTGCGCGTCGCCGGTCGGAGCGGGTGCACCGATCAGCCCGGCCAGGAGCTGGCTCGCGGGGTTGTTGAGCCGCATCGGTGCTCCCGCCGGCAGGAGACCGAGCTGGACCATCAGGTTCCCGGCGCGGTGCATGATGATCGCGAGCCGGACGGCTGCCCACACCTCGTAGTAGCCGAGGTGGCGCAGGGTCCGGCCCGACGCCTTCTCGTAGACGGCGACGACCTCGTCGACTCCCGGGAAGCCGGCCGGGACCGGCATGCCGATCCCCTCCGTGTGGTGACGGAGGATGAACAGCCACCACGCGACGTCGGCCTCCGGCTGGCCGAGGCCGACCATCTCCCAGTCGAGGATCGCGGTCACGCCGAGGTCCTCGCCGAACAGCATGTTGCCGATCCGCGCGTCGCCCCACAGCAGGACGGGATCGCGGTCGTCCTCGGGCCGATGGGCGTCCAGCCAGGCGAGGCCGGCCTCGACGGTGGGGTTCACCTCGCCGTCCCGCGCCCAGTCGTAGAACCGCTTCCAGTACGCGCGGTCGGCGTCGAGCACTGCGGAGGCCGAGGGACCCTCCGCAGGGACGAGCCGGTCGAGGCCCAGCCCCTTCCAGTCCGCGTCGTGCACCGCAGCCATCGCCTCCAGCGAGCTCACGCACAGCCTGCGCTGCTCCTCCGGCGAGAGGTCGAGAACCCATCCCGCGGCGGTGAACGGCGGATCGTCCGCGGGCACCCGTCCGTGAGCGCGTTCCATCACCACGAACGGCGCGCCCAGGACAGACGGGTCCTCCTCGACCCAGTGCACCCGCGGCGTCGGCAACCCCGTTGCCGCGAGGGCGTTGAGGACCGCCGCCTCCTTCGACAGGTCGACGTCGGGGAACACGGCGGGACCCTCGGGCGCGACCCGGGCGACGTACTCGCGCGCGCCGTCCTCGGTGGTCGCGGTGAACAGCACCGTGAGGTTGGACATGCCGCTCGCGGCAGGCACGTCGCACTCGGTGACCAGCGCGCCGGGCACCTGACGCCCGAGCCAGTCCTGGAGCGCCGCACGGACCTCCTGCGGGTCCTTGTTGGCCAGTGCCATCAGCTCTCTCCTTCCGTCTCCACGCGGGCGACCATCGCCCGCTGGTAGCGGTCGAACCAGATCTCCTGGTAGGTCGCGTGGGCGGTACGCCCTTCCTCGTCGGTCCAGCGGAAGACGCTGTCGTGGAAGGACACGTTGGGCCAGGCCGGGATCGTCGCGGTGGCGATCGCCTCGCCGGTGAAGCGGTAGACGCGTCCGTCCGCGTCCTCGGCCTCCACCTCCTGGCGCAGCGTCGCGAACGTCAGCGGCTGCCGCTCGAGGACGTTGCGGCGGACGCGGACGATCTCCCGCGTCTCCCCCTTGGCGATAAGCCACGCGAAGTGGTGGGTCGGCGCGCCGTCGGGCACCTCGTAGACCCCGGCCCAGGCCGGCTCGGTGTCGGCGGCCTCGAAGCTGATCTGGTTGAAGATGAGGTCCTCCCCGAAGTACATCGGCGACCACCCGACCGGTGGGACCGGCACGCCGCCCTGGTCCTCGGTGCGCACCTGTCGCCAGGACCGGTCCCGCGGCGCGTGGCAGTCGACCGCGTACGCCGTCCCGTCGAGGACCAGCTCCCCGACGCAGTGCATGAACTGCTCGCTCCCGCCCGGTACGCGACCGGGGTCGTCGTGGTGGTCCTCCTCCCCCGGCATCACGTGACCTCGGACAAGGAGCGGGGTGACGGCGGTCTGGGTGACGTCGAACCTCGTGCGTCCGTCCCTGCTCGCATAGGTGACGCGGGCGACCCGGCCGGGCTCGAGAAACTCGATGCGCAGGCCGTTGGCCGTCGTGATCGTCGCCCCCTCCACCTCCGGCCAGGGCATGGTGACCTCGTAGTCGAGGTGCGCGACGTCGATCGCGTTGACGTTGCCGGTCCCCTGGAAGATCGAGACGCCGCCCTGGCACAGAGGGAAGGTCGGCTGGTAGCGGACGTAGACGAACGCGCCGATCCGCTCCTCCGGCACGCTGAACCCGAAGTAGTGGGTGTGGATCGTGTGGTGGTCCCAGTCCTCGCCCCCGGGCAGGGGGAGGAGCAGGTCGGTCTCGGGCGGGTGGACGGCGTGCGCCATGGGCGGGCTCCTGGACGGTTCGGCGAGGTGGCGTCGAGCACACTTCCAGAAGTTGAATTTGAATTCAAGATTGAATTTGGACTCAGTTTCGGTCTAGCGTCCGCTCATGCTCGCTGCCGCCCGACCGGTCCCTGCCCACCCGACGACGGAGATGCCGTTCGGCCCGGAGATCGCGTTCACGATCTTCCTGGGCGTCCCCGTCGTCATCGGCGTCGTCGTCGCGATCCGCCACCTGGCGACGGGCCGCGGTCCACTGCTCGCGGTCTGCCTCCTCGGCGGCGGCGTGGCATGCCTGTTCGAGCCGATCGTCGACACCCTCGGGCTCTGCTACATCCGCGAGGGCGCGACCCTGACGACGTTCAGCTCGATGGGTCGCGACTTCCCGCTCTTCATCAACGAGGTCTACATCTGGTACGTCGGCGGCCTGGCCTACCTCGCCTACCGGATCTTCTCCAACGGCGTCACCGTCAAGGGACTCTTCGCGCTCTACGCGATGGACGTGCTCATCAACATCGGGCTCGAGAGCCCCGGGGTCGTCATGGGCGCCTACGAGTACTACGGACCGCAGCCGATGAACTTCTGGGGACTCCCGCTGTGGTGGGTGTTCGTGAACCCGATCATGCCGCTGACCGCCGGCGCCCTGATCTACCGGATGAAGCCCTACCTGCCCGGGTGGCGGATCGCGCTGGTCGCCCCGTTCATCCCGATGGCCGACGGCATCGGGAACGGCGCCAACGCCTGGCCGGTGTGGACCGCGCTCAACCTGGACGCGCCGCTGTGGGTGACGCACCTGGCGTGGCTGGCGTCGGTGGGCCTGGCGCTCACGAGCGTCTGGGTGCTCTCGTTCGCCGTGTGCCGCCCGGAGGAGGAGGTGGCGGTGACGGGGAAGCTCGCGATCGTCAAGGCGGCGATCCTCGGAGTGCCCGAGGGCAGCGTGCCGCCCCCCGAGATCACCATCGGCTCGGGCCCGAAGGACCCGGTCGTAGTCTGACCCCCGTGACCCAGCCCGAGACGCGCTACGACCGCCGGAGGGCGCGCACGAGGGGTGTCCTGATGGCCGCCGGCCGCAAGCTCATCGGCTCGCACGGGATCACCGGGCTGAAGATCTCGGACATCACCGAGGAGGCCGACGTTGCACTCGGGTCCTTCTACACCTACTTCGCCAACAAGGACGAGCTGGTCGAGGCGGTCGTGGAGGAGTCCCTCGCCGAGATGGCAGCAGCCGTGGGCATCACCAGCGAGAACCGCGACCAGGATCCCGCGGTCACCACGGCCCTGGCCGTGCTGCGGGTCGTCGGCATCGCCTTCACCGACCCCGACCTCGCGCGGCTGCTGGTCCGGCTCGACCATGCCGACCTGGTCTACTCGCGGGCCATGGGTCCCGACGCGCTGGCGGTCGTCCGGGCCGGGGTCGCCACCGGCCGCTTCGACGTCCCGGACCCGACCGTGGTCGTCCACAACGTCGTGGCCGGGTCGCTGGCGCTCATCCGCCGGATCCTCGACGGCGAGCACGACCGCTCCGTCGTCGTCGTCCAGGCGGAGCTCACGCTGCGACTGCTCGGTCTCGGCGCCGAGGAGTCCGCCGCCGTCGCCGCGCGGTGCGCGCAGATCGTCACCCCGTAGCCCCGGGAGGGCCGTCAGAACGGCGGCGTCAGGTAGGAGGGCAGGTCGGCCATCGACGACCCTCCGAGGCTGAGCCAGTTGAACGGCATGTGGTAGCAGATCATCAGCACGGCCGCGGCGTACCCCGTCGCGGCGAGCAGACGCGCCGGATGGTGCGACCAGGTCGGCAGGTGCTCGACGCCGCGCTCGATGAACGAGCGTCCCTCGGGGTCGCGCTCGGCCGACATCCGCACGGACGCGAAGGCCATCGCGACGCAGGCGACGAGGAAGCTCTCGTAGAGCGGGAACTGGTACTGCTGCCCGTCCCACAGCGTCAGGGCGCCCTCGGTGCGGACGAAGGAGTAGGCCTCGGAGGTGCGGATGATGAGGTTCTCGATGACGAAGTCGAACACGAAGAAGAAGACCCACATGAGCGCGAGCACCAGGGTCGGGGACATCCGCGGCCAGCGGCGCAGGAGGAGCGCCCGCACACCGAGGCCGAGCGCCGCCTCCCCCGAGCAGAAGTAGACGTACATCGGCAGGCCCCAGAGCAAGGCCTCGCCGTACTCCGTCGGCACGCCGGGCGTGTGGAACGGGAGGTGCGCCGACCACGCACCGAGGTTCACCGAGTGGGAGTTGAAGGAGAAGAGGAACCCATAGACGTTGAGCCAGGAGTCCATGACGAAGCCGAAGATGCCGCCGACGATCAGCAGGCCCTCGATCCTGACCTCGCGGCGCAGCCGCCACGGGCGCACCGCCAGGAACCAGATCGCCGCGAGGAGGACCAGCACGCTGGCCACCTCGACCACGCGGAGCGCGACGAGCGAGGACGTCGGCATCGTGTCGCCGGGGCTGAGCTCGGCGGGCCCGAAGTCGCGGTCGCTGGTCACCCAGCCGAGCACCGTGTGCACGCACAGCGCCATCCACAGGGCGCCGAGGACGGCCCAGGCGAGGACGGGGTAGCTGCGCGGCGGCGCCTGGTCGGCGGCCGGCCGGGCAGCGGGACGCGCGGACAGCTGGGTCATGGGGTGCTCCTGTTCTGCACGGGCAGGCGGCCGGTCAGTTGGCCGGCGACTCGGATGACGTCAGGTCGGCCGGAGGCGCCGTCGGGTCCTCGGGCCGGTAGTCGTCGGCGTACTCGACGTCCGCGTCCTCCAGCAGCTGACCGAGGTGGTCGCGCCAGACCTCGAGCCGGGCGCGGTTGACGAGCTCCGCCTTCAGCTCGTCGTGCACCTTGGCGAGGCTCAACGGCTGGGAGGCCTGGACGGCGACGACCTTGCCGACGTTCCAGCCGTACCGGGTCTCGACCGGGCCGAACACCTGGCCCTGCCGGGTGCCGAACGCGGCCTGGCGGAAGGCGCTCTCGAGCTGGTCGGCCGTCACGAAGCCGAGGTCGCCGCCGGACTGGCGCGTGCTGCCGTCCCGTGACCAGGTCGCGGCGAGGTCGGCGAAGTCGCGGCCGGCGCGGGCGAGCCGGGCCACCCGCTGCGCCTCGGCCTTGGTCTCGACGACGATGTTGAGGAGGTGGCGCGCCTCCGGCGTCGCCATCCGGTCCTTGTGCTCCTCATACGCAGCACGGACGTCGTCCTCGGTCACCGCGGGCACGTCCCCGACGGTCTCCTCGACCAGCCGCGAGGTCGCCATCTGGCGCTTGATCTCGTCGAGCACGTCCTGCTCGGAGATCCCCACCTCCTTCAGCCAGTCGACGAAGGCGGGCCGGCCGCCGACGAGCTGGTCGTCGACGAGGTTGTCGAGCTGGGTCTGCGCGGCGTGGTCGGAGATGACGATGTCGTGGTCCTCGGCGGCGTCGTCGAGGATCAGGCTGACGGCCATCGACTTGGCGGCGTCCCGGTCGAACTCGTCGCCCTTGTCCCCGTCGGGGCGCTGGACCCCGTAGAGCGCGCCGAGGATCTCGACCCGCTGGTCGAGCTCGTCCTGGGTCACCACACGGTCGCCGTACCGGAACACGGCGTCGTCGGGAAGGCGGGACGACCACTTCTGGTAGCCGAGCGCCGCCGCGGCGGTGACCAGGACCAGCGCCACGACGAGCACACCGATCTTGAGAGGCCGCTTCTGGGCCATCAGGTTGATCATGCGAGGACCTCCTCCATCGCTTCTTCGTCAGGGGACCCGGCGGCATCCGAGCCGGCGTCGGCGCGCGCCGGCTCCGCGGCCGGCCGTGCCCGGGCCGGGGTCAGCACCGCGTTCACGAGCAGCGCCGCGGCAAGCGAGCACAACACCCCGCTCGCCAGCAGCAGGCCGAAGTCCCGGAGCACCGGCAGCTGTGAGGCGGCGAGCACCAGGTAGCCGGCGGTGCCGGCCAGGGCGGCGGTCACGACCGGCACGCGGGACCCGCCCTCACCGGACCGCAGCATCACGGCGAACTCGCAGCCGGTCGCGGTCACCAGAGAGCCGATGGCCACCGTCAGGGGGTTCAACGCGCCGGTCGTCGCCGACGCGAGCACGGCGACCCAGCCGGTGGCGAGGAGGACGACGGCCAGCGCCCGCAGCGCCGCGCGCACGCTCCGCAGCCCGACGCCGACGACCACCGTGGCCAGCGCGATCCCGACCAGGTTGATCAGCAGGCGCCCCTGGCTCACCAGGTCGAGACCGCGGACGGCAGTGACCGGCAGCCCGACCACCTCGACCGTGGCCCCGTCCGGCGGGTCGGAGACCGCGTCCTGCAGGCGGTCGACGAGGATCGCGAGGTCCGCGACGTCGTCGAACTCGACCCCGTAGAGCATCACTCCCACCCGGCGGTCGGACCGGACGACGGCCGACGTGAGGTAGCGCGGCATGACCTCCATCGCCGCGTCGACCTGGCCCGCCGTCGGCTTCGCGCCGAGGAAGCGGAACAGGTCAGCCAGGCTGAGGACGGGGTGCACCCGGTCGCCCAGCTCGCGCACGACCCGCGCCTCGCTGGCCCTGCTCCACCGCAGCACGTCGGGGGCCGCGACGTCGTCGGCCTTCACCACGACGCTGACCTCGCCCGTGGACCCGAGCACGTCCTCGGCGTACTGCGCCTCGGCCAGCTCGGGCAGACCGGCTGCGAGGTCCTCCGGCTGCGACTGGACAGGGAGACCGGGCAGCAGCAGCCAGCCTGCGACCGCAGCGAGGACGCCGATGCCGGCGACGCCCACCACCAGCGTGCGAGGCACACCTGCTCGTGCGGGCCGGTCGCGTCGAGGCCGGTCGGGCGGGGGCGGGACCGGGCCGAGCACGGTGCGCAGGGCGAGCGCTGCGAGGACGGTGGCCGTGATCCCGGCGCCCAGCGCGATGCCGAGCTCCTCGACGAACGGCAGGGGCGACAGGGCCAGGGACGCGAACCCGATCACGCCGGCCGCCGCGGCCACGAGGGCGGACCGGCTGTGGACCCCGCGGGAGAGGTAGATCGGGAAGTCGCTGCCGATGCCGAGCAGGATGGGGAGGAAGGCCACGACGCCGAGGGACAGCGGCCGGTCCAGCCAGCCGAAGGCGGCGAGCGTCGTCGTGGTGCCGATGGCTGCGGCGAAGGCCGGCCGGAGGCGTGACCGCCGCCGCCGCGTCCACGGGACCAGGGTGATGACGAGCCCGACGGCCAGCACCGAGAGCGCGCCGAGCTCGGGCGCCTCTCCCGCGGCTCGCTCGCTGAGCGCCGCCGTGACGACCGGCACGCCGGTGACCGTCGTCCGCACGGTCTGGATCTCGGAGTCGGCCAGCGCCCGCTTGATGCCGTCCGTGAGCCGCTCGGCCGCCGTCTGGTCCAGACCTCCTCGGGGACGCACGAGGAGGGCGACCTTGTCGTCGGCAGGGACGATGAACCGCCACTGCGGACGCGGCTGCTGGTGGTCGTCGAAGAGCACGGTCTGGACGAATTGCGGGTTCCGGAGGGTCGGCAGCCCGGCGGGGAGACCCTGCACCAACAACGAGCCGTAGCGCTCGTCGAACGCACGCACCGCGCGCCGTCCGGCGGCCGCTGCGTCCGCGTCCGAGAGACCGTCCTGCTTCGCCGCGGCGATCGACTCCTGGCGGAGCCCGTCGCGCCGACCCATGATCTGCGCCAGCATGTCCTGCGCGGCGCCCGCCGTCTGGTTGAGGACGGTGCCGGGCCCGTAGACGGCGGCGACGTCGGGCAGCCCGGCGAGCGTGCCCTCCAGGTCGAGCAGCCGGAGCAGCTGGTCCTGGTCGGTGAAGAACGACCGGGCATCCTTCGACTGGAGGATCACGATCGCGGCGTCACCGCCGAAGTCGTCGTCCTTGGCCGCGAGCTGTGCCGTCGTGGGGTCGCCCGCCGGGAGGAGGGAGTCGGTGTCCGTGCGCAGCTCCAGCCGGGTGAGGCCGCCGACGACGACCGTCGCCAGCACCCCGACCCCGAGGATCACGGCGAGCAGCCGAGACCGCCGACCGGTGGAGACCGGCCGGAGCAGCCCGCGCAGCACGTCCATTCCCCTCACCCCGACCTCACGGCGCCCGGTGGATCCGCGGGTAGGGGCCCCGGTAGGGCTGCGGCTGGTCGACGGTGCCGGGCGCCGGGTAGGGGTTGTTCCACCAGAGCCCGGTCTGCGGCAGCTTGGCCGGGATGCCGCGGACGGTGCCCAGCCCCTCGCCCGTCGCGGTCAGCCGGATCGGCCGGATGCCGTCCTCCGCGAGTGTGTCGAACGAGCCGCCGAAGCTGCCGAACAGGACGCCGAGGTCGAGCCCGTACGGCGCGAGGTAGGCGAGCATCGGGTCGACGTCGCGCAGCGTCGTGTCGGCGTCCGGCACCAGGTCGCTCAGCGCGGTGGCGAAGTCCGGCAGGCGGTCCAGCGTCCGGGGCGCCCGGTCGAGGGTGCCGTCGAGGCTGGGGAGGAGTCCGTGCAGGTCGGCCGTCACCGCGGGCAGGTTGACCAGGGCCCGAGTCAGGTCGGGTGACGCCTGCCGCAGGGACGCGAGGATCGGTGCCAGCGGTCCGGCCAGCTGCTTCAGGCTCACCGCTCCGGCGCCCACGTTGCGCACCAGGCCCGGGAGCTTGCGCACGAGCTCCTCGACCTGGGCGCGCTTCTCGGCGGTCACGCCGGTGAGGGACTGCGCGTCGTCGACGAGGTCGACGATCTGGCCCTGACCCTCGTCGAGCGCGTCGAGGAGCTGTCGGGTCTCGACGGTCAGCGCCGCGAGGTCCTGGTTCTGCGCGGAGAGCGCGTCCAGCACGGTGTAGCCCTCGCGGCCCACGTGGCCCAGCCCGGTCATCAGGCGGTCGAGGTCGGTCCCGGTGCCCCGGGTCGACTGGTAGAGGGCCTGCACCGTCCCGCTGAGCGCCTTGCGGGTCTTGGGGTCCAGCGTGTTGAGCAGCTCGTCGACGTCGACCGCCGGGACGACGTCGGCGCGAGGAAGATCCGCACCGGACGAGATCGCCGGGCCGTCTCCGTCCTTGACGTCGACGTACGACGACCCGACCAGCGACTTCACGCCGACCCGGACGGTCGCGCCCTCGTGGAGCGGTGCGACGTCGGGATCGAGGCTGAGCTCGACGTTCACGCCGTCAGACGTCAGCTCCCGGCTCTCGACCCGCCCGACGACGACGCCCGCGATCCGGACGTCGCTGTGCACGCGGAGGTTCTTGATGTCCTTGGCGTTGAAGTCGACGCGGTAGTCGCGCGCCTCGGCGACGAGCGGGACGGTGCCGCCGGCCTTGACCCACAGCACGCCGAACCCGACGGCGCAGGCGAGCACGAAGACGAGGACGGTCGTCAGCCGGCCGTTCGCACGCAGTGCCTTGACGAGGGTCATTGGAGACCGCCTCCGGTCGGGTCGTAGAGCTTGAGGACGACGTTCGCGCGGCCCATGCCGCCGTTGACGTCGCCGAGGCTGAACGACGAGGACGTGTTGTAGATGAAGGCGCCGAGGTCGTTGAGCCACGGCACGAGCTGGGCCGTCGCGTGGGGCAGCGTCGATACGACCGGGCTGAGGTCACCGAGGGCACCGTGCAGGTCGGAGACCAGCGGCCGGAGGTCGGCGACGACGGGCCGCAGCTTGCGCGCCACGGGCCGGGCGTCGACCAGCACGTCACCGGCGTTGTGCACGGTGCTCGTCAGGCCGCTCAACGCGTCCGGCAGGTCGCCCGAGGCGTCGTGCAACGAGGTCAACGTGGGGCTCAGCTCCTTGCTGAGCCGGGCCGTGCTCTCCATCGCCGAGCGCAGGGTGCGGGTCACACCGGGCAGGCGCTGCAGGGATGCACCGAGGCTGCTGTCGTTCTGGGCGAGCACGCGCAACGTGCCGGACAGCGCGTCGACCAGCGACGCCAGCCGGTCGTCGTCGCTCCCCGCTGCCTGGGCGATGGTGGAGATCGAGGTCACCAGGTGCCGGATGTTCTCCCGTCGCTGCTCGAGCGCGTCCACGACCGGCTGGAAGCTGCGCGCAGCGCCCGTCACGCTGTCGAGCCCGGGCGGGAGGTCCTGCGGTGCGTCGGCGAGCGCCACGTCCGCCTGCGTCACCAGGTCGGTGAGCGCGGTCCGGGCGCGCGGGTCGAGCTCGTCGAGCAGCTCGTAGGGCTGGAGGACCCGCTGGGTCTGCGCGACCGGGATGACGCCGCCCTCCTCCAGCGGCGCCGCCGGCGGACCCCCGGGATCGAGCGTCACGTACATGACGTTGAGCGGTGTCTTCGAGCGCATGACGAGCCGGGCGTTCTGGTACACGGTGTCGTCCGGGTCGATCTTGAAGGTCAGCCGGGCGTTGCCGTCGTCGGTGACCTGCGCGTCGGTGATCTTGCCGACAGGGATGCCGGCGATCCGCACCTCCTGCCGACTGGCCAGCTGGACCGCCGGTGCCTGGTCGAAGTCGGCGGAGAACTCGTAGGTGCGGGTCGCTGGGGTGATGACGTGGTAGTGCCCGAACAGGTAGACCGTCACGAGCGCGCCGGCGACCAGGACCGCCGTCACCAGGGCGACGTCCCGGGGAAGTCCGGGCGTGTTGCGGATCCGTCCCGCGACCGTGCTCCACCGGCTCATCGCGTGAGACCTGCCTGTCGCCGTACAGCGCCGCGCAGCGCCGGGTCACTGATCCCGGCGTTGTCCAGCGCCATCGTGACCAGGCTGTCGAGGTCGAAGGGCAGTCCGTCGACCGAGTTCAGGCCGACGCCCGCCTGGAACGCGAGGGTCGATCCGTGCATGTCCTGGCCCATCGAGGCCCGGTCGATGTTGGTTGCCATGTAGGCGAGCTCCTCGTAGACCTTGTGGTCGGCCTGGTAGCCCTTCGCGCTCTGCGCGTAGGCGCCGGTGCCGACCCAGGGGTTGAGCAGGAAGTCGGTGACCGGCCCGTTGACGCGGTCGAGCACGGGGCCGCGGAGGTCGTGCAGGACCCCCGTCGCCTGCTGCGCGACGGGGATCAGCTCACGCACCGCGGGCCGCGCCTGCCGGAGGGTGGGCACGAGGTCCCGCAGGACGGGACCGGCCGTCCGGAGCGTGGGCTGCAGCTCGGCCAGGAGGTCGTCGACCAGCGGAGCCGAGGGCCGCAGCGAGGTCGCGGTCGTCTCCAGCTCGTCCACCGAGTCAGCAAGACCCGCGATCCCACGGCGGCTGCCTCGCAGGGTGTCGGGAAGCTCGTGCAGGACCACTGCGAGCTGGTCCCGGTGCTGGGCCAGCGCGGTCGTCGTCGTGTCGAGGTCGGCGACGATGCCGTCGAGCTGCGCGTCGCGCCCGCCGAGGGCGCGCGCGGTCACCTCGAGACCGCGGACCGCGCGCTGCAGGTCCGTCGCCGGGCGCTCACCCCGCACCGCCGACACCACCCGCGCGCCCGGCTCCAGGACATCCGGTGCCGTGTCGAGCAGTCCCGTCAGCTGGTCCTGGCTGCGGTGGAGCGTGGCCCCGGCCCTCCGGACCAGGCCCTGCACCGCGGTGCGGGCCTCCTGGGGCAGGGCCTCGAGGATGCTGTCGAGCTCCACGGGGATCTTCGTGCGCTCCAACGGGATCGCGCCGGAGAACTCGCCGTTCCCGCCGGGGTGCAGGTCGATCGCGTAGCGGCCGCCGAGCAGGGTCCGCGGCTCGATCTCCGCCGTCGGCCGTGAACCGAGCCGGTCGTAGACGTCGCGGTCGACCTTCATCGTCACCAGGACGTGGTGGTCGTCGGCGTCGTCGATGTCGGTGACGGTGCCGACGGTGATCCCCGCGACCTTCACCGAGGAGTCGTTCTCGCGCAGCTTGTACTGGTCGCTGAACACGGCCGTCATCTCGACGTCCCGGTTGAGGAGCGACTTGATCTGCGGCTTCACAGCGAGCAGGAGCAGGACGATCGCGAGCACCACGTAGACCGCGACACCGAGCCGGAGGAACCGGGACCGGTCGTCGCGACGCGTGACAGGCGCGGCGGCGTGGGAGGCGAGGAGGCGGCGGACGAGCTTCATCAGGTGCTCACTTCCTCACGTCGGTGATGGTCGCGTGGTTCCAGGCCGTGCCGGGCGCCGGGTAGGGCTCGCTGCCGTAGAGCGGGTCGGGCAGGCCGTCCACGCTGAAGAGGCCGACGCCGGTGAGCATCGCGGCGAAGTAGTGCTTGTCGTCGCTGCCCAAGGTTCCGCTCAGCAGGTCGTGCTGGCTGAAGAACCGGCCGGCGTCGCCCGCGTAGGGCGCGAAGCTGTAGAGCAGCTGGTCGAGGCTCTGGACCGCGGTGGCGGCGCGCCCCACCAGCGGCCGGGCGTCGTCCAAGGTGTCCGAGAGGTCGCCGAGCACCGGCTCCGCGCTGTCCGCGACGCCGGGGACCTTGTGCAACGGTCCGACGGCGTCGCGCAGGAACGCCCGGAGCTCGGGGGTCGACCTGCCGAGGGCCTCGGCACCGGGGCGCAGGGCGTCGAGCGCACGGTGCCCGTCGACCACCGGCTGGTAGAGGGCGTCGAGTGCGCCTCTGGCCGTCGACAGGGTCGACGGGAGCTCGGCCACGGTCTGGCCCAGCGGGTCGCCGTCGTCGACGGCGAGCGCCGCCAGGGTCTGGTCCGCGTTGCGCAGCAGCGCACGGATCTGGTCCTCACGCCCGCGGAAGCGGCTCACGAGCTGGTCCGCGCTGGTCACCATGCCCGTGAGGTCGGCTTGCGGCGACGTCAACGCGGTCGTCACGAAGTCCAGGTCGCCGAGCAGCTCGGGTGACCGGGCGAGGACGGTGTTGAGGTCGGCGCTGTGCCCGTTGAGGCCGGTCGCGAGCTGGCCGACGCTGCCCCTCAGCGCCTTGCGCGTGCGGGGGTCGAGCGCGCCGAGCACGTCCTCGAGGGAGGTGCTGGCCGTCGTGTTCTCGAGCGGGATGCCGTCGGCGCCGATCGCGCCCGCCGACGGCGTACCGGGCTCGAGGTCGACGAACTTCTTCCCGAGCGCCGAGACGTTGGCGACCGTCGCGGTGGCGTCGGCGTAGACGTCCTGGTCGCCGTCGAGGCGCAGGGTGACGACGGCGTCGCCGTCGTCGTAGGCGATGTCGGACACCGTGCCGACGCGAACGCCGCCCGTGCGGACGTCCTTGCCGGTCTTCAGGATGCCGACATCCGTGAACCTCGCCGTGACGTAGGTGTAGTGCTTGCCCGGCAGCGCGCCGCCGGTCTGGACGATGCCGCCGACCAGGGCGACCACGACCAGCACGGCGAGCGTCCCGATGCCGAAGGCGAACTTCCGGACGTCGTCGCGGTGGACAGGAGTAGGGCTCATCGCTGACCTCCGAGAAGCTGACCGACCAGTCGCTGCTCCTGGTCGCGCCGGAGTCCCAGCGCGCTGGTGCGATCGGTGCGGGTGGCCGGTTGATGGGTGGCCCTGCCGTTGCCGAGGATCCCGCCCAGCAGTCCGTCGAGCGTGTTGCCGAGCGGGCTGTCGGGCCCGAGCAGCGGGCCGGTGAGATCCGGCAGCAGGTTCCCCGGCGAGTCCGGGGTCGTCGCGGACGGCGAGTCCGGGCTCCCGCCGAGGTCAGCCGGGACGAACGACTGCAGCAGGCTGTCGAGGGTCGTGGGCGTCACGTAGATGACGCCGCGGAAGTAGTGGGAGATCCCGTCCCGTCCGTTGGTGCTCAGCGCCCACTTGCGCACGAACTCCATGACGCCGTGCAGGTGCTGGTCCAGCAGCTGGCGGCCGACCGGCAGCAGCGAGGCCGCGGCGCGTCGGAGGTTGGGCCCGACCGAGCGCAGCCGGGCGACGACGGGCGCCGCGGCGGTGAGGAGGTCGTCAGCACGCTGCAGCACGGGCTCCAGCGCGGCAAGCGCCGGGTCGGCGGCGTCGGCGAAGTCCTTGAGCTCGGCCACGACACTCTGCAGGTCGCCGGTGAGCGGGCGCAGCGCGCGCAGGGTCGGCGTCGCCGTGTCCGCGACGCCGCCGAACTCGGCGAGCGTCCGCTGGGCCGAGACGAGGGTCGAGGGGAGCTGGGCGAGCACCTCGCCGAAGGCCGTCTCGTGGGCGTGGATCGCGGCCAGCGCGTCCTCGGTCGAGGAGAGCAGGCGGTCCAGCGTCCGGCCCTTGTCGTCGGCCAGCGCCGCAGCCACCGGGTCCGCGGTCGCGACCAGGTCGCCCAGCACCTGGTTCTGGCGGGACAGGATCCGGCCCAGCTCCTGCGCGTGGGTCATCGCCGGCAGCAGTGCCTTGAGCGCCTCGGACACCTCCCCGCCGTTGTCGGCCATGCCCTCGCCCAGCGCGGTGACCACGGCGGCCAGGCCGGCGGCCGTGGGTGCGTGGAAGGTGTCGAGCACGTCCTGCAGGGTGACCGCGGAGGAGACCTGGTCGGCGGGGATCTCGTTGCTGGCCAGGAAGGGCTGGTCGTCCGAGCCGGGGTCGAGCGCCAGGAAGCTCTCACCGAGCAGGTTCACCGGCTTCACGGTCAGCGTCGCGTCGCGATGCACGGGGAGCACGCCGTCGTTGAGGTCCATGGCGACCCGTGCCTTGCCGTCCACCAGGTCGATCGAGCTGACCTGGCCGACGAGCACGCCGGACGCGCGGACCTCGGCGCCCTCCTCGAGCGCGCCCGCGTCGGGGATGACCGCGATCAGCCGGCTGTCGGGGTCGTCACCGCCGCGGGTGACCATGACGACGCCCGCGACGACGAGCAGGGCGAGTGCCACGGCGGCGGTGACGAACGTGCGGCGCGAGGCGCTGGGGATGGCGTTCACCGGACCGTGTCTCCGTTCGCGTCGGTCCAAGGCTGGTCGGCGAGCTGCCCCGGCAGCGGCGCCTCCCACTGGGTGATGCCCGGGGGCATGACCCCGGGATTGCTGTTGAAGGACGTGGCCGAGGCCGGGATCATGGCGCGGCCGAAGTGGCCCGAGGAGTTCTTCGCCGAGAACAGCGACGCCCAGTTGGTCAGGAAGCCGACGACCTCCGGCGTGTAGGGGCGCAGGAACTCGATGGCAGGCTGCAACGAGGTGACCGCCTGGTCGACACCGCCGACCACCGGCGTGCCGTTGTCGAGGAGGGCCGGCGTCTGCCCCAGCAGGCCCTGCGCTGCGGCGAGCGTCGGGCGCAGCTGGTGGACCACGGGACGCAGGTCGCTCAGCACCGGGTCCAGCCTCCGGGCGACGGCCGGCAGGCGGTCGGTCGCCGGGCGCAGGTCCTCCAGGAGCGGCACGGTCGCGTCGACGGCGCCCGGGAGCTTGCCGAAGAGCCGGTTGCCGGCGTCGACGGTGCCGTTGACCTCGTCGAGGGCGTCGCGCAGCTGCTGCTCCTGCTGCACGGCGGCGTCGAGGACGTCGGTGACGTTGCTGACCGACGTGGACAGCTCGCCGTCGCGCCGGGACAGCGCGCTCGTCACGCGTCGTACGTCGGAGACGAGCCGCTTGATGGTGTCGCCGTCGGCGCCGACGCCCTGGAGCACCTCCCCCAGCGCGCCGACGAACGGGCCGGCCGAGAGCAGGGTCTTCCGGAGGTTCTGGTGGTTGCCCTCCACGACCGACTGGAGGTCGGAGACGAGGGACTTGACCTTGCGCCGCGTAGGCGCGTCGAGCGCTGCGACCAGGTCGTCGAGCTCGACCCGCTCGGTCTTGCTCTGGATCACCTTGCCGGTCGGGAGCGCCGCGTTGGCCTCGTCGCCCGGGGTGATGTCGATCTCGCGCCGACCGATCACCGAGTTCCAGGCGATCCGGGCCTGCGTGCCGGCGTGCAGCGGCGCGGCGGAGTCGTCGAGGACGATCGTGACCTGGGCGGCGTTGCCCTTGACCGACACGTCGGTGACCTGCCCGGACTCCCGGCCGTCGATCTTCACCGGCGTGCCGTCGACGAGCCCGTCGGCCGCCGGCATGAGGAGCACCAGCTCGTAGTCGTCGCTCGACAGCGCCCTGACTGCGAAGAAGGCAGCCACGAGCGCGAGGACGACGCCCGCGACCAGGGCGCGGGCCGGGATTCGCTTCAGCACCGTCAGTCCATCCCCAGGGGGCCGACCGCGTCACCGGCGAGGAACTGGCGGACGAACGGGTCGTCGGAGCCGAAGGCGCCCTCGGCGTCGCCGTAGTGGACCATCTGTCCCTTCCAGATGACGGCGACGTAGTCGCTCACCGTCCTGGCGGTGGGGATGTCGTGGGTGATCACGATGTAGGTCCCGCCGTGCTCCTGGTGCATCTCCGAGATCAGCTTGGAGAGGAGCTTGGTGCGCACCGGGTCGAGGCCGGAGTCGGGCTCGTCGAAGAGGACCACGTCCGGCTTCATGACCAGTGCCCGCGCGAATCCCGCGCGCTTGCGCATGCCGCCGGAGATCTCGTTGGGGGCCTTGTCGATCGCACCCTCGAGCCCCACCTCGCGAAGGTTCTGCATGACGATCTCGCGGATCTCGTCCTCGCCCTTGTCGGTGTGCTTGCGGAGCGGGAAGGCGACGTTGTCGTAGATGTTCATCGACCCGAAGAGCGCGCCGTCCTGGAAGAGGACACCGAAGCGCTTGCGGAGCTCGAAGCGCTCGAGCTCGGAGACCCGCCAGATGTCGGTGCCGAAGACCCGCACCTCCCCCGCGTCCGGCTCGAGCAGTCCGACGATGTGCTTGAGCAGCACGCTCTTGCCGGTGCCGGACGGGCCCAGCACCGTGGTGATGGCGTCGTCCTTGAAGTCGACACTCAGTCCCCGCAGGATGTGCGACGACCCGAATTTCTTGTGGATGTCCTTGATCTCGATGGTGTGCTCCGCCTTCGCGGGCACGCCGGACACGTCCTCGGGACGTTCGAGCAGCGAGGTCATGAGGTCTCCTTGAGGGTCGTGCGGCAGCGGAGGTAGTGACACGGGCTCACGTCCCGAACGCTTCGTTGAGCGCGTTGGCGTAGAAGACCTGGGCGAGGATCATGGCGATCAGGCTGATCAGGACCAGGTTGACGAGCATGGCCTGCGCGGTGGCGCGGCCGACGCCTACCGGCCCGCCCTTCGCGGAGTAGCCGTGGTAGCACGCGACGACGGTCACGACGAAGCCGACCAGCGTCCCCCAGAAGACCGCGATCATCAGGTCGCGCGGGCTTTGCAGCATGAACAGGACGCTGGTGAAGCCGCCGGCCGAGACCGTGTTGAGCAGGTCGACGAAGAAGAGCTTGGAGGCGATGAAGAAGACCTCGAGCGAGGTCACGAAGAGGAACGGCAGCACCACGATCGCGGCGGCCACGCGGGTGCCGACGAGGTAGGGGATGGAGCGCACGCCCATGACCTCCATCGCGTCGATCTCCTCGCTGATGCGCATCGCGCCGAGCTCGGCGACCATGCCGCAGCCGGCCTTGGCGGCCAGCACCCACCCGAAGACGATCTCCACCACGCCGCGCATCAGCGGGACAGCGGGGATGGCCGCGACGTAGCTGTCCAGGCCGATGCCCTCGAACAGCGCCGTGCCGGTGATCCCGAGGAGCGCGCCCAGCATGAACAGCATGAACAGGATGACGAGGCCGTTGGAGCGGATGAGCAGGCCCGCCTGGCGCAGCACCTCCGACGGGTAGAGCCGGACGGCAGCGGGCAGCTCCCGCAGCACCCGGAGCCCGAAGGAGGCGAGCTCGCCGACCTCCAGGAACGGACCGGCCCACGACGCCGGCGGCTGCTCAGCCGCGCGACGCCTCGAACCTGGCACGGGCGCGGCGTCGGTGAGGGGCGTGGTCGTGTCGGTCATCGAAGAGCTCCCAGGTCGGGGAAGAAGCCGAGGATCACGGCGTTGTAGCCCAGCTGCATGACGAACAGCGACACGAACGCGATCACGACGGCCTGGTTGACAGCCCGGCCCAGACCCATCGCGCCGCCGGCGGCGTTGAGGCCCTTGTAGCAGCAGACCGTGCCGATCAGGATCCCGGCGAGGAAGCAGTTGAAGAGCATGGCGAGCAGCTCGACACCGCTCATGGACGTCCACAGGAAGCTGTAGAACGACGCCGAGTCGATCGCCCCGATGTACCAGGAGCCGAACTGCGACGACACCACGGTGATCAGGAGCGCCGGGATGCCGAGCAGCGTGGTGACGATCGTGACCGAGACGACGCGCGGGACGACGAGCGTGCGGATCGGGTCGATGCCCATGACCTGCATGGCGTCGAGCTCCTCACGCACCTTGCGCGAGCCGAGCTCGGCGGTGATGGCAGCACCGATGACGCCGGCGACCAGCAGGGTCGCGACCCACACCGTGAAGGTGCGCGCGCTCTGGACGAGGAGCAGTGGGCCGTAGAGCTCACCGACGCCGGCCAGCTGGACGAACTGCATGGACGGCACGGTGAGGGCGAGCAGGAACCCGAAGAGGGCAGCGGTGATCGAGAGCCACGAGCGTCGGATCGTGTAGGCCATCTCGTCGACCACGTCGAGCCAGTAGCCGCGGGGGTGCCGAATGGCGCTCCAGAGGACCTGGACGAGCAGGCTCGTCATCCCGCCGGCCTCCGTCACGACGGTGCGCACCGGCCGCGGCACGAGGGCGAGCGCCGCGGAGGTCCGACCGCCGTAGGGGCCGTCGGGCTCGATGGGGAGCTCGACGTGGTCGGGGATCAGGGCCGACCGCGGCTGGGACGCCTCGATGCTCATCGATCCTCCTTCTCGCTGCTCGCAGCTCTGTCGGTACGCATTTATCTAGCCTGGATTAAAAAACGATGCGAGGTCAAGCCCACGCGGTCCGCCCAGCAGGGCGGATCAGCTGGCGAGCGCGAGCAGGTCCGTCCGACCCTCGCGCTGGAGCACGGCGGCGCAGGCGTCGCGGACACTGGGCTCGCTCCCCAGGAATCGCAGCAGGTCGACGACGTCACCGGCCGTCACGACCGCGCCGCTCTCGATGGCCTCCTCGATGTCCACCTGGCCGAGGAGGCACGCAAGGGCGGTGTCCCCGTCCATCGCGATGAGCGCGTCGGTCGTGTCGGCAGCCGAGCCGATCCGCACGTCGTGCAGAGCCGTGTCGACGTAGAGCACGCAGTCGGGGTCGACGAGCCCGACCCGTACTCGCATCGGCCGGCCGTCGAGCTGGGCCTCGACCGCTGGGACGAAGAGGATCTCGCGCAGCGTCGCCCCGACGTAGCGGGCGACCTCGTCCGGACAGTTCAGGTGCATCGCGTCCTCCAGGGATCAGGTGCCGGCCCCCGTGCCGGCGCCGCTGACGATGCCGTGACAGGCACCACGGAGGAGACCGCGTAGATACGTAGTTCGATACGTATGCCACTCGTCACATCCGTGCAGCGGGCGCTCCGGCGGCGGTCCCGCCGGGAGAGGTACCGTTCGGTATCTGTCGATTCGATGACGAAGACAGCCCGTGAGCGACCTGGACCTGCCTCTTCCCCACCTGCCCGCCGACGTGAACTCGTTCGTCGGTCGCCGTGGCGACCGCCAGCAGGTCCGGTCGATGCTGTCCGAGGCGCGCCTCGTGACCCTGACCGGGGTCGGCGGCGTGGGGAAGACGCGTCTGGCTCTCCGGGTGGCGGCCGACGTACGCCGCGCGTTCACCGGCGGCGTGTACTTCGCCAACCTCGCCCCGCACACCGATCCCGAGCAGGTGCCCTACGTGGTCGCCTCGGCCCTGGGGCTCCAGGGCCGCTCGCGCCGCGCGACGATCACCTCGCTCGTCGAGTACCTCCAGTCGCGCTCGACCTTCATCATCCTGGACAACTGCGAGCACGTCATCGATGCGGCCGCCGTCCTGGCCGACACGCTGGTGCGCACCTGCCCCGACCTGCGCATCCTCGCGACCAGCCGGGAGCCGCTGCGGATCCAGGGCGAGTCGGTGCACGTCGTGCACCCGCTCGACGTGCCGCCGACGGGCACCGCCGGCCCGCTGCTCCAGTACGAGGGCGTGACCCTCTTCCTCGACCGGGCCAAGGCGACGAGCCCCGGCTTCGAGCTCACCCCGGACAACCGGGACGCCGTCGCACAGATCGTCCGCCGGCTCGAGGGTCTCCCCCTCGCGATCGAGCTGGCCGCCGGCCGGCTGCGCTCGATGTCACCGGAGGACATCGCCGCGCACATCACCGAGCGGTGGGAGCTGCTCAGCCGGGGGAGCCGGGCCGCCCCCGACCGCCAACGCACCATGGCGGCCTGCATCGAGTGGAGCTTCGACCTCTGCTCCGCCGCCGAGAAGGACATGTGGGCCCGGCTCTCCGTCTTCGCCGACGGCTTCGAGCTCGACGGCGCACGAGCCGTCTGCGGGTCGACCGAGGAGCCCGTCGAGGACGTCATCGCCACGCTCGTCGACAAGTCGATCATCGTCGCCAGCGCGGTCGGACCCACGGTCCGCTACCGGATGCTCCCCCCGATCCGCCACCGCGGGATCGTCCACCTGCGGGACACCGACCAGCTCCTCGACCTGCGTCGACGCCACCGCGACTGGTGCGTGAGCCTGACCCGCCACGTCGTCGAGACGTGGATGAGCCCTCGGCAGATCGACGGCATGGCCCGACTCCGTCGCGAGCTCGGCAACATCAACTCCTGCCTGGAGTTCAGCTGGTCGGAGCCGGGCGAGTCCGGGTCCGGCCTGGCCATGGGCGCCGACCTGCTGGAGTTCGGCCTCGCGGACGGCCTGCTGCGGCAGGGTCGCCTCTGGTTCGACCGGCTCCTGGCGAGCGGCGGCGCGCCGCCCGAGCTGCGCGCCCGGGCGCTCCGGACGGCGGGCTGGTGGGCCGCCATGCAGGGCGACCTCGACACGGCGCGCGAGCAGTTCGCCGAGGGCGACCGGATCGCCCGTGAGGTCGGCGGGCACACGGCGACCCTGCTCACCCAGGCCCGCGCGTTCCTGGCGATGTTCAGCGGCGACGCGGCGACCGCGCAGACGCTGTTCAACGAGGCGCTCGCGGCGTTCCGTGCCTCGGGCGACACCGCCCAGGAGGCGCACACGCTCTCGCTCCTCGGCCTGGCCGGTTGCTTCCTCGGCGACCTCGAGGCCTCCCTGGCCGCCCACGAGCAGTGCCTGGCCGTCACCGAGCCGGTCGGGGAGAGCTGGTACCGGTCCTACTCGCTGTGGATCGCCGGTCTCGCCACCTGGGCGGCGGGCGACACCAAGACCGCGCTCGAGCTCGAGCGCAGGAGCCTCGAGCTGCGCCAGAAGACCCGCGACCCCCTCGGCATCGGCACGTCCGTCGAGGCGATCGGGTGGATGATCGTGGACCGCGACCCCGAGCGTGCGGCCTGCCTCCTCGGCGGAGCGCAGGCGATCTGGGAGCGGATCGAGACGTCGACCGCGGCCCTTCCCGGCCTCCACCAGTTCCACCTCGCCTGCGTGGCGACCGCGCGGGAGCGACTGGGGGACGAGGCCTTCCAAGCGGCTGTCGAGACCGGCCGCACGACCGCGCAGGACACGCTGATCTCGGACGCGCTCGCCGAGGTGAGCGGCGTGACCCGCCGCGCCAGGCCCGCGCGGAAGCGGGCCGTGAGCGCGGGGTCACCGTCGGTGCTCACGCCACGCGAGCGGCAGATCGCCGACCTCGTCGCCTCAGGCCTGTCCAACAAGGACATCGCGACGACCCTCGTCATCTCCAAGCGCACCGCCGAGACCCACGTCGAGAACATCCTGACCAAGCTCGGCTTCAACAACCGCAACCAGATCGCCGCCTGGGTCGCCGACGACGGGGCTGCCACCGCGAATGCGTGAGCGCTCCTAGGCGGGGGTCGAGCAGTCGATCGGGTCGAAGGTGCGCAAGCGGCGGCGGTCGAGCTTGCCCGTCGCGGTGCGCGGCAGCGACGAGGCGACCTCGATCCGCGCCGGCACCCAGTCGGCCGGGAAGCGCGAGGCCAGCTCCTCGTGCAACGTCGCGACGAGCCGGGCACGGTCCGCGTCGTGCGTCGGCTCGACGAAGGCGATGACCCGCTGCTTGAGCGTGTCCTTGCGGACGACGACCGCGACATCGGCGACCCACGGGTGCGCGACGAGCGCGGCCTCGACCGCCTGGGGCATCGTCGGCGCGTTCCGGTCGCTGTCGGCATGGTGCCGGTCGAGGACGACCAGGCGTCCGCGCTCCATGCGTCCGTGGTCGCCCCAGGCGGTCCACCGTCCCGACCCTGCCGGCACCTCGGCCTCGATGAGACCGACCGCGCTGCCGCCCTCGCCCCGGATCCTGACCGGCGGCGCGCCGGGGTCGTCGAGCGGCTGACCCATCGTCCCCGGGAAGAGCACGACGTCGACGCCCTCGATCGCCGCGACGGCACCCACGCCCGGAGCGAGGTAGACCTGGCGGAGCACCGGGCCCCACGCCTCCACCAGCCGGTGCGTGACCGGAGCCGGGCAGCCCGGCGCCGCGATCAGGGCCAGCCGGGGCGGACGGGCGACCGGCAGCCCTGCGTCGAGCGCCTTCGCCAGCGCGAGCGCCGTTGCGGGCGAGAGCTGGACGACCGCGTGCGAGGCGCCGTCGACGGCGGCCATCACGTCCTCGGGCCGCCCGCCGGCGGCGATGGCGATCCGGGACCCTGCGGCGTGCGCCGCGACGCTCAGCTGGAGCGCCGCGGGGTCGGAGAGCTCGCTGGTCAGGACCACGCAGGACACGTCCGTCAGCTCCTGCGTCCCCAGCAGGGCCGTGAGGTCGCGACGCCCCTGCGGATCGACCACGGGGTCCGCCACGCGGTAGGCGGTCGGCCTCCCCGTGCCGGCCGCCGAGTAGTGCAGGGTGCCGGTCACCTGGTCGGGGACGTCGGGCAGCATGCGCGTGCGACCGGCGCCGGAGCGCAGCACCGCCCAGCTCTCGACCTCGGGCGTCAGCACGCGGAGCTGGTCGGCGAACGGCCACCGCGCCGGCTCGACCAGGACCAGGCGCGCCCGGCTGTCGTTGATCGCGAAGGCGGTCTCCTCGAGACTGAACGAGGAGTCGATCGGGACCAGGCTCAGCTTCTGGGCGCGCGCGGCGAGCAACGCTGCGACCGCGTCGGCCTCCATCGAGCCGAGCAGAACGACCCGATCGCCCTCCCGCACGGCATCGGCGAAAAGCTCGGAGATCGCCCCCGCGCGGGCGGTCAGATCGGCGCTCGCGACCACGGCGAGGCCAGCTGGACCGTCGTGGTCGCGAGGTCCCGCAAGTGCACTCATGGCCCTCCCCGTCCTTTCCGTGTGGCAGACACGTCGCCGCCACCATGCTCGCGCCGGCAACGCAGCTCCGGATCGGCAGGCATACGCAGACCACTACGTACTCACGCGTGCTCGGGTGGAGCGGCGCCAGCACCCTGTCGTATGGTTTTGAATCTAACTTAAGTTTGATCTCATCGCCAAGGAGTACGAAATGCCAGAGGCCTACATCGTCGACGCCGTCCGGACGCCTGTGGGGCGCCGGGGTGGCGGGCTCGCCGGGATCCACCCCGCGGACCTCGGTGCGCTGCCGATCAAGGCGCTGGTGGAGCGCGGCGACTTCGACCCGTCCGCCATCGAGGACGTCATCTACGGGTGCATCGACGCGATCGGCAGCCAGGCCGGCGACATCGCCCGCACGGCCGCGATCGCGGCCGGACTGCCCGAGACCGTGCCGGGCGTGACGGTCGACCGGCAGTGCGGCTCGTCGCAGCAGGCCGTCCACTTCGCGGCGCAGGCAGTCATGAGCGGCACCACGGACCTCGTCGTCGCGGGCGGCGTGCAGAAGATGAGCCAGTACCCGATCCTCAGCTCCTTCACCGTCGGCGAGCCGTTCGGCGCCGTCGACCCGTGGACCGGCTGCGAGGGCTGGGAGCAGCGCTACGGCAACCAGGAGATCTCCCAGTTCCACTCCGCCGAGCGGATCGCCGCCGACTTCGGGTTCTCCCGCGAGGACATGGAGGCGTTCGCGCTGGAGAGCCACCGCCGAGCCC
Source organism: Nocardioides sp. (assembly GCA_035554955.1). GTDB lineage: Bacteria > Actinomycetota > Actinomycetes > Propionibacteriales > Nocardioidaceae > Nocardioides. The sequence goes on along the minus strand of DATMHR010000034.1, from coordinate 2,201 downwards.
TCCACGCGCAGAGCGAGGGCCGGTTCGTCGCCGAGATCGAGCCGATCGGCGACGTCAAGGCCGATGAGGGCCCGCGCGCCGACACCTCCCTGGAGAAGATGGCCGAGCTGCGGACGCTGGTGCCGGGAGGGCGACTCACCGCCGCGGTCTCGAGCCAGATCTCGGACGCCGGTGCCGCCCTCCTCATCGCCTCGGAGGCCGCCGTCAAGGCGCACGGGTTCACCCCCCGCGCCCGGATCCACCACCTCTCGGTGCTCGGTGGCGACCCGGTCAACCTGCTCCACGCCCCGCTGCCGGCGACGGCGCGCGCCCTGGAGAAGACCGGCCTGAGCGTCGACGACATCGACCTGTTCGAGGTCAACGAGGCGTTCGCGAGCGTCGCGCTGGCGTGGCAGCAGGAGCTCGGCATCGACCCGGCGCGGACCAACGTCAACGGCGGTGCGATCGCCCTCGGTCACCCGCTCGGCGCCTCCGGCGCGCGGATCATGATCACCCTGCTCCACGAGCTGGAGCGCACGGGCGGTCGGTTCGGCCTCCAGACGATGTGCGAGGGCGGCGGACAGGCCAACGTCACCATCATCGAGCGGCTCGGCTGAGGCGCGTCGATGGAGCGCACTCTCTACGAAGCCGACCACGAGGCCTACCGCGAGACCGTGCGGGAGTTCCTCGCCCGCGAGGTCGTCCCGTTCAAGGACCAGTGGGACGACGACCGCTGGATCCCGCGGGAGGCGTTCAAGAAGGCGGCCGAGGCCGGCCTCTACGCCCTCCAGGTCCCCGAGGAGTACGGCGGCAGCGGCGTCGACGACTACCGCTACCGCCTGGTCGTCGGCGAGGAGGTCGCGCGCGTGAACGCGATCTCGTTCTCCGTCACCCTCGGGCTCCAGGACGACCTGTTCCTCGCCTACGCGCTCGGGCGCGCCGACGAGGAGCAGAAGAAGCGCTGGCTCCCCGGTGTCGCCTCGGGCGACCTCATCGGCGCTCTTGCGATGACCGAGCCGGGCACGGGCAGCGACCTCCAGGGGATGCGGACGACCGCCGTGCGCGACGGCGACGACTTCGTCGTCAACGGGCAGAAGACGTTCATCTCGTCCGGGATCATGGCCGACCTGATCGTGCTCGCGGTCCGCACGTCTCCCGAGGGGGGCTCCAACGGCTTCAGCCTGCTGATGGTGGAGGCCGACGCGACGCCCGGTTTCGAGCGGGGCCGCAAGCTGGACAAGATCGGCCTCCCTGCGCAGGACACTGCGGAGCTCTACTTCACCGACGCCCGGGTGCCGGTCGCCAACCTGCTCGGCGAGGAGGGTCAGGGGCTGAAGTACCTGATGAGCCACCTGCCGCGCGAGCGCCTCGGCGTCACTAACCAGTCGATCACGACGGCGCGGGCGACCCTCGACCAGACGATCGCCTACCTCACCGAGCGCACCGCGTTCGGCAAGCGCCTGATCGACTTCCAGAACAGCCGGTTCGAGCTGGCCGAGATGGAGACGGAGCTCGACGTCGCCCAGGCGTACGTCGACGCGCAGGTCGTCGCGTTCAACCAGGGCCAGCTCACGCCGGTCGAGGCCGCGAAGGGCAAGTGGTACGTCTCGGAGCTGATGAAACGCGTCGTCGACCGCTGCCTCCAGCTGCACGGCGGCTACGGCTTCATGCGGGAGTACCCGGTCGGCAAGGCCTACGTCGACACCCGGATCCAGACGATCTACGGCGGCACCACCGAGATCATGAAGGAGATCATCGGGCGCGACATCGCCGGCGGTCGCTGAGTCGCCATGACCTGGCCCTTCGACCTGCTCGAGCCGGGCGAGGACTTCGACGAGGCGTCGTACGCCGCGCTGCTCGACGAGCTGCGCGGCTTCCTCGGCGCCTTCGCCGGCGCCAGCCCGGACCCGGCCACGACCGCGCGCCTCGCCGGGGAGCTCCGGACGTGGCGCGCGGCCCTGGCGGGAGGCGTCGTACCGGAGTCCGGGATGCCGTACGGACAGCTGCACGAGGCCGACGACCACGGGCTGGCCGCCGTCCCGGCCGTGACCGTGCACCACGAGGCGCCCGGCACGCTGGACGCGACGGTCCGGTTCAGCCGGTGGTTCGTCGGTGGCGGCGGCTCGGTCCACGGCGGCCACCTGGCGACCGCGCTCGACGGGCTGATGGGCCGGACCCAGCTCGCCGACGGCTGGATCGCCCGGACGGCGTACCTCAACGTC